>NZ_JAHHIR010000036.1 GCF_018678075.1 Epibacterium ulvae | reverse complement strand
CACCGCCAGCGTGCCGCATAATGCAACCAACCAGATGAGCCAGATACTCTCTTAGTTTAAGCTGCCATTGGTTCCAAAAACCCTGACGACGGACACTGTGCAGAAAATACCTATGCATGTGACTGCGAAGCGTATTTGAATAGGGACGAATTCACTATGTTCATCGATTGGTCATACGCAACAACGGAGCAGCGCAAAGCCCTCTTCAAGGTTGCGAAATCCGTTGCCACAACAACGCCTCTGACGATTGAGCGGTTTTTGAACAAAGCCTTGGGAATCACTGGCGATCCTGAATGGGGAGATTTTGCCAATATTCGTAATGGCAAACTGGCGCGTGACAAGTGCCAGAGGCTTTATAAATATTTTGCAGAGCATCATTACCACCACGCCCAGATGCATGATGCCGCGCTATTCCCCAGACGCCTGATCAGGGATGTAGGGGCATATATTGAGAAGAGCGCCCACAAAGAGCGTCTACGCGTCATATTGGAAGATCAGGCCCTCGAGTTGGTGAAACGAAAGGTAAACAGACCTGATGACGTCATCCATATCAGGCCAGAGCAAGGCTTCTATTTTGAGCAGGATGCGGTGCAGTCCGGCTATGCCCTCGCATATCAATTCTATCAGGGGGAGTGCACAACGCCGCCGCTACCGTGGCCGAGTATTGCTCCGCCGATTACACCAACTTTGGCCGCGCCAATATTCCATGGATCAATCGCGTAAACCTCTTGCCCCATTTCGATGCGCGCCTTTGCGGTCACTTGCAGGTTTTCGCTTTTGGGATCGATTGCCAAAACAGATCCCAGATAACGCAGCAGGTTTGGAATGATCTGTGAGACACCTTTGCCGCCACGTGTAGGAGCATAGGTGAAGAGATGTCGATCCCCTTTGTAGATGACATCCCACAAGGTTTCACCAACGCGAAACTTGCCCAAGAAGATGCCTTCGCCATCAAAGAGGTTTTTCTCATTCAGATGATCGCCATTCGCCCATTTGGCGGAGCCGAACGTTGAGGGCGGTTTCATCAGCCCTTGCAGACCACGCCCAAGCCAATACCCGATGCCCCAACAAAAGCCGCACAGGCCAATCAAAAAGGCCATGCTCCAGCTCACGGCATCATCGACCATCAGAATGTAAAGCCCGGCCAAAACGGCGAGAAGGCCTAGGATGGCGCGGCGAAGCTCTTTTGCTTCGGGTGAGAAGAACCAGCCAATCACAAAGCCGAGTAGGGTAGCGCCGCCCATGACCGCAATGCGAGAGAGCGACATAATCGTTTCCAAGGAAAACCCATTGGCATTGCGCAAGGAGCGTTCATCGATCCAGCGACCATTGTGCCAAACCAGATCCGCCAGTGCGGCATCTGGAAGCCAGATACAAAGCAGTGTGGCCAAAAGCACGATGGCGATGCACTGCGGTGAATAGATAGGTGAGTGTTTCAAGACACTTCTCCTCATCAGAGTTGAAAGTGTCTCTCACATCAAACATTACGCGCATGATTCTCGTGGGTAATAGCGCGGTAATTCCGGGTAAACTCCTGTGTGATCAGGGCGATAGATCCATCCCACGAGATCGCTTGCGTGATCGCGAAGCGGTCTTTTCGCGCTCCGCATCGATAGGTGTTCGTCGCAGATAATCCGCAATTGTTTTGGCAAGAAGCTTGCGATCTTGCCTATGTTTAGCCTTCACGGATCGTACGCTTTTTTGCAGGTCTCGGCGGTCATTGATCTGCGCTGTGATCAGGTCGTCGCGTTGTGCCTGATCGCGTTTGGCGCAGGCAACAGCTTCGCGTTCATTTTGCTGTTTGATCTTGGCAGATTTGCCAGTCAGTCGATCAAAAATCCCCCTCAAGCCTTTGTTTAGGCGATCTGAACGGGTCTTTAATTCCTGTGTCCATCGCTCGTCTTGTTTATCCTTCAGATGTTTGCGTTCAGCACGTTGTGCAGCAATCATGGCCGCGCGGGCTTCAACAAACGGCGACATTTCCTCGTGATGACGGGATTTAACTTCACGAATATAGGTCTTCACCTGATCCGCCATGCGCTGACGTATGTTTTGTTCAACCTTTGATACAGCGGGAAGGGCAGTGGGGTCGCCTAATTTGGCTTTCAAGTCTTTGACCCGAACACCTGTCCATTTGCTGATGGAATAGGGTTTTCCTTGCAAATCCAGTGCAACAAATCCGCGTCTGTCACCTTGGGCCAGATGAAAGCCGCGATCTTCCAAGGCTGTGCGAAATCCTTTCAGGCCATCGCTGCGTTCCCAAGCGTCGCGGAAGAATTGTTTGATTTCACGCGGATCGTATCCGTGGCGTTTGGCTTGCTGCCATTCCGACAGTGTGAAGTTCAAAGGGTTCTTATTACCATAGGGCCGGACATAAAGCGGCGACATCAGTCGAGACTCATGACCGTGTTGAAGGCAAAAACGACCAATGTGATGCGCGCCGCCGCAAGCCTCCATCGCAACAATGCAGGGATCCAAACCTTCCAGAAAGTCCAGCAACCGGTGCCGTTGAAGGCGCTTGCGGTACACGACCGCGCCTGTTGCGTCCAATCCCTCAAGGCTGCAAACGGTCTTACCCAGATCAATGCCCAATACTTCGACATCCATCAGAATGCTCCTATCTCTCCACCGATGCCCGCAACAATAGCTGCGGTTTGGCAGGAAGGCAGTTCATACCATTAGCGCAGGCTGCCACTCACCCGATTTGTGCAACGAAGGCGTGGTCCAGCAAAACTGGACAGGCCGCCAAGATGTATCCGACAATGACGACAGGATACACAAATGACGAAGAAACGCCGTTTTTCGGACAAGTCTAAGGCCACGGTAGCGCTTGAGGCGCTTCATGGCGACAAGACGGAGCAAGAGATTGCGACCAAGCATAAGATCGCTTCCAGACAGGTAGCGACGCGCACACGGTAGTTCACGCAATTCTCACATTTACATGTGCACACCAGTTTGTGTGGTGCCAATCTGACGCCCTGCGAATACCAAAATTTTCAATCTGTTGATAAGAGGTCCCCATGCTTCGCTTTCTTTTCTGTGCGCTGATTGTGGCGGCTCCGGTTCGGGCGGATGAGCTTGATGCTTTTGCCGCTGAACGTTTGAAAGACGCTGTCTTGCTGTTCGATCAGGAGTTTCGCAATGACGAAACCGGGCAGTATTTGGATTCGATCCGATTGGACGGCAGGAGCGGATCATCTTTATCGTCTATTGCGGCCAGTGGCATGGGGCTGATCAGCCTGGCTATCGGGGATGCGACTGGGCTGATACAGGACGCCGAAGCCAAGGCTGAGATCACGCTGCAGCATCTGCTGGGTCTGAACACTGATACCGATTTTGCGGTCAGACGATCTGTCAATGGCTGGTACCGCCATTGGTTCAACGTCAATACAGGCGCTGTGCCAAAGGGCAGTAAAGAAAAGTATTCGACCATTGATACAGCGATCCTCAGCGCAGGCGCGGCGATCCTTGGGAATTATCTGATCGACCGAGCCGAACGCGACAATACCCCAACGCCACAGGCGGCCCTTCTGGCGCAACAATTGGTGATGTCGATCGATTGGACAACTGCAATCCGGGACCCGCAACGGGGCTCGATCCACCTTGTGTTTTATGGCGCGGATGACGAGCGCCCAACCGAGAACGTGGCGACTATCGCATTTGATGAATACGCCCTTTTGCCCTGTATGGCGGCCCGGTACGAAAACCTGACACGCAATGAAGGCGATGCAACAGTGTTCTGGCACAGCCACTTCGACGATGTCGAAAACCTCCCAATGCCAAAACACGAAAACTTCACCCTTCTGGGAAAGCCCAGCGGCAATGTGCCGTCCCATTTCACCCATCAATTCGCGTTCTACCTGTGTGGCGATTACGCGCGCGATCCAGCCTTTCTGGAAGAACTGCGCGAGCTTAAAAAGGCCGACCGCCACTGGTTTGAAAGCAATGGAACACCGGCAGGCTTGTGGGGGCTGGGTGCCGGATCCGAGATTGTCTTTGATCAACATGACCGCATTGAAAAATACAGCTACGGGGTGGCGCGACTGGGAGAGAACCCCAATGAAACGGCATCGCCCGCGATCATGGCAGGGTTTCTACCTGTGGACATGACCGACGGTACACAGACTATTCTGGCCGAGCTGAAGGCGCTGTGGGATACCGGTGCTTGTCGTTACGAACATGACGATTTTGAATTCATGTGGAGATGTTCCGTCAAGGATCCCAGTCTGCAAGTCAAACGGCTTGAGGCGATCGATTTTTCGACCTGGATGTTGGGGCTTGCGACCGCCCACCCGGATGTCGGACTTGCGTTTTTTCAGGATTACGCCTTTTGAGCGTCTGTCGCATCGGACTGCGCCACCAAGGTCAAATCGCGCGCGACCATGTCCTGTCCAAACTGTTCTGAAGCAAGATACGACAGCTCATCTGGTCTACGAGCGGCAATCGGGTCCCAAACATCTGTGGTCTTCGGATACCCTGGATGGCACATGATCAGCGCCGGTTTTCTTGATGTGCGCGCCGCATCCAGCCAGATCCGCATCATATCGCCAAAATCCTGATCCGGATCAAAGTCGTTCACGCCGTAAAACACCGCGTTGGTGGGCACGCGGTGGCGCAACAGCGCCCGCTTTAGCTGCCGAGCAAGGGTTGAAATGACGACAGCACGTCGCGTCGCAACCCCCAAGCTTAGAACCTGGGGTAAGGGCAGGTCACAAGAGCGAACCCAAACACCGCGCGGCATGGACAACACGGTAGCGATCACCGCGTCGCGAATGACGGGCAATATATGCGCATGTTGATGACCATCAATAAAATCGGGAAACCTGCCGAAGGTTTCCGTAAAGACCCGCAACTGCCGTGCGATCTGCTCGGATATCTCTTCCTTGCGCAGCTTGCGCAGCTTGCGCATATGGGCCTGTTGGATCAATGTGCCGATCGAGGGCAAAACCCCGTCGGGTGCCAGATGCGGCATAAGGCCCACGGGAGCGTATTCCGTAAATGTCAGATGTAGCCCAATCTTTACCCGGCCATCGGTCGCAGCCTGCAGCAATCTACCAGCGTTTTGATTCAGCGTGCTGCCGACGCTCATACAACTGACGGCATTCAAGCGTCCGGCCTGAATAAGTTCGATAATCCCGTCATCCGTGCCCTGATGCAGTCCGAAATCATCCGCACACAGCGTGAAATGCATCATTGTTACGTTTTCCCCGGTTATTGTCACGTGATGTTCAGAGAGCTTGAGCGCCCGCCGTTCGACTTTGTAAGTGCCATCCTTTATTCGCAAAGCACAGGCATTCCAAGATGCCATCATTTGCGTTTAACCGGGGATACCAATGTCTTTCAGTTCTGATACTTCCCGGTTCGGCCCGTCGGTCACCCCCCCGGTTCTGTCGATCATTGTCCCAATGTATAACGAAGCGGACAACGTGGATGAGCTGTTGAACAGGCTTGTGCAAGTGGTCAGCGGGATCGAACCCCAATACGAGATCATTCTGATCGACGACGGCAGTCGCGACGCCACGGCCATGCGTATCATCGAAGCCGCAGAGCAAAACGACCGGATCAAATGTCTTGTTCTAAGCCGGAACTTTGGCAAAGAGGCGGCCCTGAACGCAGGGCTGGCCCATGCCTCGGGGCAGGCGGTGATCCAGATTGATGCGGACCTGCAGCATCCCCCCGAAATCATTCGCACCTTTTATACCGAATGGAAAAACGGGGCCGAACTTGTTTACGGTCAGCGCACATCCCGAGACGGCGAAGGCGCCGCCCGCAGCTTTATGACCCGCAGCTTTTACAAACTGTTTGCCGCGGTTTCCGATGTGAAGCTGATGAAAGGCCTCGGGGACTTTTTGCTGATGGACCGCAAAGTGGTCGACGCGCTGTTGTCTTTGCCTGAACGCGAGCGGTTCACCAAAGGGCTCTATGCCTGGGTTGGGTTCAAACGCGTCGCTGTCCCGTTTGAAGTCGCCCCGCGCGCGCACGGCCAATCCGCCTGGAGCATTCTGCGCCTATACATGTTCGCGCTTGGGGCTATCACGTCGTTCTCAACAGTGCCTCTGAAAATCTGGACCTATATCGGGCTATCCCTTGCGGTGCCTTCCTTTGCTTATGGCGGGTTCATCCTTGCCAAAACGGCGATCTTTGGGGTTGATGTGCCGGGCTATGCCTCGCTGATGGTCGCCGTGTGCTTTTTTTCCGGCATTCAACTGCTTGGGCTTGGCATCATCGGCGACTACATGGGCCGCGTTTTGCAAGAGGTCAAACAACGCCCCTTGTATTTGATCAGCACAAAACACGGCTTTGATCAGACCCGTTCTCAAAACCTTGAGATTGCTGATATCAAGCACCTACGCTCCTGATTCTGAGAACTTTCATGTTATCTAACGACCGACGTATTACGGCCTGTTGTCTGCTGGCCATCACCGCTGTCTGGGTGATATTCTGCTGGCCTTGGTTTCTGGATGGTCGGATCATCCCATATGATGCCAAGAACCATTTCTATCCGATGATCCGTTTCGTTGCCGAGGCGTGGCACGCGGGCGAGGATTTCAGCTGGAGCCCGCATCACTATGGCGGCTTCCCGATGATCGCGGACCCGCAATCGGCGATCTGGACCCCGAGTTTTTGGATCCCTTCCCTGATCAGTGCAGCGCCCAGCATGCATCTGGTGGATGCGGTGCATCTGCTGCACCTGCTGGTTGGTGCCTTTGCAATTTTCGCCTTTGGTAAAGTCAGCGACTGGCGGTGGGAAGCCTCTCTGATCGCCGCTCTGGCCTACATGATGGCAGGCCCGTCAAGCTTGCGGCTCGAACATATGCTGATGACAGTCAGCTATATGTGGCTGGCGGTCGCTCTGTGGCAGCTCAAGGCGGTGCTGGTCCATGGCGGAATGTGGCGCGGCCTGGGTTTTGGCGTGGCATTGGCGCTGCTGCTGGTTGACCGCAACCATGTGGCCTATCTGGGGGCGTGGCTGCTGTTTATTTATTGGCTGGCCGCCGTGGTCAGCGATCTCAGACACCCACGGGCGCAGGCCTTGCGACGGGTTCACCTGCCCATTGTCATCGGCGGCATCTTGGCGCTGGTGCTGATTGCGGTGCCGGTGATTTTGCTGCTGCAACTGGCCCATGACAGCAACCGGCCCGAGTTTTCCTATCTGCAAGCCAGTTGGCAATCGCTGCATCCGGCGGCGCTGTTTTCCTTTGTCCTGCCCGAGTATTTCGGATCCTTGCGTGTAGACGGGGGCAAGCACTGGGGCCCACCCAGCAACATTTGGGGTGAAAAGGGACTGCAGGTCCATCGCGGGATGCTGCACATGTATTGCGGCATGGTGCCTTTGGTGGTGGTCATGTGGCTCGGCATCCTCAAGCGCCAGATGCTTCGGGGCGAGGCGCGGTTTTTCACCATCGCCTGCATCCTCTGCGTGTTCTATGCTCTTGGTCGCTATACTCCGGTGTTCCGGGTGCTCTACGACGCTATTCCCGGCGTTGATCTGTTCCGCCGCCCGGCGGATGCGCTGTTCATCTTTGGCTTTGCGCTGGCATTGTTGACCGGAGCGTTGGTCCAACAGGGCCTGCCCTTGCGCGCGACCCGTCCAAGCCTGTGGCTGATCAGCGCGGTGGTGCTGGCGTTGGTGGCGCTATTTGCGGCCATGTTCGGCTTGGCGCTCAGCCTTGACCGGCTGGCAGATTTCGCCAACAGCCTGATCGTTCCCACCGCGGTGGTTGCGGGCAGCATTCTGGCGATGATCCTGGCGCAGCGCGCCGGGCGACAGGGGCAGTTGGCCTTGGTCGCCTTGGTGGGGATCGTGGCTGCGGATTTGGTCTATCATTCGTCCAACACACGCATCAACGCCCGTCCGCCCGAGGCCTATCAGGTACTGGAGCAGGCCGAGGACCATCCGATCTTTGCGCAAATGCTGCCCTTGCTGGATCAGACCGACCCGCTCGGGGTGCCGTGGCGGACCGAGATCATCGGGCTGGGTCCTGTGGTTCAAAACCTGCCGCAAGTCATCCGCTCGCAGGGACTGTTGGGGTACAATCCGCTGCGCCTGTCCGGGTTTGAACAGCACATCGCGCCCGAAATGCAGAACAATGCCAGTTCGCGACGCAATTTCGGCGACCAGATGACGAGTTATGACAGCCCATTGGCCGACCAGCTGGGCCTGCGCTACGTGATCAGTGGCGCACCGCTGGATCAGATCGACCCGGCATATGGCAGCGATCATTTCACCCTGATTGGCACCGCTAAACATAAATGGCGCACGGCTCATTTCTATGAAAACACCCGAGCGCTGCCCCGCGTGGCTGTCCTGAGCGAGGCGGGCGCTTCGCTGGATCGCGAGATCTCGGTGCTGGCCTATGAAAACACACACATTGCGTTGCAGGTCGAGGCCGGGGCCGCCGGAACCCTGGTGCTGCGCGACTTCCATTATTTCGGTTGGAGCGCTACGGTGAATGGCCAGCCGGTACAGGTGAACAAACACGATGATCTGTTCCGAGCGGTTCCTGTGCCCGCCGGGCCTAGCCGTGTCGAGTTCCAGTTTGACCTGCTGACACGTGAAAACCTGCTTGGCGCACTTCAGGCGCTGGCCTTTGCCCCTTGAACCAGCGATGCCCCGTAAACCCTCCTCATTGCTGCGCCAGTTCATCACCTTCTTCGGGGTCGGTGCGATTGCCACAGCGTGTCACTATGTAGTGCTGTTCGCACTGGTCGAGGGCGCCGAGGTCCTGCCAGTAAAGGCTTCACTGTGTGGTGGATTGGTTGGCGCCATTGTCAGCTATGCCCTGAACCGCACCTACACGTTTCAATCCACTTCCCAGCACCGCAAGACCGCGCCAAAGTTCTTTTTGATCGCAGGGCTGGCGGTGGTGCTGAATACGGCACTGATGGGTGTTCTGACCCTATCAGCCGGGCTGCCCTACCCGGTGGCTCAAGTGCTTACAACGGCTGCGTTGATCGTCGTCACATTTGGCCTGAACAGGGTCTGGTCATTCCGAGATTGACGGATCTGAAGAAACTGCTCTGCAGGTGGCACTGCCTGCAGTCATGCCGCCCTGACCAAAACGGCGGAACCATGTGATCATTTACATAAATGACAGGCGCATATAGTTTCATCTCAGACGTCGCAATTCCAGTGAAGAGCGTAACTTGCTCTCTGGTCACATAAATCTGCCTATCAGTTTGCGATAAATGTCGGCGCGATCTTCCAAGTAATGGGTTTCGATTGTTGAGTGACATTTCCGCTTTGGTTCAGCCACAGCAGTCGTTCCAAAATGACCGTGGAAACATCTGGTCAGCGGGATGTTTATCATGCGAAGGTGCACTCTCGACCGCAATACTAGTCAACCGATTCAGTACATACTTATGATTTCTACCTAGTGGGTTTGGGCTCAGTCCTTTCGACTGTTGCGGGAAGGATGAAAACCTGGCCTGGATTGGCGAACGGACGTGGCTGGCACGCCACGCAGGATGAACAAGTCTGTGAGAGCATCGATGACCTCAGTCGAGTTCAGCTTCCGTTTCAACAGGATCGCCAAACATTCTCGGCTGCGTTCATCCAAGATGTTGAGCGTCCTAAAGGCTCTGCCATCGTCGGTTCTGTGGTGCACGAAATCATACGACCAAACGTGATTACGATACTCAGGGCGAAGCCGGACACATGATCCAACATTCAGCCGGAGCCGCCCCTTCTTTGGTTGTTTCATTGGCACTTTCAGCCCCTCTCGTCGCCACAACCATTCCAGGCGCTTGTTATTCACATGCCAGCCAGCGTCTCTCAGTAGTGCTGCGATCCGACGATAACCGTAACGGCCATATTGTCGGGTCAGCTCGATCATGTCGGCCACCAATCGTTCTTCATCAGCGCGTCCCACGGGCATTTTGCGTTGCGTAGACCGGCGTTGTCTCAGAACCCGGCCTGCGCGGTGTTCCGAGACGTTCAGCTCACTTGGAACACGATCGATGCAGGCACGGCGACGCGCGGGGCTTAGAAGTGTCCCTTTGCTACCTCCGCCAATCGCTCAGAGTCGGTCATTTCCTGTACTTGCTCGTCACGAAGGGCGCGCGACAACATGTTCCCCATGCACACAGGCTTGAGGTCGCCTGTGTGCAGTTTCACGGTTGGGCCACCAAAAACCGAGGCATGCTCTTACCCACTCGCGCTCAAACAGCCGAGACGAAGCACAAGGTTGCAGAAGCTGCGCAGCGGCTGCGCGGTATTCTCGCCATCGACTTCGTTCCCCCCGATTATTTTGCGGAATACCCCAAGGCCTGTTTGGGCGGATGGGGCAGCGCGGGGATGAATGTCACACCGGAGGGCAAGGTTCTGCCGTGCCATGCGGCCGAGACCATCCCGCATTTGCAGTTTGAAACGGTTGCAGAGCGCCCTTTGGCCGAGATCTGGTACAAAAGCGCTGCCTTTCATGCCTATCGCGGAACCGACTGGTTGCCGGATCCTTGCAAAAGCTGCGAGCGTAAAGAGATCAACTTTGGCGGGTGCCGCTGTCAGGCGCTGGCTTTGGCGGGGATGCAAGTACAACGGATCCGGTATGTTCCCACGCTCCGGGGCGGGCGCAGGTTGATGCGCTGCTGGCGGAGGCCAAGGCTGAGGAGCAAAGCGCGTTCACCTATCGCGTAGCGGCTGCGAACTGGTAGCCAGGGTGCATTGCGCATTGCTACATTAGTCGAATTTCAATCGTATTTCATATTCCACTAGGGCGTGTCACGCTTGGATTTGTCTGTTTGACTTCACCGGACGTCAGCGTCATCATGACGTCATGAGGGAGCTCGCGTATGGCTAAAGACAAACCAACCAAATCCGCTGACGGTGACAAGAAAAACACCTCTCTGCGATTGGATCGAAAAACCTTAAAGGCGCTGAAAATCCGCGCGATAGAGGAAGATACTAGCGTTCAAAAAATCATTGAACGCCTCGTCGAAGACTATCTGTCTGACAGCAAAAAGAAAAACTGACTGAGGAAATGTCAAACTCATTGTTATCCTGTTCTGAACCGCTGCTCCCAACCGATTGGCCGAACCTGTCCAAAGGGCTGGTGGCCCATGTCGATGCGGATCAAGAGACCGCGAAATTTGTGCTGTTGGATTGTTTCGATCAATCCATCCGCCAGTCTGGTCGCCTGCTGTTCGAAAGCGGCGGGCAGTTGACGTTGGTGCAGCCCGATGGCGTGCCGGTCTCGCAAACGGCTGAGCGGTCCGGGAATTTTGTTGCGGATCTGGCTGATGGTCCGGTGAAGGCCCGGTTGGCGGATGTTGATCCGCTGCGCTGTCTGTTGAACCTCGGCGAAGGTGAGATCGATCAGCAGCAGGTCAAACTGGTGGATGATGAGGAAAAAACCCATCTGCGGGTGCAGGTTCTGACGTTTTCGACCGTTGACCGCGCCACAAGTCTGATATCGCTGGATCCGGTGCGCGGCTATGGCAAATCCCTGAAACTGGTGCGCAAAAAACTGGCGGAGCGTGGCGCCACTGAGGCCGCGCCGCGCCAGATCATGGATGTGTTGTTTCCTGAATTACACGCCTATGTCGCCAAGCCAAAGCTGGAGTATTCGCAAGAGACCACCGCCTATTGCGCGGCAAATCGGATCATATCGGCCTATCTGAGCGTTGCGCGTCAAAACGAGGCGGGCACGCTTGCGGATTTCGATACCGAGTTTTTGCATGACTACCGGGTTGCCCTGCGCAAAATTCGCTCGGTCTTGAGCCTGTTCAAAGGGGTCTATGGCGCGGCGGCGACGCAGGATTTGAAACAGCGGTTCTCAGATTTGATGGCACCAACCGGCCCGTTGCGGGATCTGGATGTGTACCTGCTGGAGCGTGACTATTACTTCGACATGTTGCCTGCAAATCTGCACGAAGGTCTGCGCTTGATGTTTGCCACCTTTGAAGCCGATCGCAGTGCCGTTCTGGCCGATCTAACCAAGCGGTTGAAAAGCGCCGCATACAAGCGCGAGATGGCGGATCTGGAGGCGACATTTGTACCGCCCGGTGAATGCATTCACGGCGCCTTGGGCGGTTTGAGTGTTGGGGATTACGCGCAGAAACTGATCTGGAAACGGTATCGCAAAGTCTCCAAAATCGCCGCCAAAATCGATGATCAGACACCGGATGAAGAGGTGCACGAGCTGCGCATTTCCTGCAAGAAACTGCGGTATCTTATTGAATTCTTTGCGTTGCAGTTTGATGCGGCTGAGATCAAGGCGCTGTTGAAGCCCTTGAAACGGCTGCAGGATAACCTGGGGTTGTTCAACGACTATTCCGTCCAACAAGAGAGCTTGCAGGCGCTGATTTCATCGGGACGACTGAAAGGGAAAACTGCGCTCATGGCCGCGCAAAGCATTGGCGCGCTGATCTCCATACTCCATGGCCGCCAATTAGAAGAACGGGCGCGGGTGGTGCAGAGCTTTGCCCGGTTTGACAGCCCAGAGACCCGCGAGAGGTTTCGACAAATGTTTCACGAGAAAGGGCCGCAACTATGAAGATTATCGCCTGTTACAGCAACAAAGGCGGCGTGGGTAAGACCGCCTCGGCGGTGAATCTTGCATATGCCTATGCACAGTCGGGCGCGCGTACCTTGTTGTGTGATCTGGACCCGCAGGGGGCGTCAGGGTTTTACTTTCGGGTGAAACCTTCGAAGAAACTGAAGGAGGCCAAGTTTTTTGAAGACGTCGAACGGTTCACCAAGGCGATCCGCGGCAGCGACTATGAATACCTTGATGTGTTGCCCGCCAACCTGACGTTTCGCGATTTTGATATTTTCCTGTCGCGGATGAAGAACAGCCGCTCTCGTCTGAAAAAGGCGCTCAAGGCGGTGGACGGGGATTATGATGTGATCCTATTGGATTGCCCACCCAACCTGTCGTCCCTGTCCGAGGCGGTGTTCAAGGCGGCCGACCATGTTGTGGTGCCGGTGATCCCTTCGACCCTGACCGAACGGACCTTTGCGCAATTGGTGAGTTTCTTTGAGGAGCAGGGGTTGCAAGCCAAAAAGCTGAAACCCTTCTTTTCAATGGTGCAGTCCCGCAAGAGCTTACATGGTGAGACGATGGAGCGGATGCGCAAGTCCTACAAGGGAAAGTTCCTTGAGACGCAGCTGCCGTTTTCCACCGATGTCGAACGGATGGGCGTCCACCGGGAACCGACCATGGCATTCGCGGGCAACCGCCCGGCTGGCAAAGCCTATCGCGCCTTGTGGCACGAGCTGGAAAAGCGGACTTGAGGGGGGGATATGCAAGAGATCGAGCGGAAATTTCTGGTCGCAGCACTGCCGGATTTGGCAAATACCAAGCGGACCGAGGTGCGGCAGGGCTATATCACCCATCCCACGGATGCGGTTGAGATGCGCTTGCGGCAGAAGAACGACGACTATGTGCTGACCTTCAAATCCGGCGAAGGCACCGTGCGCACCGAACGGGAGGCGGCGATCACCCAAGCGCAGTTTGATGTCTTTTGGCCGGAAACCGACGGGCGCCGGGTGGAGAAGATCCGCTGGAGCGCCCAGTTGCCGGGTGGGCTGATCTATGAGCTCGACATCTTTGAAGGGGCGCTCGACGGGTTGGTTCTGGTCGAGGTCGAATTTGATACGCTCGCTGCGGCGCAAGCTTTTGAACCACCCCGTTGGTTTGGCACCGATGTTACCGACGACAAACGTTATAAGAACAAGAACATGGCGGTGAACGGCCTGCCAGCCTAACGCGCGGTGCGGCGCAGCATGTAGATATCCATCAACCAGCCATGTTCAGCGCGCGCTTTGGCGCGCGTCTGTTGGATCTGCTCGCCGACATCCGCAAGTGGGCCGGATATCGAGAGTTCGTTGTCCATCCCGGCATAAGCAGTCCACCAGATCTCGACCCCTTTGGGGGGCAGGCTAGTGAATGAGCATTGCCCATCCAGCATGATGATCAGCGTCTCGGCTGAGGCGGGCCAACCGTGATCGCGCAGCTGGCGTCCGGTGGTGATCGTCACCGCCTCATTGATCTGGTTCAAAGGCTCCGCATGAGCCGCCGTCAGCGCCTGGATCGAGGTGATGCCGGGGATCACATGTACCGTGATCTCACCCTTGGGGTGAAGGCGATCGGCAATCCGCATCGTGCTGTCATACAGGGACGGATCCCCCCAGACCAGAAACCCGACGGTGCCGCCGTCCGGAAGGGCGTCGACCATATTCTGCCACCAGATCTCAACAATCGCGTCGTGCCAGTCCTCGACGCGCTGGCGGTAATCCTGCGTGGCTTCATCCCGCGTGGGCAGGTCAAATTCAACAATCCGGTGGCCGGGGGTGCGGATGACTTTGGTGCAGATGGCCTGACGGAGGGATGCCAGATCATCTTTGCCCGCGCCTTTGTTGGGGATCAGGATCAGATCGACCGTGTTCAGCGCCTCAACCGCTTGTAGCGTCAGATGCTTGGGATTGCCGGTGCCGATACCAACAAGGGAGAGCGCGAACTGGGGCGTGGTCATGAGAGGCTCCAAAAACAAACACGGCCCCGGTGATGGGGCCGCGTGAGGAAAAGGTCAACTGTTGCGTGGCAGTCAGGCCGCGTTGAACAGGCGTGCGGTGAACAGACCCGCACGTTCAAACCCGCGCAGGGACTTGGCCGCATATAGAACGGCCAGATCGGCGATGGGTTCGATCAGCACCACCAGCATATAGGCCGCGCCAAAGGAGAAGACCGAGGCGACATTGGCCGCACCAAAGCCCTGACCATAAAACGCCCAGAAGGCCACCCATGCAACAACACCGCCCTGATAGGCCGCCGACAGCGCCAGCACCTGCGAATACTTCAGGTCGATATAGGCGGTTTTGGGCGCGATGATGCGGTTTGCCAGTGCGTGCAGCGCAAACAGCGGCACCAGCAGGGTTGTCAGGTTGATCGCATATTGCGGCAGGTCGATCGGGGCAAAAAACGCACCCTGGATCAACAGGCCTGCCGCCAGACCAAAGGCAGCCGGGGCCGCGCCCAGCACCAGAAACAGGGTCGAGCCGAGGATAAAGTGGACCTCGGACACGCCAACCGGGAAATGCGGCAGCACTTCAAAAAAGACCAAGACGCCAAAGGTAGCGATCAGCGCACGCGCCGCGTAGGAGGCAAAGTTTGACGCGCGCAGGTCGGCAAAGGTCTCTTTGACCGCATAGGTCACAGCACCTGCAGCCGTGGCGTAAGACAAAGCAATTTTGGCACCGTCAACGATGCCGGGTTCGATATGCATTTCAATTCTCCAGTCCCGCCACACCCGGCGGATTGAGTTATGTTCACAGGACATGGCCGGTCTCCTGACTTGTGGCTCAAACGCTGTGGTCTGCCCTTCCCGAAGAAACGCCTTCAGTGGTGATGCAGACCCGCTTGCCACGCACAGTCGCGGGGGCGGTTGAGGCTTTGGGTGCCGCGATTGGGTCCACCCGTCCTCATTCCCGTTTCAGCCCACAACGCTTGGCGTTGGAATTGGGCACCATAGTCTGGGTCTATCTGTCATCCTGCGCGGCCTCGGGTCAAGTTTGAAACCGTCAAGCCCGCGCAAGAATACGACCTAAAGGCGCGACCTGTGCCGCATCATTTGGGTGCTCGCGCTATGCCTCATCGGCCAGCGCGCCATAAAGGATCAGCACCGGGGCCTTGGTTTCTAACTTGGGCAGAAGATCGGGCAGGGTGCCAAGGGATTCGCGGCGGATGTCTTGGTCTGGCGTTGATACACCCGTAGCCAAAAGGGTCGGCGTGTCCGCAGGCAGGCCATGCGCCAACAGCTTCTCTGCCAATTTGGCAAAGGTGCGTTTGCCCATATAGACCACGGTTGTTGCCTCAGGATCGGCGAGGGCTTCCATGTTCAGCTCTTCCGGCAGAGCGCCGGTTGCGCTGTGACCGGTGATGTATTGCAGACGGCGCGCAGTCATGCGCCGGGTCAGTGGAATGCTGGCGGCGGCGGCCGCAGCCGAGGCAGCGGTGACACCGGGAATGATCTCAAACGGGATGCCAGCTTCGCGCAGGGCGGTGATCTCCTCCTCGAGACGGCCAAAGATTCCTGCATCACCGGATTTGAGGCGTACCACATGGGCGCCGGTCTTGGCGTAATCCACCAAGAGGCGGCTGACGTGGTTTTGTTTTGGCGAAGGGCGACCGGCACGTTTTCCGACACCGACCAGATCTACGTCCTTGCCTGCGTGGTCGAGGATCGGGCCTGCGGATAGATCATCAAACAAGATCGCATCTGCGGCCTCCAGCCGTTTGACGGCCTTGACCGTCAACAGTTCCGGATCACCGGGGCCGGAGGAGACAAAGGAGACAAAACCGCTCATGCCTGTTCTCCGGTGATCAGATGGAAGAACGTGCCGGTGACGTGACCCTTGATCGATCCGGTTTCGGGCACCGGATTGCCATCGGCGTCAAAGACATTGGCCAGGGGTGCATCAGGTTCGTCCAGAATGGTGGAATAGTGGAATTCATGGCCACGCAGCGCTTCGCCGCTATCAAAGCCGGGCATTGCGTTTTGCAACACGGCACGGCGATAGCCGAGGTGGAATTTGCGTTTCTCGTAAGAGGTCACAAGCCCCAAGAGCCCGGCCATCTGGTGGCGGTTGCCCTGCTTGTCGATCAGCGCTTCGCCCAAGGCCATGTAGCCGCCGCATTCGCCGTGCACTGGTTTCGTCGCCGCGTGTTCTTGCAGCCCTTTGCGGAAAGTATCGGCTGCGGCCAAGGTGCCGCCGTGAAGCTCGGGATATCCCCCAGGCAGCCAGACCAGATCGGCGTCTGGCGCGGGGGCTTCATTCGCCAAGGGCGAGAACGGCAGGATCTCAGCTCCGGCTTGCCGCCAGCCTTCCAAAAGATGCGGATAGGTAAAGGAAAACGCGGCATCCCGGGCCAGTGCGATCCGTTGCGCAGGCGGTGTTGGCAGCGGCGCGGCAGGTGCGTCGGGGCCGTTCAGGGCTACCGATTTGATCGCCTCCAGATCCACATGATCGCGCAGGAACGTGGCATAGCCCGCAATCGCGGTTTCCAGATCGGGGTGTTCTACCGCTTGGATCAGACCAAGGTGGCGTTCCGGAAGCGCCAGATCACCGCGCCGGGGCAGAGACCCCAGAACCTTGACGCCCGCACGTTCCATCCCCAATCGGGTCAGACGCTCGTGACGCGGGCTTGCCACCCGGTTCAGGATCACACCGGCAAAGGGCAGATCCGGGTCATAGGCCTTGAACCCCAATGCGGTGGCGGCGGCGGATTGTGCCTGCCCGCCCACATCGATGACCAAAACCACGGGCCAGCCCATGCGTTTGGCGGTCTCTGCGGAGGATCCAAAACCGGTCTGCCCCTGGGTCGCGACACCGTCAAACAGACCCATGGAGCCTTCGGCGATGCAGATGTCGGCGCCTGCGGCTTGTGCGGAAATGGCGTTCAACAGCCCGTTGTCCATCGCCCAGGTGTCGAGGTTAAAAGACGCGCGTTTCGCGGCCGCCAGGTGAAAGGCCGGATCGATATAGTCGGGTCCACTTTTGAACGGCTGAACCGCCAGCCCGTCCTCGGCCAAGGCGCGCAAAAGGCCCAGCATGACGGTGGTTTTGCCGGTGCCGGATGAGGGGGCGGAAATCAGGATGCCCTTGGCCATTATTCAGTTCCTTCCGGGAAACGGGGATCGGTGCCAACAGGGCGATAGCGGCGGTCGTAATCGCCCGCATAAAGACAGCTTTCGTCGAACTCTTCGGCGCCAATGGCACGGCCCACCAGGATCAAGGCGGTGCGGCCGCGTTCGCCCTCGGTGGCGTCTTCCAGGGTTTCAAGCGTTGCTTTGACGATGCGTTGATCGGGCCAGGTGGCGCGCCAGATCACGGCGACCGGACAATCAGCTCCGTAATGTGGCGTCAGGCGGGCAATCACGTCTTCGAGCACATGCACGCTGAGGTGAATAGCAAGGGTCGCGCCGGTTTTGCCAAAATTCTCAAGCGTTTCGCCGTCGGGCATGGAAGACGCCCGTCCGGATGTACGGGTCAGCACCAAGGATTGCGCGACGCCAGGCAGGGTCAGTTCGGACCCAAGGGCGGCAGCGGCGGCGGCAAAGGAGGGCACGCCGGGAGTGACATCATACGCGATGCCTTCGGCGCGTAGACGGCGCAGCTGTTCGCCCATGGCGGACCAGACCGACAGATCACCAGAATGCAAGCGCGCGATATCGTGGCCGGCGGCATCGGCTGCTTTGATCTCGGCGATGATGTCATCCAGAGACAGTGGCGCAGTATTGATGATCCGGGCCCCTGTGGGACAATGCTGCAACAGCGCTTCAGGCACCAGAGAACCCGCATAAAGGCACACGGGGCAGGCGGCGATCAGGTCGCGGCCACGCAGGGTGATCAGGTCGGCGGCTCCGGGGCCTGCGCCAATAAAATGAACGGTCATGGGGTTTGAACCTCCGCTAGGGCCACGGTGGCGAGGCCATCCGCGGTTGCAAGTCTTGGGCTGATCAGCCGGGCTGATCCATAACGATATGCCGCCGCCAAGGCCAGAGCCTCGGCCACTGAGCCGGTGCCAAACCGGGACTGGATACGGGGCGATTGGGTTGGGGTTTTGATATCGCGGATCTCATCCTCGGGGACAAACAGCAGAGCCATGTCCGAGGTCTCGGCAAAACTATGAAACCCGGCTGTTGTCGCCTTGGTCTCCAACACGGCGAGCGCGTCGATGTCTGTTTCGATTTGGGTCAATGCGTGTTGCAACGCTGATGGCGTAACAGTGCTGCGAAAGCCGAGGCCTGCGATTTTCATCGGGTGACGCTCCACTGGATGACGGGGCGTGCACGATCCCAGCCACGCATGGTGCCCAAGGGGGCGACCTCGGCAATTTCTACCTTCATCAGATGCCCGCCGTATTGGGCCTGGGCCTGCATCAACAGGGTCTCAGTCTCCAGGGTGACCCCATTGGCCACGATCCGGGTGCCGGGCGGCAAGATCTGCCACAAGTGGTCCAGCAGCGCTTGCGAGCCGCCGCCGCCAATAAAGACGCAATCCGGCAGGGGCTGGCCTGCCAGACAATCGGGGGCTTTGCCAAGCTGGGCGGTTATCCGGTGAGAAAGGCCAAATCGCGCGGCATTGGCGTTGATGTTGCCCAACCGGTCGACGCGGGCCTCAAACGTCAGGGCGCAGGCACCGCGCGCAGCCAGGCCCCATTCCACCGAGATCGAGCCTGAACCGCCGCCAATATCCCACAGCACTTCGCCTGCGCGGGGCGCAAGGGTCGATAGCGTAAGCGCGCGGATCGGACGTTTGGTGATTTGCCCGTCACTTTGGAACAGATCGTCGGCAAGACCTGACGCCTGAGACAGGCCATTGTCGCCGCGACAGTGGATTGCGGCGGCCACCGGCGCAGCGATGTCCTGCGCATCAAAACCTTGCGCGGATGTTTCAAACAGGCGCTCGCGGGGGCCGCCTAGGGCTTGGGCGATGGTGAGGCGGGAGGCGCCAAAGCCCTGTTGGGTCAGCCATGTTGCAAGTTCAGCCGGGGCAGCGCCATCGCGCAGGGTGCATAGGATCTGGGTATTCTGCGCCAAAAGTGGGCGCAGGCGTTCAAAAGGCGCTGCGTGTAGGCCCTGGGTCAGGGTCTCCTCCAGTTTCCAGCCCATGCGGTTGGCCAGCAGCGAAAAGACAGACGACGCAGGGTGGGATGTCCAGTCTTGCGGCTGCACTGCGCGCATCAGGGAGCCGCCCGCGCCGTGCCAGAACGGATCACCAGAGGCGAGGACAACCACACGCCGCCCACGTTCAGCCAGCACGGGGTCAATGGAGAAAGGGATCGGCCAGGCACGCCCTTTAGCACCGGCCTCGATCAGGTCCAGATGACGTGGACCCCCAAAGATGACATCGGCCTCAGCCAGTGCTTTGCGGCTTGCATCCGAAAGGCCCGCTGGTCCATCTTCGCCCAGCCCGATTAAGGTCAGCCAGGGCGCGACAAAGGGATCAGACATGACGCAGGTACTCCTCTTGGGTGGAACCACCGAAGCCTCGCAATTGGCGCGGGCCTTGGCTGAGGGTTGGGTGGGGGCCGGGCGTCGGGCCGTGTTTTCCTATGCCGGTCGTACCGCGCGCCCGGCGTCGCAACCTTTGCCCCTGCGGCTGGGCGGGTTTGGCGGCGTTGCGGGCTTGGTGGACTACATCCGAGCTGAAGGGATCACCCATGTGATCGACGTCACGCACCCATTTGCCGCGCAGATGAGCAACAACGCGGTTGCGGCCTGCGCCAATGTGGGCGTGCCGCTTGTCGCCTTGCAGCGCCCTGCCTGGGTGGCTGGAGACGGTGACAACTGGCATCACGTCGGGGATATTGCGGCGGCGGTGGACGCCCTTCCGCACCAAGGCGCGCGGGTGTTTCTGGCGATTGGCAAGCAGACCCTGGCCCCCTTTGCCATAAAACCCGCCAATCATTACCTGTTGCGTCTGATCGATCCGCCCGAAGGCCAATTGCCGTTGCCGAACACCACAGTGATTGTCGCGCGAGGCCCGTTTGAGACGGCAGGCGATCAGGCCTTGCTGGCCGCACATGGCATCACCCATGTGGTGGCCAAAAACGCAGGCGGGACGGGGGCTGCTGCCAAATTGGCGGCCGCGCGCGCCTTGGGGCTGCCGGTCATCATGATCGACCGCCCGCAGTTTCGCGAACGCCCGATGTGCGCCAGCGTGGCTGAGGTGATGACCTGGCTTACAGCTCATTCGGCGTAACGCGGCGTGTAGACGTGGCGTCCGATGCGGCGCGTGTCGCGGTTGCCGACGATAACCATGGTGCGCATATCGGCCATCTCGGGCGTGGCCTCTGCCAGCGTTACGGTGGTGATCGATTGCGTGGGTTTGGTCACATCGCGAGCAAAGCTGATCAGAGTTTGTGGCCCGCAGGCGGCGCGCAGAATTTCCAGGGCGCGGGCAAACTGATGCGGGCGTGACTTGGAGCGTGGGTTGTAGAAGGCCATCGCAAAGCCAGCCTCCCCCGCAAGTTGCAGGCGTTTCTCGATCAGATCCCAGGGTTTCAGATTGTCGCTGAGGTTGATCGCGGCAAAATCATGCCCCAAAGGTGCGCCAAGCTGTGCGGCTGCCGCCAGCATCGCGGTGATGCCGGGCAGGACGCGAATTTCGAGATCCAGCCAGTCTTTCGGCCCCTTCTCCAGCGCTTCAAACACGGCTGAGGCCATAGCAAAGACACCGGGATCGCCGGAAGAGACAACAACAACCTGTTTGCCCGCCGCCGCCATTTGTAACGCGTGGCTTGCGCGGTCAACCTCGACCCGGTTGTCGCTAGCATGAAGCGTCAGCCCGTCGCGCGGCGCGATACGTTTGACATAAGGGATATAGCCGACCACATCGGTGGCGCGGTCCAGAGCGATACGGACCTCTTTGGTGATCAGGGTGTCGTCTCCGGGGCCGAGGCCTGCGATCACAACGGATCCTGTCTGTTCCCGGGTCATGGGCGGCGCCCCTGTCCGTGGATCAAGACGATGGAGAAATAGGGCACCGGCCCGTCCACCTCAGACAGTTTGCGCACCTTTTGCTGCGGCATGGTCCCGTGTTGCACCAGCCAGGCGTCATCAGCGCGGCCAGCACGCTCCAAGGCCCGGCGCAGTTTGGGCAGGTTTCGGCCGATTTTCATCACCACCAGCGCGTCGGTGTTTTCCGCGCGGGCTGCGAGTTCATCTTCGTCCAAGGTGGCCATGGCGACAGTCAGCACATCATCGCCCCAGGTGATCGGCTGACCCGTGGCGGTCCAACAGCCGGACATGCCGGTGATGCCAGGGATCACCTCCATCTCGGTACGGCCTTCAAGGCGGGTGTAGAGATGCATGAAAGATCCATAAAGGAACGGGTCGCCTTCGCAAAGGACCACAACATCTTCGCGGGTCGCGATCTCGGCCAATGTCTCGGCCCATTTATCGTAGAACGCGGCGAGCAGGCGATTGTATTCAGGGTCGCTGAAATGGATTTCGGTGGTGACCGGATATTCCATTGCATGTTCTGTAGCATTTGCAGGCAGAAGCCCGTCGACCAAGGTGCGCGCTTGCCCTTTGCGGCCGGCCTTTCGGAAATAGGCCACATGACGCGCGCCTTCGATGGCACGCCAGGAGCGGACGCTCATCAGATCCGGATCACCGGGGCCGAGGCCCGCGCAGATGACTTTACCCATGTTACTCTTTCCAACTGGCCAATGCGTTGACGGCGGCCACAGTGATGGCCGATCCGCCAAGACGGCCTTTTACAATCATCGATGGGACCGGCAAGTCCTCCATCAGGGCGTCTTTGGATTCCATTGCGCCGACAAAGCCTACGGGGCAGCCAATGATAGCGGCCGGGCGCGGGCAATCGGGGTCTTTGAGCATGTTCAGTACGTGGAACAAAGCGGTGGGTGCATTGCCAATGGCGACAACGGCGCCGTCCAGTTTTGGCCGCCACAGTTCAAGAGCTGCAGCGGAGCGGGTGTTGCCCATCTCCTTGGCCATGTCTGGCACACGTGAATCACGCAAGGTGCAGATCACCTCGTTGTTGGCAGGCAAGCGGGGGCGGGTGATGCCTTCGCTAACCATATAGGCGTCACACAGGATCGGCGCGCCATTGGCCAATGCGGCGCGTGCGGTTTTGGCCATATCCGGTGAGAAGCGAATATGCGTCTCAAGGCCAACCATGCCGGCCGCGTGGATCATGCGGACCGCGACGCTTTCCTCATCTTTGGAAAACCGGGCGAGATCGGCCTCAGCCCGGATGGTGGCAAAGCTTTCGGCGTAAATCGCGGCGCCGTTGGTCTCATAAGTATGGAGCATGTTTTTGCTGCCCTCTTTTAGAATTCAGATGTCAGGAGATTGGGCAGATCATCTACGTCAAGCTCGCTCAGGTCGGGATGGTCCGCGGCGGTGGCGTTGCGGATCAGATCAAATGTGGTTGGGCTGCGCGCCGTCAGGGTGAGGTCGGCGGGCTTTGGGTGGGCACAGCCCTTGGCGCAGCCCGAGATATGGAGCGTCTTGCCCTGGGGGATCCGAGGGGCCAGTTGGCGCGCCAAGGCACGGGTTTGCGCATGCGCCTGCAAGCAACCGGGCGCGCCGGTGCACGCGACCACCTGCAGGCGGGGATCTGTGGCGTCCAGGATCAGGCCGGGCAGGTCGGGGATTGCGGCGTTCCCCTCCAACAGGAGCATCCGCCATGGGGTAAGGCGGATGGCGCCAAGATCCGCGAGCTCGCGTAACTGGTCGGCGGCAATTTGGCCGAACTCCAGGGCGACCAAGTGCCCCTTTGGACAGGTTTCAACTGTTCCGGGAGTTGGCTGTTGTGCGCAGGCGCGTCGGGGGGCGGTAAAGACTGAGGGGATTGCGCGGCGCGCAAGAAGGCGCTGCATCCTGCCCCGCCCGTCCGGCGCGCCGCCTTGGTCTAGAAACCACCGTGCAAGGGTGATGGCCTCTTGCGCGGCTGTTGCCTCGGTCACTGGTTTACCAAGGTCACTGCCATCGGCGCAGAGCAGAAGATGGCCGTCCGTGCCGACCTCAATGCGAATATCGGCGGCTGTGGACTGGAGCACTGGGGCCTGCGCGGTGTCGATGGCAAAGCCGAATTTTCCCGGCAGGGCCAGGTCTACGGTCTGTGCAAGTTGATGCGCCAGAGCCCGAGCGAGCTGTGTATTGAGGTCGTCGGTCTGCCAAAAGGGCGTGACCACGATATTGCGCAGCGCTTCGGATTTGGCCGTGTCGTCGACCAATCCGATCTCCTGAAGAGCCGCGATCAGGGCCGCGTGATTGTCTCGAGATACGCCGCGCAGTTGCAGGTTCGCTCGGGCGGAGAGATCCAGAAGCCCATTGCCGAACTCTTGCGACAGCTCGGCTACGCGGGTGGCCTGCTCTTGGCTGAGCCGCCCCAGAGGTGTGCGGATCCGCACCACAAGCCCATCGCCGGACTGCATGGGGCGCAGGGCGCCGGGGCACCAGCCATAGACCTTGGGATTGGGCGGGGTTTGTGGTGTTGCGCTCATGGCAGGCACTCCAGCTCTGCGACGATTGAGTTGCGTCGGCTTTGCCACAAGCCGGCCTCGGCCAACGCGCGGAACCGGTCACGCATGGCTGTCAGGGCGGCTGGGTTCGCGCCTTCCATGAAGGTCACCAGATCTTCGCGTCCCAAAGTTGCATCAAAGTAGAGGTCAATCAAATGGGCGGGGACCGCGCGGGCAAGATGGGCGAATGCGGCCATGTGATCCAGGGTTGCCGCAATTTCTGCGGCCCCGCGGAAGCCGTGTTCCATCATCGAGGTTGCCCAGTCCGGATTGGCCGCACGGGCGCGGGTGACGCGGGCGATTTCTTCGGTCAATGCGCGCGCCTGGGGGCGGTCGAATTTTGTGGCGTCCATGTGGTAGAGCGCCGGGGCCTTTTGGCCAAGGCGCGCCATGGCGGCGGCAAATCCGGCTTCGTGGGCGGCATAATCAGAGGCCACCAGAACATCGGTTTCCGCCAGATCTTGCAAGTGGACAAAACTATCGGCGGATTCCAGACGACGTTCCAATGCGTCGCGCGCATCGCGGATGTCGCCTTTGGCGTCGATTGCATGGGAGGAGGCGGCCAGCCATGCCTCACCCGCAGCGGCGCGGGCGGCGTCGGAATAGTCATCCAGATGCGGCCCCATCGACAGGCCATATTGGCCGGGACGGGGGCCAAACACCCGCGGTGTTTTGGCCAGGTATGGATTGTCAGCCCGGCTTTCATCGCGTGCGCTCAATGCGGCGGCGGCGGTTTCGAATATCTGGGCGAGGCCCGGAAAGACGTCGCGAAACAAGCCCGAGACACGCAGAGTGATGTCGATGCGGGGACGCCCAAGCAGGGCCAAGG
The DNA here is from genome assembly GCF_018678075.1 of Epibacterium ulvae. Taxonomy (GTDB): domain Bacteria; phylum Pseudomonadota; class Alphaproteobacteria; order Rhodobacterales; family Rhodobacteraceae; genus Epibacterium; species Epibacterium ulvae_A. The sequence continues at coordinate 15,472 of NZ_JAHHIR010000036.1, read as the reverse complement.
GGATGACCTCGAACCCGGAGACACGCTCGGACCCGTCGTCCCATTTGGGCGCGAGACCGGCGAGATGCAGGGCCATGGCAAATTCTTCACCGGCGGTGCGCATGGTGGCTGAGCCCCAGAGATCGATCACCAACCCCTGAGGCCAGTCGCCATGATCCTGAAGATGGCGGCGCAGCAGCTCTTCTGCCAGTTTGACGCCTTGCGCCTGCGCCGATCGTGAAGGCACCGCGCGTGGGTCGGTGGTAAAGAGGTTGCGCCCGGTCGGCAGCACATCTGTGCGTCCGCGATAAGGAGAGCCGGATGGCCCCGGTGCCACCAGTTGCCCGTTCAAGGCGCGCACAAGGCCTGCACGTTCTTCCGCGCCACAGGTGCCTGTGCCAAAGATGTGCAGCCCTTCGCCGTATTGGCTTTCTTTGATGTCGCAGACAAAGCTGTCGATGCGGGTGATCGCCTCGGCGGCGGAGCTGTCGAGGGTGAGGCCGAGGTCGGTTTCAACGCCGGTTCCTTGGGCCTCCGCTCGAATGTCTTCGATCAGGCGATCACGGCGCGAGGGATCCAAGCCATCAGCGGTGGAGTATTCATCCAGCAGGCTTTCGAGCCGTCCCATGCCTTCGGGCAGATTGGTTTGCGCAAGCGGCGGCGGCAGGTGACCAATGGTGACGCCTGCGATGCGGCGTTTCGCCTGCGCAGCCTCGCCCGGGTCATTGACGATGAAGGGATAGACGACGGGCAGGCGGCCAATCAGCGCTTCGGGCCAGCAAGTCTCGGACAGGGCCACGGCCTTGCCCGGCAGCCATTCCAGGGTTCCATGCGCGCCGATATGCACTAGCGCGTCGACCTGTGACTGCAGCCAAAGGTAGAAGGCCACATAGGCGTGACGGGGCGTGCGCTCGAGGTCGTGATACTCATCCGTTCGAGTCTTGACGTCGCCGCGTTCCGGCTGCAGCGCCAAAAGGGCTGATCCGGCCCGAAGTGCGCGAAAACGGAAGGCCGTGCCGTCACAATCCGGGTCATCTTGTGGCGTGCCCCAGGCGGCAAACAGATCCGCGCGCAAGGGGGCGGGCAGCGTTTCCAGCGCCGTGAGATAGTCGCCAAGCGGCAGGTCGATCGTCTCGTCCATCAGGCGCAGGCCTGCGTTTGTGAGACCTTCGACGGCGTAACCTTGGGCGGCGAGCTCCGTAAGGATCGTGTCACATGAGGCCAGCGCATCAAGTCCTACCGCATGGGCCAGATTGTGATCACGCCCCGGATAGGTCGACACCACAAGCGCCAAGCGTTTGTCCCCGTTGGATTTCTGCGCCAAGTCCAGATGACCGGTGACGCGGTCAATCACGGCGCGGATGCGGTCCGGATGTGCGCGGTGGGCAAAGCGGGAGTATTCCAGATCGGGGTCCTTCTTCCCCGGCGCCTTAAAGCTGACAACACCGGCAAAGATGCGCCCGTCCACTTCGGGCAGGACCACATGCATGGCGAGATCAGCGGGGGACAGTCCACGGTCGGCCTCAGCCCAGTCTTTGCGCCGCGCGGTCGAGAGCGACACCTGAAACACCGGGCAGCCAGTGGTGGACAGCGGCGAAGGGCTGCCGTCGCGACCTTGCGCCGAAAATGCGGTGGCGTTGATGATAGCGGCTGGCGCAAGGGTGGGCAGACACTGTTGCAGCCACGCGGTTGCCGCTGGAGCCTTGAGGCTTGAGGCAAAGGCGCCAAAGGCCGCATAGCCGCGCGCGCGCAGCTCATGGATCATGGCGTCAACAGGCGCAGTGTCCGCCGCAGTCAGATAGGAGCGATAAAAAGTCACCAGCACCAGCGGCTGGTCTGTTTTGGGGAGTGTGTCGATGACGCCGCGGTCCGGATCATAAAAGCCATGGTCCGGCATGGTTTTTACGCCGCGCACCGGTCCCGCATAAAGCCCCGCAGCTAGGGCAAACTGTGCCAAGGCGGCCTGTGCGGCGACGGCTCCACCTGCGTCACAGAGGTGTTGCAGCCGACGCAGGGTGGAGACGGGGAGCGTTGACAGCTCATCGAGACGGGCGTCTTCGCGCCCGTCGGCCGACAGGATCGCCAGCGCGATCCCGTTGCGGCGCGCCAGGTCTTGCAACGTGGCCAGACCATAGGACCAATAGCTTTCGCCACCAATCAGACGCACTAGAATGCCCTTGGCCCCTTCCAGGGTTTGTTCCGCGTATACATCCACCGAGAGCGGGTGTTTCAGCGCCACCAGATTGGCTAACCGCAGTGTGGGCAGGCGGCCCTCGGCCCTGTGCCATCCCGCCGCAAAAGCGCCAAGGTCACTGTCGGAAAAGGACAGCACAATCAGGTCTGCGGGCGACTGCCCCAGATCCTGCGGCGTGTCACTTTCCTCTAACCCGTGGCTTTCGCGGAAGACGACGTGCATGCGGCGTTAGGCTCCCAGATCGGCGTGAATGCCGGCGGTGTCGATGTCGTGATGCTCGGCGATCACCACCAGCTGAGTCTTGCGCGGCTGTGCGCCCCAGGGTTGGTCATATTGCGCGCGCAGACGTTCGCCCACGGCCTGCACCAACATCCGCATAGGTTTGCCTTGGACCGCGACATAGCCTTTGACACGCAGAATTTTGCGCTCGCGGGCCATTTTGACGATGCGATCCTGTAGATCCTGAGGGTCCGAGACCTCGCCCATTTCGACCACGATGGATTCAAAATCGTCATGTTCATGGTCGTGATGCCCATCGTGATGGCTGGGGCGGGCGTCCAGATCGTCTTCGGCAGCGGCCTCAAGCCCGAGGATCACGCGCGGGTCGATCACACCTTCGGTCATGGGCAGGATCGGGAGTTTGCGCGGGGCTTCGGCCTCGATCACGGTGCGGGCTTTTTCGACGCCTGCTTCGCCTGCAAGGTCGGCCTTGGACAACAAGACGATATCTGCGCAGGAAATCTGATCCTCGAACACTTCGGACAGGGGAGTTTCGTGGTCGATGCTATCGTCCGCCTCACGCTGCGCCTGAACCGCGTCCAGATTTGGCGCAAACTGCCCCTTGGCAACGGCTTCGGCATCGGCCAGCGCAATCACACCGTCCACGGTGATACGGGAGCGGATCGCGGGCCAGTCGAACGCTTTGAGCAAGGGTTTGGGCAGGGCCAGACCGGATGTTTCAATCACGATATGTTCGGGTGCTTCGGGCAGGGCCATCAGCTGTTCGATGGTCGGGATAAAGTCATCGGCCACGGTGCAACAGATGCAACCATTGGCCAGCTCCATGATGTTTTCGGCCGGACAATTGTCATCTGCGCAGGATTTCAGAATGTCGCCGTCCACACCGGCAGTACCAAATTCATTGACCACAACCGCCAGACGCTTGCCCTGTGGGTTTTGCATCAGGTGGCGGATCAATGTGGTTTTGCCTGCGCCAAGGAAACCGGTGATCACGGTGACGGGGATTTTGTTCAAAGCGGTCATGCTGTGTCGGCCTCAGTTGGTTTCTTCGGGCAGTTTGAGCGGGGGGATGCGCGCAACGGTTTGCTTGCGAAAGCTTTGCGGGCGTTCGCGCCAGGGCACCAGACCATCCGTGGTCTTGGCGTAGGCTGCGACACCTTGCAGGATCTCTTCTACGTGCGTGTTGGGATCCATGTCGCCGTAGACATAGGTCCAGCGATCCGCGCCGCCGCTGAGAACCATGGAACAGCCGCGGGTACAAGCCGACAGGCATTCGGTTCCTCGGATGGTGACACCTTCGGGCAACGTACCCTCGCTCAGAGCGTCCAGCATGATGGCGCCGGGGCGCGGTCCTTCGGGGTCCACATCCGCGCGACGGCAGGTGGTGCAAACGGTCAGCATGACCTCAGCAGGTTCACGTGTTTCGGCCATATCGTGCCGCTCCTTCAGGTGTTGTGGGAGGAACAGAGAAAGCAGCCAGCGGGGCGTCAGTCAAACACGCCCACATCCGGTCGCAGAACACCCCGTCCGCCCGTTGTTTCGTGTGCTGGCAGGTCTCCCGGCTTGCGGATGTCACCCGGTAGGGGTGGTGGAGCTCCGTCCTTCCCGGGTTTTATCCCAGTGGTATTTGGAGCCCTCATCCGGTCACGGTCGCGGGGGCGGCTGTGCTTGGCAGGTGGTGCCTGCTGTCACATTCCCTCTTCGCCCAGGTCGAAACCTGGGAACCAACATAAAACCCCTTGCGCTATTGCGCCCTTCCTTGTCAAGACATGGCGAAACCGCAGGAGGGTTCCCCATGAGCGATAAGTCTGAAAGCGTCATCTCAGAAGAAGAAGCGGCACGCCATGCGTCCAAGATGGCCAAAAAGAAAGCCGCGCGCGATAAAATGATGAAGACGAAGGACGGTGAAAAGGGGCTGATCATCGTTCACACCGGTCCTGGAAAAGGAAAATCCAGCTCTGGCTTTGGCATGATCATGCGCTGTATCGCCCACAAAATGCCGAGTGCGGTTGTTCAATTCATCAAAGGCGCCTGGGCCACCGGGGAGCGTACGTTGATCGAAGAGAATTTCGCCGATCTGTGCCAGTTTTATGCCATGGGCGAGGGGTTCACCTGGGAGACTCAGGACAAAGCGCGCGATATTGCCGCAGCGCGCAAAGGCTGGGAGAAAGCCAAGGAGATGATCCTGGACGAGCGCAACACGATGGTGCTCTTGGATGAGATCAACATCGCGCTGCGGTATGAATACCTGGATCTGGAAGAGGTTCTGGAGTTCCTGGTCGAACAGAAACCGCCGATGACCCATGTGGTTCTAACGGGGCGGAATGCCAAGGAAGAGCTTATTGAAATCGCAGATCTGGTGACAGAGATGGGGCAGGTCAAACACCCATTCCGGTCAGGTGTGAAAGCGCAGAAAGGCGTTGAATTTTAAGCAATGGTGGCAGGGCTTTGCCCTGCTGGCCGGACCTGTAAGGTCCGGCCAAGCCGCGCGCCAGGGGGCTGGAACCAAAGGCTCCAGCCCCCTGGCGCGCGGCGCCCCCGTTTCAACCGACGGGGATCAAATGATTGTCCCAGGCTGTGGCATCACTTGCGCTTTGGCGTTTGTGTTCAAGCGTCAGCGACAAAACTCTGCCTTTCCCTGTTGTAGCTACCCAGCCCTTGGGGGTCGTCGACAGGCCGCAGACATCGGCGATTGCATATTCCCTCACCATATCGCCTGTCTTGGTCTCCATAATCTGAACACGCCCGCCACGAGGAGAGGACACAGCCACTGTCAGGCCATCTGGTGCAAAGGCAATAGACCCGCCATATCCGTTCAGATTACGCAGGCGAGGGTCGCCATCCGCCAGCAGGACCGGAACGGCGCCGTGCCGATGCAGGCCCACAATTGGGGCGAGTTCGCCCAGATCCCCTTGCCATTGCATTGCAAACCCAACGGTTCCGTCTGGCGCGAGGGATAGGTGGCGGATGGAGTTCAGGTGCTGATCCCGGCTTAATACCATCTGCTCCAACACGTCTCCGTTAAAACTGAGGTAGGTGAGGCGCGGCTCCATTGTGGGCAGGTTCAACTTTGCGCGACCGCTGTCGGGGTGCGTCTCGACCCCGCCGTTGGCAACCACCAGATAGCCGTCGGGGTGGCGCAGGATGTCGTGGGGGCCGATGCCGCCAGAGGAAAAGCTGCCGATGCGCCGATAGGTCTGACTGTCCCAGACCCCTATCACACCGCGTGCGTTTTCATAGTCATTCTCGGTCGTGAAAAGCTGCTGCCCATCGGGTGAAAAACAGCCGTGGCCATAAAAGTGATGCCCCTGCGGCGGGGTGAGGCGGATGATCTGCGCCCCCGTCCGGCAATCCAGCACATCGGCAAATCGTCCCGGGCGGCGGGCAAAGGCGATCACTTCGGGGCGATGCGGGTGGGCGCTGGCTGCATGGCCTCGGCCGGGCAGGGGGTGGCGGAACAGAACGCCTCCGGCCGCGGTCATCCCGGCAAGGATGTATTGGCCGTTCGGCTCCAACCCGGCTGTGACAAAATCGGGATAGCCGACATCAGCCCAGCTGGCCTGTGGCGCGACACTTGCTGCCAAAAGCCCGGTGAGGAACCCGCGACGTGTGGCCATATCAGTCCCCGTCCAATGAGTTAAAGCCCGCCGCGACCCCCAACAAGGGGCCCAGCTCTGCGGCAACCAGCGCGCGCAGATCGACAACTTCCTGCTTCACCGCTTCGATGCGAAACCGGGTGCCGGGATCTGCAACACCAGAAAACCGTGGATCATCCAACGCGGTTGCGCGTTCTGTCGCGTGGGTAAAGTCCTGGGCCAGTTCAGCCTGCAGCGCCGGGGCGTCTTGGGCCAGGGCAAGGGCCAATGGCTCCAAGGCTTGCAAGGACAGCACCACATGGCGCAGCGAGCGGTCGGACCGCCAAGCTTCGGCGCGGCGCGGGCGTGGTTTGTCAAAGGTTCCAAGCGGACGGCCAAGGCGCAAATCATCGACAATTTGCAAGCCGGTGGTCAGCGCCTTGAACAGTTCCTGGCGCACTTCGGCGTTGCTTTGGTAGCGCTCGGATGGGGCTTGCATCATGTGACGGAAGTCACCCGTCCAATCCGCCTGGATGGCCTGGGCCGTGGAGGCAATATCTGTGGTCATGGCCTGCGCCAGATCACAGCGATAGGCCGCGCTGCCGAGGTCCTTTGCATCTGCGTCAAACATCAAAAACTCGAGCGCATAAAAGCCTTTACCCGCAATAGACTGCTGGGCGAAAACCTCGGGCGGCAGAACCTCGCGATCTTCAGGGCTGAGGAATGTGCGCACCGCCTTGCCGATCTTGCCCCGGTTGTCTGGCCAAAACGCAAGGGAGAAGGCGCGGGAATCGGTCTCACTCGGGCCAAAGCGCCAGATGCTGGCGGTGACCCAGGCATCGAAACTGGTCGCAAAGGCTTCTTCCATCTCGGCAGGGGCGGTCAGGCAGCTGTCGGCCGTGCTCTGTGCCAAGGTCTGGGTGTGCTGTGCCAGCGCGTCAAAGGCAGGCAGGATTTGGGTGTCGACAATGGATTGGGTCAGCTCGTCCGCATGAAGGGGCGATGCAAAAGACGCGCAGATCAGCGGAATAGAAAGGTAGCGCATGGGTCAGAGGCTCTCCAAAAACGTCAAAAGATCGGCGCGGTCTTCGGCGGACATTTGCACCACGCGGGACTGGGCGGCTGCGGCTTCACCACCGTGCCACAGGATCGCCTCGAGCAGGGTGCGCGCGCGCGCGTCATGCAGGTAGCCCGCCAGCGGTGACACCTGTTTGGTCAGCCCGATACCCCAAAGCGGCGGGGTGCGCCATTCCCGACCGGTTGCCCGCGCTTCGGGGCGATTGTCGGCAAGCCCGTCGCCCATGTCATGCAGCAACATATCGCTGTAGGGCCAGATCAGCTGGAAGCTCTGCTCGTCACGATCCGTCAGGCGGTGCGTTACGAATTTCGGGGTGTGGCAGCTGGTGCAGCCTGCGTCATAAAACAGCTCTTTCCCGCGCAAGACGGCCGGGTTGTCCAAATCGCGCCGCGCGGGAACAGCCAGATTGCGGCTGTAAAACGTCACCAGATCCATATTGGGCTGGTTGATCTCGGTCCCACGCTCAACGTCATCACCGTGTTGGGCTGCGCGGCAATGTGCTTGTGCCTCGGTACATTCGCCCCAATGGGCGGGAAACAGCGGTGTCGAGATGCCGATATCGCCGGAAAAGGCTGCGGCGGATTGTTCGTGCACCGTTGCACTACCTGCCTTCAGGCCGAAACGACCCAAAAGGATCTGTTGATATTCTTCTGACCGGACCAGATTAGCGCGTCCAGAGATACCGTCACCATCGGCGTCGTTTTCGTCGGTGTTCGCCAGAATATCCGCTGCCGGAATGGCCTCCAACAGGCCAAGTCCGATCATTGGCGGTGCAACACGAGGCGACATCATCACATCCGGCTGCATCGGTCCATAGCCCAGATCAAGCGCCTGATAGCTGGGCGCGCGCAGGGTCACGACGTTACCATCCGCAAGGGTGATCGGCATGTCTTCATAGGTGACGGCAAGCCGGTATTCGGGGGCGATGCCCGGCGGTGAAAAATCCTGGAGCTGGCGACCATAGGTGGGCTCCGCCGCATCACCGATATAGTCGGTGATCTCTTGCAGGTGGTTCGGCACCGGACCCGGAACTGAGACGCGTAGGAACATGGAAACGGCCGCATCCGCCAGATCCTGTGGCGCATGGCCCCGTCCGTCTTTTAGGTGGCAGCGCTGGCAAGAGCGTGCGTTGTACAAGGGGCCCAAACCATCGGATGCTTTGGTGGAGGCCGGGGCGAAGACCCAGATCTTTTCAAACAGGGCGTTGCCGAGTTTGAACTCCAGCTCTTCTTCAAACGACAGATTGCCGCTGTGTTGGGAGAACGCGTTGGCATCGGTGCGGGCTCGGGTTGTTGCGGCGCCTGCGGGGTGTGCTTCAAAAGCTTCGGGTTTGGAAAAATCGCCAGTTGCGCGGGTGACCATATGGACGCGTTCGGCGTCCTGATCGTTGCGCGGCACCGTGTTGAGATGTGGATCGCTAAAGACGCTTTCCGGCCAGTCAGCCGCAGTCAGGCTGGTTGCGCAGAAAACGGCAGTCGAGAGGAGCGCCAAAGCGCGAGTGGTTTGGGTGAACATGCCTGAACCGGGGACGTGAGGGTGTTTGAAACAAGGTGTAAATGAAACCAAAGCCCTGGGCAAAGGTGAAACCCTTGCCCAGGAAACTCATATGCTTATTGGAAGACCGCTGTGGGGTTATCCAGCGAGTCGGAGCCTTCAAAGGCGATGCCGTCCAGCTTTAGTGCGGTGACCGCGCGTTCAAACGAACGGGTCTGGTCGATCAGACCGTTGATGCCGCCCATCACCAGAGCCTCGCCTTTGGCGTTGCCTGCTTCCAGCATCTGATCGTAGGAGAAGCCCGCCTCGGCGGCCAGTTTGATGCTGCCCAGAGCGCGCATTGTGGCGGACAGTTTGGTCAGGATCTCACCATCCAGCGCGGCGTCGGTTTCGGCAACCAGCTCAGACAGAGAGGTGCCAGACACCAGATCGCCGTTCACGCGGATGTATTCGCCCAGATAGACGTTTTGAACGCCCAGGCCATCATAGTAGTGGCTGTTGTGGGTGTTGTCCGAGAAACAGTCATGCTCTTCTTCGGGATCGTTCAGCATGACGCCCAGGCGCATACGCTCACCAGCGGTTTCCCCGTAAGACAGCGAACCCATGCCGGTCAGGATAGCCGAAACGCCTGCGTCCAGATCAGAGAACAATGTGGTGCGGCCTTCGCCTTCAGCTGTCCATTGTGCAACCATCCATTCCAGGTCCGAGACCAGCAGATCAGTTGCCGCTGACAGGTATTCGCCGCGACGGTCACAGTTGCCGTTGGTGCAGTCGCTGCCCGCTGCAAAATCAGTCCAGGAGCGGTCGCCAGCGCCGTGATCGGTGCCTTTAAGGTCTTGACCCCACAGCAGGAATTCAATCGCGTGGTAGCCGGTAGCAACGTTTGCTTCGACGCCGTCGGCCTCGTGCAGGGTCTCTTCCAGCAGGGTGGGGGTGATATGTGTCGCGTCGATGGTTTTGCCGGACAGATCAAAGGACGGGTTGGCCACGATGTTCAAGGCCGCCAGACCGTTTTCGTCGCTTGGACCGCCGTAGGATGCGTCCACATAATCGATCAGACCTTCGTCCAGGGGCCAAGCGTTCACTTTGCCTTCCCAATCATCAACGATGGCATTGCCAAAGCGGAAGACTTCGGACTGCTGGTAGGGCACGCGGGAGGCCAACCACGCGGCGCGTGCGGCTTGCAGGTTTTCAGCCGATGGGGCTTCCAGAAGTGCGTTTACCGCGGTTTGCAGGGTTTTCGCCGTGATCAGGCTGTCTTCATATGTGGCCAGAGCAATATCGGCGTAGGTGGTCAGTACCGCTTCTTTTTCAACAGCAAAGGCTGCAGTGGCGGAGAGGATCGTTGCAGACACTGCAGTGCCGCGAAGAATCTTAGTGATCATTGTGTGCTCATCGCTAGTTGTGAATACCCGGCACCGCAGGAGCAGTCGCCAGAAAGGGAAGCCCGTACGCCAAAGCGTTGCCGGGCTGGTGTGCTATTTCGTCAGGATCAGTTTTCCAGCGCGGGTGATCCGCAGGGAGTAAACTTGGCCGTTCAGCAAAATGCGTGCCTGGTTCCCGCCCTTGGTCAGATCTTCGGCATAAAAAGTGGGGAAAACTTCAGTTGCGGTTGTCAATTCGTTCGTATCGATCTGTTTCATGTCATCTACCCAGCGCTGTTTCGAGGTCCTGCGGACCCTCATCTATCTCCTGACATCGGGCTGACCTGACTCGGCAAGTTGGCTGGACATGTGTTTTCTGACTTATTTAGTCGGATACGTCAATCCGAGTTTTTTAATCAGATATAATTTTATCGCGAAAACAAAAAACGCGCCCCGAGGAGCGCGTTTTAAATGCAATGTAATCTGATGTTTAGTCGCGGGTGCCGGAAAATTTAGCCTGCCACTCTTCACGCTCTTCATCTGCGATCTTGGCAAAGAGAACGTCTGGAACAGCAAAGGCGTGGCCTTCAGGTAGACCATTCAGGAAGGCTGCCACATCCGAAGGCCAGTCACGATCTTCGGATTTGAGGGCCGCCATCATCTTGTCGGTGGCGTCCGGAATGAAGGGCGCGCTGAGCACCGCATAGAGACGGATCAGGTTCAGACCAAGGCGCACTTGGGCCGCGGCTTGTTCGGGATTGGTTTTGAAGGTCGACCAGGGGGCCGCGCTTTGCAGATATTCGTTGCCTGCCACCCAGATCGCGCGCAGCTCTTGTGCTGATTTGCGCACGTCCATGGCTTCCATGTGGCCTTCGTAAGCGTGCACACGTTTGGTGAGATCCGCAATCAGCGCGGTTTCCTGTTCGCCAAAGGCGCCGCCCGCGGGCACTTCTTCGCCAAATTTGGAGCGACAGAATTTGGTGATGCGGCTGACAAAGTTGCCCAGAACATCGGCCAGATCCTTGTTCACGGATTGCTGGAAATTCTCCCAGGTGAATTCCGAATCCGAGCTTTCGGGCGCATGAGACAGTAGCCACCAGCGCCAGTAATCGGACGGCAACAACTCCAGCGCCTGATCCATGAACACGCCACGGCCCTGGCTGGTGGAGAACTGACCACCGTCATAGTTCAGGTAGTTAAAGGACTTCAGGTGGTCGACCATTTTCCAGGGTTCACCGGAGCCCAGGATTGTTGCCGGGAACGACAGCGTGTGGAAGGGGACGTTGTCCTTGCCCATGAACTGGACATACCGCACATCATCCGCGCCTTTGTCGGTGCGCCACCAGCGCTCCCACTCGGCGTCATCCTTGCCGTTGGCTTCGGCCCATTCCTTGGCGCAGGCGATATATTCGATGGGGGCGTCGAACCATACATAGAAGACCTTACCTTCCATTCCGTCCCAGGCCTCGTCACCCTTTTGTACAGAGACACCCCAGTCCAGATCTCGGGTAATGCCGCGGTCCTGCAGCCCGTCACCATCGTGCAACCATTTCTTGGCGATCGAGGTAGTCAGCACGGGCCAGTCGGCCTTGCTGTCGATCCAGGCATCCAGCTGGTCGCGCAATTCGGATTGGCGCAGGAACAGGTGCTTGGTCTCGCGCACTTCCAGATCGGTTGAGCCAGAGATGGCAGAGCGTGGAGTTATCAGATCTGTGGGATCCAGCTGTTTGGTGCATTCTTCACATTGGTCACCGCGCGCGCGTTCATAGAAGCAGTTGGGGCAGGTGCCTTCGACATAGCGGTCTGGCAGGAAGCGGCCATCGGCGTTGGAATAGACCTGGCGGTCGGCGACTTCGGAAATCAACCCGGCCTCGGCCAGTTTGCCCGCGAAATGCTGGGTCAGCGTGTGGTTGGCAGGGCTGGACGAGCGGCCAAAGTGGTCAAACGACAGGCCAAAGCCCTTGGCGATTTTGGCCTGAACCTCGTGCATCTCGGCGCAATACTCAGCGACCGGTTTGTCAGCCTTTGAGGCCGCCAGCTCAGCCGGGGTGCCATGTTCGTCGGTGGCACAGAGGAACAGAACTTCATTGCCGATGCCGCGCTGGAACCGCGCAAACAGATCGGCCGGCAGCTGGCTGCCAACCAGATTGCCCAAGTGCTTGATCCCGTTGATGTAGGGCAGTGCCGAGGTGATAAGAATACGTGCCATGCGATCCATCCAGAATACAAAGTTGGTGATCCCTCTACAGGAAGCGTGCGGAGGGGGGAAGCCCGGCGACAGCCATTCTGCGGGAGAGCTGTCGGATTTGTACCTCTGAACGGTTCGCGCCCATGCGCCCCACGACAGGGGGGCTGCGCTGCAGTGGGCGTGTGGACCGTCGCATGGATGCAGCGCTGGGCTGATTCAGCCCGCTTCGGTGACCTCTGCAAAGGGCATGGGCCCCGCGTTGCGTTTGAGGGTCCATTCCTTAGGCGGTGCGGTGCGGGCGCGCAGGCGTTTGAGAGTCCAGTGGTTGTGGGTGGCGCTATAGGCCTGCGCCATATGCCAGCGTGTCTCAATGCCGGGGGCACCGCCGTGATCGGGGGTCAGCAGGAGCGCGAGGGGGGCAGCCCCCAAGGTGCCGCCTTCTTCGGCCGCAAGATGCAGGCGGCGGACTGGTGTCATCAAAGGCGGTTCGGGAAGTTCACAGACAACAAGCCTCGTGGCGCCGCTGCGCAGGATCTCTTCGGTGCACCACAAAAGATCCTCTGCCCGAGGGGGGCGGACAAAGAGAAACCTGCCCGGATCGGTGAAGGGGGCGATGCCATCGGGGTTGAGCTGCGCCTTGTTCCATTGGGGTGTGATCCAGAGGATCGGACCGGGCACCGCCGAGGCCAGCCACAGAGCAAACCCCCAGCGGGCCGGGCCGCAGGCCTCATGCGCGCGGGCGCGGGCCAGGGAGATATCATCGCTCAGACGTAAGCCGTCTTTGGGGCGGTGTGTCTTGCGGGTCAGAAGGTGAGTCGCCATGCGTTATTCTCGCACGTTCCCCTTTTGTTCGCAAATTTTTCCGAAGGGGTTGCATCACACCAGCTGAGGCTTAGGTTGCGGTAACAAAATGCCGGACAGCGAAGGGACGCGCAATGAAACAGAACCGACTGGGCCGCACAGATATTATGGTCACCGAGTATTGCCTGGGCACGATGACCTTTGGCTCGCAGACCGATGAGGCTGACGCGCACACGCAAATTGATATGGCGCTTGCGGCGGGGATTAACTTTCTGGACACCGCCGAGATGTATCCGGTGAACCCGGTGCGTGCAGAGACGATTGGCCACAGCGAAGCGATCATCGGGCGGTGGAACGAAAAGACCGGACGCCGCAGCGACTATGTCCTGGCGACCAAACATTCCGGCCAAGGGTTGAAGGCCGTGCGCGACGGCGCACCGATCAGCAAAGAGAGCATCGCAACCACCATCGAGGACTCGCTGAAGCGGTTGAAAACTGACTACATCGATCTGTACCAATTCCACTGGCCAAACCGCGGCAGCTATATGTTCCGCAAGAACTGGGGCTTTAAACCCTGGACATCCGGGCAGACCCGCGCAGACATTCGCGCGGATATCGAAAACTGCTTGGAGGCGCTGCAAGAGCAGGTCGACAAGGGCAATATCCGCGCCTTCGGCCTCAGCAACGACAGCGCATGGGGCACCGCACAATGGCTGGACCTGGCAGAGGCGGGCAAAGGTCCGCGGGTGGCTACGCTGCAAAACGAATATTCGCTGCTGTGCCGCCTGTTTGACACCGATCTTGCAGAGCTGAGCACCTATGAGGATGTGGGGCTCTTGTCCTATTCTCCGCTGGCGGCGGGGCTGTTGACCGGCAAATACCAAGGCGGTGCGGTGCCGGACAAGTCGCGGATGTCGATCAATGGCAACCTGGGCGGTCGGGTGTCAGAGCGTGTGTTCGAGGCGGTCGAGGCCTATCTGGCAATTGCCCGCAAACACGGGCTGGATCCGGTGAACATGGCCTTGGCCTGGTGTAAGACGCGTCCCTTTATGGCGTCGGTCATCTTTGGTGCGACGGGCCAGACCCAGCTGAAACATATTTTGGATGGCAAAGATCTGGAACTGGGCGTGGATGTCATTGAAGAGATCGACGCGGCGCATAAAACCTATCCCATGCCCTATTGATCAATCGCGCGGAGGCAGGCGGGGGAGGCTCCCGCCCGGTCTGCGCAGCGATCAAGATCGCAGGCGACCCGTTAGGCCAAGCGCCGCGCCATAGGCGCGGCGCAGTTGCGTTTTAACGCACTAGTGGCGTGTCGGCGAAGAGCGGGGTGCTTGGCTTTATTGACAAAAGGGAATCACATCCAGCGTCAGGTGTGCTGCAGGCTGGTATCTGCAATTGAGACCAGCTTGGCATGCAACCCGATCTCGGGCGAGAAATGGGTATTTTTTGAGCGTTTCACCCGATCTGTCCGCGCCACGAATAGACGCAAATAGACGGGTCACTGCCTTGTTATTGATGGGGTTTTCTGGCCCGGATGCAGAGAATTACCAAATCTGGCACGGCAATCGCGAATCGCTATGAGAAATCCTAGGGTCAGGACCCATTAACTGATTGAGCCTGTCGGGTTGTTATGATTCACGACCCCTTGTTGTAGGGGGACATGATGAGCAATTTGTATTGGCTGCCTGAGGCGCAGATGCAGCGTCTCAGGCCTTTCTTTCCGAAGAGCCGGGGCCGAGCGCGTGTGGATGATCGGCGTGTGTTGAGCGGGATTATCTTCATCAATCGCAATGGTTTACGATGGCGTGATCCGCCTGCGGCCTATGGCCCGCATAAGACGTTGTACAATCGCTGGAAACGTTGGAGCGACAAGGGCGTCTTCGCTCGGATCATGATGGGGCTGGCTGAGCAGGCTCCCGACAACAAGATCATCTCGATTGATGCCACCTACCTCAAAGCACATCGCACGGCCTCCAGCCTACGGTTGAAAAAGGGGGGAAAGGACGCCTAATCGTGCTGACTAAGGGCGGCATGAATACCAAACTGCATGCGATCACTGACACCAGCGCTCGCCCTATCCGCCTCTTTATCACGGCAGGGCAAATCAGCGATTACATCGGTGCTCGCGCTTTGGTGAGCAATTTGCCAAAGATGGAATGGCTTCTCGGAGACCGAGGATACGACGCTGATTGGTTCCGAGAACCCCTTGTAGACAAGGGCGCAAAGCCCTGCATTCCTGGCCGCAAGTCGCGCAAGAAGACCGTCAAGTATGACAAGCGCCGATACAAACGGCGCAACCGTATCGAGAGGATGTTCGGCAGGCTCAAGGATTGGCGGCGTGTGGCAACCCGCTACGACAGATCCCCAACCGTCTTTCTCTCCGCAATAGCTCTCGCAGCAACCGTCATTTGCTGGCTATGAGATGCTGTAACGGGACCTGCGTCACGCACCGCCGTTACTTCTTGCCAGATCAGCGTTGGGCTGCCGCCATTCCCGCATTGAACCCATATGGAGGATGACAGGATGAAGCTGTTTGTTGGATTGGATGTATCGCTT
>NZ_JAHHIR010000039.1 GCF_018678075.1 Epibacterium ulvae | reverse complement strand
GCGAAATGCTCGCAAACCGCGTAGCCTCTTTAAGCACTTCCCTTTCCTCCTTGAGAATGCGGTTCTCACGCCGAAGCCGGTCATTCTCTTGGGTGAGGCATAAATCCTCTTTCGACACCACATCCGTGTTTCGCTGCGCCGTAATCCATTTGTTCAGCGTCGACATGCCAACACCCAGATCATCAGCAACCTGCTTGCGTGTCAGCCCACTCGTCAGCGCGATCCGCACTGCATCTTGGCGGAATTCGTCCGTCCGTTTCAGTCCCATAGTCAGTCTCCTTTGCTGAAACAAATGCTATCAAAGGAGCGGCATCAAACCGCGACAGGTCCAAACAGCACCTGAATGACACGGATATCAGTCCCGCTTTCCAGCAGATGTGTAGCAAAGCTGTGTCTCAAAGTGTGGGGCGACACCTGCTTTTTGATCTCGGCGAAGTCGCAGGCTACCCCAAAGGCGCGGTTGAACTGCCGCGTCGAGATCGGGTCGATCCGGTTGCGACCTGGAAACATCCATCCTTGTGGCCGGGCTTCGCGGTAGTAGTCGCGTAACAGGTCCAGTAAGCTGGGCGACAGCATCACTTGGCGATATTTACGCCCCTTACCTTGCTCGATCCGGATCAACATCCGGTCGCTGTCAATGTCACCTACCTTCAAATGCGTGACCTCGCTTGCCCGCAAACCACCGCCATAGGCCACGCTGAAGGCCGCACGGTATCGCACCCCGGGCCCGGGTGCCGCTTCAATGATGCGGGCAACTTCCTCGGCACTGAGCACGACAGGAATCTTCTTGGCCGCCCGCTGATACCGCATATGCCGCTTCATCTCCGGGCGTGGGCAGGTGGACGCGAAGAAGAAACTGAGCACCATCAACCGGTTGTTGAAGGTTGGCGCGCCAACGCCGCGCTCCTTCATATCCAATTGAAACGCCCGTAATTCCTCCGGTGTCGCGCTGTCCGGTGCGTGTCCAAGAAACCGGGTGAAGTCACGCATCGCACGCAGATACATCGTCTGCGTCTTGGGTTGCAGGCCCTTGATCTGCATATCTTCCAGAAAACGTTGGCGCAGCTTCGGGACATATTGATCGGTCATGAAGACCTCCTGTTATCAGATTGAGAAGCCCCAATCGTCCAACAGGTCAGTCAGTTCACAAAATCGCTGCGCTCCGATCAGCGCGCATCACCGGCAACAAGCGCCAATACCGCGAGAGCGGTTTCGTCCTTGTGCGCAAAGCCGCCGTTGCAGGTGCCTGCAACCCGTGAAGCCCTCCGTTGGGGCACCCTATCTGGGTTTTGGCAAATCTGCTGGGGGAGCGGGCCGAACAAGGCGGTCCCCAACAAGATCACAGCTGTTTGGCCAGAACGCTTTCGATGCGGGCCACATCTTCGGGGTTGTTCAGCTCCCAGAACACGCGACCGCGCCCTTCGACCTCGACACAGGCCACGGGCGTGCCGTTGAACAGGAAGCGCAGTTGTTCCAGCCCTTCGCGGTTTTCCAGATCACATTCGCCCCAGGTCCCATAGGCGCGCAGGGCGTCCGGGCGATAGGCATAGACGCCTACGTGGTGATAGACGGGGATGTCCGCATCCGGCACTTTGCCGGGATCGATATAAGGCAGCACTTCCTTTGAGAAATAAAGCGCGTGGCGTTTGGCATTGAACACGGCTGTGGTGCCACCGACGCGGCCGGCTTTACGGTCCTCGACGAAATGGCCATAAGTCAGCGGGTCACATTGCAGCACCGGTGTGGCGACCTGGGCCTCGGTGTCGGCTTTCATCGCGGCGATCAGATCTTCGACAAACCAGGCCGGCGTCAGCGGCGCGTCCCCTTGCAGGTTCACCACCAGATCGGCGTTAATATCGCCGGCTTTCAGCGCCGCTGCACAGCGGGCGGTGCCGTTTTCACATGTGGTCGGCGTCATGATCACGGAGGCGCCAAAGGCCTGGGCGGCCTCTTTGATGCGGTCATCATCTGTCACCACATGGACTTCATCGACGCCGGTGACGCCCATCGCGGCCTCCCAGCTCATCCGGATCAGGCTTTTGCGGCTGCCATCGGGTTGGTTCAACTCGACCAACGGCTTGCCGGGATAGCGGGTTGAGGCATAGCGCGCGGGGATCAGGATCACGGTTTTCATCGGGGATATACCTTTTATTTGAGCCGCAGATTACGCCACGCCAGCGCGCAACAGATCGTGGATGTGCAGGATGCCCACGGGCGCGCCGGTCGCGTCCACCACCATCAGCACCGAGATTTTGCGCGCGTTCATGGTGGCCAATGCACTGGCCGCCAGCGCGTTTGGGGCGACGGTGATCGGGGTGGGATTGGCAATGTCACCGGCGGTGGTGCGCATCAGCTGCGCCATATTGCGCCGCAAGTCCCCGTCCGAGATCACGCCGGCCAGTTTTTCATCCGCAACCACAGCGGCAATGCCAAACCCTTTGGAGGTCATGGTCAGCAGGCAGTCTTGCATGGGTGTGTCGCTGGCCACCAAGGGCAGGTCGTCACCGGCATGCATCAGCTGGGCCACGGTGGCGAGCTGGGCGCCCAGTTTGCCGCCCGGATGAAAAACGCGGAAATCTTCGGGCATGAACCCGCGTTGATCCATCAAAGCCACTGCCAGGGCATCCCCCAACGCCAGCGTCAGCGTGGTCGATGTGGTGGGCGCCATGCCAATCGAACAGGCCTCGGGCGCGGGCGGCAGGCACAGGCGGTAATCAGCGGCCTTCATCAGCGTGCTGTCGGGCTTGGAGGAAATCGCCACCGTGGGGATCGAAAACCGCCGGGTATGGGCCAGAATATCCTGCAATTCGGTGGTTTCGCCCGAATTAGAGATCAATAGGCAGATGTCAGCCGGGGTCACCATGCCCAGATCACCGTGGCTGGCCTCGGCGCAGTGGACAAAATAGGACGGCGTGCCCGTGGAGGCAAAGGTCGCGGCGATCTTGCGCCCGATATGGCCGGATTTGCCAATGCCAGAGACGATAACCCGCCCTTTGGCGCCCAGGATCAGCTGCACAACGGCGGCGAAATCAGCGGGCAGAGCGTCGCCCATCTGGGCCAGGGCGGCGGCTTCCACGCTCAGCACATGCTGGCCCGATGCGATAATAGCCTCAGCTGAGACGTTGGGGGCGGTCTTGGTCTGCTCTGACATGAAAAACCCTCGATCTGGCGCCAGTTGTTTTGCCTTCCTAGGGGGCGGTTCTTGCCTAGGCAAGGGGGGAGGCACTGGATATGGTCTGCCCGAACATCCATGTGAGAGACGGGCAAGAGGCAGATCAGATGGCACCGAAATTTGGAACAAGCGGGCTGCGCGGTCTGGTGGTGGAGCTGACGGCCACGCTGGTGGGCGATCACGTGCGCGCCTTTATTGCGGCCTGTGATACGGGCACGGGCATCTGTCTCGGCTGGGATCTGCGCCCCTCCTCGCCCGATATTGCGCAAGCCGTGATCGATGCGGTTGTGGGCGAGGGGCTCACGCTGATTGACTGTGGTGCGGTGCCCACCCCGGCGCTGGCGCTTGCGGCACAGAAACGGGGCGCGGCGGCGATCATGATCACCGGCAGCCATATCCCCGCCGATCGCAACGGGCTGAAGTTCTATTCCAAAACGGGTGAGATCACCAAAGACGACGAGACCGCGATCAAGGCGCATCTGGGCCGCAGTCCCAGTGCGGGCGGCGGCGCGGTTGAAAAAGACCCGGGCGTTGGGGCGGCTTTTGTGGCGCGTTATGTGACCGCCTGTGGACCTGATGCGCTGACCGGCAAGCGGATCGGGCTTTATAGCCATTCGGCGGTGGGGCGGAATCTCTTGGCAGAGATTTTGGAAAGCCTTGGCGCCACGGTGCTGGAGCTTGGCCGCTCCAAGGTCTTTATCCCGGTGGACACCGAAGCGGTGGATCCCGAGACCCGCGCGCAAATCGCCGCCTGGGTGAGCGCGCATGATCTGGATGCGCTGGTGTCGATGGATGGCGACAGCGACCGGCCCCTGTTGGCGGATGAGCGCGGCCAGATCGTGCCGGGCGATGTGATGGGGCAAATCACCTCGGACGCTCTTGGGGCGGATTGCGTGGTGACGCCGATCTCCTCCAATTCCGGCGTGACGCAAAAAGGCTTTGCAGCGGTCACCCTCACCCGCATTGGCTCACCCTATGTGATTGCGGGCATGGCACAGGGGCAGGGTAAGGTGGTCGGGTATGAGGCCAATGGCGGTTATTTATTGGGATTTGCGGCGCAGGGGCCGACGGGCTCCTTGGTGCCGCTGAAAACCCGCGACTGCGTCTTGCCCTTGGTGATGGCGCTGATGGCCGCCGGCGACGGGCCCCTGTCGGCGCGGGTCGCGGGCGAGCCGCCGGTTGTCACCGTCGCGGACCGTCTGCAGGAGGTGCCGCAAGAGGCCTCGCACCCCTTTGTTGCGGCCCTGGCTGGGAATGCAGAGGCGCGAGCAGAGTTTCTGGCGGCGTTGAACGTGACCGAAGCCGCCGTTGATCTGACCGACGGGGTGCGGATCACATTGGCCGAGGGCGGCGTGGTGCATGTGCGCCCGTCCGGCAACGCCCCTGAGCTGCGTTTGTATGTCGAAGGCGCAGATGCCACCGGCGCGCGCGCGCTATTGGACCGGGGGCTGGCCCTGCTCAAGGCACGGTTGACGCGGGCAGAGGTCTGATAAAGGGTGCCCGCATCCCAAGCGGGCGGCGGCATTTTACATCTTTACTCCCTGCTGGGCTGTTTTATTGGAGCTGAGCGGCTTAATCTGCTGCTGGTGCTTATGTACGCAACGCGCAAAGGCGCCTATACAGCAGCGTCATTATTTTATATGAACACCAATAGGTTGGATGATTGTAATGTCTGATATTAAAATAGCGGTTGCCGGGATCGGCTATGTGGGATTGTCCAATGCGGTGCTGTTGGCACAGGCCAATCCGGTTGTGGCGCTCGATATTGATGAGACCCGCGTGGCCCAGCTCAACCAGCGTAAATCACCGATTGTGGATGCGGAACTGGCAGAGTATCTGGCGACCAAAGAGCTGCAGCTGAGCGCCACCACCAATGCGGTCGAGGCTTTTGATGGTGCGGCCTATATTATAGTCGCAACCCCCACCAATTATGATCCCGAGAACAATTTCTTTGACACATCCTCGGTTGAGGCGGTGGTCAAACAGGCCCGCGCCATCAATCCGGATGCGATGATTGTGATCAAATCGACGATCCCGGTGGGCTATACCGAGGGGCTGCGCCAGGAGCTGCAGACCGACAAGGTGATCTTTAGCCCGGAGTTCCTGCGCGAGGGGCGGGCGCTTTATGACAATCTCCACCCGTCGCGGATCATTGTGGGCGATGACAGCGCTGCTGCCAAAGGTTTTGCCGACCTGTTGCGCGCGGCTGCTTTGAAAGAAGAGATCGATGTGCTGATCACCGGTTCCACCGAAGCCGAGGCGATCAAGCTGTTTGCCAATACCTATCTGGCAATGCGGGTGGCGTTTTTCAACGAGCTGGACAGCTATGCGATGTCGCGCGATCTGGATGCGCGCCAGATCATCCAAGGCATCGGCCTGGATCCTCGCATCGGCAGCCACTACAACAACCCCTCCTTTGGCTATGGCGGCTATTGCCTGCCCAAGGACACCAAACAGCTGCTGGCCAATTATTCAGAAGTGCCACAAAACATCATCCGCGCCATTGTCGATGCCAACCGCACCCGCAAGGATTACCTGGCCGAGGCCATTATCGCCAAAAACCCCACCTGTGTCGGGATCCACCGCCTGGTGATGAAGGCGGGGTCGGATAATTTCCGCCAATCCTCGGTGCAGGGGATCATGAAACGGATCAAGGCCAAGGGCATTCCGGTGATTGTCTATGAACCCAGCATGCCAGAGGATGACTTCTTTGGCTCCGAGGTGGTGCGTGATCTGGCAGAGTTTAAAACACGCGCCGATGTGATCGTGGCCAACCGCCAGACCGAAGAGCTGATGGATGTGGCTGAGAACGTCTTTACCCGCGATCTGTTTGGCAACGACTGAGGCAGGGTGCGGCGGGGATGGGTGTTTTTGACCGTCTGCGGCCTCAGCCGCGCCTGACCCCCGCAGAACCCTTTTATGCGATTGGCGACATTCACGGCTGTTTCGAGCAGCTGGCGGATCTGTTGCGGCAGTTGAAGCGGGGCGTGCCGGTGGTCTGTCTGGGGGATTATGTGGATCGCGGCCCCAACAGTGCTGCGGTGCTGCATCTGTTGCAGAACCTGCCGGAGATCACCTGTCTGCGCGGCAATCACGAAGAGATGCTGCTGCGGTTTCTGGATGATCCGGCCGGGTCGGGGCAGATCTGGCTGCGCCATGGGGGGCTGGACACCCTGGCCAGCTATGGGGTGGCGGTCGGACAAGACCCCCATGAGATCCGGGATGATCTGTTGGCGGCCATGGGCGCGGACACATTGCAGTGGCTCGAGGCGCTGCCGCGGGTGTTTCAATCGGGCAATGTGGTGGCAACCCATGCGGGCGCCGATCCCAGCCGCCCGATTGCCGCGCAGGATCCGGTGCATCTGACCTGGGGCCATCCGCAGTTTCTGCGCCGCAGGCGGCGGGACGGGCATTGGGTGGTGCATGGTCATGTGATTGTTCCCCGCCCCGAATTGCATCCGGGGCGGATCGCGGTGGATACGGGCGCCTATGCCACCGGTTCTTTGAGCGCGGCTCTGGTGTTGCCGGATGGGGTGCAGTTCCTGACGGTCCATTCTGGCAAAACGCAGGCTTCATCCATCAAAATCAATCGCTAGCGCATTGAGATAGGCATAGGTGCTGCCTGGGGTCGGGGTGATTGTGACCTCGATCGTGCCCCGCGGCGTGACGGTGAACGGAGCGCTGATCTGGTTGCTGGTGGCGGTTGTTGCCGCATCCAATTGACCAATGCCTGCTCCGTTGACTGTGACATCCCCCACCCGGTCACTGGCCGTTGTGGCCCGAGACCCCATAGCGGTCAGCCTGCCCGTGGCCCCTGATGGTAGGCCAGACAGACGCCAGGTGATGTAATCATGGGCTGCAGCATCCGCTGCCACCGCACAATGCATGCGAGCGCCCGTGAACGGTTGCAGCCGCACATCGGCCACGGCAGCGGATGCCCCGCCGCCGCCGGTATTCTTGGGATTGATCCCGCCCTCGAACTCGGCCACCAGATAAGGTACCACCTGCCCGGAAGTGTCGACGTTGCGCGTGCGTAATTTGGGCACCGGGTTCACTGTGCCACCAAGCTCTGTTGCCTGTGCCGCTGAGAATGAGCTCGTATGAAACACAAAGGAGCGCCCCGCGACATCAGCCCGGTGATCCGCATAGATGCGTGCATTCTGCCATAGCAGCCATTCGGCAAAGATATGCTCCCAATCCGCCCGCAGATGAATGCCGTCATTGGAGGTAACCAACCAGTGGGTTTTTTCAATCCAAGTATAAGCATCGATCTGCCCGGCATGATCGGGCATCTCAGCCGCGACCCACGGCACCACACAATCGGTGTTATAGGGCCCAGAACCATTGATGTCGGTGCTTAGAACACCCGCGTCCACGGTTGGGGCGGTCTCATAGTACCGTTTGGTGATATTGCTGGCCCCCAGATGGGCAAACCCCGCGCCTTTTAGTTTGGTGGTGATCGCATCCAAATCGGCGCGGAACGCGCTGGCAATCGCCGCATCCATCGGACGTGTATGGGACACATCATTGCCCGAACGGTGCATCAGCACAAAGGTGGCGTCCTCTTGGCCGGCATAGTCGGCAATAATCCCATCCAGCCGGGTCTGGGTCTCCGGGAAGCGGTCGCCGCCATTGGCGCGATTGTCGAGCGCCCCCGTGTAGCCCATATTGGCAAAGGCCGCATTGAGATAGGCGCTTTGTTCTGGCGTATCATCGCCGCGATCCAGCAGGGAAGCCCCCACCAGGACGACGTTTGCCGCATCCAGCGCGGAGTAGCTGGGAGTGTCGGCCCCTGGCACAACAACCGGGCCGACGTAATCCCCAACAACAACTCGGGCGCCGAGCGCTTGCACAATCGGTGTCTGCTCTGCCGTTACGGGGAGCGTATATGGCAACGGCTGGTCCTCATAGGTCCAGGTCACACCGCCATCAATTGACCAACGAAATTCGGGCATTTTAATTCTCCACGGTGACTGTGCCGTCTTGGGTCCGGGTGGTTCTCATGCTCGGAGCATCAAGGGATTGCACGGTGAGCGTGCCGTCCTGGTTGCGCAAAAGGCGGGTGAGTGCGGCAAATGGCTGCTGAAACAGAACCGCCGTGACAGCGAGGCGCAAGCCCAGCATTAGAGCCAGCCCACCAGATCAACCGTGGTGCCGCTGGCCTCTACGCCGATGGGAGAGAACATCAGCACCTCACCGGCCTGCACCGGATAGGTCAGACGCTGGTCGTCTTCGTCGCGCAGGGTCAGGGTGCCGGTGGTCAGGACCCGCAACACCCGTGGGCGCAGGGGCAGGTCCACGTCATCGGCCGGGGTGATGGGGAAATGGCGGCTGGCCGGGCTGGAGAGCCCGCGCTGGTGGCTTTGAAACGGATCGATCTGCGACATGGGGCGCAACTCCTGTTGAAAAGAGCCAAGATGCGAAACCAACATGTGGATCCGCATCCTGGGCGAGATGACAGAGGAGGCGTCAGCATAACCGCGGGCGCAGGGCTGTTGCCGCCTGAGCGCTGCGGGCGGGCGCGGCGTTAAGGAGCAGGCAAGGTTTACCCTCCCTCAGGCCGGGCCTAGGATCCGGATCACGCCTGTGGTTTTATGCGGCATGTCCTGGCCCAATCTATCCCATCTGTTTGCTCTTGATCTGCTGGCGCCCCCGGTGTCGGGTCGGCGTTTGCTTGCGGGGGGGCTGGTCTGGGGGCTGATGGCCCTATGTTGCGCGGCAGAGGCGCTGTTTCAGATCCAAAGCGCAGGCTGGCTGTCCGAGGCGCGGGGCGAGACCTTGGCTGCCATCGTGCCAGGGCGCGGGCTGGCGCTGCAATATGCCGGGTTCTGGCCGGGGTTGTTGGACAATTGGCGTCCCAATTATCCGGGACAGCCGGTGGCGATGTTTGTCACCTATGGGCTGTTGCATGCGGATCTGTGGCATCTGCTGGGCAATATGATCTTGCTGCTGCTGTTGGGGCGGCGGGTTGTGGAAGAGGCCGGGCAAGCCGGGTTGGGGCTATTGCTGTTGGGCTCGGTTGTGGCTGGGGGGGCGGCCTATGGGGTTTTGGCGACCTCTCCCCAGCCGATGGTGGGGCTGTCGGGGGGATTGTTTGGGCTGATTGGCGCCTGTCAGCTGTGGCATGGGCTGGACCTCTATCGTGCAAAAGCGCCGCTGCGGCGGGTGATTTTATTCACTCTTTGGTTGATTCTCCTCAATTTTCTATTTTGGGTGCTGCAAAATGGCGGCCTGGCCTGGCAGGCGCATCTGGGCGGCTATCTGGGGGGCGGGCTGCTGGCGCTTGTGCTGCCAATGCGACAGGCAGCAGCGCGACCTTCCCATCACAAAGTCGTAAAATAGCCCGGCGAAACTCTGCCTGTTTCGAAAAAATCATTTTATCACGGGGAAATCAGGTATAAATTTACCTCAACCGGGATCGAATTCTCCGGAGAAGAGCAGTTTGCCGAGCGATGTCTCGGAATCTTTAGATACAGGACGTATGATTGTGACACAGCCTCCACATGTCCTTGCGATTGCCTCTGCTGGCGGCCATTGGGTACAACTTAGACGGTTGTCGCCTGCTTGGGCCGGCTGCCGGGTGACCTATGTGTCGACCGACCCGCAATTGCGCAGCAGCGTGTTGGCAGATCCCGGTGATGCGGCTGAGGTGCGCTTTTACGCGGTCAAGGATGCCAACCGCTGGCAAAAACTGCGATTGATGGTCTCTTTGCTGCAAATCATCTGGATCATGCTGCGCTCGCGCCCGGATGTGGTGATCACCACTGGGGCGGCGCCGGGGTTCTTTGCCCTGCGGCTGGCCTCCTGGATGGGCAAACGCGCCGCCTGGATCGACAGTATCGCCAATGCGGAAACATTGTCCCTGTCGGGGCAGATGGCGGGGGGGCGCTGCGATCTGTGGCTGACCCAATGGGAAAACTTGGCCGACCCTGACGGCCCCTCTTATAGCGGATCTGTCATATGATCTTTTTGACCGTAGGCACCCAATTGCCGTTCGACCGTCTGGCGCAGGCGATGGATGACTGGTGCGCACAAAACGCGCGCACGGATATCCGCGTCTTTGGTCAGCTGGGCCATCTCAACGGCGACAGCTATCGCCCCCGTCATTTTGAATGGGCCGAGAAGATCAGCCCCGATACATTCAACACCCGCGTCAAAGAGGCGCGTGTGGTGGTGGGCCATGCGGGCATGGGCTCCATCATCACCGCCATGAGCTTTCGCAAACCCACAGTGATCATGCCGCGCCGGGCCCATCTGGGCGAACATCGCAATGACCATCAATATGCCACGATGGCGCGGTTCAAATCCCGCAGCGGTATTTTTGCAGTGGAAGACAGCCCAATGCTGGCACAGCGGCTGGATCTGCTGCTGACTACCCCGGATACAGCTGCAGGGGAGGTGGGAAACGGAGTTGCGCCTTTTGCCGAAGACCGTCTTATCCAGCGGCTTAGCACGTTTATTCATAACGGTTAAAGGCGTGGTTTGATTCGAAATTAAACAGCCAGATTGAGCACGATCATTATCAATTCACAGGCTTGGCAATACCCGATTTGGCTGAATGGCTTAAAGCCGTATCGTAAAACGAAAACGTGATCGATAATATATACGGCCGTAAATATTTTTCCATAAAATTCGAGATACGTGGAATTGATCCGATCCTGCACGCCATTTAAGTAATGCAGAGAAGTTTGTTCGAAACGTTTCTTGCTGTGTTTGTGGGTAAGAGCGCGCATTTTCCAACGGTTCAAAAGATCATTTTTAGGGAATACACATGTTTAAAAGACTCAAAGCACTTGCGGCGGTTTTGACACTGGGTCTTGTGTCATTAACCGCGCTTTCCTCCGCGCAAGCGGCAACTATTTCCGGTCAGGTTGACATTGCCGGCATTGTCAACCTGGACGCTTCTGATTTCACCCCAAATGGGTCTGTAAGCCTTTTGACCCCTGCGTTTGCGTTTTTGGGCACCGGTGATTTTGCTGCGGACAGCGGCACTTTTGTCACCACGTTTGGGTTTGACTTTGGCGCTGTCGGTGATCAGACGCTCCTGACCTTGGCCAGTGGCATTTCTTTTGTGGCGCAATCTTTCAGCGACCTGTCTGACGGGGCTATCAAATCCTTTACAGCAACAGGTTTTCTGAGCGCTGACGGGTATGATGACTCGTTTGCAACGCTCAGCTTTGCCAGCAGTGGCTCAAGCAACACCATCACATCCTTTATTACGTCGGTGGCACCAGTGCCGCTGCCAGCTGCGGGGATCTTGTTGTTTGGTGCGCTGGCGGGGCTTGGCTTTGCTGGGCGTCGTCGGAAGGCGTTGACAGTATAAGCAACGCCTTTAGCGTTTAAAGATGATCACGAAAAAGAGCGGCCTCAAGAGGCCGCTCTTTTTATGGCCGCTTGGGGCTGGTAGCACTGTAATGCTTAGTAGCTTTCGTAAGAATGACCAAAGGCACCTGAGGTATAGCGGCATTTGTTTAGCACCACGCCCAGAACATTGGTCAGCTCGCTCACCTGACGTTCGGCTACATCAATCTGGGTCATCGCGGTCTCTTCGGCGGCGGCCAGGATCAGGGCGCAATCGACATTCTGTAAAAACCCGTAATTGTCATCGCTGCTCATCAAAGGGGGCATGTCAAACAGCATCAGATCTGGGCCATAGCGTGTCTCAATCCGGTTCAAGACGCCCGCCGCGCGGCTACTTTGCAACAGCTCAGATGGGGTTTTCGCAGGGGTTTCAGACAAAAGACCAAAGGCCAGATTGTCGCCATAGCGTAGCCCGGCGTCGGAGAATTCGGCGCGCTCTTCCAGGACGGCGGTCATGCCGGGGCGCGGACGTTGCCCCAAAAGGCGGCTGAGACCGCTGCGGCGCAGGTCGAAATCAAACACCAGACTGTTCAATTCGCTCTGGCGGGCCAGGGAAAAGGCCAGATTGGCCGCGGTGGTGGATTTGCCGCATCCCGCATGGGGAGAGACAATGGCCACCCGGTGCCAATTGTTCTGTTTGCACAATTGCAGCATCCGGGTGCGCAGCAGATCAAAGGGCGCATTCTCTGCATGCCCCCCGTCCGGGGCGTTGATCCGGCCCCGGCGCAGATGTTTGGCCACCAGGGTGATCTGAGTCAGCTCCTGCCATTCCGAGGGCGCATCCGCCGCCAGCGCAGAGGCCGCCGCCAGGGGGCGGATGCCCCGCTCGCCCTGTTGATCACGTTGTACACGGGCTTTTTCAATCGCTGCCTGAAGCCGTTCCATATTCTGCGTCTCCTTTAAGCGGCCTACCAGCGCACGCCCAATTTGGTCATGATTTTATCTGCAATGAGGTCCAGCGGCAGATAATAAAGATGTACCGCATAGACCGCTGCCGGCACGCCCAGAATGATGATCAGGGCCAGCATGCCCCGCCAGCTGCGGTTGCGGATCCGTTGGCCGCGGCTCTGCATATAGGGGATGGTGGTCAAAGGGGTGATGCCCAATTTGGTCACGATATCTTCGGGGCGGCGTGGTGAATTGTTCAACAGTTCCAACATCACCACCAGGGCAATCCCGACCAGAATGCCAAAGAAGGTGCCGCCACCGGCAATCAGCGTGCGGTTGGGTTTGGTGGGCTGGGACGGGATCGAGGGCTGTTCGATCACCACAATCCGCTGCCCGCGTGAGCGGGTTTCGATCTGATCACCGGTCTGGGCCTTGGACAGCCGCGCCTCGGCCTGTTCATATTGGTTCTGCAACGAAGCGTATTTGCGGCTCATATCCTCCAGGGCGATGGTCACTTCGGGGGTGCTGTCGATCCCTTGGTTCAGCGCATCCAGACGCTCCTGGGTTTGGATGCGTTGCAGGTCCAGAGCTTCGATCCGACTGTCGACCTCGCTCAGCTGCACCACCAGAACCGCCGGCAATTGTGCCTGTTCGGCTGCGGCGGCGTTTGCGTCTTCGGTTTCGGGAGCCGGGGCGAGGGCGAGGACGGCGGTCACATCCGCCTCTAGCTGTGCGACCCGTGCCTCCAGCACTTTGACCCTTGGGTTTTCCCGCGAGAAGACGGTCAGCGCCTCGGCCAGTTCGGCCTGAGCTGTTTCGAGCCTGCGTTCCTGGGGGCTGAGCGCGCGGTTCTCAGTCACGGCAGAATTGTTGACCCCGCCGGTCAGCTCATAGAGCTGCAGCAGGCGCGTGCGCTGGCTTTGCAGCTCAGCCACCTCGCGGTCGATCTGGATCAACCGGTCCTGAAACACCGACTGCTGGCGCAGACGGAATTGCAGACTGTCGGGCAAGATCTCGCTGTTGGCCTGTTTATAGGCCAGAATGGTCTGACCCTGCAGGTCCAGTTCCTGATTCAGCCGCTCGACTTCACGGACAAAGAAATTCAGCGTCTCACCAGATCGCCCCTGGCGGAATTCCGCATCCTGAGTCTGGATCAGCACCAGATATTCATTCAACACCTCGGCCGTGGTCTGCGCGGCGGCCGCCTCAAAGCTCAGCGTCATCACGGGCGCTTCATTGCGTCGCCCGCCGGCAATGGCAATGGTGGTGCGCCCGTGCATGGCGGTGACAATCGCATCGGGGTTCATCTGATCGATGTCTTCAAACACATCCAGCTTGCGGGCGATCGCCAGCATATTGTCCCGCGTCAGCAAGCGCTGCTGCACCACCTGCAATTGCTCCAGTGCCGAGGAGCGCACGGTCGAGGCCGCCAGCTCTTCGGGGATCTGTGGGCTTTCCACCAGCAAGACAGCGCGACTTTCATAGGCCGGCGGCAGAGACAGGGCCGCAATCACAGAGGCCGCAGCCATCACGGTGGCGACAATCAGGAAATAATGGAAACGACGGCGAAATATCGACAGGTAATACCAGAGGGTTTCCATCTATATAGCCTCCCGTTCGATGCGACGTTGGCGGCGCATATAAACTCCATCGTCCAGGATCTGTTGGATGGTGGCCGGGCTCACCAGGATCTCTTCGGCGCTCCAGGCATAAAGCATGGCAAAATCACAAAGCTGATTAACCAGCCGCGGGGTGCCTTGGGTCTCGGCAAAGATCATGTCAAAAACATCCGTCTGAAATTCATCCCCACGGCCACCTGCCACCTGCAGCCGGTGCTGGATATAGGCCTGCATGGTGTCCTGGGTCATATCGCGCAGGTGATAATTGGAGGCGATGCGCTGCAACAGCTGCTCCAGGCGCGGATCCTGCACCATATCGCGCAGCTCGGGTTGGCCGACCAGTACCAGCTGGATCAGCACATCTTTGTTGGAATTGATATTGGTGAGCATGCGCAGCTCTTCCAGACCTTCCATCGACAGGTTCTGCGCCTCGTCAAAGACCAGCATCACCCGCCGCCCGGCGCCATATTGCGCCAGCAGGTAGTCCTGCAGCATCTGAAACATCTGCACATAGGAGGCCTGGGGATCGATCTGCACCTGCAGCGCATTGAGGATCCACTGGATCAACTCGCCGCGCCCGCCCTGGGCGTTGGAGATTAGGCCCACAACCACATCCTCTTGCAGGCGCGACAAAAGCTCCTGCAGCAATGTGGTTTTCCCGGTGCCAATCTCGCCGGTGATCAAGGTGATGGGCGCGCGGGTATAGATGGCATATTCCATCACCGCAAAGGCGCGTTGATGGGCCTGGGACCAGAACAGAAAACTGGGGTCGGGCACCAGGGAAAAAGGGCGCTCGCTAAGCCCGAAATGGTCCGCATAAAGCAGATCTGGCCGTGTCATATCAGGTCCCGATCTTCACGGCACAATCCGCACAAGTTTCAGATTTCGTGGTGATTTCTGCATTCTGCCGTCGCCCCGTCTGCCCATTATGGTGCAATATAAAAGAGGCGCTTGCAATTTGCATCCCGATTTCCAGTCTCCGCTAAAAAATATCGCGGTTTGAATGTATAGGTATACTCAATATAGCGCCCGGATCGTTTGCGATGGCCTCTCTGTTCAAAAGACACGAAAAAGTGCCTGAGAGCCAATTGTCAAAACCGTGCGGCGAACGTGATAAATGTTTTATGAGCTCGTTATGAGCGTCACCAAGGGATTCGCAACGCCCCTCATTGAAATTTAATGCAGCACCCTGCGTTTAGAGGTATAATTCTGATGTTTAAGCGCTTTTTTATTCTTTGTGCTTTGATTTTACCCTTGTCCCTGGCCGCCTGCGACACCGCCGAAGAGCGGGCGCAGCAACACTATGAAAAAGGTCTCGCCCTGCTTGAGGAGGGCGATGTGGACCGCGCGCTTGTGGAGCTGCGCAATGTGTTCCAACTCAATGGCTATCATATTGCGGCCCGTCTGACCTATGCGCAGGTGAATGAGGACCGCGGCAATCTGGCCGAGGCCTACAGCCAGTATCTGCGCCTGGTGGAACAGGATCCTGAACATCTTGAGGCACGCAGCGCTTTGGCGCGGATGTCGGCCACGTCCAACAATTGGGATGAGGCGGCGCGGCATCTGGATGTGGCCGAACCACAAGCGCCTGATGATCTGGTGCTGCGGTCGGTGCGGCTGGGGCTGCAGTATCGCACGGCATTGGAGGCCAGAGACCCGTCCGAGGTGACGCAGATCGTGGCCAGCGCCAATGCGCTGTTGGATCAGCAGCTGGATTTGCCGGTGGTGCAGCAGGTGGTGCTGGATGCGCTGTTGCGCGCGCAAGACTGGCAGGCGGCGCTGGATCTGTCTGACCGGCTGTTGGCGGCAGAACCGCAGAACCTGCCGCTGCACAGTCTGCGGTTGGGCGTGTTGGAACAGCTTGGCGCCCGCGATGTGGTGATCACCCATCTGCATGACATGGTCACCCGCTTTCCGGAGGCCAATCTGCACCGCACCCTGGTCGCGCGGTTGATCGAGGGTGACCGCCTTAAGGAGGCCGAAGAATATCTGCGTGGACGCGTTGCTGACAGCACGCTGGAGGGGTCCGCAACCCGTCTGGAATTGCTGAGTTTTGTAACCCAGTATCATGGCGGCGATCAGGCGATTGCCGAGGTGGATCAGATGCTGGCGGAGGCGCCCGAGGATCAAAACCAGCTGCGCGCGCTGCGGGCCAATCTGGAATATGACCGCGGCAATCGGGACGATGCCGTCGCCGCGCTTGAGGCGATCTTGTCGGGGGCCGAGGCCAGTGCCGAGATCGACACGATCAAGGTCCTGCAGGCCCGTATGTTGCAGGCCACCGGCAACAGCGTCGGCGCGCGGGCCCGCGTCGAAGAGGTGCTGGACCATGATGCAGGTCATCTGGGCGCGCTCAAGATGAAGGCCGGCTGGCTGGTCCGGGACGACCAACCGGGTGATGCGCTGGTTGAGCTGCGCAATGCATTGGACAGTGCGCCGCGCGATCCCGAATTGCTGACTTTGATGGCCCAGGCGCATCAGCGCGCCGGCGACCAGGGCCTGATGCGAGAGATGCTGGCGCTGGCGACCGAGGCCTCGGGCAACCGCCCGGCTGAGACCTTGCGCTATGCCAATCACCTGATCGACAGCGAAAAGTTCTTTTCTGCCGAAGATGTGCTGCAGGCGGCTTTGCGCAATCAATCAGACCATCTGGGCCTTTTGGGCCGTCTCGGGGCGCTTTATGTGCAGACCGAGGACTGGCCGCGGGCGCGCCAGGTGATCACGCGGCTGGAAACGATCGGCGGTGCCCCGGCCGAGGGGGTGGCGCAGGAGCTGACCGCGCGTATGCTGGCGGCCCAGGACCGGGCGCAGGATCTGGAACGCTTCCTGGGGCAGCTGGCTGACAATGGTGCGGACGACGGGCTGCAGGCCGCGGCGGCGCTGATCCGTGTGCGTCTGGCCAATGGCGACATCGAAGGCGCGCTGGCCTATTCCTCCGAACTTTTGGCGGATAACCCCGACAATCCCACCCTCCGCTTCCTGCAGGCGGGGGTTCTGGCCACCGATGGGCGTCTAGAACCTGCCGCCGCCCTGCTGGAGGAGCTGGTTGTGGCCTACCCCCAAAGCGAGCAAAGCTGGCTGTCGCTTTACCGTCTGCGCCGCAGCCTGGGCGATGAGACCGCTGCCGAGGATATTTTGACCCGTGCCGAAGGGGCCCTGCCCAACAGTGCCAATATCCAATGGATCCGGGCCAGCCAGGCCGAAGCGCGCGGTGAGATCGACCGCGCGATTGCCATCTACGAGGAGCTTTATGCGCAAAACAGCACCTCGCCGGTTCTGGCCAACAATCTGGCCAGCCTGATGGCCAGCTACCGTGAGGATGACGAAAGCCTGGAGCGTGCCTTTGTGATTGCCCGCCGTCTGCGCGGCAGCGATGTGCCTGCCTTCCAGGACACCTACGGCTGGATCGCCACCCGGCTTGGCAATCTGGAGGAAGCCCAGCCCTATTTGGAGGCCGCGGTTGCTGGCCTGCCGCGTGATCCGGTGGTGCGCTTCCATCTGGCAGAGCTGTACCGTCAATTGGACCGCCCCGCAGACGCCCGTCCCCAGTATCAGGCGGTTCTGGATCTGGTTGCGGCCGGAGCCACAGCACCACCATTCCTGGATCAGGTGCAGGCGCAATTGGCCGCCCAGAACTGAGGGTGCACAACTCATAGGGAAACTGGAATATTAAGGTAAAAATACGGGGCGGCGGCTGGATTTTTCCCAACCGCCGCCCCATTCGCGGCAAAATTCAGACCCATTTGCCGGGCAATGGTTAATCAAGTGTTAAGCAACCGTTAACCAATCTGCGCCGCATCTGCCGATATCCAAGGTCGACCGGCCGCGCTCGGGAGGCCGTGATGATCGCTATTCGATTTCAGACCGCATTGGCTCAGGTCACATTCTGTGGTGCCCTTTTGACCGGATCGGCAGCGCTGGGGGCAACCCTGTCGTTGGATACGGTGGATCAGGGGTGGTATCGCAATGATGGCAGCCATACACCCAGCAATCTCAATACTTTGACCGGCCGGCTCAGCAATGGGCGCGAATACCGCAGCTGGTATGGGTTTGACCTGACCGCCGCGCCCGAGGATGGCGACAGCCAGGAGGCCGCGCTGACCCAGGCGGATGCGGGGCGGATCACCGGCGCCACGCTGGTCTTTGCCGCCCGCAACGGTCTGGCGCGCTCCAGCGATCAAAGCGAGACACTGGAGTTTTACGATGTCACCAGCGACACCGGGCAGCTGCGCGCAGGCCAGGGCGGTTTGGCCGCTTTTGAAGATCTGGGCAGCGGGCGCCAATATGGCAGCCTGGACTATGCCACCCCCGGCAACAGCTCACGCGCCGTCAATCAGATCAGCGTCACCCTGGATGCGGAAGCGCTGGAGGATCTGAACGCCTCTCTGGCGACGGGCGAGGCCCAGTTCTATGTGGGGGCCGTGCTCAGCAGCCTGTCGAGCCAGCAACGCAGCGAATATCTTTGGGCCTGGTCGCGGCTCACACCGGCTGCGCAGCTGAACCTGGAAATTGCACCGGTGCCCCTGCCGGCCGGCCTGCCGCTGTTGGCAGGCGCGCTTGGTGGCCTGTGGCTGCTGCGGCGCAAGCGCAACCAGGCTTAATCTCAGTCACAGCTGGCCTAAAGCGGGCACCACCCCAGCCCTATTCGACAGCTCTATTCGGGCACAAACTCTGGCAGCCGCGACAGGCTGGCCCGCATAAAGCCCTGCAGACGCTGATCGGCGGCCTCTTCGCTTTCACCGGCGTGGATCGGCGTCACAAAGCGCACCAAAGCCCCATCGGTGCGCCCGATGGTCAGACTGTCATAAACCACGCTGGCCTTGGCCTTGTAATCATTGGTCATCCGCTTGCCGCGCTGTTCAAACCAGTAATAGACCAGCTGATGGCTGACGCCTTTCTGGATCACCGCCCGGTTCACCTCAAATTGGCCATAGCCCGCGTCGGTCATATCCACCGCATGGGGCGCCAGAGAGAACACCTCCCAGCCGCCCACGGGCAGGCAGACCTCGGGGGAATGGATGCCCGAGCCTTCGGTCTGTTTGTTGTAAAAGGCCACAAAGAAATGCACCAGATCGCCGCCTTCGGCCAGATAGGTGGCATTCAGATAGTCATCCGCGCCCAGGATCTCTTCGATATCGGGTTCCAGCCGCGACGTGGTGCCGGACCACTGAGCGATCTGGCGGGGAAACAGCAAAAACGGTCGCCGGTCCAGATGGGTCGTCTCAATCTCACCAAAGGCGAGCCAAGCGGCGGACACGCTGGTGGTGAGCAAAGCCCCCGCCGTCAACGCGGCCGAGGTGCGGATTGCCAGAACCCGCAGCGAGATGGCGCCCAGCCCCTCCACATCCAGATCCACCGCCTGTGACAGCGGCAGCGGGTTCGGGGTCAGGCGTTGCAGGGCCACCGCCAGGCCAAAAAGGAGCGCGATGCAGCAGATGAAAATCACCCAGCCCTCAAAGAAGTGCAAAAACCCTTCCGCCTGTTCGATGCCAGAGCTGTCCACCAGGACGCCGATGATGCCGATGCGGACTGAATTCATCAAAACGGTGATCGGAGCCGCCGACAGCAGCAGCACCGCTTTGTGCCAGATCGGGCCCCGATACAGGATCGCAAAGAGATAAGAGAACGACAGGATCGGGAACAGATAGCGCAGCCCCGAACAGGCCTCGGCCACCTGCAGCTTATAGACGCCAAGGTCGATCACATTGCCTTCCAAAAACACCGAGACCCCGGCCTGGCGCACAATCCAGACGCCAATTTCCGAGGAGATCCCCTGCAGGAAGATGGTAAGCTTCCAATAGATAAATTGCGGCAGCGGCAGCATGAAGATCAGGTGGAACACCGGCAATTGATGGCGGATCCCGCGCTGCCAGCCAAAAACGGTCAACACCAGCCCGCCGGTCCAGATGATCAGCGCATAGGTGACAATATCCGGGATCCGGGTCAGATTGCCAAAGATCGCCAGCACCAGCGCAAACCCCATCACCAGGACGCCCGGCCAACGGTCGGTGACAGGCGTGTCCAACGGCGGTGCGGCGCGCAATTCACGTAAGAAAAGATACAGCGAGATCACCGGGATCAGCGGCCCGTGGCTGTATTCCGGGGTCAACCAGGCCTGGCCCAGCGACACCAGACCAATCCAGAACACCGGCACCGACCCCAAGGTCAGCAGGGTCAGCCACCACATCCCAACAGGGTTCATCAACACCTGGGGCAGGGCCTGTGTGGGGGCTTTGGGGGACAGGGCCATTGCGATCTCCGCATTCTTGTCACAGGGCGTCTGGCAGAGGGGCCTGCCACAGGCATATCAGCACAAAATCACGCCCAAGCCCAAGCCCCCTCGGCCGTTAATTCGGCGCGCCGAATTCACGATTAAGTGTGAAAAACAACGTGTTGGAATGGGCCGAACCGGTGTCGTCACGATCTGAGCGGCGGAATTGATAGCCGGTGACCAGATCCCATTCATTGCCCAGATCCCGTGTCAGGGTCAGATCCACGCTCGAGCGGCTGCGATCGGGATCGGTGTTCAGACCGGTTTCATGAATGCTGGCGTGGCGCAGATCTAGGGACAGGTTGGTCAGCGGGTTCAGTTCGTAATCATATCCCAGGGTCAGCCGGGTGGTTTCAGTCACAACTGAGGTGGTGTCACTGACCGAACCGGTGCGGCGCAGCTGCGCGCGAAAACTGGAGCGGACCCAGTTCAGCCGGTAGTCGACCGAACCAATGGCACGCGGGTTGGTGGTGGTGCCATCCACCGCGCCAAGGCTAAAGGCCAGCACGCCGGTGGGCAGCACAAAGCGGCGGGCGATTTCAAATGTATTGCGCCGCCCGGCTTGGGTGACGTTGGTGGCCAGCCTGGCGCTGACTTCACCATTGCGGCGCGCGCGGGTCACCGCCAACGTGCCAATCACACCGCTGTTGCGGTCCAGGTTGTCGGGCAGGGCGGTAAAACGCTCGTCCACCTCGGCATAGCCCAGATCCAGCTGCAGCGTGGTAATTGCAGAAAACGCATGGGTCAGACCCAGCACCAGCTGCTGGGTGTCGCGTTCGGTACGGGCGGCGTTTTCAGACTCGAACCGGGATTGAAACAGGCTCAGCTCTGCCTCGGTGGTCTGGCCAAACCGAAACACCGCGCCGATCCGGGCGCTGGTGGTATCTGTGTCAAAAAGATCTGGATCGTTGGTCTCGTTAAAGCGGCGATTCCGCTGGATTAGGGTCACATTCAACCCCAAAGGATCCGACAGTCCAGTGTCAAACCGGAACTGTGTATTGATGTCATCGCGACGCCCGGCGCTGGTCGAAAAATCCTGGTCCGTCAACCCATCATTGTTCAGGGCATCGTCAAAAGACAGGTCCCGGCGCACATAGCTGCTTTGCAGCGCCAGACGCGCATTGGCGCTTTCGCGCAGGTAGTTCAGCCGCAGGTCCGCGTCGCTCAGATCTTGGTCCGAGCCCAGGACCGGATCATCCACCACCCGGAACACCCCGCCGGCCTCCAGTGCCAGGTTCTGGAGGCCGTCTTCAAAGCGGTAGCTTGCCCGGGCGTTGGTCTCAGCGGCGGTTGTGGTGCCCAGAGAGTTGCGGTTGAGGCGAATATTGTCGCTCACCCTGAGGCTCTGACTCAGTTCATAACTATAGCGCGGCAGCGGAGCGCTGTTTTGCGCATCCTGGGCCCGCGCGGCGGGCGTCACGGTCAGGGCAAACAGCGGCAGCACAAACAGGGAAGGGGCAAAAAGCGCGGTCCAAGCCGTCTGGGGCCTGGACCGGTTCAAAGATCGACGTGTCATCGGCTGCCCTTATTCAAACAGGCGTTTTTGTGGGACTTTGATCACATCCCCTGCCTGCAGCCGGGTGCCGCCATTGATGGTGCTGCCATCGCCCTGGGGAACGCGGTAATTGAACAGGAATGTTGCAACCTGCCCGGTCTGCGGATCGGTGCGATGCAGTTCGATGCGTTTTTCAGCGGCAAACCGGCTCAAACCACCGGCCTCGGCGAGAAATTGCAGCAGGGTAATGCCCGGCTCCACTTCCTTGCGGCCTGGCGCCAGCACTTCGCCCAGAGCAAAGATGTCAAACTGCGGATCCGCCAGATCTTCGGCGGGATTGCGCAATGCCGCGACCGAGACATGGACGGTGGGCGGGGTGGCAAAATTGGGCGCCAGACGGCCACGCAGCATGTTCTGCACCTGGTTGACCGTGCGTCCCGACGGGCGGATCACCCCCACCAGTGGAAAGCTGATGGTGCCATCGGGCAAAACCAGCGCATTGCGGTTCAGGCTAGTGTCTTCCAGCACTTCCAACCGCAACGTATCTCCGGGTTTGATAATATAAGAACCTGCCTGCGCGGATGCAGGACCCACGCCAAATGCCACTGTGCCAACGGCTCCGGTCACTACAATAGTCATCATCCAAACCTGGATTCGAGCCAGGATCGTTACAATGACGCTTCCCTGTACGCGCGCAATCATGTGCATCCTCAAATTTTTTGTACTATGTTTGCGCAGATTAATGCTGAGTTTTAATACTTTGGCAAACTATTTGAGGTAGATTTTAGAGAACTGCGGCACAGATGCACGCGCCGCCATACGACCATTTCTGGTGCATCCCTGTCCCTCCCTCTTCCCATTTTCCATTGCTATTGGATCGTTATGACCTGCTTCAGCTTTCGAACGGATCATGTGCTGCGCCGTTGTGCGTTGGCCTTCTTTATTCTGGGACTGTTCTCCATCTGGACAGCCTCCTCTGTCACGGCCGCCCCGGTCTATATGGCGCCGCCTTCGGTGCCCCCATCCCCCACACCAGATGGCAGTGCGCGCGCGCCCTATCACAGTCTTGCCGAGGCTGTGGTCGCGGTAACCGCCGGACAAGGTGACCATGTGGCCCTGATGGATGGGCATTATGGCGCGCGCGTCTGGAGCGGCATTCGACCTGCTGAAACCGTCTTGGTACGGGCGGCAGATCCCGGTCAGGCGCATTTTGACTATCTGGATCTCAACGGGTTGAGAAACCTGCATTTCATGGATCTGTCGGTCTGGCCGCGCAGCACCCCGGCCAAACGCCGCCCCATTGTGCGCAGCGATAGTGCAAGCGCGCATATCACCGTGGAAGGGTTTGACATCCGCGGTCGCGAAGACGGGGCCAACTATATGCAATGGAGCCTTGCGGATTGGCAGATCTGGCAAGGCACCGGCCTGCAGATCCTCGGTCCGAATGTAACGGCGCGCGGCAATCGTCTTACGGCTGTGGGCGGCGGGATTTCCAGCTCGCGCGCGGGCGCGGTGGTGGTCGACAATGTGATCACCGGTTTCAGTGGCGACGGGCTGCGCGGGATTGGCGACAACAGCCTGTTTCGCGGCAACCGTGTACAGGATTGTGTGGATGTGGACGCCAACCACGACGATGGGTTTCAATCCTGGTCTCCGCGCAATCAGGGCGCTGCGGCTGCAATTGCCAATGTCACCATTGCCGAAAATATCATCCTGGAATGGACCGGAGACCGCAGCCACCCCTTGCGCTGCAACCTACAAGGCATCGGCCTGTTTGACGGGTTTTACCGCAACTTTGAAATCGTGAACAATCTCTTGGTGGTCAGCGCCTATCACGGCATCGCCCTTTATGGCGGGCGCGACAGTGTGATTGTCCATAATACGGTGGTGCATCCTGAAACGTTTACCGGCCAAGCCCCCTGGGTCACAGTACGACCTCATAGAAATGGCACCCCCAGCAAGAATGTGGAGGTCCGCAACAATGTGGCCATGTCCTACTCAAATCTTCCCCAGGCGCTGGCGGAAAATGTTGCGGTGGCCTCAGCTGCGACATTGTTTCAATCCCCCGCCACCGGCGATTTCACTCCGCGCGCCAATGGGCCGCTTGTGGATGGCGTTCCCACCATCATCTCGATCACAGATGTGTTTGGAACCCGACGCCCTCAGGGGCGCCACAACGATTTTGGTGCGATCGAACGCCCATAAAAGGGTCTATTTACCAAGGTCTCTGCCCCGGCCGTAGCGGGGCACGGGTATAAGGAGAGGAGGCTGGAGCAGGATCTGCTTTGGCCTCTTCGCTATCTGGTTCCGGCGCATCAGGTTCTGAAAACGCATTTGAGGTCCCCAACAAAAAGCAGAAATAGAGGAAGGTCGCGCCCCACAAATGCACCGTTGCCACCGCGATACCCACAGTCACCAGGGTAAACACCAACGAGGTCTGTTGTTTCTGCCGTTGATAATCGCGAGACTTCACTTTGACACAGCGGAATATTGCCAGGAAATAGGCACCCATAAAAAACAAAAGCCCCGGAAATCCATAGCGCATCGCGGTCAGTAGCCACAGGTTATCGACGCTGGAACTATACATCCAATGAGGGCGGCTCCAATCTCTGAGGCCAATGCCAAACAGCGGGTTCTGCCAGACATCATCGATGGCATATTTGAAAATCAAAATCCGCCAATAGGAGGTGTTGGGGTCGAGTGTGAACAGAGAAATAAAGACCTCAAACGGCGTACGGTTTGACGCCAGATCCACCAAGACAAATAAGCCCACAAACAGCGAGATCAGCACGACCCAACGTTTGGCAAATTTGCGAAAGACATAGTCCCAACCCATCAGCGCGATCTGCAGCAGCAACGGCAACCAAGCCCCAACAGAGAGAGAGAAAAACGTCGCGGCCCCCGGCAAGGACGCAATCCGCCAGCCTTTGATGCCGGGTTTCTCATTGCGCGGCGCATAGACCAGCAAAGAGAATGTGCTGGCACATAACACCCCATAAAGGATCGGATGCTCAAAGGTGGAAGAAGCCCGTAGCAATCCCAACCGGAGCTCGCGCGGCCAAGGAAAGACGTCGCCAAAGATTGAAAACACTGGATCATATAGGCTGAAATGGAACACTGATTGGGCCATCGCCTCGATGATGATAAAGATCAGCACAAAGACCAGGAACCGGGTGAGGGCCAGAAAAGCTGCGCGATTATGCACCAGATAGCGCCCCAATGCATAAGAGCCCCAGATCTCCAACCCAGTGATCCCTGCAAATTCCAGAATTGAAGGCCCCATTGAAAACAGCAGGCTTACGATGACCCACAGGGTGAACAACCCCATCACAATATCAGTGGCGATGATCTTGCCGCGTTTGCCCGACAAAAGCGCAAAGGTCACCGGCACCACCGCCAGCAACAACAGCACCCGGGCCGGTGTCAGCCGCAGCCCCGCCACCGACACCGACACCGGGATCACCAGGGTGATCAAAAACAGTGCCAACAGCCGATGCCGGTCCGGCTGTTGCACCAGACCCGCAGCGGCAGATCTGGCGCGCACGGCGTTGGGCTGTTGGGGGCGCAGGGTTTGGGATGGCATGGGGGCTATATGCACTCGATTGACTGGCTCGATCCGTTCTTACCTCAATCGGCTCCTTTTTCCCAGCCACAGGCCTGGGAGATCAGCTGCGGGTCCTGGGTGGGATCGCCGGATCTGAGGCGGCGTTTTTCAACAGATTTCCAGTGACGCAGCTGCAGATAGGGCAGGCTGAGCCCATGCCAGCGGATCCAGACCATGGGCGCGCGGATCGGCAGGTTCTGCCGCCATTTGCGGCGGGTGAAATGATAGGAGGCGCGAAAATCGGCGCGCAGATGGTCGTGAAACCCATCGTTATGCACCATCGCCAGTGGCGCCACCCAGGCCGAGTGCCCTGCCGCATGGGCGCTCTGCACAATATCGGTGCCATAAAGGTGGTAATTGGGCAGCCCCTCATCAAAACGCAGCCCGGCGTCGCGGCGCATCACAAAGGTCAGCTCGTCAAAGCTTTCGACCTGTTCTGGCGCCGTGACCGGCCGCCCCACCACCTGCGACAGGCTGGTGGTCCAGACCTCGCCAATATGCTCACCCGCCTTGGTCACCCCAAAGGGCGCAATCAGTGCCCAATCAGGATCACGCGCCGCGACAGTTTCGATCGCCGCCAACAGCTTTTCCTCCCAGCCGGGCGGGAAATAGACGTCCTGATGGGCAAAGATCACAATCGGCGCCTCGGTCGCATCCAGACCCCGGTTATAGGCAATGCTCGCCGAAGGGGCGCCGGTCTGCACATTCACCTCCACCCCGCCCTGCACCAGCGCAGAGGCCATCAGATTTCGGTTCAAGCTCTCAGCGTCATTGCTGGCCACGACAATACAAAAGGGGGACGTCATCTAAAGCCTCTGAAAATAAGGGTCTTGTGGAACAAATATAGGCTAGCTGCGATCCAGCACTTTGGGCTGCACCGCAACCGAAGTATAGCCGCGCTGGCCCAACACACAGGCGGCCAGCGCCTTGATCCAGCCTTTGAGCGGTTCGGGATGGTCGCGTGCGGAACGCCACAACAGCTGCCGCGCGCCCCGTTTGTCGCTTTCATGCAGGACCTCGGCCGTCTTGAACAGGGCACCGCTCAGTTGTTTGCGCACCAATTGGGCCTGGGCAGGGCTCAGCTCTCGGGGCAAAAGCGCCTCCAGGTAGTGGGTTTTCATCTGCGCCGCATAAAGCCGCTTGGTGCGCCGCAGGCTGGTGATGGAACTGGTGTCCCCCTCAAGGCGGATGATCTCGGACATCATCACCCCGCTCATCAAAAAGGGGCCCACCAGGGCCAGCTGGCAGAAAAACGCCGTGTCCGACATCATCCGCATGGTCGTGTCAAACCCCTCGGCCGCCGCAAAGGCCGTCCGGCGCACGGCGGCGCCTTGCAGGGTCATGCCGGCAATCACCAGCGGCAGCGGATCTGCCACCCATTCGGCGCGATCTTGCGGAAAGGACAGCTGTTTGATGCCAAAGAGATCCTCCGCATAGCCCGCCCCGGTATAGACCACATTGCCGATATGGGCGGCGATGTCATCGCTGCATCCCGCCAAATCGCGTTCCAGCACCGCCAACCGGTCCTCCAGCCACAGATCATCGGAATCCAGAAACGTCAGCCATGTCCCGCGGGCCTGGGCCACCCCGGTATTGCGCGCGGCTGCCACGCCCGCATTGTCCTGGCGGATCAGCGTGATCTGATCGCCCAAAGGGGCCAGAGCTGCCGCCACATCCTCCTCGGAGCCATCATCCACCACGATGATCTCATCGGCAGGGCGGCTTTGCTCCAGAATGGACTGCAGCGCGCGCAGCAGGGATTCTATGCGGTTATATGTCGGCACGATCACCGATATCGTTAGCGCCTGTGACATGGGGGCAGATCCTTGTGGTCATCTCTCGCATTTATCATGATGCGGCCTCTGCCAGGAGCAGGTCAAACGGGCGCATCGCAGTCTCTAACGCGGCGGGAAGGGGTTGGATCAGCGCCGAAGCGCGGGTTTGCTCCTCAGGCGTCAGCGCGCTGTCCCATTTGGATCGCGCCGGGGTGACCTGTCCTGAGGTCGCCGCCCCTTTCCAGGCCTGATCGCGCGCCGAGGTCAGCCCGGCTGCGCTGCGCATCTGGCCGGATCGCACCTCCCGATCCGGCGCCGCCTGTCCCGTTCCATGGCCCATGGCCTGGGAAATCTGATCCAAAACCGCCTCGGGCTGGGCGGTCAGGCTGCTGTAGCGGACAAACAGATGCCGGGGCTGGCCCACCATGCCCGCGCTGTCAGCAATCGAGGCGTTCCAATTGTCCACCGCCCGTTCAATCCGGTCATAAACGATGGGCCAGGGGTCGTCGTATTTCTGCGCCGCATCCCAGATCGAGGCCACCGTGTCCTGGGCGTCGCGGATCACATGGATAAACCAGGCGTTGTCGATATGGGCGGCGATCTCGGCAGTGTAATGCACATGCATCGGGGTTTTTTCCAACCAGCCCACAGCCTGGGCTTCTTGGGCCAAATGATCCATGCCGGTTTGAAAATCCCGGGCAATCCGCGCCACCGGGCTCCATTTGCGCCGCCGGGGGCCGGGGATCATATCTGCATTGCGCCATTCCAGGCCGCTGCTCAACCCCAGGGCGTTCCGGATTGTCATCCGCAGCGCCTGCGCCGCCCCTTGCGGGCGATAGGTTTCGGGAAACATGCGCCGGTCGGTATTACCAATGAGACTGACGAAAAACCGGGTTTCCGGCAAGGTTAGGAGATGCAGGCGATCCGCAATCAGCCGCTGGGTCACTGTTGTTCCACCACGGGAGCATCCCACGACAAAAACGCGTAAAAAAGGGTGTGATGCCATGAAAACATCCATCTCCAAGTAATTGAACTCTAGGGCGTAAACAAATTCTGGTGTCCCCTAGAGAGGTCGAATATGTAATTGTTAATAAAAATTATTTTCCAGGACGACTGCTAATGTCGCATCGCCTTTCTGCCATGCCTGAAATGATCTGGAAAGCCATTGCCTCTTTTGGGTTGCGGTTTGTGGCCCTGGGTCTTCAATTTTTAGGCTCTATTATGATTGCCCGGCACCTGGGTGCCGAAAGCTTTGGCGCATATATCTTTGCCTACACCTGTGCGAGCTTGGCAGGCGCCTGCCTGTCGCTTGGCATGGCGGAATTGTCGATGCGCGAAGTGCCGATTTTTGCCGAGCATAAAAACCGGGCAGGCTTGCGGCGGTATTTCAAGGTACAGCTGGGCACAATCGTGGTCATGTCCTGTGTGGTGGCGCTGGGGTTTTTCCTGTTGGAACAGTTTGGCGTGCTGATCCTCGCGCCGGGCTGGGCTTTGGTGGCCATCTTTGCCCTGGCCAATGTTCTGGTGCTGACAGCCGAAAAGAACATGGCTGGGTTCCAGCGTATTGTGACAG
Source organism: Epibacterium ulvae (assembly GCF_018678075.1). Classification (GTDB taxonomy): domain Bacteria; phylum Pseudomonadota; class Alphaproteobacteria; order Rhodobacterales; family Rhodobacteraceae; genus Epibacterium; species Epibacterium ulvae_A. The sequence goes on along the minus strand of NZ_JAHHIR010000039.1, from coordinate 70,053 downwards.
CCAGGTTGTTTGATTCCATCCTGCGCCCGGCGCTTTATGTGCTGACGGTGGCGGCCTTTTTGTTTTGGGAACAGGCGCTGTCTCCGACGCAGCTGTTGGTGATTGCCACTTTTGCCGCGTTGGCCGCAGCCATCGCCATGTGGAGCTGGGTGGCCCGGCTGATCAAAGCGCTGCCACAGTCCGGCCGCCAAAGCGACGACACCGCGCAACACCGCAGATGGTGGTACATCGCCTCTATCCCAATGATGCTGACCACCATGATCAACATGCTGTTGATGGACATGGATGTGATTATGATCGGCTTGCTCCTGGGGGATGGGGATGTAGGGATCTATCGCCCGGCGGTGCGCGGTGTGGCCCTGGTCAATCTGGCCAATTTGGCTGCAGTGCAGACCCTGGGGCCAATGCTGGCCCGCGCTCTGGCGCGCCAAGACACCAAAGGAGCACAGGTTTTAATGGGGCAAGCGGTGACAATCACAACCGCACTTGGCCTGGTAATCTGCGTTGCATTGGCTTTTGGCGGCGACTTATATTTGGGGCTGTTTGGCGATGAGTTTCGCGCAGCCAGACCGGCTTTGATCATTCTGATTGCGGGGCAAGCCTGTGCCATTCTCGGAGGCGGAGCAGGCGCCGTTTTGGTGATGCTTAAACGAGAACGGTGGGTGTTGGGGATCAACGTCGCAGCCATTGCGCTCAATATAGGCCTGAACATCTTTCTAATCCCGATCTGGGGCCTTCAGGGCGCTGCATGTGCCACAGCGCTCTCGCTTGTTTTTGCCAAGATCGCGCTTGTGATCTGTGTGCGGCAGCTTTCAGATTTTGATCCCACAATTGTCTTTCCTCTCAAGCGGCTGCTGACGCGGGCAAGACCTAGATCTTAGCTGCGGCTATAGAAAACTCGGTCAAAAAGGCGCGCCATCCGCATCAGTTTTTGTGCACACTGATGGTTTATCCGGCCCAACCAGGTCACACCCCGTGCCATCCCGCCGCGTGTGATCCGGTCAAGGCTTGCATAAATCGGGGCTTTGCAGATGACCACCAATGTCAGCCCCAACATAAAGGCCACAATGAACATCAGCGCGATCTCGGGATCTGCGCCTTTATATGCGGGCAGCATATTCAACGCGATGTTGCCAAACCCATAGAAAAACAGTGTATCGCGGCCCACAAATGCAGTTGAGACATATCGTGACGGCGCGGGCCAAAAGCGCCACAGCGCATAAAAGATTGCCAGCGACCCTGCCGCGACCACACAGCCATAGGCGTAATAATACGGGTGGTTGAGCCAGCGCAGCTCTAGAATAATGCGCCAGATAAAGCCGATACCGCCGTATTGCTGCAGGCCAGCGCCCATCACACAACCGGCCAGGGCCAATCCAAATACAGCCCAAAAGGCCGCCCGCCGCCCGCTGATCGCCTCACCGATCCACAAGCCAAAGGCAACCAGCGTCATCCCCGGCAGAATGGTCGGCCCGCCGCCACGCCCATAGCCAAACAGAAACTGGGTCGGCGCAAACCTGGGCAACCCCAGACCATCCAGATAGGATTTTATCCCCCAGCCAAGCGTCGCCAGAACCAGGAAAAACACTGCCCCCCAGCGATGCCCCATCGGATAGGTCAGGGCCACGATGAAGAACAAGGCGGCATAGATCTTTAAAATATCCGCAAACCGCCCGGTGCCGCGAAAACTGATGGCCAGGCCACCTTGCGCCCATGTCAGCTTGTATGTGATCACCGCCGCCAGCGTCACCGCCACATAAAGCAGATAACAGGTGAGCATTCGGTGAAACAATCGCGTGCGGGCGTTTGCGATATCTCCACCGTCACGCGTTTTGCGGAAATACGCCAGCTCTAACATCACCCCAAACAGCACCAAAAAGGTCGGTGTGGCAGACCGTGTTAAACCCGACCGCAGCCAAACCGCCCCATCCGCAAAGGTCACAAAAGCTGCAAAATGCAAAACCGCATGGGACAGTATTGCCAGCAGGACAGCCATGCCCCGGCTGCTGTCGATAAAAGAAAGCCTTTGCATAGACTTGTTCTCCGAAACATGGACATCCGCAAACCCTCCAGACCAAAGGCCCAAAGGATCGTCGCACGGCAAAACGGCCCCGTCGTATCAAACGCATATGTGGCGTCTGATCCGGTCATCACATTTTCTGAAACCGCTGCTGCAGAGAAAACAGCGTTATTTAGAGTCTTTTAGACGTGGTGGGCGCACGGTCTTTGGGCCCCGATTATTTCCCATTTGCATCCTTCCACGCGGCCAGGGCTGCAAAAATAGCACGTGACAGGAGGAAACTTGGCAAAGCGGAGAGGCATTAAACATTCACCGCGTTGGTGCCTATTTTGGCACGTAAAGATTTTGGCACTGGCAGGCACAGCAACCCATATAGGCAGGCCCGCGCGGCGCTGGGATTTTTCTGCAACATCAGCTGCACCACTTTGGCTGCCGTATAGGCAAAGGCAAAGGGCAGGGCGCGCGGCCAGTGGCGGCGCATAAATCGCATCCGCGAGCGCGCCATAAAATAGGATGACAGAGAAGAGACCGCCTGAGTGGTAGTTTTAGAACCAATCGTGGCGCCGCCCACATGGTACACCACCGCATCAGGTGCCAGATAAAGCGCCAGTGCCGGATCATCGCCCCGGCGCAGGCACCAGTCGGTTTCCTCGTAATAAAGGAAGTAGTCTTCGGGCATATAGCCGACCCGGCGGATGTAGTCTTTGGAGACAAACATATGCGCACCAAAAACAAAATCGACCGCCTCTTCCGCAGGGAAATCAGTCTGATCGGCGGCTTTTCTATTGTTCAAAAGCGAGGTGATACCGGTCCAGCGATTGACCCGGCCGCCGTCGCTTTGGATGACGTTCTGATCTGCCCCGTAACACACGCGGCCGCCAATCATGCCAAACTGACCCAATTCGCGGGCCCGCGTCTCAAGTGCGGCGGCCGTATCCTGCAGCACCACCGCGTCAGGGTTCAAAACCCAGATGTGGTCCACATCTTCCATCCCCATAAAGGCGCGCAAGCCGTGGTTCACCCCGCCGGCAAACCCGTGGTTCTGAGACAATGTCCACAAGGCCACCTGACCCGGTTCAATCGCGGTGGGCCGGACTTGATGTGATATCAGCTGCGCCCCCAGATCCGAGGCAGCAAACAGCGCGCCGGTATCCTCAGCAGAGCCATTGTCGACCACCAAGATCCGCAGATCCGCGCCTTGACTGTCCAACAGGCTCTGGACACAGTCCACCAACAACGGCCCTGAATTAAAGGCAACCAAGACAACCCCTGTAGTCATTGCGGGCTCCTGAAAATCATCTAATGAATTAAGATCTTTATACTGATTGATGTACAAAGCCACAGCAAGCAGTCAAGGGGCAGCGGTCACCAGAGACCGGTTTTCATCCTAGCATTACTCTATCGCTCATCAAATAACATGCTTTACATGTAACATAACGCTGATTATCAGGAAATTCGCTGTAGCCGCAAAACAGCCAAAACCTCAGACACCTAGCCTTTAGAAATTGTGTTCGCCGCCGAGATCCCGTTGGCTGTGTCACATTGTAATTGAAACCTGCAACCGTAGATTCGCGTCCCATTTAACAGGTCTTGTCGATCTGGGACAAACTGCCTTAGGACCGAGCCTAAGATATTATGCAAGAATGGAAATTCGTATGAGTGCACAGGCGCCTCACGACCAGGACTTTTTAGCAGCTGTTGTCATACCCCATTTCAATGACGGCGCGCGGTTGCGCAAATGCCTGACCGCGTTGATCCCCCAGCTGACCCCTGCACGCCCGGTGGACGTGATTGTGGCCGACAACAACTCCACCGAAGATATATCCGCCATCATCACCGACTTCCCCCAGGTGCGTTTTGTCACCGCGCTCAAAAAAGGCGCTGCTGAGGCCCGCAATATGGGCGTGCACCACAGCACAGCCCCCCGGCTGTTTTTTATCGATGCCGATTGTATCCCTGCCCCCAATTGGCTGGACATGGCGTTGGATCAGACCGCCGAAGACGGGATGATCGGCGGCACGGTCACCGTGTTTGATGAGACCCCCCCCCCGCGCAGCGGCGCCGAAGCGTTTGAGACCGTCTTTGCCTTTCATCAACAGTCTTATATTGCGCGCGGCTTCTCGGTGACGGCCAATTTGCTGACCACCCGTGCAACCTTTGATGCGGTGGGGGATTTCAACCCCCGTGTGGTCGAAGACAGCGATTGGTGCCACCGGGCCGGGGCGCTTGGCTATGGCATTCGCTTTGTCCCAGAGCTGAAGGTCGCCCATCCCACCCGGCAAAACTGGGCGGCGCTGCGCAAAAAATGGCGCCGCACCACATCCGAGAACTATTTTGCAGGCGGCACCCATGCCAAAGCCCGGCTTTGTTGGGGGCTGCGGGCCTTTGCGGTGGCCGGTTCCGGCCTGTTGCATATCCCGCGCGCGCTGCGCCATCACGCCTTGAACGGGCCAGAAAAGCGGGCGGTTGTGGTGACGCTTTTGCGGCTGCGCCTGGTGCGGGCCGGCTGGATGCTGAAACAGGCCATTTTTGACGAACCACCGATAAACACCTGAATATATTTCATAAAATAAACTCTCATTTCCTAAGGACGGTATCGTGCCGATTTTGAACACAGCATCGCTTGCGGATCTTAGGGCGCTTAACGCCGAGATTACCCTGGTTGGAGCGGGGCCCATTGGCCTCAATATGGCCGTGGCCCTGGCGGATCGGGGCTTTCGGGTGCTGCTGTTGGAAAGCGGCGGCGAGGCGGCAGATGCGCAGCGTCAGGATCTTTCGGCCGACCACGTGCTGACGCCGGATCATCATTATGCAGCCCATATCACCACGGCGCGGCGCCTTGGTGGGGCGGGTGGCCTGTGGGGTGGGCGCTGCGTTCCTTGTGATGACATCGATTTTCAGCCCCGCCCCTGGCTCGGGCTTGAGGGCTGGCCGATCCAAAAAGACGACCTGGACCCGACATTGGAGGAAGCCTGCAGCCTGCTCGGGGCCGGCGCGCCGGTGTTTTCCGCGCCCGCGCCCGGTGTGCAGACCACCTCGGATCGCTTTCAGGTGGATCGGCTGGAGCGCTGGGTGAACCAGCCACGCGCCCATGTGAAACACCGCGACCGCCTTGCCGAGGACGACAGGATCACACTGGCGCTCAATATCACCGTCACCGGGGTTGAGCTGAGCCAGACAGAACCGGGCCAGACAGAACCGAGCCAGATCGCCGCGCTTAACCTGCATTTCCACACGTCCCAGACCACTGGGCAGACATCTGAACAGACCACCGCACAGCTGCCGGTGAGCCGCGTGATCCTGACCGGGGGCGGCAATGCCTCAACCCGGTTGCTGCTGAATGTCCAAGACCAGCACCCGGATCTGTTTGGCGGTGCCGATGGGGCTTTGGGTAAATATTACATGGGGCATGTGAACGGGCAGATCGCTGATATCACCTTTGACACCCCCGCGCTCCATGATGCGTTGACCTATCATGTGGATGCGCATGGATCTTATGTCCGCCGCCGCATCACCCCGTCTGATGCCTGTCAACAAGAGGCCGGCCTGGCCAATGTCGCCTTTTGGCCCGTGGTGCCCGAGATCGCCAAACCCGCCCATCGCTCGGGGCCGCTGTCGTCGGTGTTTCTGGGGCTGACCCTGCCGGGGATTGGCAAACGTATCATCGCAGAGCCCATCCGTCTGCGCCATTGCGGCCCCGGCCCCTATGCCCGCCTGCCGCATCTGTTGAACATTCTGCGCGACCCTCTGCGCACGCTGAGCTTTGCCCCCTGGTTCATCTATCATCGCTATTTTGCCAAACACCGGATCCCGGGGTTTTTCCTGACCAACCCCGCCCGCCGCTATGGGTTGGAGTTCCACAGCGAACACCTGCCAGATGCCGCCAGCCAGATGCGGTTGAGCTCTGAGCGCGACGCCACCGGGATGCGCCGTCTCGAAATCGAGTTCCGCTACTCGGACAAAGATGTGGCCAGCGTCCTGAAGGCCCATGACGAGATTGAGACCTGGCTGCGCGCCGAGGGTCTGGGACGACTGCATTATCGCTACGACGCGGCGGACCGCGCAGACGGTGTGCTCAAAGAAGCCATCCATGGCAATCACCAAGAAGGCACCATCCGCATGGGCACAGATCCAAAAGAGGCGGTGGTCAACGCCATGGCGCAGAGTTTTGATCTGGCCAACCTCTATGTCGTCTCAACTGCCATCCTGCCCACATCATCGCAGGCCAACCCCACGCTGACGGCACTGCAGATCGGGCTGCGCCTGGCGGATCACCTCAAGGAGTGCTGTCATGCATAAGGTCACGCTGCACGCAATTGGGGTTGAAACCTCATCGCTGGGCATGGGCTGCGCCTCGCTGGGATCACGGGTCTCTGCCGCCCAGGGACAGCAGGCCCTGGCGCGGGCCTGGGCTGCGGGGGTGCGCTGGTTTGACGTGGCCCCGGCCTATGGCGGCGGCGAGGCCGAGATGCTGCTTGGCGCGTTTTTGGCCGAACGTGGGGCCGATCGGGACCAGGCGCAAATCTGCACCAAGGTCGGCCTGTTGCCACCGCCCCAAAACCCGGCCAAGAAGCTGCTGCGTGCCGCATTGCGCCCGGCCAGCCGCGCCCTGTCCCCGATGCGCGCGATGATCCGGAAATCCGGTGCCACCGCCAATCGCAGACTGCCGCTGACCCCCGATATCCTGAAAAATTCCCTGGAACAGTCTCTGAAACGGCTCAACCTAGAGCAGGTCACCCTTTATGCGTTACACAATGCCGACCCCCAGGATCTGGAGCGCGATGAGATCCTGCGCGTGTTGGAGGATCTGACCACCTCTGGCAAAGCCCGCGCCCTGGCGGTGGCCGGCGATGGCGCGGCGGCCCTGGCGGCGGCGCGCATTGGCACGCCGTTTTCTGCGGTGCAACTGGCGCATCCAGTCGCGGATCAGGCCCCCCTGACAACGGCACGTACTGCGGGGCTGGATGTGATCACCCATTCCGTCTTTGGGGTGGCGGGGGAATTGGCCCATCTGGAACGCCGCCTGCGACAGGATACAGAGCTGCTGGAACGGTTGCGCAGCGCAAACCTGGCCGCGCCGCAGGCCCCCCTCAAAGAGCTGGCCGCCGCCGCTCTTCTGGCGCGGGCGCGGGCCTGCAATCCAGACGGGGTGGTGCTTTGTTCTATGTATTCCAAACGCAGTCTGGAGCAGAATATAAAGGCCGCGCAGGAGGCCGCACGCCCAGTTCCCATACTGGAATAAGCGCCGCTCTAACAGCGGTTCAGCTGTAATAGCTACAATACCACGCCACAAACCGCGCCACGCCGCTGCGCAGATCGGTGTGTTGTCGCTCGCCCGTCAGCGCTTCCAACAATGTGGTATCGGCCCAGGTGGCCGGCAGATCACCGGCCTGCATCGGCAACAGGTTCTGGATCGCCACTTTGCCGGTGGCGGCCTCGATGGCGGTGATGAACTCGGTCAATTGCACCGGTTTGGAATTGCCCAGATTGACAATCCGCCAGGACGCGGCCGGCGACAGACTGTCACTGGCATGGGCCCGCTCCCCCGCCACAGGCACCGCGTCGATCAGCGCCACAATCCCCGCCACCAGATCATCGATATAGGTGAAATCCCGACTCATATCGCCGTGATTGTAGACGTCGATCGCCTCGCCCGCCAAAATTGCCTTGGTGAATTTGAACAGCGCCATATCGGGGCGGCCCCAGGGGCCATAGACGGTGAAAAACCGAAACAGGGTGATCGGCAGATCATAAAGATGGGCATAGGAATGGGCCATCGCCTCACCGGCCTTTTTGGTGGCGGCGTAAAACGACAGGGGATGGTCCGACGGCGCGCATTCGGCGTAAGGCATCTGGGTATTGGCGCCATAAGCGGACGAACTGGAGGCCAGCAACATATGGGCCGGCGGATGGGCGCGGGCGGCTTCCAGCAGTTCAAAGGTGCCGGCGATATTGCTGTCCAGATAGGCGCGCGGATTGTCGATCGAATAGCGCACTCCGGCCTGGGCTGCGAGATGGATCACCACGTCAAACGTCTCTTCGGCAAAGAGATCCAGCAACAGGCCCGGCGTCTCAACCGCGCCCTCAACAAAGCGGAAATCCCCTGCAAGCTGCGCCAGACGGTCCTGTTTGAGCGACACATCGTAATATGTGCTCATCACATCCAGCCCCACCACACGCAGCCCCTGCGCCAGCAGCGCCTGACAGCAGTGATAGCCGATGAACCCGGCCGCCCCGGTCACCAGCGCGGTTTTATGAGATGTCGCAGACGTGTGAGAGGAAGCGCGTGTCATTCCTGGGTGTCCTTTGGGGGCCAAGACCGCCAAACCCCAGGCCAGTGCCCAGACGGTCTTTTATGAGAGTGTTCTGCTTGAACACTGCCCCCGAAAGGAAGGCAAGCCCCCAAGGGCTGGCTTACCCGCTTGTTATCTTTGCAACAGCGCATGGCTTATGTGCGGGCATAGACATCCTCATAGCGGATGATGTCGTCTTCGCCCAAATAGCTGCCGGTCTGCACTTCGATCAGCACCATTGGTACTTTGCCGGGGTTTTCCATCCGGTGGGTGGCGCCGAGGGGAATATAGACTGACTGGTTCTCGCTCACCAATTGCACGGTATCATCCACCGTGACCTTGGCGGTACCCTCCACCACAATCCAATGTTCCGAGCGGTGGTGATGGCTTTGCAACGACAGGGCCGCACCCGGGTGCACCAGAATACGCTTCACCTGGAATCGCTCGCCCACCACCAGGCTTTCAAACCAACCCCAAGGGCGGTGATCCTTGGGGAATTGCACCGCCTGTTTGGCGGATTTTTCCTTGAGCGCGGCCACGGCTTTTTTCACATCCTGCGCGCGGGAGGCATCGGCGACCAGAACCGCATCGGGCATGGCGACCGTGATGATATCTTTGAGGCCAATCCCCACCACTTCCAGGCTGGCATCCTCGGACCGCAGCAGGCTGTTTTCACAATCAATTGCGGTGGCATTATCCGAGGTCACAACCCCGGCCGCGTCGGGGCTGCTTTCGCGCCAGACCGCGTCCCAGCCGCCCAGATCGGACCAGCCAGCCGCAAAGGGCACCACCGTCAGGTTATCGGCCCGCTCCATCACCGCATAATCGATCGAGATATCTTCAGCCCCGCTCCAGGCCGCAGGGTCCAGACGCAAGAAGCCCAGATCGGTCTTGCCCTGATCCACCGCCCCCTGCACCGGCGCCATCAGATCCGGCGCATGGGCACGGAAAGCCGCCAGAATGGTTTTCACCGAGAACAGGAAAATCCCCGCGTTCCACAGATACTGACCCGAGGCCAGCATCGCTTCGGCGGTTTTCAGGTCGGGTTTCTCCACAAAGCGTTTCAGCGCCAGCGGCACAGGCGCAAAATCACCGGGATCGCCCTCGAGTTCCAGGTAGCCATAGCCGGTTTCCGCATGGGTCGGCTTGATGCCAAAGGTCACCAGCCGGCCTGCGCGTGCGCGCTCTTCCCCGGCGGCGACCGCGGCGCGAAAGGCTTCGGGATCCGGCACCACATGATCTGAGGGCGCCACCAGCATCAACCCGTCTGGGTCGGTCTTCTCCAACCACAGGGCCGCCGCCAGTACCGCAGGCGCGGTATTGCGCCCTTCGGGTTCGATCAATATGGCGCCGGGGTCGATCCCCACCTCCAACAGCTGTTCGGTGACAATAAAGCGGAAATCGGAATTGGTCAGCACCACAGGCGCGCCATAACCCGCCCCCGACAGGCGCTGGCTAGAGGCCTGAAACAGCGTCGACTCCCCCACCAGCGGCACAAATTGCTTGGGGTAGCTTTTGCGTGACAAAGGCCAAAGCCGGGTGCCGGAGCCGCCGCACAGAAGAACAGGGGTAATGGTCATGCTGATGTACCTGCAAACTGAAATTGTATGATAGTCCTACGGATTATATCGCCCATTCTCAAGCCTGCAGTCGGCACAAATGATCCTGCATTGACGTCAGAGCACACCAAAGGCCGAGAGGTGCTAAAAACCCCAAATGTCAGTCGTGTATACGTCAGACATATCCTGCCCATGCCCATGTCACCTCCTATGTCACGCGCAACCGTCACGGAGCACCTAACTGCAATTTAGGTCCTTCATGCAGTGATGGATGTTCTCTTTTTGTTTTCAAATAGCCTTTCCTTAATCACCCATAGGTAGATTTGGAACAAATGGGAAACGAAGGAGGGAACTGCCATGCCCGAATACAGCGATTATCGATCCTTGATGGCCGATGGGGAGCGGGCCTGGCACGCAGGCGATGAGGTACTGCGTTATGATTTCATCACCTCAACCCCACCCAGCTATTACCGTTCAGGCGCGGGCTGGGACATTGGCGGCACCTCCTTTGGCAGCTTTGCCGGGTTTGCCATGGATGCCCGCGAACGCGCCATGATGGCGGCATCGATTGCCCGCTGGAACGAGGTCGCAACTGTCAATCTGGTTCAGGGTGGCGGCAGCAACGCCGATATCGTCATCGGCAGCGCCGAATTTCAAACCGGCCTTTATGGGTTTGCCTATTACCCCAATGCGGATGTTCTGGGGCGGTTTGGATCTCACAGCGGTGACATCTGGGTCAATGCCGGGTTTGATCAGCAAAATGTCCCGGGCGTGGGTCCGGTAACCGGTCACTCCAGCTGGTACACCTACTTGCATGAACTGGGCCATGCGCTGGGTCTCAGCCATCCCAATGATCGCCCCGACGACCCAAACAGCAGTGCCAAATACACGGTGATGTCCTATGTGGATCACCCGTCTCAATTTTTGGAAAACCCCCGGATGGCGGCCTTTCCACTGACCCCAATGGTTTGGGACATTCAAGCCACGCAGGCGCTTTATGGCGCCAATACCGAGACCCGCAACACGGCCACCGTCTATCTGGGGGCGGGCGACGGGTTTGCCAGTCAGGCCGAGCGCGCCTTTCAATACGGGGCCACCAATATGCAGATCCGGGGCGAAGACGGGCGCTTACGTGATGTGATCCTGACCATTTGGGATGGCGGAGGGACCGACCTGCTGGATGCGTCCGATTTCACCCAAGATGCCCATATCGACCTGCGCGCCGGGCACTATTCCTCCATTGGCGGTGTCACCGATAATGTCGCCGTGGCCGCCAAGGTGCGTGAAGACGGCCGGGTGGTCAATTTCATCGAACAGGCTTGGGGCGGTGATGGGGACGACTGGATCACCGGCAACCCAACCGGCAACAAGATACGTGGCGGGGCAGGCGACGACCGGATCGCCGGGTTGGCGGGGCGCGACAAGCTGTTTGGCGACAGCGGCAATGACCAGATATTTGGCCACAAAGGACGTGACCGTCTGCATGGCAAGGACGGTGATGACCGGTTGGTTGGTGGGCAGCACCAGGATACGCTGAATGGGGGCAGTGGTCAGGATCGCTTGGCCGGGGGGGGAGGTTCTGATCTTCTGAGGGGGCAGGCAGGTGATGACCTGTTGTGGGGCGATAATGGCAATGACCGGTTATACGGCGGGGCAGGCCGCGACATCGTGAATGGCGGCAACGGCAACGACGTGCTGACCGGGGGTGCGGGTGTTGATATTTTTGTCTTTGCGAGCGGTGCAGATCAGGTGCTCGATTTCACCCGCGCTGAGGGCGATCGAATTGACCTCAGCCGCGCCGCCGGGATCACTGATTTTCAGGGTCTCACAGGGTCTCAAGGTATCTCTGGGGCCCGTATGCAGGCCACCGACACCGGGGTTGTGATCCGCGATGACGCAGGCAACAATATGTGGCTGCTGGATGTGGATCTCAGCGATCTCAGCGCGGATCAGTTTCTGTTCTAGCCTGGCCTGCTGGTCTTGTGTCAGAATAGAAAATCATCCACCTCCAGCTGCAGGCCGGCCTGATCGGCCAATGTGATCTGGCCGGTGCCAATATCCAGCACCAGATCCACGCCATTTTGGTGGATCCCTACGTCAGACAGGCGTTGCGCGCCCTCTCTCCTAAGAAACCGCAGATGCAGCACATCTTCCCCTTGGGTAAAATCCAACACCCAGTCACGGCCATTGCTGTCATCAAAAATAAACACATCCGCCCCTAACCCGCCGCGTAACGTGTCATTTCCCGTACCGCCCCGCAGCCTGTCATCGCCCTGCTGCCCCTCCAGCAGGTCATGGCCCCGCTGCCCATACAGGCGATCATCTCCGCGCCCCCCCCGCAGGTGATCCCCCTTGTTGCCACCAGAGACACGGTCCCGGCCCGCGCCGCCCCAGATATCGTCGTGGCCACCATTGCCATTTAAAACATCAGCACCGGCGTCGCCATAAATCGCATCATTGCCCTGCTGGCCCTGGATCGTGTCCTGCCCGCCATTGCCCCGAATGTCATCCGCGCCGTTTTTACCCCATATCTGATCCCGGCCCGCGCCACCCCAGATGTCATCGTGACCACCGCCGCCCCAGATGCTATCGCGCCCCGCAGCACCGTGAATCGCGTCTGACCCGCCGCCGCCCTGCAGCACATCATGGCCGGCCTCTCCCCACAGTTGATCGGCGCCGCTGCCTCCGAACAGGCTGTCATTGCCACTGCCACCCCATAGGAAATCGTCGTCCTGGTCGCCAAATATGTGATCGGCACCCGCCTCTCCACGCAGGGTATCGGCACCCTGCCCGCCATCCAGCCTGTCGGCCCCGTCGCCCCCCAGCAATTGATCCGCACCGTTGCCGCCGATCAACGTGTCATTGCCGCGGCCACCGTCAAGCTGATCAGCACCGTCGCCGCCCTCCAGTTGGTCGCCACCAGCCCCACCTCTAAGCGTGTCATTGCCCGCCGCCCCCAAAAGATGATCGCGCCCTGCTCCTCCCTCCAACACATCAGCCCCGGCCTGCCCCGCAAGCCTATCGTCACCGCCCCCCCCCACAAGGGTTACGCTGCCGTCACTTCCGCCCCCGGAAACAACGGTGTCGTCGTCGGCCGTGGCGGGCAAGGTTTCTCCCAAGGGCAGGTGATGGGCGCGCTTCCAGCCTTGAGGCCAAAGATCCGTGAGAGAGAGAGAGCCGCCATCCCGGCTTTCGACACGAATTTCACCGCCCTGCCAGTGCAAGTCGATCCCATTGTGGCGCGCCTCTACCTGCAGCTGGGACAGGCTGCGCAACCCCTCCAACAGGCTCAGATCCAGTTGGTCGTGACCCGGTTCAAACCCGGCGATAACCACCCGGTCCCGGTCTGCCCCCGCACGCCCCGGCGCGATGACATAGAAATCCGCGCCTGCGCCGCCCTCCAGCCGGTCGCCAGGAGCCGATGCCACCAACATATCATCGCCCGCCCCGCCGGTGATCGTGGTAGCGGTGCCATTGCCTATCAGCAGATCATCGCCCGCCGTCCCGCTGAGCGTGGCGGCGCTGGCGGTTGCCACCTGCCCCAGCGCCGCCCGGCTGAAACCATAACGCGCGATCCCCTCACCATCTGCGTTCAGCCCCCCTTCGGAGGCGACAAAGATCGACACGGTATCCCCCGTGACACGGGTCTCAATCGCGGTGACATTCTGCAGCCCCTGCCCCGGCGCATGAAGAACCTGGGCGGCCTGCACCAAATGCCCCGAGGGCAGCAGCCGCAACAGATCCATGCCGCCATCGCCCCCCGCCACCAGCACAAAGGCATGGCCATCCACCACAAAACTCTCCACCGCGGTGACCTGACCAAACCGGCTGCCCAGACTGTCGATGGCATGATCCACCAGGGTCAGATCGCCGTTGGCCGCCACCGCCATCACGCTGAGGCTGCTGGTGCCCGCAGCCGCCAGCACCACCCAGGCCTGCCCATAGGCGATGATCGCATCCACCGCCGTCGGGGCTGCAATGCCCAGCCCTTGGTCACGGCCCAGCTCATCCGCAGGCGTCAGCGCCCCGGTTCCGGCCGCAATCCGGTAGCTGCGCAGCCCGCCCAGGCCCGCATCCGCCGCCACCAGGATCTGACTGCTGCCGGTGGTGACCACATCCAACGCCACAGGCCCCGGTGATCCCGCCTGCCCATAGGGCGCAGCGCCACCAGAACGTGCAACCGCGCTGGCGCTGCCGGTCTCAGACACCTGCCAGCCCCGCAGCGCCCCGTCGGCCACCCCATAGACCAGCGCCTGTCCCTGGCTGGTGGTGCTGGTCAGGGTTGAAACCTCAGCCCCCTGGGCAAGACCGGGCAGGCTCCAGCTGGTCTGCGCGGCAATCGTACCGCTGCTGCTGACCAGATGACTGTCCAGCCGGGCCAGATCGCTGCCCGCCAGCAAAAGCCGCCCGCTGTCCCCGCCCAAGGCAACAGCCGCTCCAGTGAGCAGGTTCGCCCCCTGATGCGGGCGGTAATCGCGCTCTGTCAATGTGGCGGTCCCATAGCTGCGCAGCCCCCCGCCCAGCCGTTCGACCGCCACCAGATAGGCGCCGCCCGCACCGGGCACCAGCAGCAGATCCGCCACCCCCTGCGCCTTGCCAAAACCACCATAAAATCTGAAATCCATCGCCGCCCCCACGCGTCGCAAATTCGCCTTGTTTGAACACTTTGGGGTTGTGATCAGCCCGCGACCGGCACCGGATTGCGGCGAAACCATGGATATTGTCTTCAATCTAAGAACAATCTGCCCGATTGCCGACGTGCTTTGATCCCCTTTTGTCCGCACGCGGCCCCCTCTGCCCCCTGTCCGGTCCCGGTCTAGCCACTGCCTGTACCCGGCTTTTTGAATGCTGGGTGTTGCGCGCCCTGCGTACGCCCCCTTAGGGGCGCGTTGACCCGGCTCTGCGAGAGTGGCGTCCTCTCACAGCCCAAGCCGGAGTGCGCCTCATGCCCGATCTCTCTCCCCGTCTGGATCTGCCTTTCATCCTGCCTGCCCAGGCCCAGAAACATGTGACCCACAATGAGGCGCTGCGCCGTCTGGATGGTTTGGTGCAGCTGGTGGTACAAGAGATCGACGCCCAAGTGCCCCCCATCGCCCCCACCCTTGGCGCGGCCTATGCGCTGGGGGCTGCCCCCAATGCCGCCTGGGCCGGACAGGCCCATCGCCTGGCCATCTGGCAAGGTGTAGAATCTGGCGGCGGCTGGCTGTTTCTCGCCCCCCACCCCGGCTGGCATATCTGGGATCAGCGAGACGGGCAGATGCGGGTCTGGCAGGACGGTGCCTGGATGCCCCTGCCCTGTCTGGCAACCCCCCGGATCGGCGTGGCCACCCCGGCCGATGACACCAACCGACTGGCAGTTGCCGCCCCCGCCAGCCTGTTCACCCATGCAGGCGCCGGCCATCAGGTCAAATTGAACAAGGCCAGCCCCAGCGACACCGCCAGCCTGTTGCTGCAGTCCAATTTCAGTGGTCGCGCCGAAATCGGTCTGACCGGCACCGATGATCTGAGCCTGAAGCTCAGCGCCGATGGCAGCACATTTGCCGATGCGCTGGTCCTGTCGGCCGGCGCCGCCCCCCGTCTGCGCCTGTCGCAGCCCGGCACCAGCGAGGATCTGCTGCTGGCCGAGGCCGCAGGCACCCCCCAGTTCCGCCTGACCGCCACAGGCGACGGCATGGCCGCAGGCAGCTGGCAATCGGGCGGAGCCGATTATGCAGAGTTTTTTGAATGGGGTGATGGCAACTCTGAGGGCGCAGACCGGCGCGGGATCTCGGTGGTGCTAGAAGGTGACAAGATCCGCACCGCCCAAGCAGGCGAAATCCCCATCGGCGTGATCTCATCCGCGCCAACCCTCCTGGGCGATGCAGATCTGGGCGAATGGCAGGGCAAGTATATGCGCGATGCCTTTGGCAGCCGCACCGGGGAAATCTCCCCCGATCTCGACCCTAATCAGGTCTATATTCCCCGCACCGAGCGCCCCGAATGGGCCATGGTGGGCCTTCTGGGCAAGCTGACCTTGCGCGCAGGCCAACCCACAGATCCCCGCTGGCGGCGGTTGCAAGAGCTGGACGGAGGCCTTGAACGCTGGCTGGTGCGGTGAGGGATCAGGTGAACTGTAGCCGTAGATCTTCTCCCCAGGCGGTCAACCGCAGCTGATCTCCCGGCTGCAAAGCCACCGCCGGGCACAAACCACCAGTCGCGATCCATTGCCCCGAGGCCACCGGGAAAGCGTAACGCTGCGCCAGCATCAGAAATTCCTCGGTGGCGCCCAATGGGCCTGCGATCACATTGGCGCTGGTAGCTACAACCGGCTCTGCACCATTATGGGTGAATTGGGCGTCAAACGGCGCACTCAACCTATCCGCGTCAAATTGTATCAGCCCAGAAATCCACAGATGACCGGCACCGGCGCGGTCGCAAACCTGCCCCATCAGCTCCGGTTTCAATACGTCCGGCAAAACCGACGCAGGGATTTCAATCCCCAACCCCATCCGAGAGAAGCGCTCTTCCGCGGTCTTGCCCTGGGGGTCTGCGATCTCCAACATCAGCTCGGGCTCCCCCAGAGGCGCCACCAATCCTGCCAAGGAAAGCGTCGCACAGCCCAGACTGACCTCGCTGGGTTTGAGCGGGCCAACAAAGACCTCCTGATTGTCAAAAACCGCGCGAGACCAAGGATTTGCCCCACCAATTTTCCACCCCGCCACCTCCGCGACCTGGGCCATTGCAACGGCATATGCGGCAGAAATATCTGCTGGCAAATCCGCGCTTTCCAACCGCGCCTGTTCCCCATTGGTGCGCGCTACGTTTAAGGCCGCAATCACCTGTTCCATCCCCGTCATCCTCATCTTCTTCATAATTTTGTCACATTTCCAAGAAGCGCTGCAAAATCCAATATAAACCTTTGACCTTTAGAGTAAAAAATCAAATCTCAGACACACCATCTGCCTCTGCAAACACTTGAGTTTCCACCTGGGCACCTTGGCGCTTGCGTCCTCCATAGGGGATCAGTAAAGTTGCGACAATCCCTGCGCATCAACTCGACTGTTGGCGCCGATCAGGGCAAAAATGACGGCACATGACACCTTCTGCGCCAAATCAAAGAGTGGACGGATATGACTTTGCGTGCAGCAATTATCGGTTATGGGAAAATGGGCCGCATTCGTCATGACGCCATGGATCGCCATGGCGGGTTTGACGTGGTCGTGGCCTGTGATACTGCGATTGATCCAGGCGCTTCAGTGCCCATGGTCACCGAACCGATGGCAGTCTACGACTATGATCCTGATGTGATTGTCTGCAGCGTCCCCAACATGATGATCCCCGATGTGGTCTGCACCGCTTTGGCACGCGGCAAACATGTGTTTTCCGAAAAACCGCCGGGGCGAAACTCAGGAGATGTCCGGCGTATGATGGTCGCCGAAGAGGCCGCCAATGGGGTGGTGTTGAAATTCGGCTTCAATCATCGCGTGCATGACGCCATTGAAGAGGCGCAAAAACTCATCCAGGCGGGCACCATGGGTGACCTTTACTTCATGCGCGGCGTTTACGGTAAGGCGGGCGGGCCGAACTATGCCCAGAACTGGCGCAACGATCCCGAACAATCAGGCGGCGGTATCCTGATCGACCAAGGCATCCATATGCTGGATCTGTTCCAGATGTTCGCCGGTCGTTTCACCGAAGTCCAAAGCTTTGTGCAGCGCAATTTCTGGACCGATGTCCCGGTTGAAGACAACGCCTTTGCCCTGATGAAAAACCCCGATGGCATTGTTGCCTCGGTGCATTCTTCGGCAACCCAATGGCAGCATACTTTCCGACTTGAACTTTATATGCGCAATGGGTTTATCTCGGTGGATGGCATCCTGTCGGCCTCGGGCAGCTACGGGGCTGAGGTGCTCACTGTGGCGCTCAACCGTCTGGATTCCACCGGCAATCCGATCCCCAACCCTGAACAACAGGAAATCCGCTTTACAGAGGATCACTCCTGGGACAAGGAGATCGCCGAGTTCCACGCCGCCGTTGTGGATGGCGCACCACTGAAATGCGGCACCTCGCAACAGGCGCTGGATGTGATGGAGCTGGTTGAGGCGATCTATGCCGCTGATCCGAACTGGACCGCGACCTTGCACGAAAACACCCTCAAAGCAATCGGGTAATAGCCATGCAAACACCTGTTTTTCTGGACCACCTGCCGGACATTGATACGGTTGCAGGCCAGAAACCCGTGCAATATCGTCTGGCCCGTAACAAGGCGCTCTTGGAATTGATGCTGGATAACAGCATCAACTGGCAGACCCGCAGCAGCTGCCCGGCCTGTGGTGCAAATTGCGCCAGCAGCCGTAGCTTTTCGCAGACCCTGTTGGAATTCCAGAACTGCACAAACTGCAATACGATCTATGCGGCTCGAACTCCAGATCAGGCAACATTGGACCAAAGCCGCCTGGCTCAGACCCCAGATGCAGACGACCGCGCGTTTGAATTCACCTCGCTGCTGAACTGGGTCAGCCTCACCGAAGCGCGGCTGGAACGCCCACTGGATCGGGTTCTGGATATCCGCTTTGCCACCCTTGCACCGGGCTTCCCCGAAGCAACCAAGCGCTTGAGCCACAATCGCAGCTGGTCCTTTTTGCCCCTCACCCCGGACAGCGATGATTTCACGGCCCTAGGTGAGGAGGTCGCCAAGCTCGCCCCCAAGGCCGTGCTGTTGCCCGCAGAGCTGGACAGGGTTGCGGATCCCGCAGCCCTGTTGCGCACCCTCAAGGGGGCCGTGGCCCCTGGCACTGTGTTCTTTGTTGCGAGTTCCTGCGCCGATGGGCTGGAATATGAAATTCTCGGCGCGGATTCACCCAGTTTTGTGCCCTTGGACCGGCTGACCGTATTCTCCATCAAAGGTTTTGAAACCCTTGTAAAACGCCTTGGCTTCAAGGCGCTGGAAGTCTCTACTCCGGGGCGGCGCGATGCGGTGATCTTGGAACGCTATTTCAATTCTGCAGAAAACAGCGACATTCCCTTCTGGTCCAGCTTCTTTCGTGAGGCTGACAAAAACCGCCTGCGGGATTTACAGATCCTGCTGCAACGCAGCCTTAAATCCGGCGTGCTGCGGTTTGTTCTGGAAACCTGACTGATCCTTTTTGACCGACCCAAAGGCCCCATACATATGAGTGACTTTTTCCCAACCGCCCCCTATGATACTTGCGCAAACTTTGCCGCCGATTATTTTACCACCCTCGCCAAAGCGACCCAGGTGAGCGACCTGAGGGCACTGGACAAGGTGGCCACGCTTCTGCGCGAGACCATCGCAGCGGGCAATTTTATCTATATCTGCGGCAACGGCGGCTCGGCAGGGATTGCCAACCATTCGCTGTGCGATTTCCTGAAGTGCGTGCGCACCGACACCGATCTGATGCCGCGGTTCATGTCCCTATCGGCCCATACCGAGATGAATTCGGCGCTGGCCAACGACATCTCCTATGATGAGGTCTTTGCCTATCAGCTGCAATCCATGGCCCGCCCCGGCGATCTGGTCTGGACCGTCAGCTCTTCGGGCGACAGTCAGAATGTGGTGCGCGCTCTGGAAGTGGCCAAAGAGATCGGGCTGAAATCTATTTCCTTCACCGGCTTCTCCGGCGGCCGTTCCAAGGATCTGGCGGATGTGAACGCCCATGTAAACGCCGATAATTATGGCGTGGTCGAAGACATCCACATGGCGTTCATCCATATTCTGACCCAATATCTGCGCATGACCCATATGGATGCTGGCCTGATTGCCGACCGGAAGTTCTGATATGGCGTCTGGCCAATCGACCGATCTTCCAACCGACCTCCACAACCGGTTGTGTGACCTCCTGCCCGCTCTGGTGCAGGAGGTTTTTGCGCAGGATTTTGACACGCTGGACAAGGGAGACGACGGGCTGGATCTGGTCACCTCGGTCGATCTGGCCATGCAGGCGCGGCTAGAACAGGAACTGTCCGCACTACTGCCCGGCTCGGTTGTGATGGGCGAAGAAGACTTTGCCGCCCATGACGGTGCAGGCCCCGCCTGGCTGGTGGATCCCTTGGATGGCACGGTGAATTTTGTGGCGAGCTTGCCGGCCTATTCGGTCGCCGTGGTGCTGCTGGAAGCGGGCCAGCCGCTGCTGGCAGCGGTTTATGACATCCCCCAGGGGGATCTTTATTCTGCGGAAACTGGGCGCGGTGCACGGCTCAATGGTTACCCTGTCTCCCCCACATCCCACAAGGCACGGCTGGCGATTGTCTCCTCTGGGCTGCTCAAAGATCTGGCCGAGGCCGCCCCCGAAGCGCTGGTGGATCTACTGGGTGCCTTCAAATTGCGCAATTTCGGCAGCCAGGCCCTGCATCTATGTTATGCGGCGGCAGGACGGGCCAGCCTGGTTGCCAGCCGCGAGGCCAAGGGATGGGATGATCTGGCCGGCGCGCTGGTCGCCCAGGAGGCGGGGCTGACCTATGGCAGCTATGCCCCCACCAATACGTCGCGCCCCTTGGATGAAAACCAGCTTAGCCTCTGCGCCGCACCAGAGATTTTTGAAACATATGCGCCGCTGTTTGCCCGTTCGCGCGGTTGAAACAGCCGTCCCAGACAAAGGATGATGAGATGAAAACCGTTGCAATGATCCCCGCACGCATGGGCAGCCAGCGCCTCAAGAAAAAGAACCTCGCGCCGCTGGCCGGCCAGCCGCTGATCACCCATGCGATCGAGAAGTGCCAGGCCAGCGGGTTGTTTGACGAGATCTACATCAATTCGGAAAACGCCGAATTTGGACAGTTCGCCGAAGAATACGGTATCAAATTCTACCAACGCCCCGAAGAGCTGGGCAATTCGGTCGCCACCTCCGAACAGTTTGTCTATGATTTCCTGAAAAACGTCGACTGCGATCTAATCATCCAGGTCCATTCCATCGCGCCTTTGCTGACCGCCGAAGAAGTCAAAGCCTTTGCCGAGGCGTTTATCGCCTCAGACGCTGACGTGATGCTGTCGTGCATCGAAGATCGGATCGAGGTGGCTTATGAGGATCAGCCCGTCAATTTCACCTTTGCCGAGAAAACCAATTCCCAGGATCTGAAACCCACGCAGCGGGTCACTTGGTCGATCACCGGCTGGCGCGCCAAACCCTATATAGAGGCGGTCGAAAGCGGCTCTATTGGGACTTATAATGGCAAAATCGCTTTCTACCCCGTGGGGGCGATTTCCGGCCATGTGATCAAGACCCAGGAAGATCTGGATATCGCCGAGGCGCTCTTGAGCGTTCTGACCAAACATAAAGGTACCTGAGGACCCGCGCCATGAACGTACTTGTATCCAATATTATGATGATCAACGAGCGCGACCGCTTCGATGCGATACTGCGCGACCGCGGCCTGACCCCGATCTGGCCCGAGGTGAACCAGTTTATGGATGTGGGCCAATGCCTGGAATATGCCGGCGAGATCGACGGCTGGCTGGCTGGCGACGATCAAATCACCCGCGCCGTCCTCGACGCCTTTCTGCCGCGTCTGAAAGTGATCTCCAAATGGGGCACTGGCATCGACAGTATCGACCTTGACGCGGCCAAAAAACTGGGCGTTCCGGTCTGCAACTCGCCTGGCGCCTTCCGCGATGCGGTCAGCGAATATGCCATTGGTCTACTCCTGGCGGCCACCCGCCGCCTGGCGCGCACCGACCGGATGATCCGCCAGGGCGAATGGCCCAAGGGACGTTTCCCCGGCATGACCGGCAAGACCATGGGCGTTGTGGGTTATGGTGCCATTGGCCAGGGTGTGGGCCAGCGCGCGCGGGGCCTGGGCATGGAGGTCATCGCCAATGATCCCTTTATGGCCGAAACCCTGGATCAGGCCCCGGATGGCGCGCCACTGGTGACATTTGATGCGCTACTAGAACAAGCCGATGTCATTTGCCTGTGCTGTAACCAGACCGAGGACAACTATCACCTGATCACCGCCGATACTTTGGCCCGCGCCCGAGACGGGGTGATCCTGTGCAATGTGGCCCGCGGCGGTCTGGTCGACGAGGCGGCCCTGGTTGCGGCGCTGACCAGCGGCAAAGTGGCCGCGGCCGCACTGGATGTGTTTGAGGTCGAACCACTGCCCGCAGATCATCCGCTGTTCAGCTTTGAAAACGTAGCCCTGTCCAGCCATAACGCCAATTCCACGGTGCAAGCGATCGAATATGTGCACAGCAACACATTGGACAACCTGTTCAAACACCTGGGGCAATGAAAACATCCATGTTAGCACGGGGCATGCATTACCGGCTGCAAAGCATCCGGGCAGAGGGCGGGCCAGAGGCAGATGCCTTTAACCTCTCCTTCTGGCGCGACGCCAGCCATCTGGCTTTTTTTGGTGTGGAACTGCTGGTGGTCCAGGGTGCCGTCACCCTCAGCCTGCGCCATTGCCGCCCCGATGGCCAAGAGCATGAAATCGCCCGGATCGACTGCCCCTATCCGGGCTCCAGCTTTAGCCCGCCCCTGGATCTGATCGAACTGGCCAACCAGGGCGGCAGCCTGGTGCCGGTGATTGTCAACCGTTCCGAGGACGCGAAGTTTGACGCCTGTTTCGGCACCAACGATCTGGCCCCCTGCCCCAACGCGCACGCAGTCTTTGTGTCTGAGGACCCGCAAGACAGGACCGGGCTCCGGGATATCTGTCACAATCTGGCTTATGGGCTGGGGCCGACTGTCCGATCCAACGATGACGATATGCCGCTGGTTCCGACCCATCTGGCCCTAAGCCGCAGAACCGCCCCAGAACCCCAAGAATGCCGCATCCGGACACAGGCGCTGGCCTGCTTTCTGCGCCAGAATGTGGTGCTTCACGGTTCGGGGAAGCCTCAGGAATGGCCTGTCGCGCTTTTTGATCTGCGCCACGTCTATTCACACGGGCTGCCGACGGCTGAGCTGAGCTCCTATATGTCGCGTTTTGCCGATCAGGGGGTGGTCAGGCTAGCCCCCTTTGGGCCGCCGCCAAGGGTGCCAACCTGGCGGCGCCAGACTGCACGACGAGAAAGGCTGCGCCTGGGCCTGCGCGCCGCGCGCACCCCATCTCCGGAAATCGTGCGCATCAAACTGGAGCAGATCGATCAAACCCGCCATCTGCATCGACAGCTGATCCAGAGCCAGCGCCAGATGGAGCAGCGCCTGCGCGACACCAACCTGTGGGATCCGGCCCAGATAGAAGCCGATCTCACCCGCGCCAGCCGCACGGCACTGTCTCTGTTGCGCAATCGCCACCAAGGGCAGCGTGCGGTGGTGGTCGGCAATGGCCCCAGCCTGCGCCCCAGCGACCTGGAGCGGCTTCGGGATGTGGTAACTTTTGGCTCTAACAAGATCTTTTTGGCCTATGATGACACCGATTGGCGACCCAACTATTACTCGGTCGAAGATCATCTGGTTCTCATGAACAACCGCGATCGGATCGCAGCGCTGAGCGGTAGCATCAAGCTGTTCCCCGCCAGCACCCGCAATTTTGACTATCACGCGGGCGACACGATCTTTGCGCCCTTTCTGCCGCCCAAATCCTTTGAGGATCCGCTCTCGGATCCAGAGTTTCCCCACTTCAGCCACGACCTGAGCCAGGGGATCGCCTGGGGATCCACAATCACCTATAGCCAGATCCAAATGGCCGCTTTTATGGGCTGTGCGGAAATCATCCTGATCGGGGTGGATCACAGCTACCGGCTGCCCTCGCAGAAACGCGGCAATCAATATATCTATGAAGGTGAACAAAACCACTTTCACCCTGACTACCGCAGCCCCGGCGAGGCCTGGCATCAGCCCAATCTTGATGTGCTGGAACGCTCCTATGCCAAGGCGCGCGATGTCTGTGCCGCCCGCGGTATCCGGATCATGAATGCCTCGCGTCAGAGCAAGCTGGACGTCTTTGAGCGCGCAGATTTTGACCAAATGTTCCCCCCAACAGGAGAGCCTCTATGAGCCACTCCCTCGCTGTCGAGATTTTTGATGACCGCGGCTGCACTCTAGGCGAAGGTCCCTTGTGGCACCCCGAACGCAAGCAGCTGTTCTGGTTTGACATTGTCAACAACACGCTGCTGTCACGCCTGGATGGTCAGGCCCTCACCTGGCAGTTTGATCGCAATGTCAGTGCCGCCGCCTGGGTTGACCATGACCACCTTCTGATCGCCAGCGAAACCGGCCTCAGCCGGTTTAACCTGGACAGTCACGCGGATGAGATGCTCTGCGAGATCGAGGCCGACAATCCGCTGACCCGCTCCAACGACGGGCGCGCCGACCCCTGGGGTGGGTTCTGGATGGGCACCATGTCCAAAGCAGGAGAGATGGGTCAGGGCACGCTTTATCGCTGGCGACCCAGCCCCGATGGCGGCGCGCTGCAGGTGTTGGAAACAGAACTCAGCACCCCCAATGCCATCTGTTTCGACAAAGCCCGCGCCTGTGCCTATTGGGCGGATACCAAAACCCGTATCATCTGGCGCCAGCCCGTGGATCCCGAAACCGGCTGGCCCCAAGGTCAAAAAACCATCTTCGTCGATCTCAACGCCACTGCCGACAGCCCGGAATATAAGCCCGATGGCGCTGTAGTAGATGCCGAGGGCTGCTTGTGGAACGCCCAATGGGGCGCCGCACGCGTCGCGCGTTACAGCCCGGATGGGCAATTCTTAAGCGCCATTTCACTCCTCACCGGTCATACTTCCTGTCCTGCCTTTGGCGACGACGATATGTCCACCCTCTTTGTCACAACCGCACAACAAAAACTGCCCGAGGATCGACCAGAGTGGCAGGAAAGAGCGGGGCAAACTTTTGCGTTTGAAGCTTTGAAAGCGGATTGGGCTGGTCAAGTCGAACCTCAAATGGTCCTGTAAAATAAAAACTATAAGCTAGAATACAGTTATGACGGTTTTTGCATTTGATCAGGCTAGTATGGCACGACGCGCATCAACACTCCAAAGCAGACAACACATAGGTGCAATCCCCTGGACGACTGGCTGGGGTGTTTCCGCGAGATGTCCGAAGACCCCTGCACCCCTTGGATGTAAACTCGTGACACCTCTCAGCTTTTCGTATTTAACATCTCTGCTGATGTGGTCATAGTCCACATCAGCACACGTCCACTAAAAGGTATTTGCTGTGCGCCACATCATAATATCAGCCGTCACATTCAACCGGGCTTCATCACGCACACCACTGGTTAATGTGTCGCACGTTTTTGCTCAATGTTCCTCAAGTCACAGGCCTGCGTCCCTTTATGCCAAATTTTAAAGAACAGATCTCTCTGGCCTCTGCCCGTTTTCTCGATCCAACGACCATTTATGTCGTCGGCCAAGCGACTTTAACGCAGGAAAACGACACGCTCGCTTTATGTTATAGACAGCTGTCCGTGCCTGCCAAAATCCAGGAACAGGACACCGGAACCGGCTTGGGTAATTTATTGCGCCGGTCTAAAACGCGTCTCGTCAATTTTACAGCTCAGCTTAAATTGCCTGAACCGCACATGGGCAATGCGCATTGCACAATCAACATGCTCTCACGCCATGGAAAGCAAATGGCAACCCAGGACGCTATCGTTCAGGCCTTGCACCCCGATGACGTATACGTCTCCCAAACACAAATCCTAGACAACGGGGCCACCCTGCATGTGAGCGGGTGGCTTCCTGATCCAGATCTCATCTCTCGTATTGAGCTCCATGCAGGCCCGCATGTACATCTCGCTCAATTGCATCAATACCGTCCGGATGTGCGGCGTGACAATCCAGGGGTCAGCTCGGTTTACTGCGGATTTCGGGCTAGAATTCCGAACCACGAACATTCAAACACAGCTGAATTGCGCGCCCTTGGAGCGGATGGCGAGGTCCTAATACAGCGACCTCTGCAGTGGGAGCCCAGCAATATCTTTGTACGCCGCCGCGCCTCCTCGCAGGATGCAATAGTCGCATCATATACCGCCGCACATGGTCTCCTTGCGGTCTGTGTGGCCATCCCTGGGCTAGAGTCTGCGATCAAGATGCATATCAAGGGCGCCGATGGACTCTTCCTGAGCGCGAGCGCCTCCGTTTCAAATGGGACAAAAGCCCCTCAGGCTTTGAGCACGCATAACGCCGAATGGGTGGCGACAGCCATATTCAATCTAGCGGAATCCCCCAGCGGCCCTCTGGAGCTGTTGGTCGAAGACATAAAAGGCGCCGTGCACTTTGGCGACATTGTCCCGCTGGTCCTGTCCCACACGCAAGCCCCCTCGATTGCATCCGCACATTTCTGCCCAGAGACACAGGATCTGGTCGTCTCGGGGGAGTGCGGCTTTTTGGGCGTCACCCATGCGCAGGCGCTGGTCGACGGAACCGTTGTGGCTGCATCCCGGACATTTCTGAACCACAATCACGACTTTGCCGACAAACCAAGCACCGGATTTTATCTGGCAAGCCTGCTCAACACCCCAAAGGAAAAAGAAGTCCAAATCGAATATTTTTCCGGCGACCGTAAACTTTACACACGCCGGGCCAACATTCGTGAAAAACACCTCACATCCCAAGTCATGGGCCCGTCCGGGCGCTCAAGCCAAGGCGGGGCGCATTATGAATTCCCGTCCGCTGTAGAGCGCGCAGATGCGCCTTGGGTTGTATATGCAACGGGCATGACATCCTGGCCAGTCACCGGCGGCGGGATGGCCCGGTCTTATGCCATGGCCAAACATCTGCGGAAGAAGGGCTACCGTGTTGCATTGGTCGTCGATTTTGCCACTGAGACAACCGATCGATCGGCCAAGGAATTGCAGGACTATGCGGATGCGGTCGTTTTTGTACCCCAATGCACCATCACACCGAACTCCGCGCCGGATTATGAAATGTTCAAGAAGGCCAAAGCCAGTCTAGGGCCTCTTCTTGAGACGCTGGAAATTTGCTACGAGCCTGCCGCGACAATCGTGAATTTCGCCTTTAATCTCTACGCCACCGAACGCCTGTCGGGACCGGTTATTCTGGATGCGCATGATGTCCAGCATCTGAGAGCCCGCAACGCTCAGCAACATGGATCTGACTTGGAAGACCGCCGTTGCACCTATCGAGAGGAAGTAAAGCTTCTCACGCATGCGGATGGTATCATTGCCATCCAAAGCGAAGAACAACGCGTTCTTCAGGACTGCGTCCCTCAGAAAACTGTCATCACGGCCGAACATACTCTGGCGGTTCATGCCGACAGCGTCCTTCCCACCGCCGAACAGCTGACACAGCTGCTGTTCATCGGGCAACGCTACAAGCCAAATATCGAAGGGCTGCGTGCATTTTTGAACCAGGTTTGGCCGCAGCTAAAAGCCTCCAATCCTAATATTCATCTGCACATCGCCGGGCGGGTCAGCGAAGTCTTCAAGGATATCAACGACAGCCGGATCACCTGTCATGGCGTTGTTCCGCGTCTGGAACCTCTTTATGAGAAATGCGGTATCGTCATCAATCCCACGAATTTCGGCACCGGTTTCAAAATCAAATCGCTTGAAGGTCTGGCCTACAAACGCTGCGTGGTCACAACTCCAGCCGGCGCTATGGGGTTCCCCTCATCTGCGCCGTTACGTGTCGTCGAACTGTCTCGCTTTGCGGACACCATCAGTGAGCTGATTGAAAACCCAGACCAGGCGCAGGCACTGGCACAACACGCCGAGACTTTTCTGGGCACCTATTTTTCCCCGGATTTTGTATACAGGCATGTCATCGACATGCTGGAAAACCTGCCCGCAGCCCCCGCCACCGATACCTCCCCCCCAGAGATCGTCCATTACGAGGTCAAGGGCCCAGACCTTGTGCTCAAACTGCGGTTTCCCCACACATCAAAAGCCCCTCGCGCGATCAAAATAGAAATCGAAACTGCGGTTGGTCAGCCCACCAGAATTTGGCATGCGGCGCCAGGCACCTTGCTGGAAGGAAAATTCAAAGTGCCACTTCCAGTCTGGCTGTTCGACGGTGGCCCCTTCCAGGTCACGATCCGAGTGAACGGCCAAATCGCAGATAAGCTTCCGCTCGCCTGCCCGCCGACAAAATCCGAAGCATACCTGATGCCCAATTGGTACTATCAGGGGCTGAGCGCCCATCCTGGGACCTGCATTATCTCTCCCACAACACGCCAAGTCACAAGGGATGAAGATATCCGAACCTTTTCGGCCTACAGCCGCAATAGTTTCGTCGGTTATGTCCTGGGACGCTCTCAAACCACAACGCTCCCCGACAGAACCTGGGTGCAGTCACTCTCGTATCTCCCAAGCACACTGCCTGCACATACCACCGATGTTTTGTCGCTTTATGATGCCAACGGCAAAGCCCAGCATACTGTCTTGGCCCCTGCCGACGTCCGGCACGCCAATCCGCTGCCCAATATGAAACCAGCCGCAACAGGCAGCGCTCCAAACGGCGTCTGGAAAGCGCAATGGCCGGTCCAGATCCGGCAACGCAGCCTTGAGGTCAGTACAAAAGGACAATCTGTGGGGCCCCTTTGGCACCAAACGGACGACATCGCGGAACTGCGCCTGGAGGCTCTGTTCAAATCCTCTTTCCCGCTGTCCGGTGTTCAGCTTCTTTTCCCGTATGGCACCGATGACGATGATGTGTTTCGCTGGCATGTCATGATCAATGGCTCACCTGCGCTGATCAACCGTCGCGTTGACACCCGCGACGACATCCCAGCCATTACAGCAACATTGAACCACAAGAAACCGTCTGGAGTTCACCGCGCAACGCTTGTCTATGTGCACCCAGAAAGGGAAGCTTCCAGGGCCGTCCCCGCTTTCCCAACCTCCTTGAATTTCATGGTGCACTGACAACACATGACCTATTCTTCAACCCTACAGGCCACCTTTGATGTTGGCAGCCGACGCATGACCATCCAATTCCCTGAGATCTCTGAGGGGGCATACAGGGTCTGGGCCGATCTCCAGCTCATCGGTGACTTTTCTGCGACGGATCTGAAAGCAGGGTTTTCCTTCTCCGCCCTGTACAACACAAACACGCCTCACCTTGTACGTCTCGAAGGCCTGGATAGCCCCAACATCTTCGAAGGTAGAGTCTGGTTATCAGAAGACAGCGCCCCCCTCCCCGTCAACCACAACCTGTGGACAGCTGCTGAGAGCGGGAAATCCATCTGCGTGATGATCTCTGCCAACCGTATCAAACGCTTCTTTCACTGGTTCCAGACCTTACAACCCTTTGTGAAAGATCATCTGAACATTTTCCTTCTTCTGCTCGAAGACAAAGAGGGCGAAACTCGGCTCAGCCCACGTCCAATTTTCGAGCTGACACGGCAGATGACCGTGCTGAGTGACCCAGCCGCGCCACGGGACACTGCAAATCGGATTGATGCTGTTTTTCGCCGCTTTCCAGCAGTGTTATGCATACCGCTCTGCCGTGAAAGCGCCCAAGCGGCTGCATATTTGCAGCAAACGCCCGTTCTATCCCTCTTCTTCCAAGCCGAAAAGCTGGATGTCGTGAACAGCTATGCCCTGACTCTTGTTCCGCGGGCCGATCACCCCCTTCTCCAGACCAGCCAAGGCGGTCTGTCGATCAGTTTTAACAGACGGGACACATCCCAGTGCCAGGGCGTCGTGGCCCTGTGCCGCCACTGGTTCAATTTGCCAAACTCCGAAGATGGGCGATTGCCCGCCCCGGCAATCGCCGATTTGCTAGCCCGCGCGCAAGAGACCGCCAATACCAAAACACTCACTGTTCTGGGAAATGATAAAGCACAGCTCGCTCTCCCCTCCCCACAGGATCCGGCGCATATGCGCGGTGTGCCATTTCGTTACTGGCTCGCGCAGCAAGCCTTTACTGGCCAACACATAAAAAAAGACATCACCCCCGATCTTCTGGCAGAAAGCTGCGTGGTCTTTGCTGGGACAGACCCGCATCTAGACCGGTTTTTGGATCAGATATTGGCGCATTTGGGGGGCAATTATCTCTCCAGCTGTCATCAAAGGATCAGCTAATGCGGGTCATTTCAGTACACCTTTCTAAAGGCTACGTCACATCATGAAAAACGTCATCGCATTCAACCTGGCCAAAGTAGAAGAACAGGACGCAAAGTTCTTTCGCGGCCTGCGGGATGCCTTTGAGGCCACTGACGCAAAATTCTCATTCTTCTCACCACAGTCACACCCAGATCTTCAAACGTTTCACCATCCCTTTGACTGGGTCATTGCGAACATCGAGAAACAATACGATCTCAAAGAGATCAATTCCGCGCAGCGTCTGCCTGAGGCACAGCGTGAGATCTGGATCGCCCGTATTGCCCAACTGTCCCTGCAAGGAACCGATCGCACCCCAGCCCAGCTGCTCGACATCCTTGAGCGGTTTACGTCCCATGTCCTAGATACGTTCCAGCCCGATCTGATCCTGTCATGGAACACTTTATGCCCCCATAGTGGTGTTCTAGGAGAGCTTGCCCGCCAGAGAGGCTGTTCAGTTTACCTCATGGAACGCGGCTTCCTAAACAACTCCTGGTTTATCGAACCAGGTGGACTTGTTGGACATTCCGATCTGGTTGAACGTTCTTATGAAGACCTTATAGGCGCAGATGAGCAACGCCTGCATGAACTCGGTCGCTCTTATCTCGGTACGCACCCATTCGAAGACATGTCACGGTACGCGCAAAACCGCGATCCTCGGTTTGCTGCCATTCTGGAGCACAAAAAAGCCACCGCCCGCCCGCTGATTGGCTTTTTTCCACCAGATGATCTGTCGCTTGGCTTTATACCAGCTGGTATAGAGGACCAACGCAAACATGTCCCCCTCTATGACAGCAGTCTCGACGCCGCAATCGCCCTGGCCGAGACCGCGCCGGAATGTGATGTGGTCTTCAAGCCCCACCCCTCCTTCCGTGAGCTGGACCTCCCCGAGCAAGTGGGAAACAATCTCTTTGTCATCGACCACGACTATCGTGATGTGATGGCCCATGCTGATGTCGTCGCCTCAACCGGCAGTGGCCTGATCGTCACAGCCATGGCCCAGGGACAGCCAGTTCTGCAAATGGGACGGGACCAATTTTCTTTCAAGAACATTACGTATGATGCTCAAACCGAAATCCGCCCGGCGTTGGAGGCCGCACTGGCGCATGAAAATTTGGAAAACCGCCGACACAGGTTCACGACCTTTATCGGCTACGCCCTGACGTCCTATCTCACATCTGGGCCAAACGCAGATGCAGCCTTTCGTCGGCCCGTCGATACCGTGCGCGACATTATGTTCGATTGCTTTGGAGAGATGCCCAACATCCAGACAGCGGTGCGCGCGACGCATCAATATAATGATGACCGGGTCAACACGAACCGCGCGGAATTGTTCCAAACCCTGGGCACAGATACACAGAACCGCTTTTTAGTAGATTTCGATCACACGCTGATGTTTGCAAACTCGACTGAGCTGTTCCTGCAGCAAGTCCGCCCGAACTGGGGGTTTGTTGTCTTGCACTGGCTGGTGACCTGGCTCATCCCGTGGAAAGCTCTTGCTCGGCGCGGCATCCAACAACATGAGTTCTATGACCCAATCCGGATCACCTGCTGCCTGTTCTTCATGCCCTGGACACTTTGGTCATGGAGTAAGGCAGCGCCTGGCTATGTAGAAAGAATGGTCAATTTTGCATTGCTCGAGCGCCTCACGTCTATGGATTCCAAACGCATAGCTATTGTTTCGCTCGGCCACCCTTGGTTGTTGCGGCCTTTGCTAAATGCAATGGGGCTCAAAGATGTCCAGCTGATTTGTGGACATGTGCTCCCCGGGCCCCACGATATTCGCCGACGCGGGAAACTGGCAACCTGTGCCCAACGGATTTCCGAATTTTCCCCAGACCAAAGCATCATCATCACGGACTCAAGAGACGACGACGATCTGCTGAACAATACGCGCAAGGCCTTTCTGATCGATTGGCAGGATCGCAAGAACAAGGCAGATCCACTCGCGCATTATTTCCCGTTTGTCTTGACGGACAGAGGCAAATACGCGGGTGCGAATGTCGTCAAACGGCACCGGTTTCAGGAAGATTTCCCGGTCATCCTCGCTGCATTTGCGCTCGCAGTCTTCCCAGCACTCACCTCTTTCAGCACATTAGGACTGGCTGAATTTGTCGCACTGATCCCAAGCGCACTTTTGGTGGCCCTGTCCTGTCTATGCTATTTTATCTCCTTCAATGCAGTCTACGAGATCGGATATTGGGAGAATGATTTCGTCGCTGCCCAAAAGGAGGCAACTCCCAATGTCAGCCCCAATATGCAGAAGTTCAAAGACTACCCTTTACAGCCTGCGGTTTGGATCTGGGCAACCGTTCTAGGCGCGCTGGGGACAGCTCTGGCCCAGCGCGCAGGCATCACGTCTCCCCTGCTCGCGCCGTTTGTCACATCTGCGGACACACTATCTTCTGGCGCGGAATTCTGTATCCTTCTGTTGATTTGGTGCGGGGTTCTGGCAGCACAACGCGGCCTGTTTCACCTGCATAACCATGCTCCAGAGCGACATAGGATATATACATTCTGGAGTCTGCATGCATTTAAGCTTCTGTGCTACGGGCTGATTTTCCCCACCTCTGTGGCAGGCGTGGTCCTCATCATCGCTCAAGTCTACCGCCATTGGCCGAATTATTTGATTTACCGTTTCCAAGGGGATCGCGCCCATACGCCAAAATATGGGGCACGGGCCTTTTTCTTCTTGGCTTTCAGCCTTGTCATACTGTTTGCCGTTCCACTGAGCAGCCTCGTCAACATGACCTGGCTGGCAGGGGTCTGGCTGTTTTTGTACCGTCAAGAATATTTTACCGCCGTCTTGGCCAGACTGCGTTTGTCACACTTCATTCATTCCAAGTTGAGGCAGGACAATATATGACCCCTTATCGTAAGCAAAAGCGAAAACACTTTTGGAGAACTGCAGCAGCCAAGGATACGGCGCGCGCTCTGTCTACGTTTTACACCCCGAAATTCAAAATTGCAAAATCGACCAAAGTGGCCGCAGCCGGCAGCTGTTTCGCACAGAATATACGGCGCCATCTTATTCAAAACGGATATCAATTTGTCGATTTTGAAACCGCCCCCCCCTTCTTTCCCGAGGTCGAGCGCAAATCGTTCGGCTATGAGCTGTTTTCAGCTCGGTTCGGCAATATCTACACTTTGGAACAGCTGCACCAACTTGCGTTGAGAAGCTTCGGCCAATTCGAAACGAGCGAACCCTTCTGGGAAAAAGACAGCCGCTTTTTTGACCCGCTGCGCAGCACCATAGAACCAAACGGCTTTGCCTCCATAGAAGATGCCCAGGCTGCACGTGCGAGCCACCTGCGCAGAGTGCGCGAGATGTTTTTGCACGCGGACGTTCTTATTTTCACACTTGGGCTGACGGAAACGTGGATCAGCCAAGAGGATGGAACCGTCTTTCCTCTGTGCCCAGGTGTCAATGCCGGTGTCTTCGACGATGAAAAATATGCGTTTTCCAATACCGGTTTCAGTGAAAACCTGGAAAGCTTTTGCACATTACGCCGCTTCCTTAAGTCCCAGAATCCGGATCTAAAATTCATTCTAACGGTCTCCCCCGTACCTCTGGAAGCCACGGCCACCGCACACAACGTGATTTGTGCGACCAGCTACTCAAAATCGGTCCTGCGCGCTGTGGCAGGCACAGTCTGCGACCAATTTCCCGATGTCGACTATTTTCCATCCTATGAAATATTCACCAGCCCTTTGTTCAAAGGACAGTTCTATCAGGACAACATGCGCGACCCCTCACCCGACGGAATTGCCGCTGCAATGGACCTCTTCTTCTCTGCCCATCAGGCAGATCAAAAGACCGTCCCCGCACCCCACATCACACCACCTGCCCCCAACACGGCGGCAGCGGCCAAAGAAGCCGCAGACCGTTTTGCGGCGGAACAACAAACCATCTGTGATGAAATGCTTTTAGGGAATGAAAACCGTGAGCTCTAATATTCTTGTCCTGGGAGACAGCCACTGTAACGTCTTCATACCCGCATTAAAAAATCAGCTGACCAGCCACAATATCGTCGGTGGCCAACTCCCCCTAGGCCCCGGCTGGTTTGAGAATTTTCATTCCCAAACAGCCCCCCTGACCTTCACGCGCCCCGAAGCCCAAGCTCTGTTTGAGCAATGGGTCACAGCGTTGACAGGACAGCAGGTCACAAACATTTTGGACGTAGAGGCTCAGATCCTGTGCTCGGTCACCTGTATTGAACATTGTGTCCACTCTTGGATGTGGACGCAATGGTGCCCCGCCCCGACCCCGGATCGAGATTTCATCTCAGATACTGTCCTGGACAAAATCGTTTCCGGTTTTTTTGGTCATATTCTTCATTTTTTCGAGCTGCTGACAGAGGCAGGACATCCCGTAGTGAACATTGTCTCCCCGCTCCCACGCGACAATAAAAACTACAAAGTCCAGGTCCATGACGCGCTTCGTGCGGTTCTGCACAGGCGTTTTGACGCCCTTGGCGTCCCACTCATTGATGTTTCAGATCTTTCCCGAGACCCTGAAACCACTGCCCTGGCCCAGCCCTACTACTCGACGATGAAGGGGGACAAGATTCATGGTAGCCCCGGCTGGGGTCGCTTGGTGTCCCAATCTATTGTCGAGACCACCATATTCGATCACACGTCCTGACCCGATGACCTGAGCCCAATGGAATTCTTGCAGATAAAGATGATGGACAAGATGGCTGCCTAAAGCCAAAGAATTAATGCTCTGCTCCCTGAAAACTGGATCGCTCGGAGCTGGAGTTTTCCGCTAATTTTTCCAGGCTGGGAGGGGAGCGGAATCACATGAAGGCATCGAAGTTCACGGAGGCACAGAAGGCGTTCCTCGGCAATCTGGGCGATCGAAATCGAACGCTGACCATAATCAGAACATTATCAGAAAAATATCGGATCCCGGCGCAACATCGGGCCAGCAGAGGTTTCCCGCCGATCAAAATCCACCAGTTCATCCCACGAAAATAACGCCAGGACCTCGCCATCGCAGGGTGCATTGGTGATTTTCTCCAAAGCATCGCGGACCTGAAGCAATTGCGCATCTTCTGCGAAATCCAGCGTGGCAATCTTGTCGAGAATGGCATCATTGGTAATCGCCATATGGAAGCCATCAATCAACTTAGATGGGTACCCAAGCCCTTCCGGCGGGTTGGCCCAAACGGTCGAAAACGGAACCGTCTGCCGATGCACCGGCCCACTTGGCAATTGAAAACACGTGCGCAGCAGCTGGAAATAGCGCGCGTGGAGCCCCAACAAATAGGCCGGAATATACCCCCGCCCCTCGGCGGAGATGAGCTTTGTGGACACACGCCGGACATTCATGTTGCGATAGTATTCTTCAACAAACCCATAGTGCTGCACAAAGGGCCACGAGAACATCCGAATTTCCGCATTGATCGTGCTGGGCACGGCCACAACGTCATAATATCCTTCGAAGTTGATCAACTTAAGGAGATCGTGCCCAAGGCCAATAAAAACCATATCTGCGATGTTGAACATCATGGAAGTGGACACTTTGGTGCACAGAACGCGAAAGTCCAACACCGGCGACGTACACGCGCTCAGTCCAAGGCTGTGATACTCTTGGAGGACAAGCCGTGTCTGATCCTGGGCTTTGTCGGTCCGTGTCTTCAAAACCGGTTTATTGGGGTCCAGCATTTTCAACCCCGCCAACAGGGCGCGATGCTGTTTCCAGCAGTTTCCCATCATTGTCTTAGGGGGTTCCAGGGACAGAACGACCTCGATCCCTTTCGCCTTGCACCATTCTAAAACGGGTCCATCCGTTTCAGCCAATGTTTTCCAAGACGAAAAGACAATGCGGCCAAGCCTCCCCTGGCTGCGTTGTTCCAAGAGGAATTCAAATGTGTTCTTGAATTCAGCCTCGTCGCGCACCGCGCCGGTAACAACCACCTCAGGAACATCGTGCATCTTCATCTCGCTCACCTTTTTTATGTGACCTGCTCATCGAGAATTGCGTGGGCGCACCAGAGTTTAAGGCGCGCTGTCGCTTATTGTCTTATCCAGGTCTCTTGGTATGGGGCATGTACCACGCAGACAACCTATTCTTCCGGTTTTCTGTTGAGATGTGCTTCATATTCTGCGGGCACACCGCAAAAAACCACATCGTCTTCCGCAATCAGATCATAGTGTATGGCCTGCCCATCTGCGATCAGGTGGTTGTACATTGGTGCCACATAAAGTTCCGGAGCCTGCGGTGCCTTCAGCTCCAGACAGAAGGCTCTGCGATAGTCGCTAAACTTGGCAAAGTGATAGAGGCCGGTGCAACACAGATCCGAAATCGGCTGTTTTTCCGCAGTCTGGATCGCACGCCCGTCTTCTTCGGCCGAAGGCGCGACAAACGACCAGTTATCGCCACTGCCGCGGAAGACCTGTAACACCCCGGAAGAGCGCGCCCATTTGGATTGCTTCGGCTGAAACCGAGCATGGCCGAATGTATCAATGTTAAAGATCGTAATCGCGCTCTCAGGCGGACACGCGCTGCGTTCCACGCCCACCATAACGGTCTCTGCCTGCCCACGGGTCGTCTCTTCCAACAGCTCCAGGGACCAATTGCGTACCCCCAGTACCTTCAGCCGGCTTTCCACAAAAGCTTCAATCCCAGGACGCTGCGTCGCAATGAAGAGGAATGTCTCCTCCTCAAAGTCCGCTTTGAAACTGGACACGGAGTGATCAAAGACTGTCCCCCCCCAGAGCGGCAACATATATTTAGGCTCTGTATAGCCCGCTTTCGTAAACCGGCTGGACAGGCCGGCCATGGGTATAACGATCATCAAAACCTCATGAGAACTGCTGATACAGGCGAAGTGCATTCGCCAAAAATGCCATTTGCCGCGTGGGTTGGTCCCCGTGCAGCGGCAACATAGACAGGAACAACAAAATAGTCAGCGCCCTGATTTCAGGGGCGTCAAAAGCAATACCGGTCACCGACAGCCTTTCAAGTCGCTCAACCATCCACGTATATCTCTGCGCATTCTCAAAGGCGAAATCAAAGCCAAGCGTTTGCCCATGTGACACGCGACACTCAAAACGCCCCGCAATAATCAGATCATACCAACCCACAACAGAATGCGACAGTTTCGCCATATCATATCTGCAGTCCCCTCCAATCGTGGTACCAAAGCTATCAATATGACCACGCGGGTCGATAACCCGCACGCGGCGTGTGCGACTGTTGTAGAGGATGTTGGAAAAGCAGAAATCACCGTGCAGGACTGAAGCAGGCCGTTTGGGAACATTCCGAATGATCTCAATCATTTCTTCGGCGATGCGCCGGGGAGCAGGCAAAATCTGACCGTTCAAACGCATGTCTTGTGCAAAGTTCAGCCCGCTCTCAGCCTCAAACTGCGCGATCCTGCGAAAGGTTTTCCGCTCAGAGAGCAGCATCTTGCGGCGCATCCGCAACATCCGTGTCGGCAAAGGCTTCCAAACATTGCACACAGGCTCCCAGGATTTCATCCCATGTCACATGATCCAGTCGCCCAAAAATAAAGAGCTCCTGCAATGTTGGTAGATGTTCATACTCCGTGGAGTATTGCCAGCCGGTTTCGGTTGCGCCTGCATCAATGAGGCGCGCCGTATAAGGGTGCAATCGGGCGGGCAGGTTGGAATACCAATCAGACTCTGCATTGATCTTATCGCTGTCACTGCTCCATTTTTGCACAATGCTATCTGAGATCTGTAAGTTGTTAAAAGCACGGCTTGATGCAAACGCAGCCCGAGATCTGTAGTATGTCTGCAAGTGGCCAAAATCTGACCAGTCAGGACACCAACGCGCTTGCACATGCACCTCGCTGGCATGGCGTCCCAGTGCCTCTAAGAAATTACACTCGACCTGAAGTAGAGCTTTGGCAAATTCCTGAGCACAGGAAAACGAAAAATACCCAACCAGAACCGGGCCGTCGTTTTCTTCACCTTGAGACAGCGGGGTTGCACCGGTGAAGCGCTCATTGTCCAGCACCGCATGGCCCCAAGCATAGCCCCCAACTCGATCTCCAATGAGATGTGTATTGGTCAGCTCAGAGCTCGGCACATCCAAGAGCGTATCGCCATGCAAGATCGAACAGGGTCCCGAAAACTGACCCTGTTCGATACAATGCAAGACCGACTGCCCCAGAGAGAGACCATCTGGAACAGAGATCAGCTTCACACCATTGGCCTCTAAATCACTAAGAGTAGCCTCTCCAAGCGCATAGCTTTCTGGCAGAGATAGAAAAATCTGCCGATCCTGTCCCTGTTCTTTGAGGGCCTGAACCTGATGATCAATAAGTCGCCATGTTCCAAGCGGCAGCATTGCTGGTGGTAGCTGGCCGAACTCGGCCTTCATCTCTGCGTTGACATAATCTCCGGACGTAATAAGAGTAATCATTGAGGTGCCCAGGATCCCAAGAGTTTTTCAATTTCACCCGCTGATAATCGTGCAAACTCATCAGGTCGTATGGCCCGGTCATCAACATAAAATCCACCGTGACCACACCATACTTTGCCAACCACTACTTCATCATACGGCACCGCATGTTTGGCCAGCCACTCGAGGATTACAGGCAAGGTGTGGACGTTGATTTCGCCGAGGTTACCTTTGTAGGTGCGCATGTTTCGGGCGGTATGAATGACAATCCCATACCCGTCCTGGGCGTATGCACGCAGTTTCTCAATCACTTCCAAATTGGGCCGCTTGTCAGGGTATGCGACGTCCTTGTCGTCGATCGTTAGTGTGCCGTCCAAATCAATGACAATCTTTGGTCGCATCTCTTGCATATCTCCTATTTCACAAATGGAAGCGTATCAAAAATTCATTCGCTTCGTATTGTCTATCGGCACCAATACCCCAATAGGAATTCGATATCACACCGGTGCCACAAAAAACGCAGACATTGCTGCGCCGGTCTCCAACGCCGCTTCAAAACTACGCGCCGTGTCCAGCGCCTCGCGGATGGTGACGTCCATATCCAAGTAACGATAGGTGCCAAGACGGCCCACAAAGGTCACGCCCTCGGCCTGTTCCGCCAATGCCACGTAATCGGCCAGCTGGGCTTTTTCCTTCACCTGACGGATCGGGTAATAGGGGATGTCATCGGGTTCAGCGGCACGTGAGAATTCACGGTAGCAAACCGAACCCTCGTGGTTTTCCCAGGGGGAGAAATGTTTGTGCTCAGTGATGCGGGTATATGGCACCGCCTCTTCACCGTAGTTCATCACCGCACAGCCCTGATAGTCGCCGTCAAATTCAAACCGTTCGAAATCCAGCGTCCGATAGCCCAGACGCCCCAGCTCATAGTTGAAGTAGCCATCCAGCGGCCCAGAATAGAACACATGATCAAAGATCTCGCCCATTTTCCGATCAAAAACAGTCTCTAACTTGACCGTGATCCCCGGATGGTCGAGGATTTTCTCGATCATCGCCGTATAGCCGTTTTCCGGCATGCCCTGGTATTTGTGGAAGAAGTAATTGTCGTCGTAGTTGAACCGCACCGGCAGGCGTTTCAGGATCGACGCGGGCAGCTCTGACGGGTGCATGCCCCATTGTTTGATGGTGTAGCCCTTGAAAAACGCCTCATAAAGATCCTCGCCCACAAAGCGCATCGCCTGCTCTTCAAAGGTCTGGGGATCACTGATCGAGGTATCGGCCTGCTCCTCGGTGATAAAGGCGCGCGCCTCATCCGGGCGCAGGGTCTTGCCAAAGAACTGGTTGATGGTGTGCAGGTTGATCGGCAGCGAGAACACGCCTCGGTCGCCCTTGGGATCCAGTGAGGTGGTCTTGACCCGGTTTTTATAGGGCATGAACGTCTCAAACTGGTTCACATAATCCCAGACCTCAGTGTCATCGGTGTGGAAAATATGCGGCCCGTAGACATGAACGTTAACGCCGCTCTTCTCGTCGCGTTCGGTGTGGCAGTTGCCGCCGATATGGGCACGCGCATCAACCACAGTGATTTCATGTCCGGCTTCTGCCAGATGCCGCCCGATCACAGCGCCCGAAAGGCCTGCGCCTACCATCAACAGCTTTTTGGATGTCATCCTACTTCCTCTTTCACCGTCTGTCGCGGTTGTACTTGGATCATGTCTGGCTGCTTCAATACAGGCGCAGAGCCGCCCATGCTAGGCGTAGGTTACAAGTTTTCCGGCTCAAATTGGCTCAGATCAACCGCGCCATAGTTCTTGGCCTTAATCCGTGCTGCAACCCCGCCTCGGGTACCACTGCGATAAAGCGATGTACGCCAGGTCTCACGCCGTGGTGGAAGCCCGGGAATGTCGGCAATCCCTTGCCAGACCAGATCTTGAATTTTGCTGTAATCCGCATGGTGATTAGGCTTCGCACGCAAGAATTCCCGCTTCATCAGCGCATATTCGTCTGCCAACACCGATGATAAATCCCGCATATCACAACGCTGCCCGGTCAGCTCCATGATCCTGTTCAACAGCTGCGCTTGATAGCGCACCGGAATTCCATGGAATTTAAACCGGCGGTGAAAATAGTTAACAGGCACCCGACACGGCGCCCCAACACACAGCGTATAGACATTTTCAAACCCTGCCGCCTTGAGATCCGCCACCAAAGTAGTGATGCCGTCGGCAGCTTCCTGGCAAAACCCTTCCGGGTCCATAAAGTTACCTTTTTCCATTCGGAACGGTGCATTAAACAGGGCGTCCACTACGCCGAAATGCAGGAAAATAATATCCTGCGCCGCCGCCCCTTCTAAACACCGCAGCACATAGTTGCGATTGTCGTCCTTACGCAGCCCTCGCGCAGACCAGCCGCTGGCCCAATAGCTGCGGTAGCGTGACGTGGCCCCAAACACATAATCCAGCACCTCGGTAGAAGACGACCCAAACGCATAGACCCGTGCCGGACGGTCAGGGCTGGCATCCTGGAGGTTTGGCGCAATATAGGAAAATGTAATTGGCGCGTGTTTCACCCGCTGGGCCTTTGGGCGCGGCCGCATCCGACTTACGGCGGCCTTTAAATAGCGTTGCAACATGTAACTCAGATCTCAAATTTATCTAGCCTCATGTGGCATGCCTTCAAAAAGCTCACAAGTCCACCGTCGGCATACATCTTATCGGCATGCACCGGCTTATTGTTTGCTTGCTTGAAATCATCTAATCCCTATTTGGAGAACTTCAACGAAAGATTCGCAATCGATGATGGCCACAAAAACGCTTATTTTCCACATTGGCGATCACAAAACTGGATCCACCTCGATCCAACTCGCCTTTGCCGAAGGGCGCGTGGCGCTAGATCAAAAAACGGTCTTTTATCCGGCCAAGCTTACGTCGAACGCGCTAAAACCTCCCTTTCATGCTTGGGCGACTGCCGAAACAGAGGCAGAGCGCCAGAAACACGCCCCCCAGTTGACCGCGTTGGCCCAGAAGATCCGCAACTCTTCTGCCGATTATGTGCTGGTCTCGGCAGAAGAGTTTGAAGGCATCCCTGCCCCGCTTTTCAAAAAGGTGGTGGATCATTTCTTTGCGAACACCGCCAATGAAATCCGCGTCATTGCCTACGTCCGTCCACATGGGCCGCGGCTGGTATCTTCGTTCAGTGAACGCACCAAAGTGGGCCTGCCACAAACTCTGACAAAAAATCTGTCAGAGTTTGTAGCATTGCGTTTGAAAAACAAGAACTCCAATTATCACGCCCGGTTTTCGGCCTGGCGCCAGGAATTTGGTGATGCGTTTGTGTTGCGTCCCATGATCCACAGCCAATTGCAGCAGGGCTCTGTTGTAACTGATTTCATCCATCATGCTTTCCCAGATGAGCCTTATGTCTTGCACGGTGATGATACGGCCAATGTATCTCTAGACCTTGTAGATTTGATGCGGCTGAAGGTTTTGCAGCGTAACCTACAGCACAAAGACCGAAAGCTACGCCACAGGATTGGATGGGATTTTTCCCGCCACGTGGCGAAGATGCCTGCCAATCCAAACCGGCAGAAATTGCAGCTGCACAGATCCTTGGCCAAAACGCTACAGCGCACCTACCTAGAGGATGCCTGCGCCATGGACCGAGATTTCTTTAGTGGGGCGCCCTTGTTGGAACTAGAGCTGAGAAGGGCCGTGCGCGGTGCGCGATTGCGCGCGCAATCCGTTGAACCTGCAACCTATCTGTCGGCCTCGGAAATCCAGTCTCTGACCCTGATGGCCAGTATTTTCTCTGACATGTTGAACAATGAAGCGGTCGACTGGTCGCATTTTTTCCACCAAAAACGCCTCGATGAGGTGGATAATGCCCGCGCCCGTTACGTATCCACTCCTTGAAGCAGCAACCGCACACCGACCCGGACCAGCCGGATGATGGTCTTTGCATCACAGGCGCGTACTCTCCTGACATCACCTCCACAAAGCTCTGACAATCCGTACCAATCATGCTAGGGCACGTCCCCAGGAGTACGAGCCACATTGACAGGCAGCTATCTATGAAGATTATCCTCTATATCGGTCACCACAAAGTTGGTTCCACGGCTCTTCAGGCCTATTTTGCACGCAATACGCTGTCCTTGTTGAAAAAAGGCATTCTGTACCCTGCTGTAGAAAGCGAGGGGCTAAGCCATCTGCTGGCGCAGGCCACCGGTATCCATAAAGAGCCGAAACTGGCCTGTATGAACCTGCGTGAGCCCCACAATGCCTTGGCTTTTCGCATGTTGGCCGACAGAGCTAAAACCCCCGCCAAAGCCAAAACCCCTGCCTGGCATGGGCATTTGCCGCAAACCAGCGATATGCTGGCCGCCATTCAACACCAAATCAACGTCTTTGAACCCCATACGGTGATCATCTGTTCCGAGGTTCTGTCCAATTTTGGCAACGGCCACGATGACTTGATTGCCGCTCTGCGTGCGCCCTTTCCCGAGGCCGAGTTTGAGATTTACTGCGCGCTGCGCCGCCCCGATGAATATCTTGCCTCCTGGTTCGGCCAGCGGCTACGGTTTGGCCATAAACCGGCGGCTCTGGATCAGGGAACTGCGCTCAAGGACACCAAAAGCATTCACTTTGACTATCACAAGATGATTGCCCCCTGGGTCGCAGCCTTTCCAGACAGTTCGCTGCATTTGCGCAGCTACGACGCCATCCTGGCCGCTGGTGGGTCGGTACAGGATTTCACCGCCCAAGTCGGCTGCACCTTTCCCATGGGACTATCGCGCAAAGGCCCAAGCAACCGCGGCCTGTCGCGTGCCGCCTTTGAAGTGCAGCGCCGCGCCAATCAAGACCTGCCCCGTAACCAAGCACAGGCCCTGTTGCAATTCTTGTTGAGAGGCGACACCAACCTGACACCCTGGACCAATTCTGATGTTGAACTTTTTGGTGTTGAGCTGCGCCACAAACTGTATGAGGCCTTTGCGCCAATCGACGCCTATCTTGGCACGCTCATTGGCCAAGACGGTTTCTTTCCAGACCTGGAATGGATGCGCCGCCCCTGTCTGATTCCGCTACACGATGCCCATGCGAA
The DNA here is from genome assembly GCF_018678075.1 of Epibacterium ulvae. Lineage (GTDB taxonomy): Bacteria > Pseudomonadota > Alphaproteobacteria > Rhodobacterales > Rhodobacteraceae > Epibacterium > Epibacterium ulvae_A. The sequence goes on along the minus strand of NZ_JAHHIR010000039.1, from coordinate 26,748 downwards.
ACTGCTGCAGACCCTCAGCCAGGTTGACCTTCCCAACCCAGAGCTGACGACCTTTGTTCAGGCCCTAATAGGCGAAAAATCCACCCAAAACGCGCCTGAGACGCAACCATGAGCTCTATGATTACCCTGCAAAATTTTCTCGCTCCCGAGCCCGGCATCTGCACCGAACAAACACTGTATCATCGCGAACGCGGTGTTGTGGGGTTTTCCTATGACAGCGGTATCTATGTGATCCCGCGGGCGTCCCGGCTGTCATTTGACACTTATTTCAACCTGTTCAACCTAGACAGTTGGCAGGCCTGCACCTTGGACGGTCTGTTTCTGGAATTGATCGGCACGGGAGAGGTCGAGCTGCAGATCACCCACTCGCCCGTCGGCCGCTCTGCCGAGGTCATCCACCGCTCGGTTGTGACACTTGAACCTGGGCAGCCTCATTTGGTGGATATAAGCGCTTATGCCAATGGCAAGGTCGGCGGTGTGCTTGCACTGGCCTTGACTGCGATCGGCGATCAGGTGCGCCTAGAGACCGCCCGTTTCGCCACCCGCAGCCTGCCCGACACCCTGCCCGACCTGACCGTCTCGATTACCACTTTTAAGCGCGAAGACGAAGTGCGCGCCACGGTGGACCGTCTGGAAACCTTTTTAGCTGGTTTTTCTCACGGCGACCGTATCCGGGTTCAGGTGGTGGACAATGGTCAAAGCGCCGAGATAGTAAAATCCGATCATGTGACCCCTTACCCCAACCGCAATCTGGGTGGGGCCGGCGGATTTGCCCGAGGCCTGCTTGAAGCCGAAACTGCCGGCGCCAGCCATTGTCTGTTTATGGATGATGATGCGTCGTTTCACATGGAAAACATCGCGCGCACCTATATGTTTCTGGCTTTGGCCCGCGACCCCAAAACCGCGCTGGCCGGAGCAATGATCAACACCACCAACAAATGGGCAATCTGGGAAAGCGGGGCCTGGTTTAATGGCGCATGTCGCCCCTTGTGGGGCGGCACAAACCTACGCAGCACCTCACGGTTGATGCAGATGCAACATGGGGTCAATGATCAAAAACCAGACACCCTGTATGGTGGTTGGTGGTTCTTTGCCTTCCCGATTGCCGAGGTAAAGCATTACCCGTTCCCCTTCTTTGTGCGTGGTGATGACATCTCGTTTTCGCTGGCCAATGACTTCAATATTCAGACCCTAAATGGGGTAGTTTCCTTCCAGGATGACTTTACCGAAAAAGAAAGCGCTCAAACGCTTTACCTGGATCTGCGCAATCATATCCATCACCACCTGGTGTTTGACAGCCTGGCACGCAGCCCGCTGAGCACCGCCAAAGTACCGTTGCGTTTTATCCTGCGGTCGCTGTTGCGCATGCACTATTCCACCGCCGAGGCCCAGCTAATGGCCTGGCGTGACGTGATGTCGAGTCCGCAGTTTTTTGATGACAATATCGACATGAGCGCCCGCCGCGCCGCGATCAAAGAGCTGGCCAGCGATGAAAACTGGCACCCGATCGAGACCCAACCGCAGGAAAATCAGCCCCGTAATATCACCCGTATGTCCCGCCCTTGGCGCACCAAACTTGGGCTTTTGACCCTAAATGGCCATTTAATCCCGTTTTGGAGTCGTTTGGGCAGTCGGATGACGCTGCACATCAAAGATCGTGGTCTGGTCTATCACGCCTTGGGTGCCGCGCAGATTACATTCCTCAATACAGATCGCGATAAGGCCTATACCCGTCGCCATGACAAACGGCGTTTTTTCCGCATTGCATGCGACGCGGTCAAGCTGACCTGGGAGCTGAAGCGGGACTTTGATGCCATCAAGGCCGCCCACCGCAAGGGGTATCAGGAGATGGCCTCAAAACCCTATTGGCAAAAGACACTCGCGCCTGATGTAACCTCGGAATAAAGCTCTGTTTGGCGGTGAAACAGAGCCTAATTAGCGGATTTCACCTAGGACAGGAGCTCTTCGTGCAAGGCAATCGCCTCTTCGAGATCCTCAAAATACTCGGCCTTCCCGGCTTCCAGCACCACGCCGGCATTACAGAACTGACGGATCTGCCCCATGGAGTGGTTAACCATAATCGCGCTCGCGTTTCCCATCCGTTCCTTAAAAAGCGCGCGGCTCTTATTTTTAAATGACCGATCGCCCACGGCTGTCACCTCATCGACCAGATAGGTATCAAATTTGATCCCCATAGACGTTCCAAAAGTGAGCCGCGACCGCATCCCGCTGGAATAACTGCGTAAGGGCGCATGGAATGATGGGCCAAGGTCGGCGAAATCTTCCACAAAAGCCACCAGTTGATCAGTGTCCACGCCGTAGATCCGTGCCACAAAGCGCACGTTTTCCACCCCGGTCAAATCCCGGTGAAAGGATGAGGACAAGCCCACCGGCCAAGAGATCGTACCATCACTTAACACCCGGCCACTGTCGGCGTGCAACGTGCCTGCAATGATCTGCAATAACGTCGATTTCCCCGCCCCATTGCGCCCCAAAAGCGCTAGGGATTTTCCGGTTGGCAAAGTCAGCGACAGATTGTCGATCACAACCTTGCGGTGCCCTGTCACCCGAAAGCTTTTGGTCAGGTTCTCGATCTTTATCATGCCTGCCTCGATTATCTGCGATCGCGGATCGAATAGTAGATCAGTGTCAGGATCGACCAGCCCAACAACAAGAACAGCCCCGCGAGGCCAATCAAGGTGAGCCGGCGTGGATATTCCGAGGCCTCGGCCTGGGTGGGTTTGATATATGTCGCCAGATATCGGCTTTGACGGGTGGCGTCATCGCGCGCCACCTCAAGCGCTGTCAGGGCTGCGCGGTAGGTTTGTTCGGCATATTCCCGGTCCACACTCAGGCGTTCGTATTCGGAAATCAACGATGGGTAATCTTCGCCGATGCCGCCATTTTCCGTGGTCTCAGCCGAGGCAAATGAGTTGCGTTCAAGATTGATCCGTTCGCGAATGACATCAATGCGTTTCTGCCCAGTGGTGATCCGTGGATCATTATTGTTCAAAGATCCGCGCAGCAGATCCAGCTCGATCAAGGCCTCGGCCAACTGCTGCTGCAGATTGTTCATCACCCCCATACGCCCCTGGATATCCGTTTCAGGATCGACAATTCGGGTGCGGGTACGGAATTTGATCAGTGCCTCACGCGCTACTTTCAAGCGTTCCAGAGCCTCATCCAGATCGGCACGCGCATAGCGCATGGAATCCTCGCGGGCCTGTTCATTCAGCGCATTGATACGGGTCTGGCTCAGTTCCACAATAGTGCGATTGATCAACTGGGCCAACTCCGCGTCATAGGCGGTCACATGAACCTCCATCAGCCCAGAACCGCTGTCATAAGAGATGCCAACAATCCGGTGCCAATACCAGGTCAGGTCTTCCAGCGTCGGCTCGGGCCACAAGGCAAAAGCCCAGTCCGTGGGCCAATGTTGACCAAAATGTTCCGTCAGATCCAGCGCCGCATTGACCTGTTCGACCAACTCCTGGCTTTGGATATATTCATACAGGATATCACTGTCAGATGCGGTTGAGCCGCCCGTCAATTGCGCCAGCCCGCCCAACAGCTCATTTGCACCGGAATTTTCCTGGCTACGCACTGCAAAGCCTGCCGTAGAGGCATAGCGGTCCTCGGCAATCGTTGTCAGATAGAACGTCACTGCGGCCAAAGGGGCGAGAACCAGAACCAGGAAACTGGCCATCAGTCCCCAGTGGCGGCGTTTCATTTTGGCCGACTCCGCCATCGGCGGGCGTTTGGCCTCCGCCAGTTTGCTCTTGAGCCGCCCCACACGCCGTTCTGCTGCCGCAGCGCGCTTTTCTGCATCAGCCAGCTGCTCAGTCACGGTCAACGGAGCCTCTGTGCCTTCAGTTTCAGCATGCGCCACGCCGGGTTGCGCCGTCTGGCCGCCCTCAGCGGTTCCCTGCGGAACCGTCTTGAAGTCTACGGCCGCGTGATCCTGTGTCATTGCTGTCTGTCCTTTTAACGCCACGGTTTCGGCGCCTGCCTCAGAGTTGTTTGTAAATACCGTTTCTATTGCCCATAGTATCGCGCGTAAGGTGATCGTCCACAACGGGTTTATAACCAAAGGCTTTTATGACCAAAACATCCCACATCCCACAGCCAGGCCCCCTTGCGACCGTCCGCAGCAGCCCACGTCGATTTGCCTCTTTGCGCACAATTGCGGCGCTGATGTTGCGCGAGATGTCAACGCGCTACAGCCGGACACCGGGGGGATACCTGTGGAATGTCGTCGAACCCCTGGCCGCAATTCTATTCCTGAGCCTCGGATTTTCGCTGTTTTTGCGCTCTCCGGCTCTCGGCACCAGCTTCCTGTTGTTTTATGCCACTGGCTATATGCCCTTTGATCTTTATGGAACCGTTAGCCAATCCTGTAGTGCTGCGATCAGGTTTTCCCGTCCGCTGTTGAAATTTCCTGCCGTGACCTGGGTGGATGCCTTGCTCGCGCGATTTACTCTGAACAGTCTGACCGGGGTTTTGAACACCATCTTGCTATTGGGTGCGATACTTATCCTGATTGACAGCCGCGCCACATTGAACCTGCCTCCGGTCTTGCAGGCAATGGGGCTGGCGATGATCCTTGGATTGGGTGTGGGATCTGTCAATTGTGTCTTGATGGGACTGTTTCCGATCTGGGCCTTGATTTGGGGTGTCCTCAACCGTCCATTGTTCATCGCATCGGGAATTTTCTTTCTCTATGATGAGATGTCGCCCGTTGCGCAGGAACTGCTCTGGTACAATCCACTGGTCCATATCGTCGGCCTGATGCGCACCGGGTTTTATCCGACCTACACCGCAGCTTATGTGAGCGAGGTCTATGTGTTGTCGGTTGCGCTCATGCTTTTGACCCTCGGGCTGACACTTATGGGCCGCTATCACCGCGATATTATCAACGGTTAAGCAACACCTTTACTCGCTGCGCTCCAGAACCTCGGCATGGGACAGACCGGGGTGGCGCAACAGGCCATCGCGTAGGGCGCAGCGTAGCAAACGCATAAAGATGGCGCGGTCCGTTCCATAGTGACGGCTTTTCAAGATCCATTTGGGCACTACCGCCAAAAGCGCGGGCCAGAACCAAATACCCGCTGCCATCCGGTAGAGCAGCAGCAAGTTGCGGTGGTAGTAATAAACCTTCCACAAGGGCGTCAGTCGTCCGCGTTGCACGGCGGTTTTCTCAATACCTACGTTGCCCTGAAAACTAGTCAGATCATGTTCGAACCGCACGCCGGGCTCAAAGCCAATCCGCCCGCCGGATTTTGTCAGCCCCAGCGTATAAATCCCATCATCGCCATAGATAAACAGGGTAGGGTCCGGATAGCCGATCTTGCGCACCGATTGGGCTGAGATGAAAAACCCCACAAATGAGGTCACATCGACCTGCAGCCCGTCGCCCTCGTAATCCGACGGTTGAATATGGAACCCGGACCGGCCGCCGCCGAACAGGGTGCGAAAGAACTCGGGCGCGTGCCAGAACGGGTTCCGGGACGGGCGGTTCATCTCGCAGATCTCACCGGATGGAAAATAGACCGCCGCCGCCACCGCATCCCACTTGCCACCGTCTTCCTGATGGGCAGGCAGGGCGTGAAACGTCGCCAGACCACCGGGTTCCGGGCGGCCATCATCATCCATCACCACCAGCCAATCAGGGCTATGATGTTCCATCGCGCGGCGCATACCCATTTCAAACCCACCGGCACCACCGGTGTTTTGGGCGCTGTTTAGAATATCCAAACGCGGCTCATCCAACGTCGCCAGCCATTGTGTGGTGCCATCCGTCGAGGCATTGTTGGCCACAACCACCGCCGCCAGTTCCTGTTCCGGACTGTCCAACAGCCGCGCCAATGTCACCTTCAGCTTGTCCAAGCGATTATAGGTCACCACCACAGCCACAAGACGCCGGGGGGCGGGATTGGATTGGGTCATCGAACTGCTCCTTGGCCGTATTGGCACGCGTGTTTTTATCGTCTGAGTTTCGCAGGGAGAAACACCTGAGCCGCCGCCCAATGTCAATTGCTTTGCCGATTTGTGAGAGGCCAGGGGAGGACATGCCCCCAAATGTTTCGCATGCGAAACATTCAACTTTACGCATGCGTTGTGAAGTGTTTCGCAGCGACGCGGAGACCCCCATGTGTTAGAGATAAAAAGGGGCGCCGCCAGGCACCCCGTCTCTCTTGCGCAATGATCCATGAAAGAGGCCCCAATTACCCCTGTCGCCGGCGCAACCAATCCTGCAGATCTTCCATCAATTGATCGGTGACCCCATCGCCCATCAGCTCGATCTTTTTCTCATCCGGGGAAAAGCCCAGACGCAGGCCGGGACCGGCATTAAGGATCAGCCGTTCGCCCGGTGCCATGGTTGACGACAAGCTGCGGGCGCGGGGGCGGGGTTGTGGTTTGGCCACCGGCGCGCTGGAATCTGCGGTGGCAGATGGGCTCGAGACAGGCTCTGCTTGCTTATTTAGGCTCTGATTTGAGGCATCATCTGATGGGGCAGGTGGCACGGGCGCGGGGGCCTGAGCGGCGGCGAGGGTGCGCATCAGGACCTCAACCTCAACCTCCGCCGTGGGGCGGTCGGTCAGGGCCAGCTCCTGGCGCAGGGTCTCGGCAAAGCCTGCATCCAGCTCCATCTCGCGCACCAGGGACAGGCCCAGACGTTCGGTGATGGCGGTGGGGTAGAACAGCATATCATCCAGCGCCTCGACCAGGGTGACAAAGCTGCCGATCTTGGAGCGTCGGGCACGGGTAGCATTGGCAAACAGACCCTGAAGCGCCAGTTTCTGATTGGCAAACACCCCTTCATGCAGGGCGCGCACGGCGATGCGGGCGCGTTCATAATGGGAGAGATTGACCCGGATCTCATTCTCTTCGACCATCGCCACATAGGCGTCTTCGGCGCTGCCGGGTTCAATGACGCGGGCCAGAACCTGGGCAAAGCGCGGCTCTGATGTCTCTTGATAGAGTCTGCGCAAGGCGGTCAGGCGCCGCCAGCCAGAGATCAGACCATGGGTGGTGCCATCCGCGCGGGGATCCACCGCAACCACTTCGATCGGGGTTTGCTGGCCGCGCGCCTTGAGGGAGGCCATAAGCGCGGCCATCTCTTCGGGGTTTTGTTCCAACCGGTCGCGCACCAGATGCGAGGCGTCGATGGCATCCACCGCCAACTCGGCGATCATCAACCCTTTGGCGCGGGCGTTTTCCAGCACGCCCGACAGTTCCTGCAGGGCGGCATGGGTGGAGGCTTCGCTGGCGACCTGGGCAATGGGCGCGGCACCAATCGAGGGGCCTGCCAGCGAGGGGCTGGGTTTGGCATCCGGCGTCGGTGCCAGATAGGTGGGTTGGGCCGGCGTCAGCCGTTTGCGTTTTGCCATGCTCTCTCTCCTCGTCCAGGGGCGGTGCACCCTGGCATATTATTCTTTGGGCGGCGTTACTGGGCCGCGCGCTGGTCGGCCTCGTCCTGCAACGCATCGCGTCGCCAAACCCCCAGCAACAGCCGTTTGAAGGCGGCATAAGTAGCATCAAAGGTTTCCCGGCCCCGGGCATAGGTCTCGCGGTTGAAATCGCGATAATCCGCCTCGTAGATGCCCGACACCTGCTCACCGGCCTGACCGATGAGGGCGGTGTAATCCTGTTTATGGGGGCTCAGCACCCGCCCCATATAGGCCTGCATCAAGGCGGCAAGCTCGCCCTGTTGGGCGGCGTCATAGCGGGTGATAACGGTGCGCACCGCATCCCATTCAAAGCCGATCTCGGGCCGGCCAAGCGCGCGCGCTGCAAGGTTCTCCCCCTCCTCGATCGAGGCAAAGGTGGAATGCAGCATATCGAAAAACCGCCCCGTACTGTCGAACTCCAGGAAGGACGCCCCCATGGGCACCAGAAGGATATCCGCCGCCGACAGCCCGTTGATCGTCAGGTAGCCAAGGGCAGGCGGCGTGTCGATGAAGATCACGTCATATTGGTCCAAGACCCCGTCGGCCTCCAAGCGGTCGGTCAGCGCATCCCACAGCTTCCACGAACGGGCCGCCATGCGCCAGACCGGGATCTGGAACTCGGCCCAGTACAAATTCAGCTGAGCACCGATCAGATCGATATTGGGCCAATGGGTGGGCTGGATCACGTCTTGCGCGGTCATATCCATCGCCGCGGTCAGCGCCTCGTCCAGGGGCTGGGGCGGATCGCCGCGATCCATGCGGCGCTGGTTTTCCTGGCGCAGATGTTCGCCGTAGTGGCGCGCCAGCAGCGGAAAGGCGGTTTGCCATTCGTCGTCCACCTTGCCGCCGAAAATGGAGGTCATCGAACCCTGGCTGTCCAGATCCACCACCAGCACCTTGTAACCATCCAAGGCCGCCGACATCGCCAGATGGGCCGCGGTAGAGGTCTTGCCAACACCGCCTTTGAAATTGGCAACAGCCACCATTTTGGCCGGCAGGCCTTCGGGACGGTAGGGGGTGTAATCCTTGGCCTTGGAGCCCTGGGCGCCAAAGAAGGCGCGCAAGGTAAGCACCTCATCCAGGGTGAACCATTTGGCGCCACCTTCGGTCTCCACCCGGCCCTGGGGCAGGTCGGGGTTCTGTTTCAGCACGCGGCGGAAATGGGCCTGGGCGACGGGTATCACATAGCGGGTGATCTCCCAGGTGGAGAACAGGCGCAGCTCTTTCTGGCCGTCCTCATTCATGCCGCGACTGGCCAGATCAGTGCGCCCGCGCCCGCAGGCCTCGGCGATCTCAGCAAAGCCTTCGGTGGAGGTAGGCTGATCCAGATCCGCAAGGGCGGCATCGGGGTCGATGTTGAAATAGGGGGGCAGGTCGGCGTCTTTTGGCGCGCTGCGGGTCTTGTGGATATCTTTGGCCATTTGCGTTCAAAGCCTCATGCGGATGGCGACTGCTCTGGTCTGTGTGCTCTTTGGCGCGCGTGGATCCGTAGGGGGCTCCCTGGTCCATGTGCGGTGTTTTTGGCAGAATACCACAAAACGCGCTACATGAAAGATATATCGCACCACCTTGCAGATTTTCTAAGCAAATCCGGCAGTTGCGGCATGAGATTTGGGGGGTGTTGCAGGGGTGTGAAAAAAAATCCCCTGTTAATTTTGAGTTATATATTAGTTACAGGAGTCCTAATCTCCCTGCAAAGCCCTTTTTTATAGGGGGATGGGGTGCAAATTCCGTCGCCGAGTGACTCTGAAACCCCGATCAAATGACTCCGATCCCCCGATAAAGCGATTCCAAACCCCCGTTGCGAGCGCATGTGGATAACTCTAGGGTGGGTGTAATCAAAACCACGAAAACGAGTCGCCCCGTTTCAGGACCTCAAACCAGGCCAAACAGGGGAGACCAGAGCAGTATAATCCGCACCCCGAAATCGGGGGCATGAAGGCAGGCAGAGTTACGATGACAGACGCGGTGAGCGCATATCCCCCAGAAGGGCAGGGGGAGTTCTTTCTGTGCGATATTTTTGGGGCGATCCCCAAGAACGATTTGGTCTCGATGGAACATCCGCTGTTCTCGCTGGCCACGCGTCCGGATCGGCGCATCCTGAATTACGAACACAATGGCGCCGAGATTACGGTGACGCCCAGCGTCAAAGGCTTGGCGACCATCCACGACAAGGACATCTTGATCTTCTGTGTCAGCCAGCTGATGGCGGCGTTGAATGCGGGCCGCCAGGTGAGCCGCACCCTGCATCTGACGGCGCATGATCTGTTGGTGGCCACCAATCGCGAAACCTCTGGCGATGCCTACCGGCGTTTGCGTGAGGCGTTTGAACGTCTGGCCGGCACTAGGATCACCACCAATATTGTCACCGGCGGTCATGAGATCACCAGCGGCTTTGGCCTGATCGAGAAATGGGAGATCGTGCGCAAGGCGCCCACGTCAAAAAAGAATGGTGGGCGCATGGTCTCGGTCGCGGTCACCCTGTCGGATTGGCTGTATCGGGCGGTGCTGTCGAAATCGGTGCTGACGCTCAGCCGCGACTATTTCCGGCTCCGCAAACCGCTGGAGCGGCGGATCTATGAGCTGGCGCGCAAACACTGTGGCCGCCAGCCGGAATGGACCGTCTCGGTGGATACGCTGCTGAAGAAATCCGGTTCGGCCAGCCCGCGCCGGGTGTTTCGCAAAATGCTACGCGATATGATTGCGGCGGACACGTTGCCCGATTACGCGATCGAGGAACGTCCCGGCGATCTGATGCGGTTCTTCCGCAAGGGGGCTGTGGTCGAAAGCGGCGGCGTGCCGCAGGCGCTGCCGACCTTGCGCCCCGAGACGCTGGAGGAGGCGCGCGCCCTGATGCCCGGCGCAGATGCCTATGCGCTGGAGGCCGATTGGCGCGCCACCTGGCTGCGCAGCGGCCAGCCTGCTTTGCGCAATGCGGATGCGGCGTTCCTGGGCTGGGTCAAAAAGCGCGCCCAAACGCGGTGATCTGCCGCTCTGTTTGCCCGCCGGCTACTTCCTGGTTTCGACCTGTCTTCCCGCTCTTCCCGCGCGTGCGGGGCACGGCGTGAGAAGAGGGAAAGGCCAGCGCAACCCAGGGGATATTTAAAAACTCACGGGTTTTCATTTTTTCGTGAATTAAATAGAGTGTTCAATTATCGAGGTGCATTTTATTTCACGGACTTTTTGGGGTGCTTTTATCCATGGTCGAATTTGCCGCTGCAGGAGTAGGCAGGATCGGCGAAACCCTGCCCTATTTCCGCCAAGGATTAATCTTTTTTTAGTCAAATTAACCAAGTCTAGTTACCGTTAGATATAGCTGTATGGAAACCGCGATGGATCTCTCGATGACATGGACTGCCTGCTACGGTGTTGTGGCGCTTTTTGCGATCACGATGACGCGGCGTGAACAGCGCAGCCATGGGCAGATCTCGGCGGTGAATGGGGTGCTGGGCTTGGCCCTGTCGGCCCTATGGCCCGTCGCAATCGTGATGCTGCTGGCCAGTCTTCTGTGGCAGGCGACCCCTTTGCGCACGGTCAAAGCGGTCAAGGAAGAGCTCTGCTAAGGCGCAGCATATCGCCAAAATTTCTGACATCAAAATGCCCGGCCGCTTATGCGGCCCGTTTTGCGTTCACAGCCCGCCTCCGCAGGGCCTGAGCCTGGGCTTGTCTGGGCTGGCCGAACTCCAATCCCGTCAATGTCTGACGGATAGGGCCCAGGTTTGGAACGCAGATGGGGGGCTTGATTTGAGAAGAGTGGTTTGCGGCGCCGCCTTTTTGCTCGGCGCGCGCGTGATCTTCAGCGCCCGGTTGCCTGCACCACCACCCGAACGGTTGCTGCCAAGAGCCGCACATCTTGGCGCAGAGAAATGCTGAGCGCATAGGCGTTGTCAAACCAGGCACGATCTGAAAATGAGGCTTCATTACGGGCAGATACCTGCCAGCTGCCGGTGATGCCGGGGCGCATGTCGTAATAGGCGGTGCCGGGGTAGTGCACCTGTTGGTCGGGCATCATCGGCCGCGGTCCCACCAGGCTCATATCGCCGCGAAAGACGTTCCAGAATTGCGGCAGCTCATCCAGCGAGCTTTTGCGCAGCATCCGGCCAAACCGGGTGATGCGGGGATCCTGGCTCAGCTTTTGTTTCTCATCCCATTCGGCGCGCGCTTTTGGGTTTTTCTCCAGATAGGCCGCAAGCTTTTCATCGGCCTGATGCACCATGCTGCGCACCTTCCACATGGTGAATGCACGCCCGCCGCGGCCCACGCGGGTCTGGCGGTAAAAGGGTTTGCCGCCGTCGCGAGCGACCACAAGGGCCAGGGTCAAAATCAGGGGCACAACAATGGGTGCCGCGATCAGAACCAGGGTCAGATCCAAGAGGCGTTTGCCAATCCGAAGATAGAATTTTGCAGGAGGTATCTGGGCGGACTCGCTGGTGTGAGGCAGGCTCATCTTCCGCATATCAATCAGTCCCATATCTATTCTGCTCCTAAAGCATTTGGCGTATAATTCATATGCTTTGGCCGGGGCGAACCATGCCTGGGAGACAGCTTTAAAAACGATGCCGTCTCAGGGCGAGGGGGTGCAGACCAGAGCCAAAAGGTAGTGCCGCAGACAATAATTATTTTATTCAATACGGATTTGTTTTGCCTATCTAATTTTGCGAGCGCAAGCCTTGTCTGGTCCATTAATTGTGACTTTATGGGTGCGCCCAAAATAACGTGGCAAATTTGAGCAAAACTCAGGGAGTTCCTTAATAATGAGTTACCAGATTGTGACGCGATCATGACTATGACTGGAAAATGCCGCACACTTTATAGGTGATTATATGCTGCGAAATGTGGGTTGCAGCTGCAGATTCGGGCCGGGCTCTGTTTGGTGCGGGCAGGGGGCAAAAAACCTGTGGCACGGGCGCGGGAGAGCCCCTATGGATGGGCAAGAAGAGAGTAAAGGGGGTTTCACAATGTTGATGGAACAAACCAAACTGCCCGGTGTTTTGATCCTGACCCCGCAACGTTTTGGCGATGCACGTGGGTTTTTCAGCGAAAGCTGGAACAAGCAGCGGATGGTGGATGCGGGCATTGATCTGGAGTTCGTGCAGGACAACCATTCTATGTCCGCCGAAGTGGGCACCATTCGGGGTCTGCATTTCCAAACGCCCCCCCATGCCCAGGACAAGCTGGTGCGCTGTGGGCAAGGCGCGTTGTTTGATGTGGCGGTGGATATCCGCAAGGGCTCGCCCACCTATGGGCAGTGGGTCGGGGTCGAATTGACGGCAGAGAACGGCAAACAGCTGTTGGTGCCCAAAGGGTTCCTGCACGGGTTTGTCACCCGCGCGCCGATGACCGAGATCATCTATAAATGCACCGACTATTATGCGCCCGACTGTGATGGTGCGGTGCGCTGGGACAGCTGCGGTATCGACTGGGGCTTTGATGGCAGCCCGATCCTGTCTGACAAGGACGCGGTGGCACAGACCCTGGCGGATCTGGACAGCCCCTTTACCTTTGAGGCGACCGAAAGCGTCGCGGGATGACCCCGTCGGCGCAGGATCCCGACTGGAGCCGTGAGGCCTGCACAGGCGGCTGGCAGCCGTCTCGGCGCCTGTTGCGCAGCCTGCGCGCCTATCAGCGCCCCGGTACTGCTGGGTTTGCTGGCGGGCTGCGTCGCCGTTTGGCGGTGCTGCATCACCGGTTCTGGTCTGCGGTCACTGGCGCCGATATTCCCTTGAACGCGCAGATCGCAGGCGGTCTGTTGTTGCCCCATCCCAATGGGGTGGTGATCCATCCGGACGCCGTGGTCGGACCCAATTGCCTGTTGTTTCAACAGGTGACCCTGGGCACCACCGCCGGGCGCAGCGGCGCGCCGCGTTTGGGGGGACATGTGGATGTGGGGGCCGGCGCCAAGCTGCTGGGCCCTGTCAGCATTGGCGATCACGCGGTGATCGGGGCCAATGCGGTTGTATTAAGCGATATTCCCGCCGGAGCGGTGGCCGTGGGCTCCCCGGCGCGGGTGATTAAACAAAAGGGTGAGACATGAAACTTCTGGTCACCGGCGGTGCCGGTTTTATCGGGTCGGCTGTGGTGCGTCAGGCCATTGCCCAGGGCCACAGTGTGGTCAACCTGGATGCGCTGACCTATGCCGCCTGTCTGGAGAATGTGGCAAGCGTCGCGGATCATGCCAATTACGCCTTTGAACAGGCCGATATCCGCGACCGCGCCGCCTTGGACCGGGCGTTTGAAACCCATAAACCCGATGCGGTGATGCATCTGGCGGCCGAAAGCCATGTGGACCGTTCCATCGATGGTCCCGGCGATTTCATCGAGACCAATATCACCGGCACCTATAATATGCTGGAAGCAGCGCGCAAATATTGGACCGACGCCGGCAAGCCCGAGAGTTTCCGCTTCCACCATATCTCGACGGACGAGGTTTACGGCAGCCTGCCCAAAGATCCGAGCGTGATGTTCACCGAAGACACGGCTTATGATCCGCGTTCGCCCTATTCGGCGTCCAAGGCCTCAAGCGACCATCTGGTGCGGGCGTGGGCGGAAACCTACGGTCTGCCGGTGGTGCTGACGAACTGTTCCAACAATTACGGCCCCTTCCATTTCCCGGAAAAACTGATCCCGGTGGTGATTTTGAATGCGCTGGCGGGTCAAGATCTGCCGATCTATGGCGATGGTTCCAACATCCGCGACTGGCTTTATGTGGAAGACCACGCCGATGCGCTTTTGCTGGTGGTGCAAAAGGGCGCATTGGGCCGCGCCTATAACATTGGCGGTGAGAATGAGCGCACCAATCTGGAACTGGTGAAAACCCTGTGTGCCATTCTGGACGACAAACGCCCCAAGGCGGGTGGTGGTTCCTATGCGGATCAGATCACCTTTGTGACGGATCGTCCGGGCCATGACGCGCGTTACGCAATTGATCCCACCCGCATCCGCACCGAGCTGGGCTGGCGGCCATCTGTGACGGTCGAAGAAGGTCTGGCGAAAACCGTGCAATGGTATCTCGACAATGAGGCCTGGTGGCGCGCGTTGCAGGAACGCGCGGGCGTCGGCGAACGTCTGGGCGTGAAAGCTTAGAGGCGGCCCCCGGTCAAGACACGGTCGGACGTATTTGGGAAAAGATGAAAGCGCGCGCGGACATGGGGCACGTTTCTGCGTGGAGAGGGTAAGAGATGAACATTCTGGTCTTTGGCAAAACCGGGCAGGTGGCGCAGGAATTGGCTCCGTTTGACGGTGTCACCTGTGTGGGGCGTGATCTGGCGGATCTCGCTGATCCTGCGGCCTGTGCGGCACTGATTGAGGCGCGCGCACCTGATGCGGTGATCAATGCTGCCGCCTATACGGCGGTGGACAAGGCGGAGGCAGAAGAAGATCTGGCCTCTGTCATCAACGGGGCGGCGCCCGGTGCGATGGCGCAGGCCTGCGCGGCGCTCAATATCCCGTTTTTGCATATCTCCACCGATTATGTTTTTGCCGGTAACGGAGAGAGCCCTTGGACGCCCGCAGATCCGGTAGACCCGCCCAATGCCTATGGCCGCTCCAAACTGGCCGGTGAACAGGCGGTGCAGGCGGCGGGGGGCAGCCATGCGATCCTGCGCACTTCTTGGGTGGTCTCGGCCCATGGCAATAACTTTGTCAAAACCATGCTGCGTCTGGGGGCAGAGCGTGACAAGCTGACCATTATTGCCGACCAGATCGGCGCGCCCACGCCGGCCCGTGATATTGCGGCGGCCTGTATGGAGATGGCGCAACAGCTGGCGGCAGATCCGGCAAAATCCGGCACCTATCATTTTCAGGGCACCCCCTTTGCCAGTTGGGCGGATTTCGCCCGTGAGATATTTGCGCAAAGCGGCACCACATGCGTGGTCGAAGATATCCCCACCACTGCCTATCCGACGCCCGCGGTGCGCCCGTTGAATTCGCGGCTGGATTGCACCGCATTAGAGACTGTTTTTGGTATAACCCAGCCGGATTGGCGGCAGGGTCTAGGTGATATTTTGAAGGATTTGGGAGCAGGGTCATGACTGCAGCGACACTACAGCGCAAAGGTATTATTCTGGCAGGCGGTTCCGGCACCCGGCTGTACCCGATCACCATGGGGGTCTCCAAACAGCTGTTGCCGATCTATGACAAGCCGATGATCTATTATCCGGTCTCTGTGTTGATGCTGGCCGGCATCCGCGAGATCTGCGTGATCACCACGCCGCAGGATCAGGCCCAGTTCAAACGCACCCTTGGTGATGGCAGCCAATGGGGGGTGGACTTCACCTATGTGGTACAGCCCTCTCCGGATGGTCTGGCGCAGGCCTTTATCCTGGCCGAAGCGTTTCTGGGCGGCGCGCCCTCTGCGCTGGTTCTGGGCGACAATATCTTCTTTGGTCACGGATTGCCGGATCTTCTGGCGGCAGCCGATCAAAAACCGGCTGGCGGCACCGTCTTTGGCTATCACGTGGCGGATCCGGAACGCTACGGCGTGGTGGATTTCGACGATCAGGGCCAGGCGCGCGAGATCATTGAAAAACCCCCCGCACCGCCGTCCAACTATGCGGTCACCGGGCTTTACTTTCTGGATGGTACCGCGCCGGAACGCGCCCGCGCCGTGAAACCGTCGCCGCGCGGCGAGTTGGAGATCACCGATCTGTTGCAGACCTATCTGGATGAGGGCGCGTTGAGCGTCAAAACCATGGGGCGTGGCTATGCCTGGCTGGATACCGGCACCCATGCGTCGCTTTTGGATGCGGGTAATTTTGTGCGCACATTGCAAGAGCGTCAGGGTCTGCAAACCGGCTGTTTAGAAGAGATCGCCTATGATCAGGGTTGGATTTCCGCTGCGGCGCTTGCACAGCGGGCTGAAATGCTGAAGAAAAACGCCTATGGCGCTTATTTGGCGAAACTTTTGGAGTAAGACTTTTCCATGAAGATCCTCTTGGTGCACCAGAATATGCCCGGCCAATATCGGGAAATGATTGGGTGGCTGGCGGCACAGGGGGATCATGAGCTGGTGTTTCTGACCCAGCGCCACCCCGCGCCCCAGTTCAAAGGCGTGAAGACGGTGCAGTATAAGCCCCATCACCGCGCCGCGGAGGAGGCCTATGGGCTGTCCAAAGTCTGGGAAGAGGCCACAGGCTCTGGATTTGGTGCGGCGATGGCTGCACAAAAGCTGGAGCGCGAGGCCGGGTTCAAGCCCGACATCATCCTGGGCCACACGGGATGGGGGGAACTCTTGTTCATGAAGGACGTCTGGCCAGATGTGCCGGTGCTGGGCTTTTTTGAATATTTCTACCTGAACAGTGGCGGTCCGGTGGGGTTTGACCCCGAAGATCCGCCCAGCGAACACAGCCGGTTTTTGCTGCGCGCCCGCAATGCGGTGCCCAATGCAAATCTGGATGCGGTGGATCTGGGCACGGTGCCGACCCAGTGGCAGCGCGATAGTTTCCCCGAACGGTTTCATTCGAACTTCTACACCTGCCACGACGGCATTCGCACCGATCTGTTAAAGCCCAACCCCGATGTGAACCTGTCGCTGGGCCGGCTGGAGCAGCCGATCACCCGCGATGATGAGGTGCTGACCTTTATGGCGCGCAATCTGGAACGCACGCGGGGGTTCCATGTGTTCATGCGCGCGCTGCCGGAAATCCTGGAGGCACGTCCAGCGGCGCGGG
Organism: Epibacterium ulvae; assembly: GCF_018678075.1. Classification (GTDB taxonomy): domain Bacteria; phylum Pseudomonadota; class Alphaproteobacteria; order Rhodobacterales; family Rhodobacteraceae; genus Epibacterium; species Epibacterium ulvae_A. The sequence continues at coordinate 9,629 of NZ_JAHHIR010000039.1, read as the reverse complement.
TTCTGGTGATTGGCGGCAATGGCACATCCTATGGCAAGGCAAGCACCCATCCCGGTGGTTTGCGCGGAGAGATGGAGGCCGAGCTGGGCCACCGGGTCGATTGGAGCCGGGTGCATTTCCTGGGCCAGGTGCCCTATGACGCCTATCAACAGGTGATCCAGATCAGCCGCTGCCATCTGTATCTGACCATGCCCTTTGTGCTCAGTTGGTCGTGTCTTGAGGCGATGTCGATGGGGGCCACAATGGTGGCCACCGATGTGGGTCCGGTGCGGGAAGCCATCACCCATGGGCAAACCGGTCTGTTGGTGGATTTCTTTGATCCTGCCGCCTTGGCCAAACAGGTGGTCGAGGTGTTGGCGCATCCGGATGACTATGCCCATCTGGGGCCAAATGCGCGCGCCCATGTGGTGGAGAACTATGATTTCCTCACCCGGTGTCTGCCCGAGCACTTGACGCGCATAAACAGTCTGGTGACCACCGGCGCGCAGATCAAACTGCCCTAAACCGATCTATTCCCCGGTTTAGGGTTCTATTTTCAAATCAATTGCCGATATTGCTGGTGGTGTTGAAGACGCCGACAAAATTGCCAAAGATCGAGGCGACGGTCAGAACATCCGTTACCGGAGCCTCGGTTGCGATCACCAGATCCTGCGGCTGGATTGCAAACTGACGGGCGGAAAACAGACCGTCTGCCGTGGTCAGATCCAACGAGAACACCACCCGTTTTTTGCGCGGTCCCCGTGCGCCCGGTGCGATGGCGGAATTGCCATATTCGCGCAGGATCAGGATGCCTTTTGGATCTGCATTGCGGTCCGACAACCCGCCGGCCACGGAAATCGCATCCATCGCTGACATGGCGTCCTGGTTGAAAATATGCTGGGCCTCGGTGCCGGTGGCACCAAAGGAGAGGAAATAGCGCTCATCCTCTTCTACAAACACCCGGTCACCGCCGCGCAAGAGCGTGTCTAATGTTGGGTTATTCAGCAGGTTTTCCACCGAGGTGCCATAGATCTGGTTGCCGCGCACCAGGCGAATCTGTGGGTTGTTGAGGTTGAGCCCAATGCCGCCCCCGGCTGAGATCAGCCCCAGAACCGTGTAATTGCGATCCGGCATCGGATAGGTGCCGGGACGGGCCACGCCCGAGACCAGATCCACCGAATTGTTGCGCCCTTCCTGCAGGCTCAGCTGCAATTGCGCATTGGGCACGATCTCTTCCAGCGCCTCTTGCAGACGTTCGCGCGCCAGATCCGGGGTCAGGCCGCGCACGGCAACTTTGCCCACATAGGGCATGAACACGGTGCCATCGCCGGCAACCTTCATGTCCTGTAGTTGTGCGACCTTCTGCAACGGTGCCGTCAGAAGCGAGTTGTCACCGCTGTCCCAGACCTGCAGGGTCAACAAATCACCGGGCTGGATATATTGGGTTTTGGCCCCTTGGCTGCGACCAATCCAGCTGAGGTGTTCTTGCTGGCCGGTGGCGGGCCAATGTTCAACGCTGGGCAAAAAGGCGCGGGTGACCGGGTAAAGCGCGAAATCCGCATCCACCTCTTGGGCCTCGCGCAGGATCTCGCGGCTGGCCGGGGCTCCTCCAGGTAAGCGGCTACAGGCGGCGGGCACAAGAACCAGACCTGACAACAGGACGGCGGACAGGAAGCGGAGCATTGAGAATCCAGTCAGGAAAAATTAATTTTGGGTAAACGCAAGATAGCCAGACGGGCAGTTGCGTCAACACAAGGCGCAATCACAATGAAAGACGCGGCACAATGAGCACGCAAGACATCACCAGACCCACCTTAATTCTGGGCGCAAATGGCCGCATTGGTCAGGCGCTGCGCCATTTTGCGCCCGAAAGCTGGCAAGAGCGGCTGCGTCTGCAGCGGCGCAGCCCGGCGGACGACAGTACGAAAAACGGAGCGGATTGGCGTGTTTTTGCGCCACTCACCGACCCAGAGGCGTTGCGCGCGGCCGCAACCGGCTGCGGCCATATCCTGTGTCTGGCAGGCAGCGTGCCGGGGCGCGGCGATCTGGAGGATAACGCCCGTCTGGCCATCGCAGCCGTCGAGGCCGCCGCAGATGCGGGCTGCGGCCGGGTGATCTTGACCTCATCTGCGGCGGTTTATGGGCGCAGCAGCGGCCCCTTGCGTGAGGATCAGCCGTTGCGGCCCGCCAACGCCTATGGGGAGGCCAAGGTCCGGATGGAAGAGGCCGGGCGGATGCGGGCTGATGCGCTGGGGGTGGCGGTCTGCGCGCTCAGGATTGGCAATGTGGCAGGCTTTGATGCGATCCTTGGCGGCTGGAAGCCCGGTTTTACGCTGGATCAGTTCCCAGATGGCACAACGCCGCGCCGCAGTTACATTGGCGTGCAGGCGCTGGCGCAGGTGATCTGCGATCTGATGGAGGCCAAACGCCTGCCGCCTGCGCTCAACGTGGCGCAGCTGCGCCCCATTGAAATGGGAGAGCTTTTGACCAGGGCTGATCTGGAATTTGCCACCCGCCCGGCCCCTGCGGATGCGATTTCTGATGTCACGCTGGACCTGACCCTGCTGCAATCCTGCCTGAACACGCCCGTGGTGCCCGCCTGTGGCATCAGCCTGGTGGCGCAATGGCATGGCTTCTGCCAATAAGGGCGGCAAAGGAATCCCCGGGGGTAGACTATGACCTGGAGCAAACGGCTGTTTGATCTGTTTTTTGTCACATTGTTGATTGTGATCCTGGGCCCGGTGCTGTTGGCGCTGCTGGTCTGGTTGCTGATCAAGGAAGGCCGACCGCTGTTTTATGTGGCAGAGCGGATGAAAACCCCGACCGAGCCGTTTGCCCTGTGGAAACTGCGCACGATGACGGTGGTTGACGACGACAGCGGCGTGTCAGGGGGCGATAAAGCGGCGCGGATCACCAGGACCGGCGCCTGGCTGCGCTCCAAACGGCTCGATGAATTCCCGCAGCTGTGGAATATCCTGCGCGGCGATCTGTCCTTTGTAGGCCCACGCCCGCCGCTGCGCCAATATGTGGAAGCCTATCCGGAAATCTACAACGAGGTGCTGAAGTCGCGCCCCGGCGTCACCGGGCTTGCGTCAATCGTCTATCACAAACATGAAACCCAGCTGTTGGAGCGCTGCGCCAGTTCTGAGGAGACCGATACGGTCTATTCGCTCACCTGCGTGCCCACCAAGGCGCGGCTGGATCTGATTTATCAGCGCCATCAAAGCATGTGGTACGACTTTGACCTGGTGTTTCAGACCATCGGCAACCTGTTGCGGCGGGGGTAGCCGGGCGGGCGAATCTGCTGAGTTTTGGGACACAAATTGCGACGGTGCGGTCTAAGGCATGGAAATCAGACTTGCATCTTTGAGTTGTGTGGTGCACGCAGGAAACATAAGAACTTAATCTGTTGGCACAATTTCGCCCAAAGCGGGATTTATTTTGCTGCAGTGCAAATAAAAGCTACCGCCTCTGTGTAGGCCTGTGATTTGTCTGAACAGGTGAGGACGGGCGCGAGGGTTCGCGCCGTGGTGCATTTCGGGGGATATAGCTGAAATGTGCATCACATGCGCATCTGGCCACGATGATTGGCCGGATGTTAAAAAAGAATTGATGCTTTGGACCTTATGAGCACAGGCACATGAATTAAAGACCTCCCTGTATGGGTGGGTGGGACGCGAATGTTTCGACTACTGAGCTCTCTGACGCGGGCGCAAAAATCATATATTTTCCTGGGCATTGACCTGCTGCTGCTGCCGTTGGCGCTTGTTTTTACATTTGCTGTACAAAACCTGCCAACTCCGGCTGCGGATCTTCTTGCGGCCAGCCTGCCCGTTTTGCCTTATGTGATGGTCTTTTCCGCCTTGTTTGCGCTGTGGCTGGGGCTGCCGCATGTGCAGCTCAATGCCTATGAACGCCATGCAGTGGGGATGACGGCCTTGGTGGCGCTGTTTGCTGGTGGGGTAGGGGCGGCGGCAATGCTGTTGTTTGGCCCGGCGCTGCCGTTGGGCACCTATGTGGTGTTTGCGCTGGTCTATTTTATCGCCATGGTGGCGGTGCGGGCGGTGTTGTTTCAGATTGTGATGTCGATCTACCGCCGGGCGCAACCGCGTAACCGTGTTCTGATTTATGGGGCTGGGGCCACAGGCACCCAATTGGCACAGGCGCTGCGCAGCCATGACTGGATCGATCCGGTGGCTTTTGTGGATGACAATAAATCCCTGCAGGGCGTGACATTGGTTGGCCTGCAGGTCTATGCGCCGTCGCATATCGAAGAGCTGGTGAAAACCCGCCAAATCACACGCGTATTGCTGGCAATGCCGTCACAAAGCATGCCAAAGCAGGCGCAGATAACCCAACGTCTGCAGGCGTTGAAACTGGATGTGCAGGCGCTGCCGTCGTTTGCCCAACTGATCGGCACCGAAGCTCTGGTGGAAAAGCTCACCCCCGTGGCACCGAAAAATTTCTTGGGCCGGCGTGCTCATGATGTGCCCCTGGCCGCAGCGGCAGATGCCTACCGAGACAAGGTTGTGCTGGTTTCAGGCGCGGGGGGATCCATCGGGTCGGAACTTTGTCGTCAGGTGATGGCCTGCCGCCCGACCAAATTGGTGCTCTATGAGCTGTCGGAGCTGGCGCTTTATACCATCCACCAGGAGCTGTGCGCCCAGGCCAAGGCGCATGGCATCGCATTGGTGCCGGTGCTGGGCTCGGTCACTGATCCGCGTCAGGTGCGCGAAGTGCTGAGCCGCCATCAGGTGCGGGTGGTGCTGCATGCGGCCGCCTATAAACATGTGCCATTGGTGGAAGAAAACCCGCTGGCGGGGCTGGCCAATAATGTCTTTGGCACCCGGACCCTGGCGCGCGCGGCGGGGGATTTTGGCGTCGACCGTTTTATCCTGATCTCATCGGACAAGGCGGTGCGCCCAACCAATGTGATGGGCGCCTCCAAACGGATGGCGGAACTGGTGTTGCAGGATCTGGCCAGCCGCAGCTCCCATACGGTCTATTCGATGGTGCGTTTTGGCAATGTGCTGGGCTCGTCGGGTTCGGTCATTCCGCTGTTTCAGGAACAGGTGGCACGTGGCGGGCCGGTCACGGTGACCGATCCCGATGTGCGCCGGTTCTTTATGACCATCCAGGAAGCGGTGCAGCTGGTGTTGACCGCCAGTGCGGATGCCAAAGGCGGCGAGGTCTTTGTTCTGGATATGGGCAAACCGGTGCCGATCATCCAACTGGCCCGTCAAGTGATCGAAAGCGGTGGCTATACCGTGCGGGATGAGGCCAATCCCGAGGGAGATATTCCGATTGAAATCATCGGGTTGCGCCCTGGTGAAAAGATGGAAGAGGAGCTGACGCTCACCGATGAGCTGATGCTGACTCGCCATCCCAAGATCTTCTGCGCCCATGAAGCGGTGATCTCTGAGATCGAAGTGGCCGCCTTTGTGCGGGCGCTGCGCCAGGCGGTGGCCAGTAATGACGCCGAGGCGGCACGCGCCCTGGTGGCCCATTGGGTCGAAGGCGATGGGATCAAAGTGGCCACACATGCCACATCCTGAGGGTCGAGATCCCAGCAACAGTTGATCGGTGCCGGGCTTTCGTGGTCTAAGGCGAAAAACAGGCGCAAGCCAAAGACATGAGATAAAGGCGGGGCAGAAGGTGACCGGTTCCACAACAACCCCAAGGCAGATGCGGGGCCGTGCAAAGCTGCGCGCAGCACTGGTGCTGGCTTTTACCGCAGGCCTGACCAGCATCGCACAGGCGCAGACGGTTGCAGAGGCGCCAAATTTTGATCGCCCCGCCCAGCCCAGTCTGAACTTTTATGGCTCTCCGGGGATTATCGACCTGCCCTCGGGCGAACATCTGCCCGAAGGCCAGTTCACCACCACCTATTCCTATTTTGGCGGCACCAGCCGGTATAACCTGACCTTTCAGGCGCTGCCCTGGCTGTCGGCGTCGTTTCGTTATAACGGCATCCAGAACCTGAACCTATTTGGCTTCAACACCTATTATGACCGTGGCTTTGACGTGCGCTTCCGGCTTTTGCGCGAACGCAAATACCTGCCCACGCTGACGCTGGGGCTGCAGGATTTTGCCGGCACCGGTATTTATGCCAGCGAATATCTTGCCGCGACCAAGACCTTTGACACGCCCGGTCTGGGCGGTGGGGATGGCACGCTGAAAGTCACGGCCGGTCTGGGTTGGGGACGGCTGGGGTCAAACGGGGCGATTGGCACCATTGGCACCCGCGGCGCCTTTAATGGCGGCGATACCGGGGGCGAATTGTCGGTGGATCAATGGTTCCGCGGCGATGTGGCACCGTTTGCCGGTCTGGAATGGGAGCTGGATGACCGCTGGGGGATCAAGGCGGAATATTCCTCAGACGCCTATGAGCTCGAAACCCAGCAATCCAACGTCTTTGAACGCAAGTCCTCGCTGAACTTTGGGGTGGAATACCAACAAAGCCCCGGTCTGCGGCTGGGGGCCTATTACCTTTATGGCTCTGAAATTGGTGTAAACGCGCAGATCCAGCTGAACCCGCGCCATCCCACCCAACCCATTCGCATCCCCGCGCCCACCCCGGTGGTGCCGCGCAGCCAATGGGCGACCGAAGAGGCCCATTGGAGCCCCGACTGGGCGGCCAGTGAAAACAAACGCGGCCAGATCCGCGATCTGATGGCCGACGCTTTGAAGGCGGATGGGCTGACGCTGGAGGCGGTGATCCTTGAGGGCAATGTGGCCGAGGTGCGCTATCGCAATAACCGCTATCGCTCTTATACGCTGACCATCGGCCGGGTGGCGCGCGCGATGGCGCGCACCTTGCCGCCCTCGGTGGAGACCTTCCGGATTGTACCAGTGCGTCGGGGCTTGGGCCTGTCGACCACGGTGATCCGGCGCAGCGATCTGGAAGCGCTGGAATTTGCCCCCGAGGCCGCAGATGCGCTGGTGGCGGTCACGGGTTTTCAAAACGCAGGCCCCTTGCCCGAGGGGGCTGATTTCTCCGATGAGCTCTACCCGGCTTTTGCCACCTCAATCTCGCCCTATGCGGCCCCAGCCTATTTTGACCCCGACCAACCCTTCCGGCTGGATGTGGGGCTGGATTTCGGAGCCTCTTATGCGCCGGCGCCGGGCTGGCTTGTCTCGGGCACCATTCGCCACCGTCTGGCGGGCAATGTGGAAGACGGGCGCGCCTCAAACTCGGTTCTGCCACGGGTGCGCACCAATCAGGTGGAATATGCCCAGTTCGATACCACGCTGGAAAACCTCTATGTGGCGCGCAACTGGAAACCGGCGTCTGATCTTTATGCCCGCGCCACCGTTGGCCTGTTGGAAAGTAACTTTGGCGGTGTCTCAGGCGAAGTTCTGTGGAAGCCGGTCAATTCCCGCCTCGCGCTGGGGGTTGAGGGCAACTATGTGAAGCAACGCGATTTCGATCAGCGGTTCTCCTTTCAGGAGTACAGCGTCTTTACCGGCCATGCCTCGGCCTATTACGAGGCACCGCGCGGGTTCCTGGCCCAGGTGGATGTGGGTCGCTATCTGGCCGGCGATGTGGGCGCGACCTTCAGCGTCGACAAGACCTTTAACAACGGCTGGTCGGTGGGCGGTTTTTTCACCCTCACCAATGTCTCGGCCGAAGAGTTTGGCGAAGGCTCCTTTGACAAGGGGATCCGCTTCCGCATTCCGCTGGACTGGCTCTGGGGGAAACCCTCGCGCAATGCCTTTGGTCTGACGGTGCGCCCCACCCAGCGCGACGGCGGCGCGCGCCTGTCGGTGCCCGGACGCCTGTATGGGCAGATCCGCGAAGGCCATCGCAAAAGCCTGGTCGATCAAAAGGCGAGGATCTGGGAATGATCAAGCAAACACGTCTTATGGGCGCCCTTGTGGGGTTGGCCTTGCTGGCCGCCTGCGCCAAAGGCCCGGAACGCACCCCCTTGGAGGTGGAGATCTTTTCGACCATCCGCGAACAGATCGCCCTGCGCCGCGCCCCCAAACAGGAGCGCCCGCCCCTGACCCGCGCGCTTTTGGACACGCTGGGCAGCCCCTATATCGAGGTGACGCTAGAGGCCAATGGAATCTTTGCCTATCTGCAGCCACAGCTGGTGCGCCGCGATGATGGCCCCGGTGAGGTGGTGCATTGGGTGACCGAAGACCAGGTCAGCGTGACTTTGCGTGATGGGATCTTGATTGCCACGCGGGGCTTGCGCGGCGATCTTTTGTCGGCGTCAACTCTGGCGCAGTCCGGTGGGCCGCAAGGCCCCGAAGGCCGTGGCGCGCGGCTGTTTGATCTGCGTTTTGGCGATCACGAATCCAAAACGCTTGAGATGGCCTGCACCGTTGCCGATCTAGGGGCGGAGCCTCTGGAGATTGTCGAGATCACCTATGCCACGCACCACCTGCAGGAGACTTGCGAAGGCGCGAATGGACGGATTGTGAATGACTTCTGGGTTGATTCCCGCACGGGCCGCGTCTGGCAATCGCGCCAATGGGCCGGGCCTTTGAATGGCTATATTCGCATCCGTCAGCTAACGCTTTAAGCATGAATTGGCTGATTTTCGCCGCAAAGCCGTGGCATCTGTGCACTGATGGCGGGACAAACTGATTTTTAAGTGTTTTGCCCGCATAAGTCGCGTTGAAATAAGGTCACTTCTTGCCTAGGGTCCAGGCAGGATATCCTAATGAAAACCCCATGGAGTTTTTTTGACTATGAAACAGATTTTTGCAGCAGCTCTCGTTGCCGTTCTGGCCGCAGGTTCCGCTTCCGCACAAACCGCTGAGCCAGGCGCAGCAGCCGGTGGCGCTGGCGGCGCCGGTGCCGCTGGTGGCATCGCGGGTACCGGTCTGGCAGCAGGCACCATCGCAGCTGGCGTTCTGGCCGCTGCCGTTGTGATTGGCGTTGTTGTATCCGACGACGACGAAACAAGCACAACCACTTCCACCACCAACTAAGGTGGCCGCTCCCGGACGCGGGGGTTTTGGTTGAGAGATATAAAGCGGATCCCGTTGTAACGGGGTCCGCTTTTTCTATGGGGCGCAGGGCGGGTCAGATAGTTTTGGTAAACACGTGGCGAATGTCAGAAATGAGGTAAGCGTCCGGCCAGGCTGGTCTGACGCGGCATAGAGTGTGTTGATAAGTGTCCACTATTGCTAGTGGACATCTTGAGGGCGGATATGGCGGGCAAGAAGGGTCAGAAGAAGCGGTTCTGGTCGGATGACGAGAAGGTGTCGATCTGCGCGCAAACATGCGCGCCTGGTGTTTGTGTCGCGCAAGCTGCACGTCGGTATGCGATGAACACCAATCTGATCCACAAATGGCTGCGTGATCCCAAGTTTGCGCCTGACCTGGAGGCTGTCGAAGAACAGACTGCCCCGGAGCCGTGCTTTCTTCCTGTTGAGATTGTCGACCGCACCCCGATCAAAGAGACGGCCTCGACGACTGACACCAAGCCCGCACAAAGCGCGATTGAGATCGATATCGTGGGCGGTCATCAACTGAGGATTGTCGGCAGCTATGATCCAGAAGCATTGGCCCAGCTCATCCGGGGCCTGTCTACATGATCCCTGTTCCGGCGAACACGCGGGTCTGGCTTGCGGCTGGTGTGACCGACATGCGGCGCGGGGTCACGACGCTGGCAGCCCAGGCGGAACAGACGCTG
>NZ_JAHHIR010000030.1 GCF_018678075.1 Epibacterium ulvae | reverse complement strand
TGGTCCGTCCTTTTGTTGGGCGGACTCTACACTAATCTGGAGGAGTTTTAGGGGCTCAGGTCAAACCCAGTTCGCTTCTTCTACGGCCCAGTCGAGGAACTTTTGCGTTGCTTCCTTGGTGCTTGAGCTGGCGGAATAGGACAGGTAGTAGCCGGTGCCAAAGTTATGGGTTGCTGCGGGCCATTGTTTGAACGAGCCGTCGTCAACCAGACGCTGGGTAATGGAGCGCCAGCCCAACATGATGCCACGCCCGTTCAGCGTGGCCTGAACCGCCTGCACATAGTTGTCAAAGGTCTCGCTGGGGCGCGGTGCACGTGATAGGCCGCGCTCCTTGAAATAGTCAGACCAGCTTTGCCAGCGCGGTCCGCCGCCAGACCTGACCTCAATCAGATAGGCGGTGTTCAACGGCCCCCGCTCCACAGCACGGTCCACGACATCCGGCGTGCCGACCGGGCAGACCACCTCATCAAACAGTTTCACCGTTGTCCCGTCCTTCCAGTCGCCGCGCCCATAGCGCAGGGCGATATCGGTACCGCGCGACAGGATGGGGCGATCCGAGGGCGGCGCTTGGATGTTCACCGTGATCTCCGGGTGGCGGTCATAAAACCCGGATAGGCGCGGCATCAGCCACTGGGTTGCCATGCCGATGGTGCAGCACAGCGTAATTACAGTCTCGCTCAACCCCGCCTCTTCGCGGATCTCAACGATGGTGTCTTCGATCAGGCTCAACCCGTTGCGGGTCGCCCGCGCCAGACGTTCGCCGGCCTCGGTTGGAATGGCCGGTTTGGCGCTGCGGTCCATCAGATCCGCGCCAATCTCCTGCTCTAGACTGCGCACCGCCTGTGAAATTGCAGGCGGCGAGACATTCAACAACTGCGCGGCACGCTGCATGGAACCAAGACGGCAGACAGCGTCAAATGTTTCCAGCAGGCGCAAGGGGGGAAGACGGTCCATAAGTTAACTCCAAACTTAACTTATGTTCAGGTTTTCAGATCTTTTATTCAAGTGTTTTTCGCAGGCATAATTACAGGGAAAATCACATATCGGCGAACAGGACCAGCCATGAACATTCACGCCCCCCAAGACAGCAGCGTAGCCCTCGAGGAAAAAGGCCTCTGGGTTAGCCTGCATGGTGCAGAGGCCAAATACTTCAACTATTACTGGCTGCGCGACAATTGTCCCACGTCGTTCAACACCACCACGCGTGAACGCACCTTTGACATTTTCCATCTGGAAACCGCACCAAAAGCGACAGCAGCTGAGGTTCAAGGCGAAGATCACGTGACCCGCATGCCCGTGGCAACATTAGATGTATACGCCACAGGCAATCCCCGGTTTGACCCTGCCGATCTGCCTCGCACAGCTTGGTTTGGCGACCACTATCCTGATGTCACACGGTTCACCTTGGACGAGTTGAAATCCGACAAAGACAAGCTCGGCACTTGGTTGGAAGCCATGATCGTCGAAGGCATCTCGGTCATCACCGACATGCCAGACACCGACGACGCCCTGACCGAATTGGCCAATCTGGCCGGTGCGGTGCGTCCGACGTTCTTTGGCAACTATTTCGATGTGCACACGCATATCAACCCGACCAACACCGCCTATACTGCGGCGGCGCTTGAGCTGCACACCGACGTGCCGGCCGAAGAATCCGCGCCAGGCATCCAATACTTGCACATGCGGGCCAATTCCGTTGACGGGGGGCTGAACCTCTTTGGGGACGGTGTTGCTGCGGCCAATGATTTCCGTGAGATCGACCCCGAAGGCTTCCGCCTGCTGGCGGAGACCGAAATCCCGTTTTATTGCGAACATGACACCTATGACATGCGCAGCTACCAGCGGGTGATCGAGCTGGATCACCACGGCGAAGTTTCGGGCCTGACCATTAGCCAACACATGCTGGATCTGATTGATCTGCCGCAAGAGGTTCTGGACGACTACTACCCTGCGTTCTGCCGGTTCGGAAAGCTGTTGCAGGACGACAAATACATCATGAAGTTCACGCTCAAAGCCACCGAATGCATCGTCTTTGACAACCACCGTATCGTGCATGGGCGCGCGGCCTATTCGGCCACCAGCGGTGAGCGGTATTTGCGTGGCACCTATACCGACCGCGCCGAGCTGCGCTCGACCTATCGCGCGTTGATCTCTGAAGGGCGGTTCAAAGCATGACCGCGCCAGACACACTCACCCAGTTGCGCCAGGATTTGGCAGCCGCTTTCCGGCTGTGTCACAAATTCGGGTGGAGCGAGTCCGTCGGTAACCACTTTAGCGCAGCTGTGTCCGAAGATGGGCGCCAGTTCCTGCTGAACCCCCGCTGGCAGCATTTTGCGACCATCCGGGCCAGCGATCTGTTGCTGCTGGACGTGGATGACGACACGGTCATGTCAAGCCCCAATGCGCCGGATCCATCGGCCTGGGCGGTTCATGGGACCCTTCATGGTGCGGTGCCGCAAGCGCGGGTCATGTTGCATTGCCACTCCCCCTATGCGACGGCGCTGGCGTGCCTGAAGGATCCGACGCTGATCCCGATGGACAACAACACCGCGCGCTTCTGGGGGCGGGTTGGTTACGACCTGGAATTTGGCGGGATCTCTGACAGCTCTGAGGAAGGTCTGCATCTGGCTGAGGCGATGCAGGGCAATACAGTGCTTGTTATGGGCAACCACGGGGTGACCGTCACGGGCGAGACCGTCGCCGATGCGTTTGAGGACCTGTATTTCTTTGAAAAAGCAGCCAAGACGCAAATTCTGGCCCTGTCCAGTGGTCAACCGATCTCAGTCCTGAGCGATGAGATTGCGCGCAACACGGCCGAGGGCTGGGAAGCCTATCGCGGGATGGCGCAAAACCACTTTGAATACCTCAAATCGTCCCTCGACCAAGAAGATCGCAGCTGGCGCGATTAGATCAGCGCCTCTGGTTTTCCAAATAGGTTTCACAAACTGAAACGGCCAGCATCTGCTGGCCGTTTCAGTTTGTGTAGTCTGCCGTCAGCTTGGCAGGTATTCTGCGCTCCAACTCTCGCTCACCCCGCCCGAGCGGATCATCGCATCGATCGCTTGATCCACATACCCCAGCTCTTTTAGAACGCTGCGCGTCGAAGCGCCGAATTTCTCGGAAGGGCTGAGCGCGCAAACCTGCCCGCGGGTCGTGCGCACGCCATAAGGATCCAATTGCGTGACCTCGTGCCCGCAGGGATGATCCGCATAGGTTGAGAAGGAATAGCTGCCATTGTCTGTCCCCGGTGTGCCATCCGTAGGGCGTGCATTTTCCGAGCGCAGCGCGTCGATGTTGTCGCAAATCGCCACCCCAATATCTGCGGCGCGCAGACGCGTTACCCACTCTGTGGCCGGGTGCTGCTGGAACGCCGTGGCGAGAAACGCCGCGCGCTCGTCCACGGGGATATCCGGCAGATCGCTAAGCCCATCCACCTCGCGGAACCGCGCCAGATCGCTTTCATAAGCGCTAAGCAGGATATAGGTGCCAGACGCGGTCCAATAAAAGCGGGACAGATCGTCATAGCCATTCAGCTCGGGCCCTGAGGGTTCATCAAACAGGCCCCTGCCCCGATAGTCATAGGCAAACGGGATCTGCAGCAGGCCACTGTTGGCCGCCAGCGAAGTGCGCCCGCGCCCGATACGCCCATGGCGGTACTTCTGATACAGCGCCGCCGCCACGCTGAGCGCGCCGCCAAAGCCGCACATCACGTCGATGGTGCCCACATGCGCATGTTCTTCGGGCCGATCCATCGCGCCGCCGAACCGCAGCATGATGCCGGTCACCGCCTGCACCAGATCGTCATAGCCAATATAATCGGTCCGCACCCCGCGCCGCACGCCCGAAAAACAGTCCAGCTTGCAGAAGATCGCATTGGGGTTGAGACGGCGCAGGCTTTCGGCGTCCAGCCCCATCCGCTTGATCTGGGTATCCGGTGCATTCCAGACGATCACATCCACGCTTTTTACAAGGTCTTCAAACACCTGACGCCCGTGGTGGGTTTTCATATCCGCCAGAATGGAGCGTTTGCCCCGCATCTGCGACAGACCATAGATCACCGTATTCCAGCAGTCATAAAGCGGCTGGGAGGGGTCGAGCTTGATCACCTCGGCCCCGAACCGCGCCAGGTAGCATGCGGAATGGGGGCCCGCGATCACATTACACAAATCCAGGACACGCAGGCCGCTCAACCAACCGTCCTGGGCATTCGCCTCAGAGGGTGCCGGAATTTCCGTGCGATGTTTCATGAGAATCGTCATCGCCTCATCAAAGGAGACCCAGCGACGGGGTTCCGGCGCCAGCGACTCCTCTCCACTTTCTTCCAGCCAGACAACCGGGCCGGGCTGGGTCATCTCACCATATTCTGGGTCATAGACGTCGATCATCAGGCCGGATTGTTCGGCATATTCATCGTTCACCCACTCCTGCAACCAACGCTGCGGTGCGGCCGGCACGCCGCCACGCCCAAACATCCGCTGCCATTCGTGGGAGGTCCGGGTCATAAAGACCTCTTTCATCCGTTCGGCCAATTTGTCGGCCCAGAATTTCGGCATCGGATAGACCCCAAGCGAAGTATCCGAGGACCATTCGGCGTAGGGTTTGTAGGTGTCCTCTTCCGAGGTCAGACCCTCGTCGACCATTTCATCATAGATGCCGAGGATTTCGAGGCAGCGTTTTGCGTGGTGCTTATGGCTCGGGCAGACCACATAGAACATGCGCCCATCCTTGCACATGTAGCTGCGAAAGAACGGGTCCAGCAGCTCCTGCAGGTCCTCATAGGTCACATTCATCGGCAGACCTTCGGTCCGGCGTCGCATGATCTCGACTTCGCGCTGGGTCAGGTAGCGTTCAGGCATGTCGGCCACGCTGATTGAGTTGTAACACAGCCCTTCCATGACCGCCGCCGCCAAGGGGACTTCGATCTGATCCCCCAATCCGGTGATCTGGCGCGATTGCAGCGCAAGCACCGCGGATGAGGCCCCAATTTGTGCGGCATACGCGGATGCGAGCGGCAGCGGCGAAAAGGATGGGTTGAACCCCATCAAAACCCGGTTCAAGCCCATGTCGGTAAACACGCCGGAGCTTGCAGCAACCACGCTTTCAAAGGCTCGCTGTTCCCGCCGCGCCTCATCGTTCGACGCAAATCCCGGCAGCGAAAGGGTGATCAGCTCAGGGCGCTCCGCGCGCATCTGCACAAAATCAAGCCCCAGTTTCGCCAGCTTGCCGGGGCGGAAATTTTCAATGATCATATCCGCTTGCGCACATAAGTCACGCGCCTTGGCCAGCCCGTCCTCGGTCTTGAGATCCAGATTGACGATGACCTTGTTTCGGTTCAGCGCAGCATTGGCCGGACTGTCCCACATGGGGCCAGTGGGCGGATCAATTTTGACAATGGTCGCGCCCAGATCCCCCAACAGCATGCCCACCGCCGGGCCTGCAATATATTGCCCAAAATCGACGACCTTGACCCCGTATAAGGGGAGATTTGAAAAGGAGCAGTACATTTTCCCTCCAGAGCCCATCTATCGGAGCTGTCTTGTCAGAAGATCGAAGTTATTCGCCAGCCAAAACCCAACGCGCGGCTTTTTCCGCAATCATCAGGGTTGGCGCATTTGTGTTGCCCGAGGTGATTTCGGGCATGACCGAAGCATCCACCACCCGCAGCCCCGCCACGCCTTTAAGGCGCAAGTGCGGGTCAAGAACGGCCGTGTCATCGTCGGCATGGCCCATTTTCACAGTGCCAACGGGGTGAAAAATGGTGGTGGCAATGTCGCCCGCCAGCTTGGCCAACTCGTCGTCACTTTGATATTGGATGCCCGGTTTAAACTCTTCCGGCGCATAGGCGGCCATCGACGGTTGCGCCATAATCTCACGCACTTGGCGCAGGCTGTCAGCGGCAACTTTGCGGTCATCTTCGGTATCCAGATAATTGGGCGCGATCTTGGGCGCGTCCTTGAACCGAGGGGACGTGATCATAACCGAGCCACGGCTGGTCGGGTTAAGATTGCAAACCGAGACGGTCATTGCGGGAAAGCCGTGCAGTTCCTCTCCAAACGCCTCAAGGCTGAGCGGCTGCACGTGATATTCAAGGTTTACATGTTTGCGCGCCGGATCCGACCGGGTGAACGCGCCCAGCTGGCTGGGCGCCATGGACATTGGGCCGGACCGTTTGAACGCATATTCAAGACCGATTTTCATCTTACCGACCAAGGAATTCGCCAGCGTGTTCAACGTCGCGGTTCCATTGACCTTGAACACCGCGCGGATCTGCAAATGGTCCTGCAGGTTTTGCCCCACATGCGGCGCGTCCAGCGCGACGTCTATTCCGTGGCGCTTCAACACGTCCGCCGGTCCAATGCCGGACAGCTGCAAAATCTGCGGTGAATTGATGGCACCGGCGGAGAGGATCACCTCTTTTTGGGCTGTCACCGCAATGCTATTTCCCTGTCGATTGACCAAGACACCTTTGCAACGCAACGCTCCGCTGTCGTCATGCTCAAGGGTGAGTTTTTCCGCCAGCGCCTCAGTCCAGATGGTGAGGTTCGGGCGGGTTTTCGCGGGGCGCAAAAAGGCTTTGGAGGTGTTCCAGCGCCATCCAGACCGTTGGTTCACATCGAAATAGGCCACCCCGGCGTTGTCGCCGCCGTTGAAATCATCGGTCTTCTCGATGCCAATCTCGGTTGCGGCGTCCGCAAAACTGTCAAGCACATCCCACCGTAGGCGCTGTTTTTCCACGCGCCACTCACCGCCATGGCCATGCGCGTCGGAAAAGCGGCCATTGCTGCCGGTGGCTGGGTCGCCTTTGTCGAGCTTGTAGTGGTCCTCATGCGCTTTGAAATCCTCAAGCGCGTTGTCCCAGTTCCAGGCCTCTTCGCCGGTGAGAGTGGCCCAGTTGTTGTAATCGCGCGCCTGCCCCCGCATGTAGATCATGCCGTTGATCGACGAACAGCCGCCCAGGGTTTTGCCACGTGGATAGAGAAGCGATCGCCCGTTCAGCCCTGTGTCGGCCTCGGTCTTATACATCCAATCGGCGCGGGGATTGCCGATACAATAGAGGTACCCAACCGGCACATGGATCCACGGGTAGGTGTCGGGTTTGCCCGCTTCCAGCAACAAAACCCGATTTCTCGGATTGGCGCTGAGCCGGTTTGCCAAGAGACATCCCGCCGAGCCTGCGCCGACGACGATATAGTCAAACGTCTCACTCTCAGCGGGTGTGCCCATGATAAATTCACCTTTTTCTCCCGGTCGGCGATGCGATCAAACCTTGATCAAACACCGCGCGTTTTCCGGCACGCTAGGGCCAGGATTTCAAAAACGCTAATGACAAATTTGAGTGGACAATATAGAAATTTTTTATATGAGAGACCTGCCAACCTTAAACGCGCTTCTGGCGTTTGTAACCGTCGTGCGCGAAGGCAGCGTGAGCGCGGCCGCCGATGTGTTGAACCTGACCCAGCCTGCGATCAGTCACCAGATCAAACGGTTGAGCGAGGATACGGGTCTGACCCTGTTTAAACGGACGTCATCGGGGCTTCAGCTCACCTCCGAAGGCGCAAATCTGATCGCACTGGCCGAACGCACCCTAAATGCGGCAGCCGATTTTCAACGCAGCGCCCGCAAACATGTGGGGCGGGTCAGCGGCAAGCTCAGGATCGGGACGATCGTTGATCCGGAATTCATTCGCTTGGGACAGCTGCTGAAAACGCTGAACCAAGACTACCCGGATGTCGCGACAGAACTGCGTCACGGGGTTAGCGGGGAGACCATTGAACGCATCAGGCGCAACCAGCTGGACGCCGGGTTTTACCTGAGTAAACCGGAAGATATCGAACCGGAACACTCGAAACTGGGAGGCGACCTAAGCGCGGTCAAATTGGCGGATTTTTCATATCGCGTTGTGGGCCCCGTCGGCTGGCAGAAAAGCATCGAGACCGCATCCTGGGAAGAACTTGCCGCCCTGCCGTGGATTGGCACGCCCGAGAATTCCGTCCATCACCGATTGTTGAAAACCGTATTTGCTCAGCATGGCTGTACGCAGAATGTCGTGGCTTTGGTGGATCAGGAATCCTCGATGATGGAGATGGTACATTCCGGGATAGGTCTGTGCCTCAGCCGGGAGTCCATCGCGCTGAACCAAAAGCAGTCCGTCGGCATCGCGCTGTGTGAGACGGTGGCGCTGCCCGCGTGCCTCAGTTTTATCACCCCAACCCAGCGCGCAGAGGGGCCGGTTATTGCGGCGCTTTTACGGGTCATCCGGGGTCTGTGGCAACAAGCATTATAAGGTATTTTTTCATCGTGACGTTTTATGCAGGTTTCCTTTGCATTTATTAGACGAATCCGTCTAATAAATATTCATGACCTCACAACCGTCGCCCAACGCCCCCTCATCCCCCCGTCGTCGCGGCCGCCCCCGCCGCACGCCCGAGGCATCAGATGTACGCAACCGGTTGGTCCGGGTCGGCTTGGAATTTTTGACCGAAAAAGGCTATGGCGCGTCCAGCGTGGATGAAATCCTAAAGACCGCAGGCGTGCCCAAGGGAAATTTCTATCACTACTTCCGCTCTAAATCCGACTTTGGCATAACCCTGATCGAGGCCTATGATGCCTATTTCCTGCGCAAGTTGGATGCGACCTTTCTGAACACCGACCGGCCTGCCATCGCGCGTGTATCGGATTTCGCAGAAGACGCGATCGCTGGCATGGCGCGGCACGACTTCAAACGCGGCTGTCTGGTTGGAAACTTGGGCCAAGAAATGGGCACCCTGCCCGAGGCCTATCGCGCCAAGCTGACCGCAACGTTTGAAGGCTGGCAAGCCCGCCTTGAAACCTGTTTGCGGCAGGCCCAAAGCCAAGGTGATTTGGACGCGCACAAGGATCCTGCCAGTCTGGCCGCCTTTTTCTGGATCGGCTGGGAGGGTGCGGTGCTGCGCGCCAAACTGGAGCGCGATCCCGCACCGCTTCGGCTGTTTATGACCACCTTCATGACACTTCTTGCCCCCTAGAATAAAGGTTCGACCATGTTTGCATCTATCCTGATCGAGAATGAGAACGACAGTTACACCGCGCGCCTGACCGAGGTTGATGAAGCGGATTTGCCCGAAGGGGATGTGCTGGTCGACGTTGCCTATTCCACGTTGAACTACAAAGACGCGCTGGCGATCACAGGCAAAGCACCGGTTGTGCGCAGCTTTCCGATGGTGCCGGGTGTCGATTTCTCGGCCATTGTGCGCGACAGTAGCCATCCGGATTTTACACCCGGCGACAAGGTGGTTCTGAACGGTTGGGGTGTTGGTGAGAAACATTGGGGCGGTTTGGCCGGGCGCGCCAGGGTGCGTGGCGACTGGCTGGTCAAACTGCCCGAAGCGATCAGCCTGAAACAGGCGATGGTCATTGGCACGGCGGGCTATACCGCGATGCTTTGTGTTATGGCGCTGGAACAAAACGGCGTGCGCCCGGATCAGGGAGAGATCCTTGTGACAGGGGCGGCCGGGGGCGTGGGCAGCGTGGCTGTCACCTTGCTCGCGGGCAAAGGCTATCAGGTGGCTGCCGCCACAGGTCGTCCCGAAGAGGGCGATTACCTAAAATCCCTTGGTGCGACAACCATTGTTGGACGGGAGGAATTATCGGGAAAAATTCGCCCACTGGCCAAGGAACGCTGGCCTGCCGCGATTGATGTTGTCGGCAGCACCGTTCTGGCGAATGTATTGTCTGCCATAAAATATGACGGCGTTGTCGCGGCCTGCGGGTTGGCGGGCGGTATGGATCTGCCGTCGTCGGTGGCCCCGTTCATTTTGCGCGGCGTGACCCTTTCCGGGGTCGACAGTGTTATGGTGCCGCGTGCAAAGCGTGAAATGGCCTGGGCACAGCTGGCCGAAAACCTGGACACGGCCAAGCTGGATCAGATGATGGTCGAAGTGCCATTGGACCGGGTGATCGAGACCGCGCCCAAATTCCTGACCGGCGAGGTGCGTGGCCGCGTGTTGGTCCCGATCGCACCGGATCTGGCATAGCCTTTGGGCACGTGGCGTTTATTGGGTCGCTGAACCCGATGACGCCTGCCACTCCCGCCGACGCGGTGCGTGACGTTTTACGACGGCGACTGTTTTGCGGGTAATAAAAATAGCGTCCATCCATGAGACCAGACGGTTTTCTTCCTTCGTGACATCGGGGCCGTGGTTTTGGGCGCAGACCATGGCCATCTGCAACCGGTTGAAATAGCTCCAAAAGCTTTCGGTGTGATCCGCGTATTGCGAGCCCTCTTCCGTGGCCAGGAAGCTGGTATGGACGTCTTCTACAATATAGACCCCACTCGGCGGCAGCAGCGGAAACAGGGTTTGAAAGCCGATGATCTGGTGCGACCAGAAATGTGACGCATCATCCAGAATGACCGATGGCTGATACTTTTGGAAAACCCGCCGCAGAAAACGGGGGCGGGCAGCATTGCCGATCTCGATATGAATGCGGTCTTCCTCAAAAGTTTTGGAGATGCCGCGGATATCCACACCAACGATACGTGCATTTGGGAAATAAGATTTCCACGTTCTAAGCGACGGCGCGCGACGGCTGGGAATACCCACGCCAAGCTCCAGCATCGAGAAATTCTTGTCGCGGTAAGGGGTCAACAGATGCTCATAAAGGCGCATGTAGTCGTGGCGCTTGGAGCTTTTGTCTGTCTCTGCCGAAATGGCCAGCGCGTCCAGATCGCCGCGCGGCAACAGATCGGCAACCTCGCGGGGGAAAACATCGCCTGCTTGGTCTGACGTTTGCTCGTTGTCGTGCTTGAGGGGTCCGTCGCCCAAATCCTGCATACCGCTCTCCGTCAACTCATACCACTACGTGAACTTTCGATAAGTGTTAACACATTCTAAAGGAGACATGCTGTCAGAATTGAGGCAGGTAAGGCCCAGATAAGAGAAAGGCGCAGGCAATGCCCGCGCCTTAGCCATTTCATTGGGGAGCGCGCGTCAGGTCGCGGCTTCGCTGTTTGACAGGATTCGCAGCGCGACAAATGTCACCACCGCACCAGACAACAGGTAAATCCCCGCCGCCCAAAGGCCGATCCCGACCACCAGACCCAGACCAACCAGCGGCGCAAAGGCTGCGCCCAGGATCCAGCTGATATTGGTCGCAAGCGCGGTACCGGAATAGCGGTATTTGCGTTCAAACCGGCGCGGTACGATGGCGCTGGCCTGACCATAGGTGAGGCCGAGAACAACAAACCCAAACAGGATGAAAATCGCCGGGTTCGTCGCCAGCGTGCCCACCAGAAGACACAGCACCAGAATCAACCCGGTCGACAGGCCAAGCACATAGCGTCGTCCAAACCGATCCGCCAAAAGACCCGTCGCAATCACCGCAAACACGGCCAATGTACCGCCGATCAGCTGCAGGAACAGAATGTCCGAAATGTCGCGCCCCGTGAACAGCGAAGTAATCCCCAGCGGGAAGACCGTCACCATGTGGAACAGCGCATAGCTGGCCAATGGCAGAAAGGCCGACAACAGGATCGGGCGCCACTGGGTTTCAATCAGTTCCCGTATGGGGGCCGATGTCACCAGCTCCTCTTCGACGCCCCAGTCCGCGTTCAAAAGACGCAGCCGCGCAAAGAGAGAGACCACATTCACGGCAAACACCGCAAAGAATGTGAATCGCCATCCAAAGGTGAAGAATTCTTCTTCGGTCAGGAAGCCAGTCAGCACATAAAACAGCGATGCGGCGACCACGAACCCGATGGGTCCCCCCAGTTGCGGCACCATTGCATAAAAACCTTGCTTATTTTCTGGCGCACTGTGCTGCAATTGTAGCGTCAAACCGTCCCAGGCACCCCCTAATCCCAAGCCCTGACAGATGCGCAAAACCGCCAGTAGAATCGGTGCCCACCAACCAATGGACTCGAACCCTGGCAGCATGCCAATGGCGACTGTGGCAGTGCCCAAGATCAGCAAGGCCAGGGTCACTTTGCCCGCGCGACCGATCTTGCGCTGGATCATACGTCCGGACATTGACGCCACCGGACGGGCCAAAAACGCCAAGGAAAAGATCGCAAACGACAGCAATGTCCCGGTTACGGGATCAAACGTTGGAAAAAACAACCTGGGGAAGACCAGGGCGGATGCAATCGCGTACACAAAAAAGCCAAAAAAATCTGTCACACGCGCCATGACAACAGTGATCACCACCTCGTCGATTGTCGCCTCGTGCAGATGCGTATTCTCTACGCTATTCATATAATCCTCCTCTTCTCCTACGGGGGATCATGCATGGGGTTGCGGCCTCCATCAAGTAAAAGACCATTCACCGAGACATCATTTGTCGCATTGCAACCTGTTGAGACTTGGAGCAAAAGACCCGCGCTGGCCGCCTGAGACTGACGGGCAAGCGTACTCCTCCTCCTCAAAGTCTCACCTTGTGAGAAAGACTCAATGAAACGCGCACTTATTGCATCGACTCTCCTGTCGACCCTCCTCCTATCTGGATGCAATCTGGTTGTTATGAACCCTTCGGGTGACGTCGCGGAACAACAAGCGAACCTGATTGTATACTCCACCATACTCATGCTGATCGTCATCGTGCCTGTTATCGCGTTGACGGTTTTCTTTGCCTATCGGTATCGCGCATCCAACACGGATGCTGCATATGAACCCGATTGGCACCACTCCACCACGTTGGAGATCATTATCTGGTCAGTGCCCCTGGCCATTATCATCTGCCTGGCAGGCCTGACCTATGTGGCTACCCACCGGCTGGACCCTTACAAACCATTGTCGCGGATTTCTGCGGACCAGCCTATCGACGAAAGCGTCGAGCCGATGGTCATTCAGGTTGCGGCGATGGATTGGAAATGGCTGTTCATCTATCCCGAACTTGGCATTGCCTCTGTCAACGAAGTGGCCGCCGTCGTGAATCGCCCGATTGAGTTCCAACTGACCTCCACCACAGTTATGAACTCCTTCTATGTGCCTGCGCTGGCTGGTCAGATCTATGCCATGTCCGGCATGCAGACCGAGCTGAACGCGGTGATCAACGAGCCGGGTGTCTTCAAAGGCTTCTCCGCCAACTACTCTGGCGAGGGATTTTCGCAGATGCGGTTCAAGTTCCACGGGCTGAACGAAGCCGGTTTCGACACTTGGGTCGAAAAGGTTCGCGGCGACGACAAGGTGCTGGATTCCGACACTTTGGAAGCGCTGAACCAAAAGAGCATTTCCCACCCCGTTACCTATTATGGGCGTCTCGAAGACACCCTATGGGAGCGTATCGTCAACACATGTGTCAACGGCGAAGATCTGTGCCGGCACGACATGATGATGGTCGATGCATTGGGTGGCGGTGGCCTGGAAGGTCTGTGGAACCGAGATATGTTCCGCGGCATCTGCTCGGCTGATGATCCCGGTGCTCTGATGGCTCTGATCCGTCCTGAACTGCGTATCAATAAGGATGACTTGGTCACGGCAATGACGCTGACCGCTCCTGTGAACGCAAACTGAAACGACAAATAGTAGAGACCGCTATGGCTTCTCAAGCTCATCATGGCACCAGTGCTTCGGCACCTGACGTGCATCCCTTTTGGGGAAAGCTGTCCTGGGACGCGTTCCCCTTCCACGAACCAATTGTTCTGATTACCTTTATTGGTGTCGTCCTCGGCGGCCTCGCGCTGGTTGGCGCGCTGACTTACTTCCGTCTTTGGGGATACCTTTGGAAGAACTGGTTTACCTCAATCGACCATAAGAAAATCGGGATCATGTATATGATCCTGGGCCTTGTCATGCTGTTGCGCGGCTTTGCCGACGCGCTGTTGATGCGGGGCCACCAAGCCATTGCTGCTTCGGGCGGTGAGGGCTATCTGAATGCCCACCATTATGATCAGATCTTTACCGCGCATGGTGTGATCATGATCTTCTTTGTAGCGATGCCCTTTGTCACCGGATTCATGAACTATGTGATGCCGTTGCAGATCGGCGCGCGCGATGTGGCGTTCCCGTTCCTCAACAACTTCAGCTTCTGGTTAACGGTGTCCGGGGCAATCTTGGTCATGGTTTCACTCTTTGTGGGTGAGTTCTCGACCGCTGGTTGGTTGGCCTATGCACCGTTCTCAGGATTGGAATTCAGCCCCTCGGTTGGGATGGACTACTACCTGTGGGCGCTCAACATTGCCGGGATCGGCACAACCCTGTCCGGCATCAACCTGGTGGTGACCATCGTCAAGATGCGTGCACCGGGCATGGACTACATGAAGATGCCTATTTTCGTGTGGACCACGCTCTGTACCAACGTGCTGATCGTGGCAACCTTCCCGGTTCTGGCCGCAACCCTCGCGCTGCTGACCGCGGACCGGTATCTGGGCACGCATTTCTTCACCAATGATCTGGGCGGTAGCCCGATGATGTATGTGAACCTGATCTGGATCTGGGGTCACCCTGAGGTCTATATTCTGGTTCTACCTGTGTTCGGGATCTTCTCCGAGATCGTTCCGACCTTCACCGGCAAACGTCTGTTTGGCTATGCCTCGATGGTCTATGCGACCTGTGTGATCATGGTTTTGTCCTACATTGTTTGGCTGCACCACTTCTTCACCATGGGGGCGGGTGCCAATGTGAACGCCTTCTTTGGGATCACCACGATGATCATCTCGATCCCGACGGGGGCCAAGATGTTCAACTGGCTGTTCACCATGTACAAAGGCCGGGTGCGCTTTGACGTGCCGATGTTGTGGGTCATGGGCTTCATGATCACCTTTGTGATTGGGGGCATGACCGGCGTTCTGCTTGCTGTTCCGCCTGCAGATTATGTGCTGCACAACTCGCTGTTCCTGATTGCGCACTTCCACAATGTGATCATTGGCGGCGTGGTCTTCGGCATCTTTGCCGGTATCGTCTACTGGTGGCCCAAGGCCTTTGGCTTTAGCCTTGATCCCTTCTGGGGCAAGGTCAGCTTCTGGTGCTGGATCATCGGCTTTTATCTGGCCTTCATGCCGCTTTATGTGCTGGGCCTGATGGGTGTCACACGCCGTCTGAGCCAGTTTGAAGACACGTTCTATTCCATCTACTTCATCGTAGCTCTGGTGGGTGCGCTGTTTATCGCAGCCGGTATCGGTGCCTTCATCGTGCAGATCGTTGTGTCCATCATGCGCCGCAAAGAGCTGGCGGATGAAACCGGCGATCCCTGGGGGGGACGTACGCTGGAGTGGGCGACGTCTTCGCCTCCGCCGTACTACAACTTTGCCTTTTCACCCAAAGTGCATGAAATCGACGCCTTTACCCATATGAAGCGCGAAGGTTACACACGGCCCACCGATGGCTTTATGCCGATCCATATGCCCCATTACACCGCAACCGGTGTGGTGTTGGCGGGTCTGCTGACGGTCATGGGCTTTGCACTGATCTGGCATATCTGGTGGCTGGCGGCAGCAAGCTTTGCAGCGGCGCTGATCTATGGCATCGGACATACCTTCAACTACAACCGCGACTATTACGTTCCAGCCGCAGAAGTGCGTGAGATCGAAAATCTGCGCACCCAGCAGCTGGCCAAGGCAGCGGAGCAATGACAGCGATGACTGATACAACTGTTAAAGAACCCGTTGAGTTTTTCGTTCTGGACGATCCCCATCATCACGATGGGGACGGCCACGAAGAACATCACCACGAGACCGGCACCATGCTGGGTTTCTGGATCTACCTGATGAGCGATTGCCTGATCTTTGGCATTCTGTTCGCGACCTATGCGGTCTTGGGTCAAAACTATGCAGCAGGACCGGCGCCGTCGGACCTGTTCGAACTGGACATGATCCTGATTTCGACATTCATGTTGCTGTTCTCCTCCATCACCTATGGCTTTGCCGTGCTGCGGATGGATCACAACGATCTGAAAGGCACGGTGTTGTGGCTGATGATCACTGGCGGTTTTGGATTGGCGTTCCTCTATCTGGAATATGCCGAATTCAGCCACCTGATCCATCTGGGCGCGACACCACAAGCCAGCGCATTCCTGTCGTCCTTCTTCTTTCTGGTCGGCACCCACGGGATGCACGTTTTGGGGGGCAGTATTTGGCTGGTGGTTCTTCTGATCCAACTCAGCCAACGAGGTTTAACCCATGAGAACAAGCGCCGGGTCATGTGCCTTAGCCTGTTCTGGCACTTCCTCGATCTGATCTGGATCGGCGTCTTTTCACTGGTTTACCTGACAGGAGTCCTGTTGTGAGCGATCATGCAAAGGGCGGCCATGGGTCGCTGAAAACATACGTTGTGGGCTTTGTTCTGTCCGTTATCCTGACGGTTATCCCGTTCTGGGTTGTGATGGGCGAACCCTTTGACAACAAAGGTATCGCGGTGGCGATCATCTTCATTCTGGGCGGGACTCAGATGATGGTGCATATCCACTACTTCCTGCATGTCACCATCAAGGTCGAAGAAGGCTGGCAGGCCATGTCCATTGGTCTGACGATCCTGCTGCTTGTGATCATCATGTCAGGCTCGATCTGGGTGATGTTCAACCTGCAGGAAAATATGATGCCAGCCCATGAACAGATCGAACGGGTCCGCAACCTGCCATGACCCACAACCGTCACGAGCGTCGCCCCGGCTGGGGGACCGCAGCCTTGCTGCTGATCTCAGCCGTGATGGTCGTGACCTTCGTGCTTTTGGGCAATTGGCAAATGCGCCGACTGTTCTGGAAACTTGATCTGATTGAAACTGTTGAAGCGCGCGCATTTGGGGACGAACAGCCCCTGCCCGCGCGCTTTGACGCCGATGATCATGTCTACCTGCGGGTGAGTTTTGATGGCACCCCCCTGCCCCAACATATCCTCGTCAAAGCCGTGACCGAGCTTGGCCCCGGTTATTGGGTGATGCAGCCCTATGCGACGGACCCTGGCCTGCTATGGGTGAACCGTGGTTTTGTTCCCAGCGCCAAGAAAACATCAGAACAATGGGCCACCGCACCCCAGCACATCACCGGATTAATCCGGCCAAGCGCCCACCAAGGCACGCTGCTGGAACGCAATGACCCTGCCGCCAACCGCTGGGTCGCACGGGACACGTCACAGATGTCGCAAGCCTTGGGGCTGGATGCGTCGCTACCCTATTTCGTGGACGCCGATCATCTGGCACCGCTTGGCGCATCGCCGCGGGGCGGGCTGACAATCGTTCAATTCCGAAACTCCCATCTATCCTATGCGCTGACCTGGTATGCGATGGCGGTGCTGTTTTTAGGGGCGCTGATCTGGATTGCCCTGCGCTATCGCAAACTGCTCGACAGTTAGCGCCTCATGGAACGGGCCACATGCCCCTGTGACAATTGCACCGATTGGCGCATCCGGTGGCGGTGATAATGTTTTACGTGGAAACGCCCCTTGAACGACCCGGTCGCATGACCACTTCACTACTGAGGCGGTCGGCGAAAATCACAACCCCACTGACGTCTTGTTCAAATTGAGAAGGGGACCCTATGACACAGACCACCACAATCGACGCGCTCTATATTGGCAGCGTTCAAACCCCTTGGCCCGGTCGGCCGACCTCTGCGATCAACAAAAGCGAGACCCTCGCGCGGCTGACAGTGTCGCACACCGGATTCGACCGCGACCGTCAGGCCGATCTGAGCGTCCATGGCGGTGCCGATAAGGCCATTCACCATTATGCAGGCGACCATTACCCGGCCTGGCAGGATGAACTGGCGCGTCCTGATCTGGTGCCGGGATCATTTGGCGAAAACATCTCCACCAAAGGCTTGCTGGAAACGGAGGTTTTCATTGGCGATATCTTCCGTCTGGGAGAGGTGCTGGTGCAAATCAGCCAGGGTCGCCAACCCTGTTGGAAGCTGAATGCCCATACCGGCCAAGATCGCATGGCCTATAACTTTCAGAAAACCGGCCGTACAGGCTGGTACTATCGCGTTCTGGAAACCGGAGAACTGCAGGCGGGTGACGAGATCCACCTGGTGGACCGCCCCTGCCCCAATTGGAGCGTTGCCACAGTGACCGCCGCGCGCCTGACGCGCAAAGTCACATCGCAAGATGC
Source organism: Epibacterium ulvae (assembly GCF_018678075.1). Taxonomy (GTDB): domain Bacteria; phylum Pseudomonadota; class Alphaproteobacteria; order Rhodobacterales; family Rhodobacteraceae; genus Epibacterium; species Epibacterium ulvae_A. The sequence goes on along the minus strand of NZ_JAHHIR010000030.1, from coordinate 76,569 downwards.
CGCAACCCTCGCACAACTGGATGAATTATCCGATGATTGGCGCGCAGCCTTTGCCAAAATGTCTGTTGGCAACCTGGACGAAAACACATCCGCGCGGCTGGAAGGCAGCCCGACATAGCCACGTTTGGGCCTGAACCTGCAAAACACCCCGACCCAAACAGGTCGGGGTGCATGTGTTGTAGAGTAAAGGCTTAGCCCATCCGCTCGGACGCGTAGCTGCCGGGAGACGCCGGGAAGACCACGGTTTTATTGCCATTGATAAACGCGCGGTGATTGGCATGGGCGTGGATCGCACGTGACAGAGCCTGGCTTTCGACATCACGGCCCAGCGACACGTAATCCGCTGCCGCCTGTGCGTGGGTGATGCGTACGATGTCCTGTTCGATGATCGGGCCTTCGTCCAGATCGGCCGTCACATAGTGCGCTGTCGCACCGATCAGCTTCACGCCTTTTTCGAACGCCTGCTTGTAAGGGTTCGCGCCTTTGAACGACGGCAAGAAGGAGTGGTGGATGTTGATGATACGGCCCGACATCTTGGTGCACATTTCATCCGACAGCACCTGCATGTAGCGCGCCAGCACCACCAGCTCTGCGCCGGTTTCCTCGATCACCCGCATCTGCGCCGCTTCGGCTTCGGGTTTATTCTCTTTTGTAACCTTGATGTAGTGGAACGGAATATCCGCGTTCACCACAACCTTTTGATATTCCAAGTGGTTGGAGATCACGCCAACAATCTCAACCGGCAATGCGCCAATGCGCGACCGATAAAGCAGATCGTTCAGGCAGTGACCAAAGCGGCTGACCATGATCAGAACTTTCATCTTTGTGCCCTGTTCGTGGAAGCCAAACTGCATGTCAAAAGGCGCGGCTACGGGCACAAAACCCTCGTTAAAGCCTTCCAGTGTCTCGGCTTCTGGCGCTTCAAAAGCGAGACGTGCAAAGAAACGGCCCGTCTCGGTATCATCAAACTGGGCCGCATCGGTGATATTGCAGCCTCGGTCGGCCAGGAAGGTGGACACAGCAGCCACCAATCCACGCTGCGAAGTACATTGAACAGTAAGCACAAATTTCGACATAGCTCAGTCTTTCATACGGATGGATGCGCGAAGAAACGATCTCGCACATTCTGTGTCAGCCATTTCGGCAATAGATCTCTCAACTTCGGGTCAATAGCACGCGGAAAATGGGCAACTGTGGCCGTTAGCGTCAATTTACGGATCGCGAGCGTCACAGCCGGGTCACCGGCAACCACTGTCGGCTACACATGTCGCCAAAACAGCGCAAAGTTTCCTGATCAGGGAACGCCCGCCGCTGTCTGAGTCTTTGGGGCAGCCCCGCACGCGACTGCGGTGCTCATTTTTTTGGCAGCCGGGATGACGCAGGTGCCCGCCTTGCCAGAAACCCGCAATGAAATACGTCTGGATATAAACAGGGTCAAAAACTGGCCCTGTCAAAGAATTCGCAGATCCGCCACTTCATGATTAACAGCCCTGTCCGCGGACGGGGTCCCCCATGCCCGCAGGAAAGGATTCGATATGGAAGGCGCGTTTACAGAGAATGATCTGAGCCAAGTGGTAGAAGCTGATAAGGCTCATTTGTGGCACCATCTGTTGCAACATAAACCGCTGGAAACTTCGGATCCGCGTATCATTGTCGAAGGTAAAGGCATGCGTGTCTGGGACCAAAACGGCAAAGAGTTCCTGGATGCGGTCTCCGGCGGCGTTTGGACCGTCAACGTTGGCTATGGCCGTGAAAGCATCGCCAAAGCGGTCTATGACCAGATGATGAAGGTCTGCTATTTCGCCAACTCAGCCGGCTCTATTCCTGGCTCGCTTTATGCAGAAAAGCTGATCAGCAAGATGCCCGGCATGAGCCGCGTCTACTACGTAAACTCAGGCTCGGAAGCGAACGAAAAAGCGTTCAAAATGGTGCGCCAGATCGCCCATAAAAAATACGGCGGCAAGAAAACCAAGATCCTTTATCGCGATCGCGACTATCACGGCTCCACCTTGGCGGCGATGTCGGCGGGCGGCCAGGACGAGCGCAATGTACAATACGGCCCCTTCGCGCCTGATTTCATCCGCGTCCCCCACTGCATGGAATACCGCAAAGACGAGATCGGCCTCGGCCATCTGTCCGGTGCCGAGTTCGGCGTTGCAGCGGCGAACCTGATCGAAGAAGTCATCCTGAAAGAAGGCCCCGAAACCGTTGGTGCCCTTTGCCTCGAGCCGGTGACTGCCGGTGGTGGTGTGATTGAAGCACCCGAAGGCTACTGGCCGCGTGTTCAGGAGATCTGCAAGAAGTATGACATCCTGCTGCACATCGACGAAGTGGTCTGTGGAATTGGCCGTACAGGCAAATGGTTCGGCTACCAGCACTACGGCATCAAGCCCGATTTCGTGACGATGGCCAAAGGTGTGGCCTCGGGTTATGCGGCGATTGCGGTGATGGTCACCACCGAAGAGGTCTTTGACATGTTCAAAGACGACGCAAGCGATCCGCTGAACTACTTCCGCGATATCTCCACCTTTGGCGGCTGCACCGCAGGCCCGGCGGCGGCATTGGAAAACATGCGCATCATCGAGGATGAAGAGCTTCTGCAAAACTGCACCGATATGGGTGCCCGCATGAAGGCCAATCTGGAAGCGTTGAAAGAGAAACACGCGGTCATCGGTGATGTTCGTGGCAAAGGTCTGTTCCTGGGTGCGGAGCTAGTCTCTGATCTCGACAGCAAGACGCCTGTGGACGAGAAATTCGCGCAACAGGTTGTCGGCGAAGTGGGCGCGCAGGGCGTGTTGATCGGTGTGACCAACCGTTCGATCCCAGGCAAAAACAACACCCTATGCTTCAGCCCGTCGCTGATCATCACAGCCGAAGATGTGGACAAGATCACCGACGCGGTTGATGTCGCTCTGACCAAAGTGTTTGGCTAATCTCAGCCCTTAGGACAAAGCCAAATCGGCAAAATCAAAAGCCCCGGGTGCAAACCTGGGGCTTTCTGTTTGTGGTGTCTCTTTGCCGGTCGACTAGACCATTTGGAACAACAACCCGGCCAGGATGGCACCCGAAACACCCAGTCCCAAGTAAGCGGCAAAGACCTGGGGCCGCACCAGCGACCAAACTGCAGCCATCGCCGGGATCGAGCTCACGGCGCCTGCCACCATAAAGGCCATGGCGCTGCCCGCGCTCATCCCTTGGGTCATCAGCCCGGCCAAAAGCGGCGGAGCGACATAAGAGTTGAGGTAGGCGGGCATGCCCACAAGTGCTGCAATCGCGATGGGAACCACACCTTCACCGCCAACCAGCCCGGCGATCGTCTCGGCCTTGACGTAGTGCACCAGCAACGCTTCCAGCACATAGGCCAGCGCGAGCCATTTCAGCAGGAAGATCCCGTTGGTGAAGGCTTCCTTGCGGAAGGTTTCAACACGCGTGGTTTCGGTCCAGAATTTCCAAACCGGTTTGGCGTCCATTTTCGGCGTACCACAGCTCGAACATCCAGTTGATGGCTGTTGTTTCAACGGGTTGGCGAACACGCCCCAGCTGCGCGCTGCTTTGATCGCAAAGCCACCAAACAGCCCAATCCCCACGGCCGCCAAAGCCTTGCCCACGGCAAAGGGCCAGCCCAAAGCTGCCGCCGTAATCAACAGCGTCGGCGGGTCAATCAGCGGCGAAGACAGCCAAAACGCCATGACCGCTGACAAAGGCGCGCCAAGCGCCAAGAGCCCGGCAATAAAGGGGATCACCTCGCAGGAGCAAAACGGGGCCAGCCCGCCAAACATCGCCGCCAAGAAAATCATCCGCGTCTCGCGCCCTTCAAAGGCACGGGCCACCATGACCTCGGCCCCTGTTGCCTTGAGGAACGCCAACAAAAGCACCGCAAAGACCACATATTGCAACGTGTGCAGCAGTGCATTGCCAGCAAAGGCCGCCACGGAACCGAATTGCCCAATGTCGATGACAGCCACAGCGACCAACAAGCTGATGCTGATGGTCCAGGGCGTGGACAGCCATTTCCATTGAGGGCGGGGAAGGCCCACGCCTTGTGTTAGATCGGTCATGTCTCAACCTCGTTTTCGCATTTTGATAAGCTGACCTGGTCAGCACAGCATTCGCTGAGGATAAAACCCGCAAGCGCTTCCAATTTGTCGAAACAGGCGCGGTTTATCGTGCTGCGCCCCTGCTTTTCTTGTGCGACCACACCTGCGCCCGCCAAAAACTTCATGTGATGGGCCAAGGTTGACGGCGCGATGCCGGTCCGTTCTTGCAGGTCGCCCATTGTCAGCCCTGCATCCCCGGCGCGGATTAGCGCACGGAGCACCTGCAATCGGGCCTCGGACCCCATCGCGGAGAACCCCTGCGCGGCTTCTTCCCATTCCATACGTGCATCTCCGTTGATTCTATATAACTAGTTTTATAGTTTTATTGGAGGTAGTCAACCCGGCAGATTGTTTGAATACGCGATGGATCCGACCCCTATAGCCAAAAATTTCTGATATAGGTCCAAAATACGCTGTCTTCATTGTTCGAAATGGACTCCCTAATGGCCATTGCCGTCGACACTTTCTTCCTAAAACCGGATGCGCCGGGCACCCTGCAGGTACAGGTGCAAGAGATGATCGCAGAAGGTATTCTGTCAGGCCGGTTTCGCCGTGGAGAGAAACTGCCGTCCTCTCGCAAACTTGCCACCCATTTGGGGGTCAGCCGAATTACCATCACCCTGGCTTTCACCGAGCTTGTCGCGAATGATTACCTGATGTCACGCGGGCGCTCTGGCTACTATGTATCTGAAAACGCGCCGATCCCGCCAAGCTACAAGCCGCGCCAGCGGTCAACAACAACCAAAGACTGGGACGCGGCGATTGCACGTGCATTCACAGGCGGCGACACGCCGCGCCGTCCCAAGGATTGGCGCGATTATCGCTATACGTTCATCTATGGTCAGGCCGACCCGTCCCTGTTTGATCACACCAATTGGCGTCAATGCGCCCTGCGTGCGTTGGGAGCGCGCGACTTTACCGCCTTGGCCAATGATCAATATGACCAGGACGACCCGCTTTTGGTGGAATATATCGCGCGCCATTCGCTGCCACGGCGCGGCGTTGTGGCCCGACCGGAAGAAATCCTGATCACCATGGGGGCGCAAAACGCGCTTTGGTTGACGGCCCAGATCTTGCTGGCACCAGACCGCAAAGCCGCGTTGGAAGACCCAACATATTACACCCTACGCGATCAATTGGTGGACACAGGCTGTCACATGGATTTGGTCCCCGTAGACAACGACGGCATGCCGCCGGACCAGATCGCGGACGACACGGATGTGATTTTTGTCACCCCCAGCCACCATAGCCCGACAACCGTGAACATGCCGCAATCCCGGCGCAAAGCGCTGTTGGATCATGCCCGCAAAATCGATGCGGTGGTGGTGGAAGACGACTACGAGTTCGAAATGTCGTTCCTCAAAGCGCCAGCGCCCGCGTTGAAGTCACTGGATACGGATGACCGCGTGATCTATGTCGGCTCGTTCTCCAAATCTCTCTTTCCGGGGCTGCGGCTTGGCTATCTGGTTGGGCCCGAAACCTTTATCCGGCAGGCCCGCGCCCTGCGTGCCAGTGTGCTGCGCCACCCCCCCGGCCACATCCAGCGCACCGTTGCCTATTTCCTGTCGCTCGGCCACTACGACGCGCAGATCCGACGGATCTCCAAAGTGCTGCATGACCGGCGCATGTGTTTGGACGCGGCGATCCAGAAATATGGGTTGAATGTTGCTGGCGGCGGGCTTTACGGGGGGTCCGCGCTGTGGATGCGTGCGCCGGACGGCGTGGATATGGCGCAAGTCGCAGCGGGTTTGCGACATCAAAGCGTGTTGGTCGAACCCGGAGCGCCGTTTTTTGCGCAACAAAACCGCCACCACAATTACTACCGCATCGGCTATTCCTCAATCGAGGCGCAACAGATTGACCCAGGCCTCGCGCTGTTGGCACAAGCGCTGCAGGCTTTCGAACCATAAACCGCGCCTTTAAGACAAAAAAACCGCGCACGCATGTCACAAACTCATGGGCTGTCTCGTCTTCTTTTTTGGACAACAAATAGGAAGACGACATGTCGCAACGCATCAATCACTTTGCAATCGCCCCTGACCTGCTTCAGCCCATGATCCAACAAGAAGAACTGTTGAAAGACAGCGGCTTGGAATACAGCCTGATCGAATTGGTCAAGCTGCGCGCGTCACAGATAAACGGCTGCGCATTCTGCATTCACATGCACACCCATGACGCACGCGCGCATGGTGAGACTGAGGACCGGATGCATTTGCTGAATGCATGGCGCGAATCCTCTTTGTACAATGATCGCGAACGCGCAGCACTTGCCTGGACCGAAGCATTGACCCATGTCTCTACCCAGGGCGCACCCGACGCAGACTACGCAACCGTAGCGCTTCACTTCTCCCCACGTGAGCAAGTTGCTCTGACACTGTTGATTAGTGCCATAAACAGCTGGAACCGGATTGCAATTGGCTTTCAAACCCCGCACCCTGTCTCCCAAGAGATGGAGACTGCGTGAGCCAAAGCACGACCACAGATCCACTAGCCTCCTTTATGGAAGCGCGACCGCGGGTATTCGCGGTCGCTTATCGTATGCTGGGCAGTGCCAGCGACGCGGACGACATTGTGCAAGAGGCCTATTTGCGGTGGCAGCAGTCCTCGACGGGCAGGGTTGTGAACAGTGCCGCGTTCCTGCAAAAAACTGCGGTTCGCCTGTGTCTTGACCATTTAAAATCTGCCCGTCACCGGAGGGAAGTCTATCCAGGAGAATGGCTGCCCGAACCGATCATTTTGGAGGATCCCATCGCGCCGCAGGATGTGTCCTATGCGGTCCTGTGCACATTGGAACGGTTGAGCCCGCTGGAACGCGCGGCTTATTTGCTACATGACATTTTTGATTTGGATTACAACGACCTGTCCCACACGTTGGATCGCCCCACTGCGACCTGTCGCCAGCTTGTGACGCGCGCACGTCGCCACATCGGGACCGATGCCAGCCGCAATAAAGTAAACGCTGAAAAGGGTGAGACGCTGATGCAGGCGTTTTTTGTAGCGGCCAAGACGGGCGATACACAGGCCTTGACCCAGCTCCTGACAGAGGACGCGGTCCTGGTGTCAGATGGCGGTGGCAAGGCTTCGGCCGCGCTGAACCCTATCATAGGGCGCGAAAAAGTGCGGCGTCTCTGCCTTGGGCTGGCTGCAAAAACCGGGCACCAAGTGCCCAAGCTCTGGAAATTCTGCACCTTAAACAGGTGTCCGGCTGTTCTGAGTTACGAGGCAGATGGTATCTTGCAGGCCACTTTGGTGGAACTCGACGGCGACCAAATCCGCAAGATTTATGTGCTACGCAACCCTGAAAAAACCGCCCATCTAAAAGGCTTGATGTGAGCGCCCAAAACAAAAGCCAGCCCAAAGGGGCTGGCGTGATGATGTAACCGTGGATGTCTAAACAGGGTTAGACGAGATCTGCGTGCGCCATGGCAGCGTCGATGGCCGCTTTGGTGCTGTCCTCAAGCCCGGTCAAAGGCGAGCGGACTTCCTCAGAACACAGCCCCAATTTGGACAGCGCATATTTCGCACCCACAAGGCCCGGCTCGATAAAGATCGCCTCGTGCAGCGGCATTAGACGGTCCTGATACTCCAGCGCGGTTTTATAGTCTCCGGCCAACGTCGCAGCCTGGAACGCGGCGCAGAGCTTGGGGGCCACGTTCGCCGTGACCGAGATGCAGCCCACACCGCCATGCGCATTGAACCCAAGTGCGGTGGCGTCTTCGCCGGACAGCTGCACAAAGTCAGCGCCACAAGACGCGCGTTGCTGGCTCACACGGGCGATATCGCCGGTTGCATCCTTGACCCCGACGATACGCGGCAGCTTTGCCAATTCGCCCATAGTCGCAGGCATCATATCGATGATGGAGCGGCCCGGAATGTTGTAGATGATGATAGGCACATCCGCACAGTCATGCAGCGCAGTGAAATGCGCAATCATGCCGCGTTGTGTCGGCTTGTTATAATAGGGGGTGACAACCAAGGCCGCGTCGGCGCCGACTTTAGATGCGAATTCCACAAAACGGATCGCTTCGACCGTATTGTTGGATCCCGCGCCCGCGATAACAGGCACCCGGCCTGCGGCTGCTTTGACAACTTCGGCCACCACGGTTTCGTGTTCTTCATGGCTCAAGGTCGGGCTTTCACCGGTGGTGCCCACGGGAACAAGCCCGGTGGATCCTTCACCGATCTGCCATTCGACCAAGTGTTTGAGCGCGTCCAAATCCAATTCACCGTTGCGAAACGGGGTGACGAGGGCTGGCATTGAGCCTTTGAACATGGTGCACGCTCCCTTACTTGTGAGTGTCTTGCTTTTAACGTAGGCGAGAAATCGCCCTGGATCAGTCCTGACGGTGCGTGGTCCCGCGGATTTGATTTGATACCGCCGGGCTACGAACTATCGTCACAGGCTCTATCCCCGAGTCGCTGGAAAATGCAAGTGAAGACACACACACTCCGCCGGATCGCCCTTATTTCTGCGGTCTCTTTTGGTTTAATCTTGCCGCAGGCAGGCCTGACCCGAGGTTTGGCAGACGCCATGCAGGCCGCCCAGTCGCAGGATTGGGACACGGCGCGGCGCGAAGCCGGTCGTCGCGATGTGATCGCGCAAGACTTGGTGGAGTGGCACCGTCTGCGGGCAGGTGAAGGGTCCGCGCGGGATGTACTGACCTTTTTGGACAAACGCGCGGATTGGCCGGGGCTTTCGTTGTTGCGACGCCGCAGTGAGGCCACGATTGCGCGGTCCGATCCGCAGTCAATCCTACGGTTTTTTGAACAGGCCGCCCCGCAGACCGGCATCGGCGCACTGGCCTATGGTGAGGCGCTGATTGCAAATGGACGGCGCACAGACGGCCGCGCCCAGATCATCCAAGCCTGGCGCACCATGGCAATGCCCGAGGTGGCACATCAGGCTTTCCTATCCCGCCACGGCTCCCTTTTGCGCGACCATCACGCGGATCGCACCGATTATCTGTTGTGGGATAATCATGCGCAAAGCGCCGGACGGATGCTGCCGCTATTGACCACGGCGCAGCGCGCGCTGGCTGAGGCGCGGATCGCCTTGCAAGAGGTCGCACCGGGCGTAGATGGTAAGATCGAAGCGATCCCCGCACGCCTGCAATCCGCCAGTGGCCTGGCCTATGACCGGTTTGCCTGGCGCGACGGGAAACGCCGACAGGCCGACGCAATTGCCCTCATGATGAGCCAAAGCACCAGTGCCAAGGCTTTGGGCCAGCCAGCGAAATGGTTGCGCCGCCGCCGTGACTTTGCTCGTCAGGAAATGCGGGATGGAAATTATGAGAAAGCCTATCAACTGGCGGCCTTCCATTTCAGCACGCCTGCGGATGGCTATGGCTATGTCGATTGCGAATGGATCGCGGGCTATGTTGCCCTGCGGTTTCTACGCGACCCAGAGCTTGCCGTTTTTCACTTTGACCGCTTTCTAAAGGCGGTTGAGACGCCCATTTCGATTGGGCGCGGCGGGTATTGGCTGGGTCTGGCCTATGGCGCCTTGGACGAGGTTGAAAAAGCCCATGTGGCGATGGACCAAGCCGCGCAATATCAGACGTCGTTTTACGGCCTCCTTGCGGCCGAAGCACTGGGGCGTCCCTTTGATCCCGGCCTGGCCAACCCCAGCGTGACTGGAAATTGGCGAGAGGCTGCGTTCCTGCAAAGCTCCGTCGCGCAGGCCGGACTAGCGCTGTTGGAGGCCGGAGAGCTGACCCTTGCAGAGCGCTTCCTGACCCATTTGGTGGAAGGCCTTCCGGCGGATCAGGCGGCTCTGGTTGGGCAAATCGCGGTGGATCTGAACGAACCCCATCTGGCGGTCATGATCTCAAAACGGGCGGCGCGCGACGGGGTTGAGCTGAAGAACGCCTATTTCCCGCTGCACCCCGTGGCTGGTCGCAAACTGCCGATGGCCGAAGAAATGACATTGGCGATTTCACGGCGTGAGAGCGAATTTGATCCTAGCGTTGTTAGCCATGCCGGGGCGCGTGGTCTTATGCAGCTGATGCCTGCAACCGCGCAGCTGGTGGCGGGTGAGCTTGGGATTTCAGACAGCCATCGGACCGGTCGGCTGACCCAGGACTGGCAATATAACGCACAGCTTGGCGCGCAGTATCTGGCGGGGCTTGCGGATGAATTCAACGGCAATGTCGTGATGATGGCGGCGGGCTATAACGCGGGCCCCCACCGCCCCAAAGGATGGATGGAACGTTACGGCGATCCACGCGATGGGACGCCCGATATCATCGACTGGATTGAACATATCCCGTTTAACGAGACCCGCAATTATGTGATGCGGGTCACCGAAAGCTTGCCTGTTTATCGCGCCCGCCTTGGTAAAGCTACGCTGCCGCAGCCTTTTTCGCAGGAATTGGCCGGATCAACGCTTCATGCGTTCACGCCATAGGGTGAACAATCCCGCCGTGACTACGACACAGGCGCCCAGTATCACATTCGTGCTCATGGTTTCGGCAAAGACAAACACGCCGATAAATGAAACCCAAACCAGCTGGAGATAGGCAAAGGGCTGCACTGCGCTGACCTCAGCGGCCTCGTAACATTTGATCAGGCACCAATGCCCCAGTGCGCCAATCACGGTCAGCACGGCCATCCAGCCATAGTCTGGCAGTGTCATGACCTCCCAATTGGCCAGTCCAAGCGGTGTCATCAACACCACGCCAACAGTACCAACATAGAAAAACGATGTATCCGGAGTGTCGATGCGCGCGACATACCGAGTGAGCAGACCGTAGACCGCGAACATCGCCGCTGCGAGCAAAGCCACCAGTGCAGCCGGATCAAACACACTAAAACCGGGTTGCAAGATGACCAGAATGCCGACAAATCCGATCGCGATCGCGGCCCATCGGCGCCATCCTACGTTTTCGCCCAAGATCGGCCCCGAGAGTGCTGCGACAAGCAAAGGATAGCAGGCAAACACCGCATGCGTCTCTACCAGACCAAGCAGGGTAAACGAGGTCACGATGACACAGATCTGCCCCGCAAGCAGAAACCCACGCAAAACCTGCAGCACCGGACGCCCGCTGCGTATGGTCTCGCGCAAGCCACCGGGCTTTCGCGCAGCCAGGGCAACAACAAACAGCGCCAGGAACCAATAGCGGATCGTCACCACCATCCAGACGTTGTACCCGGACGCCAGATGGCGCGAAATACCATCTTGCATGGCAAAGATCGCCGTGGCGGCAACCATCAGGATAATACCGCGGCGCGTATCGTTTCGTCTCATTTTGCTTCTTTGGTGGCGCGCGTCATATGACGTTTGCGCCCATACCCCGGCATGCGTTCAACAGAAAATCCAGCATTTTCCAGCCCCCGGCGCACAAACCCTGCTGCGGTATAGGTCGCAGCCGTACCACCATCAACTGTATGGTCGGCCACCGCCAGCAAAAGATCCTCGCCCCATAATTCGGGGTTCTTGGCTGGCGAAAATCCGTCCAGAAACCAAGCATCCGCGTGATGGGACCAGGCCGGCAATGTCGCGCGGGCATCTCCGATCACAACGTTGAGGTGCAGGCTGTCCAGCTCCAGAACACCGCCGCCCTGCCACTTTGCAAGAAACCGCTCAGCCCAGGGGGAGACTTCGGGAAAGGCCTCAAGCGCGCGCGCCATCTCGGTCACATCCATTGGGAAGGCTTCAAAACTGGTGAAGGTGAACGGCGTGGACTGCCCTGCCTCTTCCCAGGCTTTCCAAGCCGCCAACATGTTCAACCCGGTTCCAAAGCCCAGTTCGGCGATGTGAAACCCGTCACAAAACCGCGCGGGAAGATCGTTTCCACCCAGAAAAACATGTTCGGTTTCGGCCAAACCATTGTGGATAGAGAAATAGGGATCATCAAACTGCTCTGAGACCGGGATAACATCCTCACGCCAGCTGAGATGTGCTTTTGGCTGTTTCAACGGCTGGTCTGACATGGAAAAGTCCCTAAAATGGCGCTTGGCACAACGGCTTGACACTGGCGAAAGGGATCAAAAATGGCAATGGCAGAAGTGACGGTGCGCGGAGCGGGCATCTTTGGCCTGTCCATCGCCTGGGCCTGTGTCCAGCGCGGCGCAAAGGTGCGTGTTATTGACCCTTTCGGTGCAGGCGCCGGATCAAGCGGCGGCCTTGTCGGCGCCCTCGCCCCCCATGTGCCCGAGAATTGGAATCCCAAGAAAGCCTTCCAACTGGAGAGCCTGCTGATGGCGCAAGGTTTTTGGCAGGAGGTTGAACAGGCCGGCGGCACCTCTGCCGGATATGGGCGCACGGGCCGTTTGCAACCGATCCAGGACGACCGCGCATTGGCCTTGGCGCAGGCGCGCAGCAACAGCGCCAAGGACTTGTGGCAAGACAACGCGATCTGGCAGGTTATTCCCGCTGCGGATGTCGGCAACTGGGCACCGCCCAGCGCAACCGGTTTTCTGATCCATGACACATTGAGCGGGCGCATGTTTCCACGCCAGGCCTGCGGCGCCCTGGTCGCCGCCCTCAAGGCCCAAGGATGTGAAGTTCAGTCCACCGGCGATGATATGGGCCGCGTGGTTCATGCAACGGGCTATCACGGGTTGCTGTCCCTCTCAGAACACTTGGGAAAACCTGTTGGGAACGGTGTGAAGGGGCAGTCACTGCTGCTGGATTTTGACGCGCGGGACAAGCCGCAGCTTTTTGCCGATAGTCTGCATGTCATCCCGCATGCCAATGGCACCACGGCCATCGGTTCCACCAGCGAACGGACATTTGACACCCCCAACGACACGGACGCGCAACTGGATGAGGTCCACGCCCGCGCGATCCAGGCGATGCCGCAACTGGCGCAGGCGCGCGTTCTGGAACGCTGGGCCGGCGTGCGGCCGCGTGCCAAATCCCGTGCTCCGATGATTGGCCCCTGGCCGAACCGGACCGGACATTTCATCGCCAACGGCGGCTTCAAGATCGGCTTTGGCATGGCCCCCAAGGTGGCCGCCGTCATGGCGGACCTGATCCTTGAGGGGATCGATACCATCCCTGCGGGCTTTAGGGTCGAAGACAACCTGTAACATCTGCAGCAACGCCCGCGCTTTGGCGGGTTTTGGTGGGGTCTACGCCGTTGCCTCAGCGCGCAGTTTGGCCATCAGTTCGCTCAGAGTGGCCGCGTAACGTTCGCTTTTTAACTGCCCGGCCTCATCAAACGCTTCGTAGGAGGCCGCCAGATGCAACGCGGGGCCCGTGATCAGGCGGGGCGCAAACGGTTGCAGAAAACCACGCAGGATTGACTGAGCCAGTTCACCACCCGCACGTCCCGCAGCAGCCGACAACACAGCCACCGGTTTGTCGGCCCAGGGCGCTCCTTCGGTACGACTGACCCAGTCGAGCGCGTTTTTCAGCACGCCAGAGGGTGCTTTGTTGTATTCAGGGGTCGACACGACCACGGCATCAGCGGCGGCGATGTGATCTGCGAGGGCCTGAACCGCGGCAGGAATGCCATCAGCCGTCTCCAGATCGCCATCATACAGTGGCAGGTTCAGATCGGCCTCGACCACATTGGCCGTTCCAAAAAGGCGCGCGGCCTCCCGTAGCAATGCGGTGTTGGTAGAGGTTTTGCGCAAAGCGCCGGAAATCAAAAGCAATGTCGGTTGTGTCATCGTTACACTCACTCATTGGGTCACTGTTACGATGAACATAGCACCGAAATTTTCGCACGTAAGGCACTAACACGCGCAGCGAGTGTGCACTGTCGAACCGCAAAAGGCCGCCCGGCATATGCAGGCGGCCCATGTCAAACGCTCTAGGTAGATGACGCGATTAGGTCGCGTTTGGGATCACCACAATCTCAACCCGGCGGTTACGCTGTTTGCCATCTGGGGTCAGGTTGCTGGCCACAGGCTGTTCTTCGCCGCGACCAACGGTGATGATCCGGTTATAGGGCACGCCGCCAGCCTGGATTAGATCGGCAACCGCATTGGCGCGGCGCTCTGACAGGCCTTGGTTATAATATGCTTCACCGTCGCTGTCGGTATGACCGATCACCTGGACCGAGCTGTTGGGATAGCGCACGAGGCTATCGGCAACCTTCAACAAGTCACCGCGCACAGCCGTTGAGACCTGCGCGCTGTCGGTTGCAAAGGTCAGATCATTGGGCAGCGACACGATCAAACGATCGCCAGTGTTCACGATCGAGATGTCGTTGGACAGGGTCTGGCGCAGTTCGGCTTCCTGCTTGTCCAGCTCATGACCAATGACACCACCAACCAAAGCACCTGCAGCACCGGACAGAACTGCCGTTTCCAGCTTGTTGTCATTCGCGGCCAGCCCGCCAACGGTTGCGGCGACCAGACCGCCGATAATGGCCCCACGTTGAGTCTTGTTCGCTTCGCCATTCTCATTCTGGAAAGTCACCGGATCGGTGCAGGCGGACAGCCCCACCACACCCACAAGGCTCAAGGTGACAATCAATTTCGAGCGGTTCATGTTACGTCCTTTGCTGCTCTGAGCGCCCCAATCCCCGGGGCGCCACAATTATTGTTTCCGGCTTTATATCATGCCGGCACAGCAAAGGCTCAAGAGAACGGGGGAAATTCTCGGCGATTTTCCGCCATATCAGACCCTTTTGGCCCTTAAGTCGTGGTCTCTTCCGTTCTGGCGGCCTCATAGGCCAGCATCGCGCGCTTGACCGGTAATCCCCAATGATACCCGCCCAAGGCACCGGATTTGCGCAAGGCGCGGTGGCAGGGAATGAGCCAGCTGATCGGGTTGCGCCCTACGGCCGTTCCAACCGCGCGCACGGCCTTTGGCGCGCCTGCCGCGATGGCAAGTTCTGAGTATGTGGTGACATGGCCCGACGGGATACGCAGCAAGGCTTCCCAAACCTTGATCTGCAAGGGCGCGCCAATCAGGTAAAGCTGTGTTTCGCCATTTTGCGCAAATGCGCCGTCGACCCAGGGGCGCAATTGCATCGGGTCTTCGATGAACTCAGCCTTGGGCCAACGCGCCCGCATATCCGCCATTGCAGGCTCTGCCCCGGTTTCCGCCGCAAAGGCCAGACCGCACAATCCCCGATCCGTTCCCATTGCCAGCGTCAGCCCAAAGGGGCTGTCGAACCATCCCCAATAGATCTGCAATCCCGAACCACGACGAGCGTAATCACCGGGGCTCATCGCCTCCCACCGCAGAAACAGATCATGCAGCCGCCCCGACCCGGTCAGACCCACCGCATGCGCCGTCTCCAGCGTGGTGAACCGGTCCTTTAGCAGCGATTTGGCGTGCCCGAGCCGCAGATATTGCTGATAACGCTTCGGCGACACGCCAACCCAGCTGGAGAATACCCGTTGGAAATGCGAGGGGCTCATCCCCATTTGAGACGCCAGGTTTTCGAGCAGCAGGCTGTCATCGCATTGATCAATGGCTTCCATCGCGCGGCGGATCACACCATAATGATAGGCCTGCTCGGGCTCGGAAACATCCTGCATCTGTCCGCTTGTCATATCCATCGCCGCTCTCCTTCATGCCTAAGTCTTACCCAGTCCCGGGCTCAACGCGACCCGAAACCTGCGATAAGAACACAGGCGCGCGCAAAGAGGCGCAAACCCCCTCTTTGCCGTTGCCTCAGACCATCCAACAGGCCATTAAAGGCCGCAATGGCCAAGCAACTTGATTATCACACCCTGCGCGAGATTTTCACCCGGTTCCAGGACGCAGAGCCTGAACCGAAAGGTGAATTGGATCACGTGAATGTCTACACCCTTGTGGTCGCTGTCGCGCTGTCTGCGCAGGCCACGGATGCGGGCGTGAACAAAGCCACCAAAGAGCTGTTCAAAATCGCCGACACGCCGCAAAAGATGCTGGATCTTGGCGAAGAAGGCGTGATCGAACATATCAAAACCATCGGCCTCTATCGCAACAAGGCCAAGAACGTGATCAAACTGTCGCGGATGCTGGTGGATGACTACGGTGGCGAAGTCCCCAATTCGCGAGCCGCGCTGCAGTCCCTGCCCGGCGTTGGTCGCAAAACCGCCAACGTGGTGCTTAACATGTGGTGGCGCCAGCCTGCACAGGCGGTGGATACGCATATCTTCCGGGTCGGCAATCGCTCTGGCATTGCGCCGGGCAAGGACGTGGATGCGGTGGAACGCGCGGTGGAGGACCACATCCCCGCCGATTTCCAACTACATGCACACCATTGGTTAATCTTACATGGGCGATACCATTGCAAAGCCCGCAAACCTTTGTGCGGCACCTGTATAATCCGTGATCTCTGTCAATTCGAGGACAAGACCCTATGAAAACCTACCAACTTGTTGGCATCGGCAACGCCGTTGTGGACGTTATCAGCCAATGTGACGACAGTTTTCTGGAGCATATGGGCATCGAAAAAGGCATCATGCAGCTGATCGAACGTGATCGCGGCGAGGTGCTCTATGCGGCGATGAACGACCGCGTGCAAACGCCGGGTGGCTCGGTTGCCAATACAATTGCCGGTGCCGGCGCGCTGGGGCTTGAGGCTGCGTTCATCGGCCGCGTGCATGACGATGCATTGGGCAAATTCTACGCCCAAGCCATGCAGGACGATGGCGTTGATTTTGTGAACCCGCCCGTTGCCGGTGGCGAACTGCCCACCTCACGCTCGATGATCTTTGTGTCCCCCGATGGGGAACGGTCGATGAACACCTATCTTGGTATCTCGTCCGAGGTCAGCTCAGACGACGTGCCCGCCGGTGTTGCCGAAAGCGCCAAGATCGTCTTCCTCGAAGGCTATCTGTTTGACAAAGACAAAGGCAAATCCGCCTTCCGCGAGGCGGCACGCGCCGCCAAAGCTGGTGGTGGTAAAGCAGGCATCGCGATCTCAGATCCGTTCTGTGTGGAACGTCACCGCGCCGATTTCCTGTCGCTGATCGAACATGATCTGGACTATGTCATCGGCAATGAGGCTGAGATCAAGTCGCTGTTTGAAACCGACGATCTGGACGCGGCTCTGGCCAAAGCCGCTGCAATCTGCCCCTTGGTGGTCTGCACCCGGTCCGGCGACGGTGCAACGGTTCTGAGCGACGGGACCAAGATCGATGTGCCGGTCGAAAAAATCACCCCGATCGACGCCACAGGTGCGGGCGATCAATTTGCGGCTGGTTTCCTTTATGGTCTGGCGACCGGGCGCGATCTGGAAACATGTGCCCGCATCGGCTGCATCTGCGCCGGCGAAGTCATCCGTCACATCGGCCCACGTCCACAATCGGATGTCCGCGATCTGCTGACGGCTGCTGGCTTGCTCTAAGCCAAATTCTGTATCTCAACGCAAAAAGCCTCCCGTCATGTGGGAGGTTTTTCTGTCTGGACGGTTATCGAAAGACTTGCTCAGCCCGTGGAATGCAAACGCCGCCCTGGTGGCAGGTCAGGACGTCTTGTTCACTTTCGGGCGTTAACGCGTGTAGGTCGCCTGAACAGGCATCAAGGCGGACACGCAATCCACCATCCACTTTTTCAGCAAATAAGATCACGTCACGATCCGTTGTCGCGCGGGGACACCAAGGCCCCAGACAGGTCAAGTGCAACGTCGCCTGAACATTGGCCCGAATGGTGAACCCAACCGCCCCAAGCGCGGCGCCTTGCAGCTGCGCCGTGATCTCAACCGTTCCACCGCTATTGCTGCGCACAATAGTTTCCAACCGGCGATCCAGCTTGCGTTGATTGAAGGTCAGGCGTCCTTTTAGAACATTGAACTCCGCATCCGACGCTGCCGCATGCAGGTAACTGTCGGTGATCCCAGATGGCACGCAGCTGAGCGCATGCGCGCTAGAGGCGGCGAAGGTCAGAACAACGCCCAGCCCCGCCAGTGTGCGCAAAATCCGGCCCGCCATCACAGATGCGCCTTAAACTCGGCCAAGACGCGTTCATAGACTTCGCGTTTGAAGGGCACAATATTGTCCACCAACTGATCGACCGGCAGCCACTTCCAGGCGCCAAATTCCGGGTGTTCGGTCGCGATGTTCACTTGTGTGTCCTGCCCAAGAAAGCGCATCAGATACCATTTCTGCTCCTGACCGCGATACTTGCCCCCCCAGAACTGCGGCACCACGTCATGTGGCAGATCATAAGGCAACCAACCGTCGCTTTCAGCGATGATTTCAACAAGTTCCGGTAGAACACCGGTTTCTTCTTCCAATTCACGCAGTGCTGCCGTTTTTGGACATTCACCTGCGTCAATCCCGCCTTGCGGCATCTGCCAGGCATCCTTATGCCGATCCATACGTTGGCCCACAAATACCGCACCGGCGGCATTGATCAGCATCACGCCCACATTCGGCCGATAGGGCAGCTGTTCGATTTCTTCAGGTGTCATAGTCAAAGCCCTCACATTTCTAGTGCAGTTAGAGCCGGTGCCGCGACGACACGCAAGAGGGTGACGCGGCGTTGGATCATGACAAGCGCTTGGGGGCTGCGAATAGTGTGAGCGGACAAAGTTGAGGACGCCAGAATGACCAGCTACCCCAATCTGCTTGCCCCGTTGGATCTGGGGTTCACCACGTTGAAAAACCGCGTGTTGATGGGGTCGATGCACACAGGTCTTGAAGAAACCGGCGACTGGAACCGTGTGGCAGAGTTCTATGCGGCCCGTGCCAAAGGCGGCGTCGCCTTGATGGTCACCGGCGGCATTGGGCCGAACCCGGAGGGGGCCGTGTTTCCAGATGCAACGCGAATGGAAAGCGCCAGCGATGTTGCACACCACCGGGTAGTCACTGCACGCGTTCACGACCAAGGCAGCAAAATCGCGATGCAGATCCTGCATGCCGGGCGCAATGCCTATGGCCCCGATTGCGTGGCACCCAGTGCAATCAAATCACCGATCTCACCCCATGCCCCGACCGCGCTAGATGAGGTTGGGATCGAAAAACAGATCCGCGATATCGTTCAGGCCGCAAGACTGGCGCAGGATGCCGGTTATGACGGTGTCGAAATCATGGGGTCCGAGGGGTATTTCCTGAACCAATTCCTGGTCACCCATACCAACAAACGCGACGACCGATGGGGTGGGAGTTACACAAACCGGATGCGCCTGCCGGTCGAGGTGGTGCGCCGTGTGCGCGCAGCTGTGGGGGCCGAGTTCATTCTGATCTATCGCCTGTCGATGATCGACCTGATCCCAAATGGTTCCAGCTTTGAAGAGGTCGTGCACCTTGCCCAAGCCGTCGAAGACGCAGGTGCAACGCTGATCAATACCGGCATCGGTTGGCATGAGGCGCGCATTCCGACAATTGCTACCTCTGTCCCGCGCGCCGCGTTTGCCTGGGTGACCCAGAAACTGATGGGCAAGGTTTCGATCCCGCTGATCACCTCAAACCGGATCAACACGCCCCAAGTGGCCGAACAAGTGCTGGCCGATGGCGCGGCAGATATGGTGTCGATGGCGCGCCCGATGCTGGCGGACCCGGATTTTGTGGCCAAAGCCGCCAGTGGCGCGGCTAAGATGATCACGCCTTGTATTGCCTGCAATCAGGCCTGTCTGGATCATACGTTTGGCGGGAAGCTCACCTCATGTCTGGTGAACCCACGGGCCTGTCACGAAACCGAACTGCTGGTCACCCCCACGGCCACGCCCAAATCCATTGCGGTCGTTGGGGCCGGCCCGGCTGGTCTGGCCACTGCGATTTCGGCTGCGGAACGCGGGCATCACGTCACCCTGTTTGAACAGATGCGCACCATCGGTGGGCAGCTCAACATGGCGCGTCAGGTTCCGGGGAAAGAAGAGTTCCATGGCCTTGTGGATTGGTTTCAGGCACGTATCGCCTCTTTGCCGATCACGGTGCATCTGAACACACGCGCCGACGTTCAACTGATGTCCCAATATGATGAGGTCGTTGTGGCGACCGGTGTAACTCCACGCGATCCTGAGATCCCCGGACAGGACCTGCCGCATGTGCTCTCGTACATTGATGTCCTGCGCAACAAGGCAGCCGTGGGGGACCGCGTTGTGATCATTGGGGCCGGTGGTATCGGGTTTGACGTAGCAGAGTACCTTTTGCATCCCAGTGAACACACCTGCCCCGCGTCAGGGCCAGACCCGCAAGAGTGGCGCACGGAATGGGGCATCGGAGATCCGACGCAACATCGCTCTGGCCTTTTGCCTGAGGGGCCTAAACCGCCGATACCTGCGCGCCAGATCACCCTAACGCAGCGCAAGGCGGAACCGCTGGGGCGTGGGCTGGGCAAATCAACCGGTTGGATCCACCGCACCAAATTGCGACGGCAAGGCGTCCGTTTTGTACAAGGTGCGCAGTATCGCGAGATCACCGAGGCGGGCTTAATTGTGCAAATCCGCGAACAATCGCCCGAGCTCTTGGAAGCAGACACCGTCGTTCTTTGTGCCGGCCAAACCTCTGAGAATGGATTGGCCCAAGCCTTGGTCGCGCTAGGTTCGTCGCCCCATGTGATTGGCGGCGCGGATTATGCCGGTGAGCTGGATGCAAAACGGGCCATTGATCAGGGCACGCGACTCGCGGCACAGCTTTAACTGGCAAAATTGCTCAGTTCGCTTACAAATCTCGCAACAAACAAAGGTATTCAGCTGTCATCGGGAATTGAGGAGCAATCAAGCGCAACACCCTTAACCAGTTGAAGTCGCGATTGTTTCCCTGTTTCCAGAGTGAAAACGATTTCCCGAAAACCCTTGAATTATCCCACGCCCGCCGCGAAGCTGCCTCAATCTTCTTGCAAGACTGAGCACAGCACAGGAATGATTTAGGAGACGGAAATATGGATCGGCTGACCGAAATGGAAGCCTTTGCCAATGTTGTAGACCAAGGCGGTTTTACGGATGCAGCCAAGAAGATGGGCATCTCGAAATCTGCGGTCTCCAAACATGTCTCCAGCCTCGAAGCGCGGCTTGGTGCACGGCTTTTGAACCGCACAACCCGCCGGGTTTCGCCCACTGAAATTGGTCTGGCCTATTATGACCGCGCGCGGCGTGTGTTAAATGATGCCGGTGAAGCGGATGCGTTGGTGACATCGATGCAATCCGCACCTTCCGGCCTATTACGGATTTCGGTCGCGACTGATTTCGGCGTCAACCACCTGTCCCCTGTGCTGTCGGACTTCCTGCGTGACTTCCCGGATATCACCGTCAATATGGTGCTGAACAACCGTTATGTTGAACTGATCTCCGAAGGGTTTGACATGGCTGTGCGTATTGGTGAGCTGGAAGACAGCTCCCTGCGGGCCCGCAAGCTGGCGGACACAACCAAACGGATGATCGCGTCACCCGCCTATCTCGAAGAATTCGGCCGTCCGCAAAAGATAGACGATCTGAACCATCACAAGTTGTTGCATTATTCGAACCAATCCAGCGGCAGTGTCTGGCGTCTGACCGCTCCGTCCGGCGAAAAACGCCAGGTGCGCACCAGCGGCTGGTTGTCAGTAAACGACGGGCAATCGCTGCTGACGGCTGCGATCTCGGGCCTTGGGATCGCGTATCTGCCCAGCTACCTGTATGCGGATGCGATGTCAGAAGGTTTGGTCGAAGACGTCATGCCTGGCCTGCCGGTGGAAATCCAAGGCATCTATGCGGTCTACCCGCCGGGTAAATTCACCCAGCCCAAGGTCCGTGCCTTTATCGATTTCCTAGCGCAAGCCTACGCACACAAAGATCCCTCGGTCTGGTAAACCGTCTTCCCTCATTTGGGCGGTAACAAGACCACTTCGACGCGGCGGTTGATCTCTCGACCGGCCGCGTCTTGGTTTGTGGTCAGCGGTGCCATATACCCGGCGCCTGCGGCCTCCATCCGGTTGCGATCCACACCATAGACTTGTTGCAACTGGCGCATCACCGCTTCGGACCGTGCACGAGACAGCGCGGTATTGGGCGCGAGATTGCCGACGGTATCCGTGTGACCCACCAATAGGATCCGCTGCTCGGGCTGTGCCTCCATAAAAGTCGCCAGCGCGTCCAGGCTTTCATATCGCTCTTGGGCCAAGGTGGTTGAGCCGGATTGGAACTCTAACCCAGCCAAAACCGCATGGCCCGCACTGATCAGACGGCTGGTCAGGTCCTGGTCGGTGTCCGCTTGCGTCTGGGGCCGTGTCGGTTGGCTGACCTCAGCTTGCGGCGCGACAGTTGGGGTGACAATCACATTTGCATCACCCGTGCCGATCTCGACAAGCTGCACGAAATTCGCGCGCCCAAACCGCGACACCAGAAGCGTTATAAAATCCCCCGCAGCGGATTTCGCCGAAAGAAACAGGTAGTCCCCGAAATCAACCGCCATATCGGGCGCGGGCACCACATCCACGGCAAAGCGGAAATCAAAGCCGCCGCATTCCACGTCGTGACATTGAAACAGAACCTCATACCCCTGCGTCTCGATCTGGGATCTTAAAGGGTCAAACACCTGCAAGGTGGTCTGGCCGCCGTTGATCCGCCAGGTTCGCCGCAGCACGCGCCCCTCGGCCAACTCCATGGCCACGGCCCCATCACGCCATGGCCCAACGGGAATATCGTAGCGCGCAAAGGGCATGTCGCGATTGGCCAAGGCGTTTGCGCCCAGCGGCAATTCCAGTTCGCCGGCATGGGCCGACAGCGCGGCGCACAAGGCGATCATGCCGGTTAACGCCGTTCGACGATTTGGTATTCGCAGCATGTCAGATCATCACGCGCTTCTGAGTTCTCGGTAGTGATAGCCGCCGACGATGTTCAGACCCAGCTGATCATAAAGCGCATTTGCCCCCAGATTGGATTGGGTCACCAGCACCGCGAGTTTATGCGCTTTGTTGCGCAGCGCCCATTGGGCGGATTGATACATCATCCATTTGGCCAACCCCTTGCGGCGATGCTCAAACTGCACTTCTAACGCGTGCAGCATGGCGTATTCACCGTGGGTCGCAACAAAGGCCGAGGCCGCAGGTTGGTCATCCACCCGGCCAAAGATCGATGTTTTCGGCGCGACAACCCGTTTCATGATCGCAAGACGCGGTGCGTTGATGCCGCCTTCGGTCCAGATGTCCTTTTGAATGGCCAGAGGCGGCCAAACGGTAAAGGTCGTCACACGTGGAAGCACCGCTTCGGCCAGATCCGCCGTGCGGCCGGTGCGAATAAAAACCGGGTCCTTAACTTTGAAATCCTGTTCAGCCAGCCAGTGATCCAAGGCGTCATCGCCGTCCCGGATCATAAACAACGGGGTTTGGCCCATGTCCCGCATGGCTGAAATGGCGTTTTCCAGATCCGCAGGTTCGAACTCACCATCGACGGTTGCAGCGGATACCCGGCTGCCGCCGCCCCTGCCCTCGCGCAGGGTAACAGCCCCCAAACGTTCGACCCGCGCCGCAGGCCATGTTGCATCAATGACATCGTAAAAGGCTGGTTCAGCCACAGGCACCGCATCGCTCATATCTGCAACCCCGCCACCAGTGCGTTCAGCGCCGCTTCGATCCGCGCGCCATCGGTGCCCCGCAAGACGACATTGGCACCAAAGGCTCCGTTTTGTTGAAAAGGGTAGCAACCGATAGATAGATCCGCGAAATCATCGGCAACCTGGCTGAGGATCTCGGCAATGTCGCCTTCGCCGCGATCAACCCGCAACGTCTGCGACAAAAGCGGCGCGCCCCCAGCAATCGTGGCCAACACACCCACAACCATAGCCTGAAACACCGAAGGGACACCTGCCATCACATGCACATTGCGGATCGTGAATCCCGGCGCGGCCGAAACTGGATTTTCGATTAGTGCAGCTCCTTCGGGGATCCGCGCCATGCGGAGACGGGCGGCGTTCATCTCTTTTCCGGTTTCCTGGTAGTGCGCCGCGAGAATAGCGCGGGCATCATCACGTACATCCAGATGCACACCAAAGGCCCGTGCGATGCAATCGGCGGTGATATCATCATGGGTCGGACCGATGCCGCCGCTGCTAAAGACATGGTCATAATTGCCCGAAAGCGCGGTAACGGCCGTTACAATCGCCTGGGCATCATCGCTGACAACACGCACCTCTTTCAGGTCGATGCCGTGATTGGTCAATTCACCTGCGAGATAGTACATATTGGCATCTCGCGTGCGGCCAGACAGGATTTCATCGCCAATGACAAGCATGGCAGCAGTGGGGTTGGTCATCCGAGATCTCCCATATGTTGGCCTTATGTGTGCAAGATAGACCTGCCCACAGATCGTGCAACTGATCAATGTCACAAAGCCGTTGATTTTTCGCAATTGTCTGACATGCATAGGCCATGAATTTTCCAACGCCCCTGATCCCCGCCACGCTTGTGAAACGCTACAAACGCTTTCTTGCTGACTGTCAGCTTGAGGACGGGCAGGTGATCACCGCCCATTGCGCCAATCCGGGCTCAATGATGGGGTTGGCCGAACCGGGTATGCGTATCTGGCTGGAACCCAATGATGATCCAAAGAAAAAGCTGAAATACGGCTGGCGGTTGGTCGAACATGACGGCGGGCATTTTACCGGGGTTGATACCTCTGTGCCCAACCGAGCCCTGCGCGCGGCATTGGAAAGCCGCGCCGTGCAAGAGCTTGCCGACTACACCGATGTCCGTCCCGAGGTGAAATACGGTGAAAACAGCCGGATCGACTTTTTGCTCAGCGCGGCTGGGTTGCCGGACTGCTACGTCGAAGTCAAAAGCGTGACCCTATCGCGTCAGCCTAGATTGGCTGAGTTTCCGGACAGTGTGACAAAACGCGGCACCAAACATCTGATTGAGCTGGCCGAGATGGTCAAATTGGGCCACCGCGCGGTCATGTTGTACCTGATCCAACGCACCGATTGTGATCGTTTCACTTTGGCTGCGGACATAGACCCCACATATGCGGCGGCTTTTGCGGAGGCTAAATCCCAAGGTGTGCAACATTTGGTTTATGACACGGTAATTTCGCCTGACGGTATAGAGATTGGAAAGCCCGTTCTGACTGTATAACGCGCAAGCGTCAGGGGCACTGGCCCTTCGTCGGAAAACCCCTTAAATACGGGCCAACAGGTAAGCATTGGAGCCCTTGATGAGATCAAAAGACGGCCGCACCACCAAAGACGGCATCCGCATCTACCAAGACGCGGATTTTGCTGGCATGCACGCTGCAGGCAAGCTGGCGGCGCAGATCCTTGATGACATCGCACCGCATGTTTTCCCCGGCCAGACCACCGGTGAAATCGACCGTCTGATCACGGAAATGGTTGAGGCGTCCCGCTCGACCTCAGCCACGATCGGCTACAAAGGCTACCAGCATGCCAGCTGCATAAGTGTGAACCATGTGGTCTGCCACGGCATCCCAAGCGACAAAAAGCTGAAAGACGGCGATATTATGAATATCGACGTCACTGTGATCTTGGATGGATGGTTTGGGGACACCAGCCGGATGTTTGTAGCCGGCAAACTGCCCCGCAAGGCGGAACGTCTGATACAGGTGACCCACGACTCCCTGATGAAAGGGATCGAGGCCGTCAAACCGGGCAATACATTTGGTGATATCGGCCACGCAATTCAGGTCTATGCCGAAAGCCACCGGATGAGCGTGGTGCGTGATTTCTGCGGCCACGGTTTGGGCCAAGTGTTCCACGCACCGCCAAACGTGCTGCATTATGGCCGCCCCGGAACTGGACCTGTTCTGGAAGAAGGCATGTTCTTTACAATCGAACCGATGATCAATCTAGGCCGTCCGGAAACCAAGGTTCTGGCAGACGAATGGACCGCTGTGACCCGCGACAAATCGCTGTCCGCGCAGTTTGAACATTCAATCGGTGTAACCGGCGACGGGTTTGAGATTTTCACACTATCGCCCGCCGGTAAATTCCACCCGACATGCGCATAAAAAATGCAGGAGGTCACCCTCCTGCAAACTCAACAGATCAAGATGTTGAACAGGTTGGGGGGGGGGCCTTTATAGTTCACAATTTTTCTTGTGCGCTAACTCGACCAGAACTTCGTGGCGCTCATTTGCTGCCTCCAAAGCCTGTTTCGCATTTTGGTAGTTGCCGATAATTGCCGGCCAAAACAGAATTGCCGCCGCGACGTTTTTACCAGACGCGGTTTTTCCCTTTTCTGCCTCGGCGCGAATTTCTTCTAACTGTACCAGTTGAGTAGCGATTTGCTCACATGTCAGATCACGGTCACCTATATTAGACTTGGTTACAACGTCGGGTGAAACACAGGCGGAAACGGCAAGCAGGGACACCAAAAGCAAGCCGGGTGTTTTGATAAATTTCATAGTTTTTCTAGTACTTTCAATTTCTTTCCCAGCCTGTAGTTGGAATTCAGGCTTTTCGCGTGAGTTGTATAAATTGCAAGGACGCGAACGTGTAAAAATGGCTTTCCAAATCTCAAAAACGCGTCAAGACGTTGCTTGAAGATCACAATTCTTTGATCGCTTAGACAATACTCAGAAGTGCAGCAACCTCATCCATGCCTTCAAACACTTCCGCGTTGTGCTGTGCCAGCCGTGCGCCCGTGCCATGGGGGACATGGCCCAGACAGCGCATGCCTGCACGTGCGGCGGCCATAGCGCCGGTTTCGCTGTCTTCGATCACCACACAGTCGCGCGCTTGCACGTCAAAATGGCTTGCTGCCGCCAGAAAAATCCCCGGTTCAGGTTTGGCCACACCAAGCGAATGCGCCGAGAACATCGCATTTGGGTGAAACACCTCCCAAAGACCGTTTTGATCCAAGGTGATCTTCATCTTTGCTTCGCTGCCGTTGGAGGCCACACAAAACGGGATCTGCGCGTCCTCTAGCTGCTCCAACAGGGCGGGAATGCCAGGCACCAAATCGACCCCTTCTTCGAGGCGTGCGTACATTTTTGCATAGATCTGATCGACCCAACCATCCGCCAGATCTGCACCCATTTCGCGCGCTTTAGCCAAGACACCCTTCATCGTGCCGCCCACAAACAAATCCATACATTGATCCATAGTGACGTTCAGCCCGTGGGTCGCCAGATCCTCGATCAGCACATGATTGGTGGTGATTTCACTGTCCACCAGCACTCCGTCACAATCAAAGATCACCAATTTCGGCGTGGGATGGGTCACGGGCATACGGGTTTCCTTTGGGCTATTGGACCGCTTTGATAGCAGCGGAATGTAACGGGCTATGCGGCGCCGTCGAACCACATCAATGTTATATGGGTGTCGCCGTATTTGCGACTGCTCTCCAAACTGAACCCGGGCGGGCATTGCATGGGCGCGTTTTCTTCCCAGACAATCAGCGCGTCCTTGGCGAGCCAGCCGCCCGCCAGCGCCACATCCAGTGCCTTTTGACCCAGATCCTTGCCATAGGGCGGGTCGAGAAAGATCAGATCATAGGGTGCGTCCGGATTGGCGCCGATCTTCAAAACATCCCGTCGCATCAGGTGACAGTGATCTGAGGCGCGGCAAAGGTCTATATTCTTTTTGATCAGACCGGTGGAAACCCGTCCGTCATCAACAAATGTCACCTCAGCCGCGCCACGCGACAGCGCCTCCAACCCCAACGCGCCGGTTCCGGCAAACAGGTCCAAGACACGTGCATCAGGAATAGCGCCAGTGTGCGTCAAGACACTGAACAGACTTTCACGCACCCGGTCCGTTGTCGGGCGCAGATGGGCGCTTGCGTCGCCTTTCCCAACCGAGGCCAAGGCGCGACCACGAAAATCACCGGCGATGATCCTCATGCTTTCAACAGGGGCTTCAGATCCGCCGCAGGGTCCGCCACGACGGATTTATCAGCCGTTTTCCCGGCATCGATCAAACGCTTGGCCACCATATAGGCGCGCGGATCGTTCATCGCATCAACCGCAACCAATTGATCCCCTTTGAAATACCAAAACGAGCCCTGCGTGCCCTCCCCCTTGCGGGTGACAACGTGATCGTAGCCCGTGTTCAAGCCAGCGATCTGTAGTTTGACGTCATATTGATCCGACCAGAACCACGGCTGTGCGACATAGTCCGTGTCGGCTCCCATAATGTTCTGTGCGACCACTTCGGCCTGATCAATGGCGTTGGGCACGCTTTCCAACCGGATGCGCTGCCCTTTGAATGGGAACGACGCACAGTCTCCGGCGGACCAGATGGACGGATCGGAGGATCGCCCCTGTGCATCCGTTTTGATGCCATTGTCGATCTCAAGGCCCGCGGCCTCTGCCAATTCGGTGGCGGGCGCGATGCCAACGCCAACAATGACAAAATCCAGATCCAAGGTGCTGCCGTCGCTCAGCTCAGCTCCGGTGACCCGCCCATTGTCGCCCAGCAAACGCACAAGCCCGGTTGCTTCGCGGATTTCGACGCCATGGGAGTGGTGCAGCGCGCGGAAGTAGTCAGACGTTTCAGTCGCGGCGACACGTTGCAGGATGCGATCTGCCATCTCGACCAACACGACCGAGACGCCGCGTTTGGCGCAGACCGCCGCGGCCTCCAGCCCGATATAGCCACCGCCCACAATCAACGCGCGTTTGCCAGCCGTCACATCCGGTGACATGCCATCCGCATCCGCCAGATCGCGCACCACATGCACGCCCTCCAGATCGCCACCGATCGCCGCGGGCAAGCGGCGCGGATGCGATCCTGTGGTCAGGGCGAGCTGGTCATAGGACATCTCCCCATCATCCAGCGTCAGCGTTTTGGACGCGGGATCAATGGCTTGCACACGGGTGGCCAGTTTTACTGTGATTTTGCTCTCAGCGAAAAAACTCTCGGGCCGCAGGTAGAGGCGTTCTTTCTCCATCTCGCCCAGCAGGTAGGCCTTGGACAGTGGAGGACGTTGATAGGGCAGCGCGGTTTCCGCGCCGATCAATGTGATCTCGCCGTCAAACCCGCCCTTGCGCAGTTTTGCAACCAACGATGCTCCGGCCTGTCCTGCCCCAACTACAACGATATGGCCCATAAGGTGCTTGCCTCCTGATAACATTCTGGTCACGGTTCCGGTGGAACGTATATTCCGGGTGCTAGGAAACGCAAATGCAAGAAGAGGAACGCGCGATGATTTCTGTAGGCGACCAACTGCCTGATACTCAATTAACCCGCATGGGAGCAGACGGCCCCGAGCAGGTCGCAATCAGCGACTTGACCAAAGGGCGCACCGTTGTGATCTTTGCCGTCCCCGGCGCTTTTACGCCCACGTGTCACTCGGCCCATGTGCCAAGCTTCATCCGCACCAAAGACCAGTTTGCCGCCAAAGGCGTGGAAGAGATCATCTGTGTCTCGGCCAATGACCCGTTTGTTATGCAAGCCTGGGGCGCCGCAACCGGTGCCGCAGATGCGGGCATCGCAATGCTTGGCGATGCGGAAAGCACATTCACCGATGCGATCGGCATGCGGTTTGATGCGCCCCCTGCCGGTCTGGTCGGCCGCTCCAAACGCTATGCCATGCTGGTCACCGATGGTGAGGTCAAGCTTTTAAACCTCGAAGAGAGCCCCGGCCAGTGCGAGATTTCAGCTGGTGAGACCCTTTTGGACGCGATGTCCTAAGCCGCCATTCTGGGGGCGCAATAGGCTGCGCCCTCACTCTGCCAAAGCGTCCATTTTACGGGCCAGCTTGGCGTCCAAGGCGCTGATGCCGTCAACGTCATGGGTGGTCAGCACAACCTCCACCTTGTTGTAAACATTTGACCATTCTGGGTTATGGTTCCATTTCTCAGCCCAGATCGCGACTTTTGTCATCCAGGCAAAGGCGTCGACGAAATTGGCGAATTTGTAGGTTTTACAAATCGCATCGCGCCCGTCGACCATTGCCCAGCCAGCTTGAAACAACGGGTCCAGCAAAGGGCCGCGTGTCGCGTCAGACAGTTTCTCGGTCATTCTTGTTCCTCCACATCTGCTTTGCGGAAGGGACCATAGTCGGTGAGCACTTCAATCTCTTCCTCAATGGCCGCGCGTTCCGCCACCAAATACCGCTCAACCGCGTCCGCAAAGCCTGGATCACGCATCCAATGCAGACTGTGTGTCATGGTCGGCAAGTAGCCGCGCGCCAGTTTGTGATCACCCTGCGCGCCGGCTTCAACCCGTGACATCCCCCCGGCAATCGCCAGATCTATCGCCTGATAGTAGCACAGTTCAAAGTGCAGGCAGGGATGATGTTCGCTGCAGCCCCAATATCGGCCAAAGAGCGTCTCACGCCCCATGAAATTCAACGCACCGGCAACGTATTGCCCCTCGCGCTCGGCCAGAACCAGCGTCATGTCATCGGCCATCGTATCATGCGCGATATCAAAGAACGCACGGGTCAAATAGGGAGAGCCCCATTTGCGCGCGCCCGTGTCCTGGTAAAACGCCCAAAACGCATCCCAGTGTTCTGGACGCAGATCCTGCCCGCTGAAACTGTGGATCGTACCACCAAAGCTCTGCGCCTGTTTACGTTCCTTGCGGATGTTCTTGCGTTTGCGCGACGACAGGGACGCAAGAAAATCGTCGAAATCCGCGTAGTCATCGTTCAGCCAGTGGTATTGCTGCCCGTTGCGAACCAAAAGCTGCATCTCTTCGCCAATTGCGCGTTCGGTGTCCGTGCAAAAGGTGATGTGAAGCGAGGACAATTGGTTGTTTTCCGCCAGCTGCACCGCGCCTTGCACCAGAGCAGAATGGCCAAGGCCTTCGTAACCGGGACGTACCAAAAACCGCCGACCAGTGGCGGGCGTGAACGGGACCGCGACTTGCAGTTTTGGGTAATAGCGACCGCCGGCATTCTCGTAGGCATGGGCCCAGTTGTGGTCAAAAACATATTCGCCCTGACTGTGCCCTTTTGCATAAAGAGGGGCGCATGCGATCAAAGTGCCGTCCTGAAATGCAGCCAGATACTGCGGCTGCCAGCCCGTTCCGGGTCCAACAGAGCCGCTTTTTTCCAAAGCGAGCAAAAACCGATGTGTCGTAAACGGATCCAGCGGGCGACCGCCGTCTTCAACTTCGGGGCAAGCACAGGCGTCCCAATCCGCCCCGCTCATCTGTTCGATGCTGGCCAATACCTGGATTTCGATTGCGGATCCGTCCATTGCCATCCCCTGCGCGATGTTGTCTAGGCTTTGCCAGTATCTGGGAAACGCCACATGCGGTTCAACCTCCGTTCGTCTCTGACGGCAGGCACATGTTCACAATACCGGCACTATGCGCCGCCACGCCCCGACATTGAGCGTGACAGTCATTTTGATCAGCGCTTGCGCAACGGGCTTACTTGATCTGGAACACCGCGTCGATTTCGACGGCAACGCCCATCGGCAGCGAAGGCGAGGACACGGCTGACCGCGTATGACGGCCCGCATCGCCCAGAAGTTCAACCAACAGATCAGAGGCCCCGTTGACGACCTGTGGCTGCTCGGTAAAGTCCGCGGTCGAGTTCACGAATGCACCCAGCTTTACCACCCGCACCAAACGGCTCAGATCACCCCCACAGGCGGCTTTCAGCTGCGCCAACAGGGACAAGGCACAACGCCGTGCCGCCGCCTGCCCTGCTGCGACGTCCACATCCGCGCCCAATGTGCCGGTGATCAACCCGTTCTCATCCGCTGAAATCTGACCAGAGACATAGACCATGTCGCCTGCAACCACATATGGGACATAGTTCGCCGCCGGGGCCGGTGCCTCGGGTAGGGTCAGACCCAGTTCCGCCAGGTTCGCATCAATGGTCATGTTTTCATTCCTTACAGTCAAAGAGGGTTTTGGCGCAGGCTAGCGCCGGCATCGCTTCAGGAAAAGAACAAAGGGGCCCATCAGAGGACCCCTTTGCGACACATTAAAATACAAACGCTGGAGTTTAACTTTCCCGGAAGGCCCGCACAAAGTAATCCGCCAGAGGCTTAACCAGATAGGTCAGCGGTGAGCGATCTTCGGTCCGAATGTAGCTCTCTACCGGCATGCCGGGAATCAAAACAGCGTTCTCGGGCAAGCGTTCCTGCTCACCTGGATCCAAACGGATTTCCGCCCGGTAATAAGATAGGCGCGATGCTTCATCCTCGAAAGAGTCGGCAGAGACCTGGGCCACGGTGCCAAACAGCTCTGGCGTTTCACGTTGATCCAACGCAGAAAAGCGCAAGGTCACCGTTTGGCCAACGAAAATCTGATCCACATCCGTGGGCGCGACTTCTGCAGCGATCACCAAAGGACGATCTTGCGGGACAAGATACAGCACCGGATCGGCTGGGCGAATGACCGAACGCGGCGTGTGCACTTCCATCCCGTAGATGATACCAGACACCGGCGCCGTGATATCCAGGCGCTCCAGACGCTCCAACAGGCTGCGCCGGTTTTCGGCTAGCTCCACCTCTTGGAAGCGCAGATCACGCAGACGAGTGATCGCCTCTTCGCGCTGCTGGGTGCCCAGCTTCAGGATTTCGATGTCCAATTCGGTAATCCGACCGCGCGCCTGTGCTTCTGACGCAACCAGTTCACCCAAGCGCCCCTCAAGATCCGCCTGGGTCCGGCGCAAGTTCAAAACGGTGCCAGCCTGAGCCAACCCGCGATCCAAAAGCGATTGTTGGTTGACCAGTTCTTGATCAATCAACTCCAACTGCAGGCGCATGGATTTTTGCTGCGCTTGAACACCGATGATCTGTTCATCAATTTGGTTGCGTCGCTTCTCTAGCTGATCGGATTCCCGTGCCACACTGTCTTTGCGGGCCATGAACAGACGTCGTTGACCCAACAAAAAGTCGATCACATCCGGGTTCTCATCCGCCATTTCGATCAACAAAGGATCAAAAGAAATGGCCTGCGCATTGTCACGCTCGGCCTCAAGACGGCCGCGTCGGGCCATGACTTCGAACAATTGGCCTTCGGTGATGGCCAGCTGGGAGTCCAACACGCTGGAATCAAGTTTCACCAGCAGCGCGCCAAGCTCAACCGCGTCGCCCTCACCCACTAGAATTTCAGAGACAACGCCGCCGTCGATGTGTTGGACGACCTGACGGTTCCGGTCCACTTCGATACGGCCCGTTGCAATGATCGCCCCGGCGAGGTTCGACATGACGGCCCAGGTTCCAAACCCACCGACCAAAAGCAGCAGCGCAAGAAACCCGATGAACAACGGCCGGCGTGCCGACCATTTCTGTGTATCGCTCATGTTACACCCCCGGCCTTTGCTTGGCCTATTGGTTTCTTCTTGGCAGCCGCTTGGATGTTTTTATGGTTGGATACCATTTCAGCAAGAACATTGTCCTTGGGCCCAAACGCAGCCTGCGCGCCGTTTTCGATAACCAACAGCATATCACATTCCTGAATAGCCGCCGGTCGGTGCGCCATGATCAGAACCGAGCGCCCTTCCTTTTTCATCTGACGGATCGCGGCGTTAAGCGCCATCGAGCCTTCGTTGTCGAGGTTTGAATTGGGCTCATCCAAGATTACGATCGCAGGGTCGCCATACAGGGCGCGCGCCAGTCCGACACGCTGCATCTGGCCACCTGACAATCGACCACCGCCCGCGTGAACCGGCGTGTCATAGCCTGCTGGCAGTTTCAGGATCATCTCATGCGCGGCGGCTTTGGACGCACTTGCCACAACTTGCTTAGCATCCGGATTGGGTGCCAAACGGGCGATATTCTGGCTTACGGTGCCTTCAAACAGCTGAATGCGTTGCGGCAGATAGCCAATATGCTGTCCCAGAACGTCCGGCGCATATTGATCCAATGACGCACCGTCCAAACGGACCGAGCCGGCAGCCGGACGCCATGTGCCCGTCAAAGCGCGCGCCAGTGTTGACTTACCCGATCCAGATGGGCCGATCACGCCAATCGCCTGGCCCGGTTCGACCTTAAAGGTCACGTTGCGCAACTGTGGCCGGTTCTCACCGGGTGGCACCACGGCCAACCCTTTGACATCCAGACGTGCTTTGGGTTTTGGCAATTCGGTGCGTTCGCGTTCTTCCGGAACTTTGCCAAGCAATTCGGCCAAGTTATCCCAGCCCTTAAAGGCCCGTTGCACCATGGCCCATTGACCCAGCCCCATTTCGATCGGCGCCAATGCGCGGCCCATCAGAATGGAACCCGCGATCATGGCACCGGGCGTCATGTTCCCTTGCAACACGAGATAGGCACCAAGGCCCAGCATCGCGGATTGCAAAAACAGGCGCAGGGTTTTGGTCAGTACCGTGAAACCACCACCCGTGTCACTTGCCACCACCGTATCGCTCAGCGCGGCATCGCGTGCCACTTTCCAACGATGGAACGCGGCGGTGCGCATGCCCATGGATTGGATCATCTCGGATTCTTTGCGGATCTCTTCGGACAGCAGATTGGCCTTATGCCCCGAGGAACTCGCTTGTGACTGCGGTTTCTTGGAGAATACCTGGTTCAAAATTGCAATCGCAACCAAGACCAGCCCGCCTCCGACCGCCAAGAGCCCCAACCACGGGTGGAAGAGTGCAATCCCGGCTAGGAAAATCGGCGTCCAAGGAAGGTCGAACGCGGCGCCCAAAACGGGCGACGACATCAGACGTTGAATGCCTTCCAAATCCTGCAGACCCGTTTGGGCCACCGGGTCGCTGTCCAAGGCGGATTTGCGGACCATTGCGTCAAATACACGCCGGTCCAACGCTGCTTGAAACCGTGCGCCGATGCGGGCAAGAATCCGCCCACGTGCATAGTCCAAAAGCCCCATCATCCCATAAAGGAAGAGGACAAGAATCGATAGGGCAACCAATGTTGCCTCTGATCGGCTGCCAAGAACCCGGTCATAGACCTGCATCATATAGAGCGGGCCGGTGAGCATGAGTAAGTTCACGAAAAAGCTGAACAATCCGACGGTCCAATACAGGTGTCGGCTTTGTCTACGCACAGAGCGCAGCTCGTTAATTCCGTCTTGTGTTTTATTTTTTTGCATGTTCGGAGTGCTGAAACCAATTTTCGACCATATATGCGCTTACATAACCCATACGTACAGGGTTTCTTTTGCCCTGTTCCTTATGTGCCACAAAATGATAAACAGCGACTTTAGCCCCCTGGGACGCCAGGAAAATAACTGTATGTGAACGAAGCATATTACCTGCGCCCCCTTACGGCGCTTTGAGACGAGACGGCGGTAACATGAAAATGAAGATGCGTGCGATCCTTCCTGCACTGTTCCTTGTGGCGGCCACTTTGGTGTCCGGCTGCGCAAAACCTACAGGCGAACAGATCGCCGAAGGCACCATTGCTGACCCCCATGAACAGCGCAATCGCGCGGTTCATGAGTTCAACCGTGGTGTCGACCGTTTTGCATTCCGTCCTGCCGCCAAGGGCTATGTTGCGATCGTACCGCCCGACATGGTCACAAGCTTCGGTCTGTTTGCTGAAAACCTGTCGATGCCGGGGCAGGCCGTGAACTCTGTTTTGCAGGGTAACTTCAAACAAGCCGGGATTGCGCTGTCGCGTTTTGCGATCAATTCTATCCTCGGGATTGGTGGTCTGGGCGATCCGGCCTCTGATTTCAACGTCCCACGTGTCGACACCAATTTCGGTGAAACGCTGCACGTCTGGGGGGTCGGCGAAGGCAGCTATGTCGAACTGCCTTTCTTTGGCCCGTCCACCGCGCGTGATGCGACTGGTCTGGTCGTCGACTTTTTCACAAACCCAATTGGATATGCCAAGAACAATCCCGCCGATAACATCGACGTATACGCCGAGATCGTGCGTCGTCTCGGGGATCGTGGCACATATTCCGATACAGTGGATTCGATCCTCTATGAGAGCGCCGACAGCTATGCTCAGGCCCGCTTGATCTATTTGCAGAACCGCCGGTTCGAGCTGGGCCAGGCCTCTGAGAATGCAGAGATCGATCCGTTTGAATTGAGCACGGAAGGATTTTAAGTCATGGACCGTCGAAATTTCCTATTGTCCCTGGGCGCAAGCCTGTCATTTGCTCCGGCTGCGGCCTGGGCGTTGGACAACACAAGCGCTAGCCGATTGATCGACAACCTTGTTGGAGACATCAACAACGTGATCGAATCCGGCAAAGGCGAAACCGCGATGTTCCGCGAGTTCGAGCGTATCTTTGCGAATTACAGCGACACATCCTACATCGCCGCCTATGCGATGGGTGTCGAAGCCCGTCGTGCGAGCAATAGCCAAAAGAAAGCCTTCTCCAAAGCATTCCAGGGCTACATTTCCCGCAAATACGGGCGCCGTTTCCGTGAGTTTGTTGGTGGCCGACTTGAAGTGACAGGCGTCAAGAAGGTCAAGAAATGGTATGAAGTCGACACCGTCGCCTATCTGCAAGGGCAGTCGCCGTTCAAAGTGACGTTCCTTGTCTCTGATCGTTCCGGTCAGGACCGTTTCTTCAATATGTTCATCGAGGGCGTGAACCTGCTGCTGACGGAACGTACCGAAGTTGGCGCGATCTTGGATCGCAACCGGGGCGACATCGACAAAACAATCGCGGAACTCAAGAAACTCGGCTGAGACGACCCACAGTTTCGACAGACAAAAAGGCCCCGCTTGGGGCCTTTTCTTATTTGTGCGGATACGTTGGGGGTCTCAGTTGCCAAAGATCCCGCGCAACACATTATCGATCGCACTACCAAGCCCCTGCCCCTGTCCGCCACCTTGTGGCGCGCGGCGCGGCGGTGGTTCATGGCGCACTTCTGGCACCTGCAATTCAGGCGGTGCACGCATGGGCAAAGGTTTCGGGGTCAGCCCGTCATGGACCCGCACCATCGTCTCTTTCCAGATTTCAGCGGGCAGACCGCCACCGGTCACCCCTGTCAACGGCGTGTTGTCGTCATAGCCCATCCAGACACCTGCGACGTAATCCGCAGTGAACCCGATGAACCAGGCATCACGGGCCGCCTGGGTGGTGCCGGATTTACCGGCCGCCTGCCATCCGGGCAACTGCGCACGGGTGCCGGTGCCATTGGTGATGACCTTGTCCATCATCCAGATCAGCTGTTGTGCTGCTTGGGTGCGGATCACCCGTTCGCCGATACCACTGTCATTGCGCAACAACGGTTCGTTGTCCTGCGACAGCTGCAGTTCAACCAGCCCATAGGGCGCCACAGACGACCCACCGTTCAAAATACCCGCATAGGCTCCGGTCATCTCCAACAAGCTGCTCTCGGACGCGCCAAGGGCCAGTGCAGGGCCATCCGCCAGACTGCTTTCGATACCAAAGTCGCCAGCAACCTGACGCACCAGATCTCGTCCCACCGCTTCGGAGATTTTGACCGCAGGAATGTTCAACGAGTCCTTGAGCGCCCGCGTCAACGTCACATTGCCGTAAAAGCGATGCGTGTAATTCTTGGGGCACCACTGCCCAGACCCCGGAATATTCAGACAGTATTCCGCATCCAACACCACATCATAGGGCGAATACCCCAGTTCAAGCGCGGTGGCATAGACAAAGGGTTTGAACGAGGATCCGGTCTGGCGTTTGGCCTGTGTCGCGCGGTTAAAGACGCCAGACACACGCGTCTGGCGCCCGCCAACCATCGCACGCACCGCACCATCGGCGCTCATCACCACAATTGCGGCCTGCGCTTTGGATCCTTCACGCACCTTATTGGTAAAGACATAGTCCAGCGCATCCTCGGCGGCTTTTTGCAGCCGTTGATCCAGTGTTGTGCGCAGAACCACGTCTTCGGTTGTCTCCTGCCCCAGGAAGTCGGGGATCGTGTCCATCACCCAATCGGCGAAATACCCGCCTGCACGGGCCTGCGCCGCCTTGGACAAGAGTGCGGGGTTTTCTTGGCTTGAACGGGTCTGCGCGGCCGTCAGATAGCCCTGCTCATTCATCAATCGCAAAACCGTCGCGGCGCGGTCTTGGGAGCGTTGCAGGTTGTTTGTGGGCGCCAAGGTGCTGGGAGCGGTCAAAAGCCCCGCCAGCATCGCGCTTTCGGCGGCGTTCACCTGATTGGCCGATTTGCCAAAATAACGTTGCGCGGCAGCTTCGACACCATAAGCACCGCCACCAAGATACGCTCGGTTCATATAGATAGAGAGGATCTCATCCTTGCTGTATTTGACCTCCATCGCCAGGGCAAACAGCGCTTCCTTGGCCTTGCGTCCCAGCGAACCACGTCGACAATCCGCCTCGTAAGCGGCCTCACTCTTCCAGTCCTGTGGATCGTAGGCAACGCCCAGACACAACAGTTTGGCTGTCTGTTGGGTGATTGTTGAGCCGCCGTGGCCAGACAATGGCCCCCGTCCTTCACGCAGGTTGATCCGTACCGCCGAGGCCACGCCGCGCGGACTGATGCCAAAGTGGCGATAGAATCGTTTGTCCTCGGTTGCGACAAAAGCGTGTTTCAGATGGGGCGAGACGGTTTCGGTCGTCACCACGCCACCAAACTGATCGCCGCGCCAGGCAAAGACCTCGCCGTTGCGATCCAGCATCGTCACCGAACCTTGCGCGCGCCCGTCCACAAAGCCGCGGAAATCAGGCAGGGAGATGTAAATGTTGGCCACAGCAGTCGCCAACAGAAAGCCCGCCACCAGACCAATACGCCAACCTGCCCCCCAAAGAGTGGCAAAGATCCGCCCAATGAACCAACGGATCCAGCCGAAAACACCCCGTCTACGTGGCGTGGCGGCCTTGGTCTTCGGTTTGCGCTTGCGCCCAAATACGACGCTTAAAAAGCCTTTACCGGCACGCTTTGGTTTGCGCGCCTTCTTCTTTGGTTTCTTACGGGCAGATCCATACCTGTTGTCCGCAACCAGAGACTTTTGTCCTGTTTTTCGTACCATGCCTATATCCTGCCCGGTTTGCCCGTTTTACCAACATTACTAACCGCAATTTGCTGGGTTGAGGGGCAGTTTGTTAGGAATTGCCCTTCGTTTTCTGCTTCATTTTTGTGCATTGATCAGTTTTTAAGCAAATTTTTTCATCTCAGCCACTTCCTGAGCACCCGAAAGGCGCGCCCTCCGTTTCATCGACTCGTCACAATCGTTTTGCTGCCAGTGCGAATGAACGGGCGCAATGCCCGAGAAAGGGTGTTGAGATGAAAATGATCATTGCAGCCATCAAGCCCTTCAAGCTGGAGGAGGTCCGCGAAGCGCTGACCCAAATCGGCGTGTCGGGACTGATGGTGACAGAAATAAAAGGCTTTGGTGCGCAAGCAGGGCATACCGAAATCTATCGTGGAGCTGAATACGAAGTGAACTTTGTTCCCAAGGTTAAGCTTGAGATCGTAGTTCCTGAGGCGCAGGCAGAACAAGTGGTGGAAACCATTACTCAGACTGCTCGCACCGGCAAAATCGGCGATGGCAAGATCTTTGTGCTGGATGTGGCACAAGCCGTACGCGTGCGTACCGGCGAAACCAACCACGAGGCGCTATAAAGCGTCCACAGGGAAGGAAATACGGACATGAAAAAATATACTCTTCCGCTAGCCGCGGCGGCACTTGTTGCCCTGCCCGGTCTGGCACTGGCCGACGATCCAGTTCCGGGTGTAAACCCGTCGACGGATACGGTCTTTATTTTGAACTCACTGCTGTTCCTGATGGCAGGTTTCCTGGTTTTCTGGATGGCCGCAGGCTTCTCCATGCTGGAAGCTGGTCTGGTACGTGCGAAAAACGTAACCATGCAGCTGACCAAAAACATGGCGCTGTTCTCGCTGGCCGCCATCTTTTACTGGCTGATCGGCTATAACCTGATGTACCCGCTGGGCACATGGTCCGTCGAAGGCGTTCTGTCTGGCGTTTGGGGCCCTGGTGTTCTGGAAGCTGTTGGTGTTGGCGCAGATGCTGTTGATGACTACGGCTATGCCACAACCGGTTCCGACTTCTTCTTCCAGCTGATGTTCTGTGCGGCAACTGCGTCGATCGTATCCGGCACCCTGGCCGAGCGTATCAAACTGTGGCCCTTCCTGATCTTCACAATCGTTCTGACCTCCGTCATCTACCCGCTGCAAGCGTCGTGGAAATGGGGCGGCGGCTTCCTGGACGAAATGGGTTTCCTGGACTTCGCGGGTTCCACCGTTGTTCACTCCGTAGGTGGCTGGGCGGCTCTGACCGGTGCCATCATCCTCGGCCCACGTATCGGCAAGTACAAAGACGGCAAAACCGTTCCGATGCCTGGTTCCAACCTGGCTCTGGCCACACTGGGTACGTTTATCCTGTGGATGGGTTGGTTCGGCTTTAACGGCGGTTCACAGCTGGCGATGGGTACCATCGGCGACGTTGCTGACATCTCCCGTATCTTCTCCAACACCAACGCAGCTGCGGCTGGTGGTGCCGTTGCGGCCTTGATCCTGACCCAAGTCTTGTTCAAGAAACCTGACCTGACCATGATCCTGAACGGCGCGCTGGCCGGTCTGGTAGCAATCACGGCTGAGCCTCTGACACCTACTCTGGGCATGGCGACCTTGATCGGTGCCGTTGGCGGTGTAATCGTGGTCTTCGCGGTTCCGTTCCTGGATAAACTGAAAATCGACGATGTTGTTGGCGCAATTCCGGTTCACCTGTTTGCCGGTATCTTCGGCACCCTGGTTGTTCCTCTGACCAATTCGGACGCAAGCTTAGGTACCCAGATCTATGCGATCTTGGTTGTTGGTATCTTCACTGTTGCCGCCTCCGGCCTGGTGTGGCTGATCCTCAAAGCCGTGTTCGGCATCCGTGTCTCCGAAGAAGACGAAGTCAACGGTCTCGACATGGCAGAGCTGGGCATGGAAGCCTATCCTGAGTTCTCGCCAAGCTAAGTCTTAACACTTACCTTAAACATGAAAGCCCCGGGTTCGCGCCCGGGGCTTTTTCGTTGTGGGTGACGTCTGTTGCTGATGACATCGACAGGCCAGACAGAAAAAAGCCGCCAAGCTCTCGCATGGCGGCTTCAATTATCTTGGTGATGAACGGTGGCGTCAGACGCCTGCTTTTACGATCGCTTGCGCCAGGATCGGCACCGTGTCTGCGTTCAGACCGGCGATATTCATGCGGCTGTCGCCCACCATATAGATCCCATCATCTGCTCGCATCTTCTCAACCAGATCAAAAGACGTGCCCAGCAATGAGAACATGCCGCGGTGCTGCGCGATAAAGCCAAACCGGTCAGATCCGGTCAGCTTTTGCAGCTCATCCGCCAGCTGTTGACGCAGACCCAACATGGCCAGACGTACATCTTCCAGCTCGGCTGCCCAATCGGTGCGCAGCGCGTCGTCATTCAGGATCGTGGTCACAATCCGCGCGCCGTGATCTGGTGGGAAGGAATAGTTCTGGCGGTTCAAAAACGCCAAAGTCCCTTGGTTCAACGCGCGCGCACCAGCGTCTTGCGAAATCGCCATCAACAGACCGGTACGTTCACGGTAGATACCAAAGTTCTTGGAACAGCTTGCCGCGATCAAACACTCAGGCACAGAAGAGGCCACCAGACGCACGCCCTGCGCATCCTGTTCCAGACCATCACCAAAGCCCTGATAGGCAATGTCGACCATCGGGATCAGGCCTTTTTCGACCACCAGATCCACCACGGCCTGCCATTGGGTCAGGTTCAGGTTTGCACCGGTCGGGTTGTGACAGCACCCGTGCAGCAGAACCACGTCGCCCATATTGGCGGTCTTGAGGTCCTCAAGCATGCCATCGAAATCCACGCCGCGCGTCTCACTGTCGAAATAGCGATAGGCGACGGTTTCGATGTTCAGATATTTCAGGATCGACAAATGGTTCGGCCATGTCGGGTTTGAAACAAAAACACGTGCGGCAGGGTTCGCATTGCGGATCAGCTCAAACGCTTGGCGTACCGCGCCTGTGCCGCCGGGTGTTGCTGCTGCTGCGATCTTGTCGCGCGCAACCGCCTCACCCAGTATCAGGTTGATCATGCCGTCCGCATAAGCCGGATCCCCTGCCAGACCCACATAGGACTTGCTGGCCTGGGTTTCCCAGATCTTTTGCTCTGCAGCTTTCACCGCACGCATCACCGGTGTGACCCCTTCGGCATTCTTGTAGACACCGACGCCCAGGTCCACTTTGGACCCGCGCGGGTCTTCGCGGAATTTCTGCATGAGCGCGAGGATCTTGTCCGCCGGTTGTGCTTTTAGATTTTCAAACATCAGTTCTCTCCAGTCGCGATCGGCAAAGTTGGAAAGGCACCCCATTCCACCCATGAACCGTCGTAAAGCGAATAATCAGTCTTCCCCAAGCGCTCCAGCGCGAGACACAGGATGGCAGCTGTCACTCCTGATCCGCAGGTCGTGATTGCGGGTTTGTTCATATCGACACCGGCCTGTGCAAAAACAGCGCGCAGATCAGCCGCCTCTTTTAGCGTCCCGTCGGCATTCAGAACCGTGCCAAAGGGCACGTTCTTTGAGCTGGGGATATGTCCGGCCCGCAACCCTTCGCGGGGCTCCGGCGCTTCGCCGCGGAACCGAGGGGCGGCGCGGGCGTCGATGATTTCATGGTCGCGCAGTTTCGACGCGGACGACACCTGTGTGGCATCGCGCACCAAATGGTTCTGCACCCGAACCGTCATATGGCGGTCGCGGATCACCGGCGGCAGATCTTCGACGGCGCGCCCTTCGGCCTTCCACTTGGGCAAACCGCCGTCCAGCACGGCCACATTGGTCTGCCCCATCAGACGGAACAACCACCAGACACGCGCGGCTGAGAACAATCCCTGCCAGTCATAGATGACAACCTGATGTCCGTCGCCCACGCCCATGGCCCGCAGACGAGACATGAACTTTTCCACCGGGGGTGCCATATGCGGCAGATCCGATCGCTGGTCCGAGACATCGTCGATGTCAAAGAACCGCGCGCCCGGAATATGCTCGGCGTCAAATGCCGCCTTGGCCGTTCCTGCGGCCTCTGGCCCACTTCCCACTGGCGGCATGGATGCATCCAAAATGCGCAAGTCGGGATCTTTTAAATGCGCTGCCAGCCATTCGGTCGAAACAAGTGTCTTTGGATCGTCCTGCATTCATGCCTCCCCGGAAAACCTGCAAGCATGGGTACTACCGCGCCTTAGACTGTGCAAGACGGGCCAACTGGTCATTTGGGATAAATTTGCCGCAGCTAAGGCTCTAGCTGTGATCTTTGAGCAGACGCTGCTTTTGACGCGACCAATCGCGCTTGGCCTCGGTTGCGCGTTTGTCGTGCAGCTTCTTACCCTTGGCGATGCCGATTTTGATCTTGGCCCGGCCCTTGTGGTTGAAATACAGCACCAGGGGCACAAGCGTCATGCCTTTGCGCTGTGTGGCATTCCACATCTCGGCCAGCTCACGCCGGGACACCAACAGCTTGCGCCGCCGCCGTTCCACATGTTTGAATACCTTGGCCTGCTCATAGGGCGGAATGTAGGAGTTCACCAACCACAATTCACCATCTTCCACCGCCGCATAGGAATCCGCGATGTTTACCCCGCCGCCACGCATCGCTTTAACTTCCGAGCCATACAGAACAACCCCGCACTCAAGATCGGTGTCGATTGCGTAATCGAAACGTGCGCGCCGGTTTTCGGCGACAACTTTGTAATTCGGGTCAGTGTTTTGTTGCTTCTTGGCCATGGGAGGCAGATGTAAGCGGGCTGCACGCCAGACGCAAGAGAGCGCGTGTCGCTCCGCGTGCCAGAAAACGCAGACACCTCAGCCACGCGCGGATGTGTGATCGGCCAATGACACAGCCGTCGACGCGCGTGCCCCCACCCTCAATACGGCCCCGGCCCATAGTGATGGATGTTCAAAAACACCGCCCCTGCGCTTAACCCGCGATAGGCATGGTGTTGGTCCGCTGCAAAACGATACCCCTGCCCCTGGTCAAGCTGACGTTTCTGCCCCGCGACCTCAACCTCCATCGCGCCGGACAAGACGTAGACATCCTCAACCAGACCCGCGACATGGGCTTGTGATTGATGGAACTGGCCTGCGTTCAACGTGATCTCAAAGGTCTCCACTCCCAGCGCCGCATCAAACGGGAACACAATGCGCACCGAAATACTGCCGGGAAACTGGACGGCTTCATAGCCTTCGGTGCAGGTCGCCTCTTGCAACAATGCTGACAGAGAGACCTGAAATCCTTGGGCAATTTTCCACAAGGTCGCAATGGTCGGGCTGGATTCCTGACGTTCAATCTGCCCCAGCATTGCTTTGCTCACGCCGGTCAACTCGGACGCCTTGCTGAGGCTTAAGTTCTGATCATTCCTCAACCGCCGCAAATTCTGCGCAATGGTGTCTTCTCTCATACCTGACCAGTACCTCGTGTCGTGCGGCCTCAAATCGCCCTTGTGCGTTATAGCGCACAAACCTATATTGGACGTTATAACGCACGAACTCTAAACGCAGCCGCAGGAAATGGAAAGCCACATGGCCACGCCTTTGAAACTGTCTCATATCGCAGCCGGTGCTATAGCGGTTTTGGTGGGCTACACCAGTTCGGTTGCTATTATTTTTCAAGCAATTGACGCAGTTGGCGCAACGCCTGCGCAAGCCGCCAGTTGGATGATGGCGCTGGGGCTTGGCATGGGGCTCACCTGTCTCATTCTGTCGCTAAAATACAAGATGCCGATTCTCACGGCCTGGTCGACGCCGGGGGCTGCATTGATTGCGGTGGGAATGGATGGCGTCACTCTGGGTCAGGCCGTCGGTGCCTTTGTCTTCTCTGGCCTTTTGCTGACCCTCACTGGCATGACGGGATGGTTCGAAAAATTCGCGCGTCTCATTCCGGATACGCTGGCCAGCGCCCTGTTGGCCGGGATCCTGTTTCAATTTGGCCTCGCCGCCTTTGAAGCGCTCAACACAGACCCAACTTTGGTTTTGATC
The DNA here is from genome assembly GCF_018678075.1 of Epibacterium ulvae. Taxonomy (GTDB): domain Bacteria; phylum Pseudomonadota; class Alphaproteobacteria; order Rhodobacterales; family Rhodobacteraceae; genus Epibacterium; species Epibacterium ulvae_A. Next base: position 31,908 of record NZ_JAHHIR010000030.1, on the reverse strand, counting down.
ATGGGCGGATGTTTCGTGGGTGGGCGGCTCTATTTTTCGCGCTATACCGTGCCTGTGTGTTTCGCCATCGGCTGCCTTTGGGCGTGGAGTGCGGGCAGTTTCGGGACGGTGACTGGTCTGAATTTCGCCATCAGCGCGCCGGTGTTTGTGATGCCTGAGTTCTCATTGCAGACGCTCATTGGTCTCGGCCTGCCGCTTTACATCGTCACCATGTGCTCGCAGAATATGCCGGGCGTCGTGACGTTGCGCAGCGCAGGCTATGCGCCGCCCGTGTCTGCCAGCCTGACGGTGACCGGGCTTGCGTCCCTGCTGCTCGCGCCGTTTGGCGGTTATGCATTCAACCTTGCGGCCATCACCGCAGCCATTTGCGCAGGGCCCGAGGCCGATGATGATCCCACAACCCGGTACAAGGCCTCCATTGTGGCCGGCGTCTTTTACTGCGCGGTCGGTCTGGGCGGTGCGGCGGTCATCAGCCTCTTTTTGGTGGCGCCACCCGCGTTGGTCGCAACGATTGCTGGCCTCGCCCTTCTTGGCACCATCGGCAACAGCCTGTCGCATGCGTTGCTGGATGCAGAGGGGCGCGAAGCAGCGCTGATCACCTTTATGATCACAGTGTCTGGCATCAGTTTCTGGGGCATTGGTGCCGCCTTTTGGGGGCTGGTTGCGGGAATCATTGTGAACCATGTGCTGACCACACCATCCAGAAAAGCACGCCGCACCCAAGAAAACCTCCACCTGCACGCAGCAGAACCTAACCAAAGCCACCAAAAGTAACCGAACACGCCCCCGAGATATTGCCATTATTGCGCAAATAGTGTCCCTGTGGGCCAGAATTAAGGGAAACAGCAAAATGCCGATGTACCGATCCAGAACCTCTACCCATGGCCGCAATATGGCTGGTGCGCGTGGCCTTTGGCGCGCGACCGGCATGACCGACACCGATTTTGGCAAACCCATTATCGCCATCGTGAACTCCTTCACCCAATTTGTCCCCGGCCACGTCCACCTCAAGGACCTCGGCCAGATGGTTGCGCGTGAGGTTGAGGCCGCAGGCGGTGTTGCCAAGGAATTCAACACAATTGCTGTGGATGACGGGATCGCCATGGGCCACGACGGAATGCTGTATTCCCTGCCCTCGCGCGAAGTGATCGCGGACAGCGTCGAATATATGGTCAACGCCCACTGCGCGGATGCGATGGTCTGTATCTCCAACTGTGACAAGATCACGCCGGGCATGATGATGGCCGCGATGCGCCTGAACATTCCGGTGATCTTTGTCTCGGGTGGTCCGATGGAAGCAGGCAAGATCGATATTGCCGATCTCGACATGAAGAAGATCGACCTGGTTGACGCGATGGTGGCTGCCGCCAATGACAAGTTCACCGATGAGCAAGTGCAGCACATCGAAGAGAACGCCTGCCCGACCTGCGGGTCGTGCTCTGGCATGTTCACCGCCAACTCGATGAACTGTCTGGCCGAAGCGCTGGGTCTGGCCCTGCCGGGTAATGGCTCTACACTCGCAACCCACGCAGACCGCAAACATCTGTTCCTGGAAGCCGGTCGCAAGATTGTTGAGATCACCAAGCGGCACTATGAGCAAAACGAAAAGGGTCTGCTGCCGCGTGAGATCGCGACATTCGACGCCTTTGAAAACGCCATGAGCCTCGACATTGCGATGGGTGGCTCCACCAATACCGTCTTGCACCTGTTGGCAATTGCCCATGAGGGCAACATCGATTTCACCATGACCGACATGGATCGCCTCAGCCGGCATGTGCCGTGCCTGTGTAAAGTCGCACCAAATACTGAGAATGTGCATATGGAAGACGTCCATCGCGCCGGTGGCATCTTCTCGATCCTGGGTGAGCTGAGCCGCGCAGGTCTTTTGCACACGGATGTGCCAACCGTGCACTCCAGCTCCATGGGCGAAGCGATTGCCAAATGGGACATCAAAGTTGCCAACAACACCGACGCCGAAGAGCTGTTCAAAGCGGCCCCAGGCGGCGTGCGCACCACCGAAGCCTTCAGCCAATCCAACCGGTACAAAGAGCTGGATACCGACCGCGAAGGCGGCGTCATCCGCTCCAAAGAGCACGCATTTAGCCAGGACGGCGGCCTTGCGGTTCTGTTCGGCAATATCGCGCGCGACGGCTGTATCGTGAAAACCGCGGGTGTGGATGCATCCAACCTGACCTTCACCGGCTCTGCCTATGTCTGCGAAAGCCAGGACCAGGCGGTGAACGACATCCTGACTGGCAAGGTCAGCGAAGGCGACGTTGTGGTGATCCGCTACGAGGGTCCACGCGGTGGGCCGGGCATGCAGGAAATGCTCTACCCGACGTCCTATCTGAAATCCAAAGGCCTGGGTAAAGCCTGCGCGCTGCTGACGGATGGTCGCTTCTCTGGCGGAACATCCGGCCTGTCCATTGGCCACGTCTCCCCCGAAGCGGCAGAGGGCGGCGTGATCGGTCTGGTCGAACACGGTGACACAATTGAGATCGACATCCCGAAGCGGTCCATCCAATTGATCGTCTCGGATGAGGTGCTCGAAGAGCGTCGCAAAGTGCAGGATGAGAAGGGCTGGGTACCCGCAGAGCCACGCAAGCGCAAAGTGTCCACCGCGCTCAAGGCCTATGCAAAGCTGACAACCAGCGCGGCCAAAGGTGCCGTGCGCGAGGTCTAATAGCCCGATCTGGTAACAGCGAAATGTTTAAGTGAAACGGCCTGCCTCGCGCGGGCCGTTTTTATGTCAAAAGTACAACTCCCGCGCCCGCACGATCCATCGGCGATGCCGATGCCCCGTTTGATCTTGGGCCTAGCGCCGCTTCGCGGCGCTAGGCCCAATGGGATGAGGGCATTTTAAATGCCTGAAAGACGGGCGGGAGCAATTGCTCGATCGTCATACCTAGGTGGCAAATCTCGAACTTTACACGCCGAGTTTGGCGTGGACCTCATCCAAGTCGATCTCCCCTATCGGCATCTTGTTCGCAGGGTTCTCAAAATCGTATTTGAACACTTCGAAATCGCGTTTGTAGATTTCATAGACCAGATGCATCGACAGATCGTCGAAGTAGTCTTCTACTGGATGGGCGCGTTTGGGGCCGTGGCCTTCGCTCTCGTTGAAACGCGGAATGGTCGCAAGATCCACCGGATTGGGGGTCTCAATCGCGTCCATCACCTGCTGCATGCCCTCGTTGAATTTCTCGGTCCAGATGATCTTGTCATACCGGCCACCGTTACAAATGAACGTCGAGGCATGCCCGGAGGTCGATGACCAATGGATATCCGGGTCCATCGGCCGGCGGAACCGCACCGTATCGCGTACGAAGAGCAGGAACCGGCGAAAGCTCTTGATCTGGTCAAACTCCTGTTTGCCATCATCGCCACCCACCTCGATCCCATACTCGTAGGTCAGTTTTGGCACCAGATTGCCGCGATAGCGTTTTCCATTGCGCTGGATGCCGCAGATCTTGTCAAAAAACGAGCTGAGCACTCGTGTGTAAGGGTTGCGCACACAGGTAAAGGCATAGGCCTCCTGCGCTTTGACCACCTGACTGATCGGATCTTGGCTGTGATCCAGCGCCCATTTGTGCAGCCCATCGGTTGCATCATGGATGTCGCCGTCAAAAAATCGCCCGTGGTCTGAGTAATACATGATCTGACCAATGGTCGAGCACGCGCATTTGGGCACAACCCGATATACAACGCTTTGGCTTTCGGTCATCCAGGTTCCAGGAAACCCCATGTGCACTCCTTATTTCTTACAGCCTAAGAGATTATCGCAAATCCGCTGCATTCTTAAGACTTAAGGTAAAATACAGTACATTGCGGTTTATTCACCCTGTAATCCCGCTTATCAAGGGAAACAATTCCCAGTGTCAGGATTAATCGTTTCATAAATGGCCAAAATTGCCTACATTCTTCTGTGTCACAAAGACCCCGAGGCCGTTGTGCAGCAGGCCAACCAACTGACGGCTGTGGGTGACTATATCTCTATCCATTTTGACGCCCGCGCGCCAAAAGCGGACTACGACAGTATTCGCAAAGCGCTGGCAGATAACCCCAACGTCGCCTTTGCCAAGAAGCGCGAGAAATGCGGGTGGGGCGAATGGTCCCTGGTTCAGGCGACGTTGCATGCTCTGGAAACCGCCGCACAGAGTTTCCCGCGCGCCACTCATTTCTATATGGTTTCCGGCGACTGTATGGCGATCAAGACGGCAGAGTATGCCCATCGGTTCCTGGACCAGCGTGATTTGGATTTCGTCGAAAGCTTCGACTTTTTCGAAAGCGACTGGATCAAGACCGGGATGAAGGAAGACCGGCTCATCTATCGCCATGTTTTCAATGAACGCAAAAACAAAGCCCTGTTCTATGCCAGCGTCAACTTGCAACGAAAGCTCAAGCTGGACCGCAAGATCCCAGCCGATCTTCAGGTGCAAATTGGCAGCCAATGGTGGTGTCTGCGCCGCCGAACCGTGGAACGCCTGCTGGATTTTTTGAAAAAACGCAAAGACATCATTCGGTTTTTCCGCACTACTTGGATTCCGGATGAGACGTTTTTTCAGACGCTGGTCCGTCACCTGGTGCCAGAAAAGGAAATCGAAGCCCGCACCCTGACGTTCTTGATGTTCAGCGACTACGGGATGCCGATCTCCTTTTACAATGATCACTATGATCTGTTGCTCAGCCAGGATTTCCTTTTTGCCCGCAAGATCAGCCCCGACGCAAAGGAGCTGAAACTGCGCCTCGGCAAACTCTATGCGGCTCATGATGTCGCGTTTTCGATCTCAAACGAGGGGCGCAATCTGCATCAGTTCCTGACCAAACGGGGACGTGTTGGACGCCGCTTCTCACCACGGTTTTGGGAGACCGAAAGCTCGCTGGGACGCGAGCGTGAGTTGATGATCATCACCTGCAAGAAATGGCATGTCGCCAAGCGAATTTTGGAGCCCATCCAGCAGGTTACAAATGTTCCCTGCCTTCAATATCTGTTCAACGAGGAAGACACACCGTTGCCCGATCTGGGCGGCATTGAGGGATCGTTGAGCAAGCGCACCCGACACCGCAGGGCCTTGATGCGCATGTTGTTTGAATATTTCGACAGCGACCGCATGGTGGTTTGCATGGATCCGGCCTCTTTGGATCTGATCCAGGATTTCTATTCAGACCGCTCCAAAACACGTCTGTTGCAGATCGAGTGTAATTTTGGCGACAGCTACCTGTCCGGTCATGCCCGCCGTGTGGGACTGGCGGGAGCAGAGACTTCCGCCCAGTCTCTCGAGCGTCTGTTGCCGACGATCCGCAACGACATCTTGTTCGAGGCCGACCGTCTGCGGGACGCCAATCTCGACCATCATGTCATTCTGCGTGAAACCAACGATCCCGAAACAAATCGGCAGAAACTGCAGGAGTTTCTCTCCATCTCCGAAGAGCAGGCGGATCGGATTTTAAGCACCGATCACCTTTTTGCGGACTAACCGCACCGACAGTCAGTGCGTTACTTCTTCTTAAACAACTGCATCAGCTTATTTTTACGCTCAGCCACTGCGTCGCCAACCGCATAAAAATTGTCTTCGACATCATCCACCAGCGGATCCACGCGACGGGCCTTGAACCGGCGCCAGCGCACGTAGATCGCCCAGAACACGGCCGCCAAACCGATCAGGATCACAATGCTCCGCCAATTGGTGATCTTGGCATCTGGCCCTTCGACCGGCTTCAAAGACACCGCATTCGGGAAAATCGACAAGAACTGGTTGCGCCAACCGTAATGGCGGATCGCGACCCATTCAGGGGTATCCTTGCTGGAAATCGCATCATTGGCTTCGGTATACAGGTTCGCCGTGTCGAATTTGAAATACGGCGGCCAGCTCCAGCCGGTGTCTTCGTTGCGGTACACAATCGCATCGCCGTCCGGGCGCACCGCCTGGATGAATTGCACATCACGGCTCGTCAAATTTTGCGTCTGCGCATCAGGGCTGGACCAGAAGACGCGGGTCCAGTCGTTCAATTCCTGACGCTCTTCATAGGTGTTGACGATGCGAACAACGTCATATTGCGGAAGCGTGTAATGAAAAAAGGCCGCAACTCCGCCCCAGAACACCAAGGCAAGACCCCAACGCAAATAGCCCATAACATCGCCTCCAAAAAATTCGCAACGCAGCTTTCCCACGTCTCTTCTATGTGGGGCATGCAAAGCAAAAGCCCAAGCGTCAAGTGGGGCAAATGTGACAATTTACGTCTGATGCAGGAAAACGCCGCCGAGAACACCCGGCGGCGCTTCGAAATCAGCCCACGATGTTGAATTCAGGGCCGTAAGGATACTTGGTGATATTCTCGTTGCTGTCATCGGTGATGACCAGAATATCATGCTCACGGTAACCACCCGCACCCGACGCGCCTTCGGCGATGGTCAGCATCGGCTCCATTGAGATCACCATGCCCGGTTCAAGCACGGTGTCGATGTCTTCGCGCAGCTCCAAACCGGCCTCGCGACCGTAGTAATGCGACAGCACCCCAAAGGAATGGCCATAGCCAAAGGTCCGATATTTCAGCAGATCGCGTTCCTCAAAGAAGGCGTTGATCTGTTCGGTCACCTCCGCGCAAGAGGCACCGGGTTTCAACAGCGACATGCCGTATTCGTGGGCTGCAACATTGGCCTGCCAGATTTCCAGGCTGGCCGCGTCGACCTCTGCGACAAACATCGTGCGTTCCAGCGCGGTGTAATAGGCCGAGATCATCGGGAACGTGTTCAACGACAGAATATCGCCGCGTTGCAATTGGCGTCCGGTGACGGGATTATGCGCCCCGTCGGTATTGATCCCCGACTGGAACCAAACCCATGTGTCACGATATTCCGCATCTGGAAAGCGTTTTGCGATCTCCAACTCCATCGCGTCACGCCCCGCCATGGCGACGTCAATTTCACGCACGCCTTCCTTGACTGCATCCCGAATAGCGTAGCCGCCAACATCCGCAACCGCAGCGCCGGCCCGGATCAATTCGATCTCAGCCGCAGATTTGCGCATGCGTTGCTGCATGGTCGGTTCAAACAGATCAAACAACTGGGAAGGCTTCAAAAACGCCGCAAGCTTGTCGTGCTGCAGCAGGGTCAGATGGTCGCTTTCGTATCCGACCGTGGCCCCTGCCCCTGTGACAGAACAAATCGCGCGCCAGAAGTTGTCGCGTTGCCAATCCGTATAGGTGATGTTGTCGCAGAATGCGCGCCGCCACGGCTGGCCCGCGTCAATGCCCGCACTGATGGTGACAGCCGTATCGGCAGTGACCACAAGCGCATAAGGCCTACCAAAGGCACAATAGGTAAATCCCGAATAATACGAGATATTATGCATAGACGTGAATACTGCCGCTGAGACACCATGGGTCTCCATAATCTGGCGTAACCCCGCGATGCGGGCTTCATACTCAGCAATAGAAAACTGTAATGGCGCTTTTTCGCCATTGTGGAACCGATACATTTCAGGACGTGCAGTCATGCTGGATCCTTCCTTTCTCAAAGAAAGCTCCCGGCGTTCAGGACATGATATGGAACCGGTCCATAATCTTGGCAAAAGCAGATCATGTGGCGACGCCATCGCCCGACCGTACCAGAACTAGAACCGTCTGCTGCGGCCCAGGACAAGCAAAATCTTGGCCACAACCGCCGAAAAAACACCGGCACACGTCGATTTGACCGCCGTGCTTAAAAGCCGCGCGCGCACTGGATTTAAGTACTTTGGTAATCTGGATTTAGAAAACTGTATGGACAAGAACTACAATCCTTGTTTTCGATACGACAAACCGTATGCAAGGAATCCTGCCCCATGACTGTCGCCGCAACCGACCTGAAATCCCTCCTAACAGATCCCTCCCTTCTCGAAACACGCGCCTATATCGGCGGTGCTTTTATGGACGGTGAAAACGGTGCGTTTGACGTCATAAACCCGGCGCGCGGAGATGTTGTTGCCCAAGTCGCGGATCTGTCACGGGCGCAGGTTGCAGGCGCCATTGCCCAGGCGGAGGTTGCCCAGAAAGAATGGGCGAAATGGACCGGCAAAGAACGCGCGGTGTTGATGCGCCAGTTTTATGATCTGATCATGGAGCATCAGGAAGACCTCGCCATCATCCTGACCGCCGAGATGGGAAAACCGCTGGTCGAGGCGCGCGGTGAAATCGCCTATGGTGCTTCCTTTATTGAATTTTTCGGCGAAGAGGCCAAGCGTATCTATGGAGAGACGATCCCCGGCCACCAACGCGACAAACGCATCACGGTGTTGAAGCAGCCCATCGGCGTTGCAGCGTCGATCACCCCGTGGAACTTCCCCAATGCGATGATCACCCGCAAAGCAGGCCCCGCGTTGGCGGCAGGCTGCGCCTTTGTTGCGCGCCCGTCTGAAGAGACCCCATTGTCGGCAACTGCCCTGGCGGTTCTCGCCGATCGCGCGGGCATCCCGGCTGGCGTGTTTAACGTTGTTCCCAGCCTTAACGCGGCGGAAATCGGCCAAGAGTTCTGTGAAAATGATGCGGTGCGCAAGCTGACCTTTACTGGTTCCACCAATGTGGGTCGCATTCTGCTCCGCCAGGCCGCCGACAGCGTGATGAAATGCTCAATGGAGCTGGGCGGCAACGCGCCGTTCATCGTCTTTGATGACGCGGATCTGGATGCCGCCGTTGACGGCGCGATCATGTGCAAATTCCGCAACAACGGCCAAACATGTGTCTGCGCCAACCGGATTTACGTTCAAGCCGGTGTCTATGACGCCTTTGCCGAAAAGCTGCGTGCCAAAGTGGCCGAGATGAAGATTGGCGATGGGTTTGACGCCGACACCGCCTTTGGTCCGCTGATCAACGCAAAAGCCATCACCAAGGTCGAGGAACACATCGCCGACGCCACCGCCAAAGGCGCGCAGGTGATCTTGGGCGGCAATCGCTCTGATCTGGGGGGCACCTTCTTTGAGCCGACAATCGTGACCGGTGCGACAACCGACATGATCTTTGCCACGGATGAGACCTTTGGCCCGATGGCACCTTTGTTCAAATTCGAGGACGAAGATGAGGTGATCGAATTGGCCAATGACACGATCTTTGGCCTGGCCTCCTATTTCTACGCCAATGATCTGAGCCGCGTGCACAAAGTGGCCGAGGCGCTGGAATATGGAATCGTCGGCGTCAACACGGGCATCATCTCAACCGAAAACGCCCCCTTTGGCGGCATCAAGCAATCGGGCCTGGGCCGCGAAGGCAGCCATCACGGGATCGAGGACTACCTTGAGATGAAATACATCTGCATGTCCGTATAAGATAACCACCCTAAGCACCTCAAAGGGCCACTTGGACATCGCCTGTGTGGCCTTTCATATTTGTGAATCAAAAGCGTCACACGGTCGTTACACTCACAGGTCATCCCCCTTCCGAATTCACATATTGGGAGAACTACAGATGTCCGCGCGCCTTCTTTGCCTGACATCCGCCCTGGCCCTGAGCGCTGTTCAGGCTTCGGCTGAGATGAACTTCAACCGTATCGCTTCTTTCCCGGTCATCAAGAACATGGCCGAAGGCGAAGACACCTCACGCGAAAGCTCGCCTGAAATCATCGACGCAACTGCGGATGGTATGACGCTGGTCTACACCGACAGCCCGCTGGGCGCCCTGGGTCTGATCGACATCACCGACCCCGCGCACCCTGCGCCAAAAGGCAACATCGACCTGGGCGGCGAGCCGACTTCGGTTGCGATTGTTGGCACCACGGCTTACGTCGGCGTAAACACCTCCGAGAGCTACACCCAGCCGTCGGGCTTTTTGAAAGCCATCGACACCAACACCGGTGCAGAAGTTGCCGCCTGTGATCTAGGTGGCCAGCCTGACAGCGTTGCCAAGGCAAAAGACGGCTCGTTCATCTCGGTTGCGATCGAGAACGAGCGTGACGAAGACCTGAACGACGGCATCATCCCACAGCTGCCCGCTGGTAACCTGGTGATGATCAACACCACCGACGGCGGTCTGGACTGTGCTTCGATGAAAATGGTGGACCTGACCGGTCTGGCCGACATCGCAGGCTCCGACCCCGAGCCCGAGTATGTGTCGATCAACGGTCTGGGCGAAACTGTTATCACCCTGCAGGAGAACAACCACATGGTTGTGGTCTCCAAAGACGGCGAAGTTCTAAACCACTTCTCTGCCGGTTCTGTTGACCTGAAAGACATCGACGCAACCGACGAACGTGGCGCGCTGATCTTCACCGAAAGCCAAGACGGCCGCCTGCGCGAGCCTGATGCGGTGACCTGGATCGACGACACCCATTTCGCCATTGCAAACGAAGGTGACTACAACGGCGGCTCGCGCGGTTGGACCATCTTCAACAAGGACGGCACCGTTGTTTACGAAAGCGGCACCGACTTTGAAAAAGCCATCATCCAGATCGGCCACTACCCGGACAAACGTTCCGACGCAAAGGGCGTCGAGCCTGAATCCGTGACCTTTGGCGAATTCGGCGGCACACCTTATGTGTTTGTCGGTGCCGAACGCGCCTCTGTTGTGGGTGTCTATGACGTCACCGACCCGGCCAACCCGGTCCTGAAACAGCTGTTGTCTTCGGGTGTTGGTCCAGAAGGCTATGTCACCATCCCCGAGCGGAACCTGCTGGTCTCTGCCAACGAAAAAGACCTGATCGAAGACGGCGGCGCACGTGCGCATGTGATGCTGTTTGAATATCAGGACGCACCTGCTGTTTACCCGCATCTGACCTCGGAAGGCGCGGATGAGCTGATCGGTTGGGGCGCGATCTCTGGCATGGTTGCCGACGCAGACGGCATGATCTACGCCGTGAACGACAGCTTCTATGGCTTCCAGCCTTCGATCTTTAAGATCGACCCAAGCCAGACACCTGCCCGTATCGTTGATGTGGTCCGTATCCACCGTGCAAACGGCGATGCAGCTCAGAAAATCGACCTGGAAGGCATCACTCTGGACGGCAAGGGCGGCTTCTACGTAGCCTCCGAGGGCCGCACCGAACGCGCGATCCCGCATGCGATCTATCATGTGTCCGCCGAGGGCCTGATCAAAACCAACAAAGGCGAAATCACCATCCCGGCTGAACTGGCCGCGGTTGAAAAGCGCTTTGGTTTTGAAGGTATCACCAAAATGGGCGACACCCTGTGGATGGTTGTTCAGCGCGAATGGAAAGACGACCCCAAGAACCACATCAAACTGGTGTCCTATAACCTGGAAACCGAAGAGTGGGGCGCAGTTCATTATCCCAAAGCCGAGCCCGCAACCGGCTGGGTTGGCATGTCGGAAATCGTAGCCCACGGTGACTATATTTATGTCATCGAGCGCGACAACCAGCATGACGACCGCGCGGTGACCAAAAAGATCTACCGCATCCCAGCCGCTGAGATGGTTCCGGCCGCTCTGGGTGGTGACCTGCCCGTCGTGTCCAAAGAGCTGGTACGCGACCTGCTGCCAGATCTGAAATCCACCGGCGGCTATGTTCTGGACAAGGTCGAAGGCCTGGCGATCCTGAACGACGGCACAGCCTATGTTTCCACCGACAACGACGGTGTGGACGACAGCTCGGGTGAGACAATGTTCTGGTCCTTCGGCAAAGTCGAATAAGACCTAACACGTAAAACAATCTGGGAAAGGGGTCCGTTTGGGCCCCTTTGTCCATTTGGACACAACAAAAAACCCGCCGAATTGATCTCGGCGGGTTTCAAGAATCCTAAGGGAGGAGAAGAGGATCAGTTAACAGCTTTGGCTTCGATCCCAGCAGGCGCGCTGGTCTTCGCATTGATCGCAATCCGGCGCGGTTTCAACCCTTCCGGAATTTCGCGCTGCAGATCGATATGCAACATCCCGTCCGCATGGCTCGCCCCTGTCACACGAATATGGTCCGCCAGCGTAAAGCGGCGCTCAAACGCGCGGGTGGCGATGCCACGATGCAGATAAGAGCCCGCAGGTGCTTGTTCGGCTTTGTTTGCGGCGATGATCAGGGCGTTTTCCTTGACCTCGACCCGCAGCTCCTCTTCGGAGAAGCCGGCAACAGCGATGGAAATGCGATAGGCATCATCCGCGGTCTTTTCGATATTGTATGGGGGGTAGCTGGACTGGGATCCATCTGCGCTAAGCGCGCGGTCCATCAAATCCGCAATTTGGTCAAAACCTATGGTTGCACGGTGCAATGGTGCAAAATCAAACGTACGCATGTCGTTCTATCCTCATTCAAGAGCGATATATGTCAGTGCCTTCCGTATCGGACAGGCGGTTCAATGTTCTGGCCCCGCTGTGGGCGACCCGAACACGATCAAGATAGGCATGCGTTTTGGGGTTTCAAGGGATCGCCGCGTCTAATCAGCGGCCCTTACAAATTTCGCATTGCTGCGCGCACCGGATCGATTGACTTTGCGATCAATGGCAGAGGTTGAGACAGAAACGCGATTGCGGCGCAGTTGCGCTTTTAGTTCTGCAACCCGTTGTGGAAGCGCCATGCCAAAGGCCACTTTCCGCCCGCCATATGTTCCGCTCCCCGACACCAGCGCCAAGATACGCCCGCGCGTGCCACCCCGAACAAAAACCGGCGCCCCCGAAGAGCCAAATGTGACGTTGCAATCGATCACATATAACCCGCGCTGTTCGTCCAGAATGTTGCAATGGCGTTGCCGCGACAGCGCTTTGTCACGCCCCCGCCCATAGGAGGTCACTGAGATGTCGTGGCCACGGGGATCACCGCTGTGCAGGGCAAACGGATCCGCATCCAATAGGGTGATCGGCGCGCGCAGGCGCACCAGTGCCACATCGTGGCGAATATCCTCGGACGTCAACCGTCCTCCGGGCGTGAAAATCGGGTCAACTGCGATCTGCAGTGCCTGACGCTCTGCAATGGACACCCCATCACGCAGCCCAGCGCGGAAAGTGATCTCTTCCGGTTGCGCCAATTTTCCGGATCGTTTGTAGACACAATGGGCCGCCGTCAGCACCAGATCCGCCGCAATCAACGTGCCGGTGCAATAGCCGTCGTTCTTGACTTCGAGCCGCCCAACCCCTTCCCATCCCAACAGATCGTCGCGATCGGTCAAACGGCGCAACCCGCTGGTCTCGGCCATGCTGAACTGCACACAGCACAGCAGCGCAAACACCGCGCCTATTGCCACACGCCACATCATGGTTTTACAAATTTGGCGCCGGTTTCACCCGGCCCATCCCCGACACGCACGCGCCGCGCGCCAACAGGCGCTTGGAACGTGGAGCCATTTCTGGCTGTCAGATTTGCCCGCAGCAGGTCCAGATCTTCGGCCAGGGACGCCCCAAGCGAGACACGCTCCCCTTTGACCTCCGCCTTGGCTGAGATCACCGACACAATGCGCGGCGTGTCAGTTTCAAACGAAAACACCGGCGCGCCTGATGAGCCAAAGTCCACGTCGCAAGACATCACCAAAACCCCGCGCTGGCGCGCCATGATCCCGCAAACCTCTTGCAGGGACGGCACCTCGGCGCGGTCATGCGCATAGGAGACGACGCCGATCTTGTCGCCTTTGCGCGGTCTGGCATCGGTTTCAAATGGTATGACGGTCGTGTTGCGGATTGGGCGTTGCAGTTGCAGCAGCGCGATGTCGTTGCGCACGTGGCCTGACGAGACTTCGCCATTGTAAACATAGGACGGATGCACCGTCGCACGTTGCACAGAACGATAGGCCGAAGCACGGCCATTGCGCCATCCGGCGAGGAATTCGATTGTTGTGGGGTCAAATTGCACACTGGTATCGGGATCAAAAAGACAATGCGCTGCAGTCAGAACCAAATCCGGCGCAATCAGCGCCCCGGTGCACAGGCCCTGTCCATTCAGATCCAAACGCCCGACGGCATCCCACTTTCGACCGGCATCCAGTGTTTCCAGACGCTCCAACCGGCTGTCCTGTGCAAAGGACGGTGTGGCCAATACACCCGAAACCGCGACCAAAGCGGCTGTGATAATTTTGCTAATACGCACGCGGCGCGACCCCAATTCCCAAAAATCAATTCTATGAAACCACTGTTGTGGCGGACTGGGGCGAAAATGGGGCAAACCGCAAGTTTTAAGAAGCCGTTAACGCGGACGTGTCCTAAAAGTCGCGGTTTACCGCAGACGCGGCACGGGATCATCACGGTCACCCCCGGAAAGCGCGGGTGGTTTTGGCCCGCCCGTGGCCCAATCCAGCAGCTCAACCGTATGGACAACAGGCGTTTGCGCGGCAGAGCCGATCTGCATCATACAGCCAATGTTTCCCGCAGAAATCACATCCGGTGTGCGCGCCTCCAAGGTCTTGACCTTCCGCGCCTTTAACGCGTCCGAGATCTCGGGTTGCAACAGGTTATAGGTCCCGGCTGAACCGCAGCACAAATGCGGATCCTTGGGCTCTACCACCGTGAACCCTGCGCGTTTCAACAGATCCTTGGGGGCCGCTTTGACCTGTTGCCCGTGCTGCAAGGAACAGGCCGCATGATAAGCAACCGTCAGCCCCTGATTATCACCTTCCGGCAGATCGAGGCGCTGCAACAGCTCGGTGATATCAACGCACAGATCAGACACCGCCTGTGCCTGTTGCGCCAGATCGGTATTGCGGAACATATGACCGTAGTCTTTGACCGTTGTGCCGCACCCGGATGTGTTGATCACAATCGCATCCAGACCTTCGCGCGCGATCTCAGCGCTCCAGGCGTTGATATTGCGGCGGGCGGCGGCGTGGCTTTCGCTTTCACGACCCATGTGGTGGGTTAGCGCTCCACAACATCCTGCGCCCTTGGCGACCACAACTTCGCAGCCAAACCGGCGCAACAGGCGGATTGTGGCGTCATTGATGTCGGTGTTCAGCGCCTTTTGGGCGCAGCCGGTCATCAAGGCAACCCGCATGCGCCGCGCGCCTTTGGGTTGGAAACTTTGCGGATCATCATTGCGCGACACCGGCGGAATGACCTTGGGCGCCATCTCCAACATCGCCCGCAACCGCGGATCTGGTAGAAACCGGCGCACCGGGCGCGCGATCTTGGCCCCCAACAAGGCAAGGCGAAAACGTCCCGGATAGGGCAGAATGCGCGACAAGATCCAACGCAAGCCACGATCCATCAGCGGGCGCTTGTATCGATCCTCGATATAGGCGCGTGCCTGATCCAGCAGATGCATGTAATGCACACCCGATGGGCAGGTCGTCATACAGGCCAAACAACCCAGGCAGCGATCAATGTGTTTTACGGTTTTGGCGTCCGGCTGGCGTTCATTTTCCAGCATATCCTTGATCAGGTAGATCCGCCCGCGTGGGCTGTCGAGCTCATCGCCCAGCACCTGATAGGTCGGGCAGGTCGCGGTACAAAACCCGCAATGCACGCAGGATCGCAGGATGTCATTGGCCCGTTTGAGACCGGGATCACGCAGCTGCTTTTCGGTGAAATTGGTTTGCATCGCTTATCCCATCAATCCCGGGTTCAAGATCCCACGGGGATCAAATTCAGTCCGCAACCCTTGGGCTAGGGTCTCCAACGGGCTGGGCTGTGGCTCAAACCGTGCGAAAGGCTGCACCCCATTTGCCGAGCGCACCAATGTGCTGTGACCGCCGATCCCTCCCCGTAAGCCGCGCAGATCTAGCGACGGATCCACGAGGCTCCACACCAGCCCGCCGGCCCAATCGACCAGGTGGTCGCCGGGAATTCGGTCGATAAACGCGGGCATATCGCTGGGTTTGATCGAGCTGCGCCACACCGCGCCGACCTGCCCATGAAATGGCTCTACATCGCGCACCATCCGCCAAAGCGCATCTGCATCCAGCAGAGATTGCGGCTGCGCGATGCCCTGCAATTTTTTCTGCAATTGCTGCATCCGATATTGAACCGAGCTTTCAAAGCCTTCCAACCGGATCATCGTTTGTGACGGCGCATCTCCCTGCGATGGCACGCGCGCAGCGCCGGTTACGTCAAAGGGCGACCTCATCGCCGCCGTAAACACCTGCAGCGATTGCGCGGGGGCCAGCCCTTCCCAGACCAACGTACCCGTGCACTCGGGCTTAGGCAGAACTTTGAAAGACACCTCGCTCATCACGCCCAAGGTGCCATGCGCCCCGGCCATCAGCTTGACCAGATCGTAGCCGGTGACATTTTTCATCACTCGCCCACCGTTTTTCAACACCGTGCCGCGGCCATCGACAAAACGCACACCAAGCAGGAAATCGCGTGCAGCGCCCGCCTGGACACGACGCGGCCCCGAGCTGTTGCTGGCAAAGGCACCGCCAAGTGTCGGCGCGCCGTTTGTGCCCAAAAGCCCACGATAGTCCGCAGGTTCAAACGCCAGTTGCTGGCCTTCCTTCACCAATTGGCTCTGCACCTCGTCCAACGGGGTTCCAGAGCGGGCAACCATGGTCAACGCGCCGGGTTCATAGAGCGTCACACCGGTCATTGCGCGGGTGCTCAACCCGGTGCCAGCGGTGGCTATCCCACGGGTGCCCCCACTTGTGATCGACAGCGGCCCGTCAGCTTGGGCAATCGCGGCGGCCAGTTCTGTTTCATCTGTGGGGGTGATCATGTTCAACTGTCCTGGTGTAAAAGGCGCATTAGGCATTGCGACGCGTCGCCGTGACCGACAGCGGAAAGACCTTGGCCGGGTTCAGCAGCCACTTTGGATCAAACACGTCCTTGATACGCAGCTGCGCCTCCAGATCGTCCGCCGAGTATTGGTGCAGCATCAGATCGCGTTTCTCGACACCGACGCCATGTTCACCGGTCAGACAGCCACCAACCTCAACACAGAGCTTCAGGATTTCGGCGCCCAGCGCTTCGCAGGTTTCAAGCTGTCCCTCTTGATTGGCGTCAAACAGGATCAGCGGATGCATATTGCCGTCGCCCGCGTGAAAAACATTGGCCACGTCCAGCCCGTACTCGCGCGACAGCTCACCAATGCGCCGCAGCACGTCCGGCAGGGTCGACACAGGGATGGTGCCGTCCAGACACATATAGTCATTGATCTGCCCCATCGCGCCAAAAGCCGCTTTGCGGCCCAACCAGATCCGCCCTGCCTGATCGGCATCTTTAGCCTCGCGCAAATCAACGGGGCTGTGGCGCTCAGCAATCTCGACAATCCTGGACAGCTGCTCGTCGATTTCTGCCGGGCTGCCCTCCACCTCGACAATCAACAGCGCTTCGCAGTCTGGGTATCCGGCTTTGGCAAACGCCTCACAGGCCCGGATGCAGGGGCGGTCCATAAATTCGATCGCAACCGGCAGGATGCCCGATTTAATAATGTCGGACACACACACACCCGCGACCTCGTTGCTGTCAAAGCCGATCAACACGGGTCGCGCCCCTTCGGGTTTGTGCAGGATGCGCAATGTGGCCTCGGTCACGACGCCCAATTGACCCTCTGATCCGCAAATCACACCGAGCAGATCCAAGCCGCCCGCATCCAGATGTTCGCCGCCGATTTCCACGATGCTGCCATCCATCAGCACCATGGTGACACCCATCAGATTGTTGGTGGTGACGCCATATTTCAAACAATGGGCGCCGCCCGAGTTCATTGCGATATTGCCAGCAATCGCACAGGCCAATTGGCTGGAGGGATCGGGTGCGTAAAAGAACTCCTCATCCTCAACCGCGCCAGTGACACTCAGATTGGTGCGCCCGGTCTGAACCCGAATGATCCGGTTGTCATAGTCGGTCTCCAGCACGTCGTTCATCCGCGCGACGCCCAGGATCACACAGTCTGCGGTGGGCAAGGCCCCACCCGCAAGCGAGGTTCCCGCCCCCCGTGGCACCACCGGCACGTTATTGGCATGGCAAATCCTCAAAACGTCCGCGACCTGCTGGGTGGTTTCCGGCAACACGGCCAACATCGGCGGGCAGCGATAGGCGGTCAGAGCATCACATTCATAGGCCCGTGTCTCAGCCAGATCGGAGATGATGGCATCTGCGGGAAGAATGTTGGACAGCTCTGCCACCAATTTGGCCTTTTGGCGCAGAACCATCGCGTCGGGCTTGGGCATTTCCATTTTGCGTTTCCTTGCTGACAAGCGACCAGATGCACTTTGGTAAAAATATATTACCAATTTTACCACCTGACAAGCCCCCGCCTGTGGCACTAAGGTGCGCGAATGATTTGGCTGAACCGTATCGCATTGTTTTCACCACTAGATTTCGCAGGTCTGGTATTTGTTCTTGTGGCTTGGGTCTGGATTGGTTGGCGGATCGAGCATCCCGCTCAAAACCGCCCGTCTGTGTCTTTTCTGATGGCCGATTTCCGGCGCGACTGGTTGCACACGATGGTCACCCGCGAACCCCGTGTATTTGATGCGATGATGGTTGGAAGCCTGCGACAGGGCACGGCGTTCTTTGCCTCAACCACGATGCTAGCGATTGGAGGGGGACTTGCCCTGATCGGCAACACGGAACAGGTTGCGGGCCTGGCCAAGGACTTTATGCACACCGAGGCACCGACTTTTGTCTGGGAGGCCAAAATTCTGGTTGTGCTTCTTCTGCTCTGCAATGCGTTTTTGAAATTCGTGTGGTCCAACCGGTTGTTCGGATACGGTTCTGTCCTCATGGCGGCAGTCCCAAATGACCCCGACGCACCCTTGGTCTACCAACGTGCGGCGCAAGCCGCTGAGCTCAACATCACCGCTGCGCGCAGCTTTAACCGGGGCCTGCGGGCCACTTATTTTTCGCTGTCCACCTGCGCCTGGCTGATTGGGCCCATCGCGCTTTTGCTTGCTACTTTTGTTACGCTTGCGGTCCTCTACCGGCGGGAATTTGCATCAAGATCGCGCGAGGTCTTGCTGAGCACACCTGCGGATCACGCAAAAGAAGACCACAGTGGCACGCAGACAGAATAGGTTTTGATCATGACCCGCATCGCATCGACACTCGCCCTTTTATGTTTCAGCACATCCGCTCTTTGGGCGGACGCGCCGAAAGTTGTCGCGGCAACCGCGACACAACATGGCGAAAGCTGGAGCTTTTCCGTCACCATCCGCCACCCGGATACGGGCTGGGATCATTATGCCGATGGCTGGCGGGTTCTGGATTCCGATGGAACGGAGCTTGGACTGCGAACACTGTTTCACCCACATGAGAACGAGCAGCCCTTCACACGTTCCCTCGGCGGGGTCCACATCCCGGATGGCGTGACCGAGGTGTTCATTCAGGCGCGTGACAATGTGGATGGATGGGCCGAACCGCTGACCGCAGTTACCCTGTCGCAATAACGCGGCTTAACTGCGGTGGTACGGGCTGCCTGCCAGAATGGTCGCTGCGCGGTAGATCTGTTCGGTCAACATCAGGCGCACCATCATATGTGGCCAGACCATTTTACCAAATGAGATGGAGAAATCCGCCTCGGCCCGCAAACCAGGATCAATGCCATCAGCGCCGCCGATAACAAAGGCCAGGTCCTGGCGCCCACCATCGCGCCAACCGGCCAGTTTTTGGGAAAATTCAGGGGAGGTCAGCAGCTTGCCGCGCTCATCCAACGTGCACAACAGCGCCCCTTTGGGCAGCGCTTTGCGCAACAGGGCAGCTTCTGCACCCATGCCAGCGTTTTTCTTGTCTTCCACTTCCACCACCCGCGCAGGCCCCAGGCCAAGCGCACGGCCCGTGCGGTCAAAGCGCGTGATATAGTCATCAATCAGGGTCTTTTCCGACCCCGAGCGCAACCGCCCCACGGCGCAGATGTGAATACGCATCTGAAAACGCCTTCTAAGTCGGCCGCACAAGGTTGCGACCGCATCGAATGTTTTTGGTCTGTATCGGCGTTAGACCGTTACAGGTGCCACCGGTGATTGCCCTACGCCTGCGGGCTGCCACATCTTTTCGATCTGGTAGAACTCGCGCACTTCGGGGCGGAACAGATGGACGATCACATCGCCTGAATCGATCAGAACCCAGTCGCCTGTGTCCTTGCCTTCGACTTTACAGCCAATGCCATATTCCTGCTTGAGACGGTCCATCAGCTTTTCTGACATCGCCGCAACCTGGCGCGTCGAACGACCCGAGGCCACGATCATGTAGTCACCAATAGACGTTTTGCCTCGCAGATCAATCTGCACGACATCTTCGGCTTTATCATCATCAAGTGAGGAAAGAATGCGCTCAAGCAGCTTTTCGCTGGTTGGCGTTTCAGAGGTAGCCTTAACGGCCAGAGTGTGGCCGTTGGTGCTGGCCACGTCAGCTTGGGGTGACAGGACAATGTCCTCCTATTAACGCGCCGCATGCCCCGGCGCCGGGTGGTTCGACCATAGCAGAAAGCCCCCGGGTTTTCAACGTGAGCTAAAAACCAGAAGGCGAATCGAGCTGGCTATCTGCCTGATTCCGCCTGCCGAGGAAAGGCAAAAGGCCGCCAAACCCTCTCTTTGCCTGCTTTCCATGCAAATTCGGGGTGTTTCAATGCCAGTCAAAGCCTTGATCGCAGCCCGCGCGGGCTGTATCTGACCTGCATGACCCTGGAATTCGCACAATTTATAGAACTGCAAGATCGCGCCCGCCTGCGCGAGCGCTTCTATGGTGCTGCCCGCACGGTTCTGGCCCGCCTATAACGCGCGTGCACAGCCAATCGCCAGCCATGACAACTTTCAAGGGGAGAGGACCATATGTCCCCCAAAACGCTCTATGATAAAATCTGGGATGCCCACGTTGCCCACGAGGCCGATGATGGCACTTGCCTGCTTTATATCGACCGCCACCTGGTTCACGAAGTAACCTCGGCACAGGCTTTCGAAGGCCTGCGTCTGGCCGGTCGCACCGTTCACGCGCCTGACAAAACCATTGCTGTGCCGGACCACAACGTCCCCACAACGCTGGACCGTGCCGACCCGGCCACCATGACCCCGGAAAGCCGCATTCAGGTGGAAGCGCTGGACACAAACGCCAAGGAATTTGGCGTCCACTACTATCCAGTCTCCGATGTCCGTCAAGGCATCGTGCACATCGTCGGCCCCGAACAGGGTTGGACCCTGCCCGGCATGACCGTTGTGTGCGGCGACAGCCACACCGCCACCCACGGTGCGTTTGGCGCATTGGCCCATGGTATCGGCACTTCTGAGGTTGAGCACGTTCTGGCCACCCAGACGCTGATCCAGAAGAAGTCCAAAAACATGAAGGTGGAGATCACCGGCAAACTGAAGCCGGGCGTCACCGCCAAGGACATCACGCTCGCGGTTATCGGCGAAACCGGCACCGGCGGTGGTACCGGCTATGTGATTGAATATTGTGGCGAAGCCATCCGCGACCTGTCCATGGAAGGTCGCATGACCGTCTGCAACATGGCCATTGAAGGCGGCGCGCGCGCAGGCCTCATCGCACCGGATGAGACCACATATGCCTACGTCAACGGTCGCCCGCACGCTCCAAAAGGCGCCCAGTTCGAGGCAGCGCTGGCTTGGTGGAAAACTCTCTTCACTGACGAAGACGCGCATTTCGACAAGGTTGTGACCCTCAAAGGCGAAGACATCCAGCCGGTTGTCACCTGGGGCACCTCTCCCGAAGACGTGCTGCCGATCACCGGTGTGGTTCCCCACCCTGACGATTTCGAAGGCGGCAAAGTCGACGCGGCCAAACGCTCCATCGAATACATGGGGCTGGTGCCAGGTCAAAAGCTGACCGACATCGAAATCGACACTGTCTTCATCGGGTCTTGCACCAACGGTCGTATCGAAGACCTGCGTGCCGTTGCCGAAGTTGTCAAAGGCAAGAAGATCAAAGACGGCATGCGTGCCATGATCGTTCCGGGCTCTGGCCTGGTCCGCGCCCAAGCCGAAGAAGAAGGCCTGGCCGAGATCTTTGAAGCTGCCGGTTTTGAATGGCGCATGGCCGGTTGTTCCATGTGTCTGGCGATGAACCCCGACCAGCTGAGCGAAGGCGAGCGTTGCGCTGCAACCTCCAACCGGAACTTTGAAGGTCGCCAGGGGTACAAGGGCCGTACGCACCTTGTGTCGCCCGGCATGGCCGCTGCTGCCGCATTGACCGGCAAGCTGACTGACGTTCGCGAGCTGGTGTAAGGAGCAAGCATTATGGACAAGTTTGAAACCTTCACAGGTATCGCGGCCCCAATGCCGCTGGTGAACATCGACACCGACATGATCATCCCCAAAGTGTTCCTGAAATCCATCGCCCGCACCGGCTTTGGCAAGAATCTCTTTGACGAGATGCGCTTTAACCGCGACGGCACTGAGATCGAAGACTTCGTGCTGAACAAACCGCAGTATCGCAGCTCGCAGATCTTGATTGCCGGCGACAACTTTGGCTGTGGCTCCTCGCGGGAACACGCGCCATGGGCGTTGGAAGATTTTGGCATCAAAGTGATCGTCTCGACGTCATTTGCCGACATCTTCTTCAGCAACTGCTTCAAAAACGGCATGCTGCCGATTGTTCTGCCCCAGGAACAGGTCGACATCCTGATGAAGGATGCCGAAAGAGGCGAAAACGCCCGGATGACCGTGGATCTGGAAGCGCAAGAGATCACCACGTCAGACGGCGACGTGATCAGCTTTGACGTTGATGCGTTCAAAAAGCACTGCCTGCTGAATGGTCTCGACGACATTGGTCTGACGCTGGAAAAAGCGGACTCGATCAAGACATTCGAGGAACAGGCTTCACAGGCACGTCCTTGGGTTTAACCTCGGTCTAACTTGGGCCTAACCACCATTAAACAGTTCACAAAGGCCGCTCCGTTTGGGGCGGCCTTTTGCGTTGCGTGAACCACAAATCCGCCACAGATCTGCCTTAATTGGCCCCCTCCGCAAACCTGCGGCTAAATACTGACGATGCGGTCGTTGCTTGAAAAGCCAACGCAAACTGCTGATTTTCCACGTGAATGATGATGCATTCGGGCACCACCTCACCCTACACGCCAACAAAACTTTCAAAAAAACGTAATCTCTCCTTGAGCGAATTAAGGCAATCGTGATGGAATGGGGCAAAAATGAGGCAGAGCACTCCTTCCAAAATGAGGGGCGCTTCAAAGTATGGCGATGAGCGCAGCAAATGTGCCGGGCCTGTTTGAAGGATGAAGACGTGATAGCTCGGATTGCAACAGCAGCCGTGCGTGGATTTTTGGTGACGTTGCTGATCGCAATGCCATCATTGATTTTGACGCAAGACGGCAACGGAACACCCGAAATGGTGGTCTTTTTGGCGCTATTGGCCGGGGTTCTGGTGTTTTTCGAATACAACTCCCTCTCACCCAGCTTTATCGAATTTCGCGACGCACCGCCGCTGAACCGCATCCGCTATGGTACGCTTTTTGTCATGGCCACCGGTCTGGCGCTTTTGGTACGTCACGACGCCAATCCAAACGGATTGACCACCCTGTTGCGTGGGCTTGGGTATCTACTGGGCCAGATCTTCGATTTTCCGCTGTCTCCGGTGCAGCTGATGACCCTGATGTTGCCCGAGGGCACCGCCCCAGACACCATCAACACGGTCCGTTCCGCCGCAGGTCTTGCTTGTTTCGTTGCATTGGTCGCAACCGCGCTGCTGGTGTTTGCAATACGGATCACCGGTTGGCCGCTGCCGGGCGGATCGTTCAACGTCTGGACCAACCTGCCGCTATTTGACCCGACCACAGGCGGCGACGTTGTCAATCGCATGACCCGTGACGGACGGTTGAACGTGATTTTGGGCGCACTTCTGCCCTTTGCCATTCCCGGCGGGATCAAGATGATCGATGCCTTCCTCGGAACCGCCAGCCTCGGACATCCGATGCTAATGATCTGGGGGATCGCGCTCTGGGCCTTTGTGCCTGCGTCAATGGTGATGCGCGGTGTTGCGATGCTGCGGGTGGCGGACCTGATCGCCGCACAACGCCGCCGCACCTATGCGGCATCTGACAACTTGCAAACCATATGAAAGCAGCGGTCGCAGCCTGCCTTGTCCTGCTGACCGCCCTGCCCCTTTGGGCCGAAACCTTTCGCATCGCGCTTTATAACACCGAGTTGTCGCAAAAAGGACCGGGCTTGTTGTTGCGCGGTCTAGAACAACACTCCCTCCCGCGGGCGGATGCGGTGATCGATGTGATCGAAAACGCCGATCCTGATATCCTGGTGCTGCAGAATTTTGACTGGGACCTGCAGGCCCGCACACTGAAAGCGCTGCAAAGCCGCCTGTCGGAGCGCGGTCTGACCTACCCCCACCTCTTCACGGCCCGCCCCAACAGTGGGATGCCAACAGGGCTGGACATGGACGGCGACGGGCGCACCGGCGGGCCGCGCGACGCACAAGGCTATGGCGATTTTGTCGGCGCCCACGGTATGGCGGTCCTGTCACGCTACCCCGTGATGTCCGACCAACTGGTCGACCTCTCCGACCAGCGTTGGACGGGTTTTCCCTGGGCCGACCTGCCCCAATTCCCGGATGAACGCCCCTTTCCCTCGGCTGAGGCGCAGGCACAGCAACGCCTGTCTTCGACCAATCACTGGATCCTACCGGTGCGCCTGTCGCAGGACGCGCAGGTAGACCTGATGATTTTTAACCCCACACCGCCAGTGTTTGACGGCGCCGAAGATCGCAACGGCAAACGCAACCACGATGAAATCGCGCTGTGGACGCATGTTCTGGACAGCGACCTCGCACCGGCCCATCCGGTGATTGTCATCGGCGACGCAAATCTGGATCCCTTGGGCGGCGATGGTCTGCACGCGGCCATTCAAAGCCTGCTGAACCATCCCCGATTGCAAGATCCCCGCCCCACCGATCCCGCCGGTCATGAGGCTACGGTCAACTGGCAGCAAACCGGGCCGTTGCGTGTCGACTACATCCTGCCCGACGCGCGCCTCATGGTTCGCGCCGCTGGTATCGCCTGGCCAGATGATGCGAACACCGCAGCAGAACATGCCAGCCGACACGGTCTGGTGTGGTTGGACGTCGATATCCCCTAAGACCGCGCCCAAAGCCCCTTATTTTCAGCCCTCTTATTGACCCCACCGAACAGGAACGTTACCCCCGGTGCGACCGATTTCAAGGAGACTGAGGATGTCTAACCCATCGATTCTGATTCTGCCCGGCGACGGGATTGGCCCCGAGGTAATGGCCGAAGTACGCAAGATCATCACCTGGTTTGGCGACAAGCGTGACGTTCAGTTCGATGTGAGCGAAGACCTAGTCGGCGGCGCAGCCTATGACGCCCACGGCACCCCGCTGCACGACGACACAATGGCCAAAGCGCAAGAGGTGGACGCAGTGCTGCTCGGCGCGGTTGGCGGCCCGAAATATGACGTGCTCGACTTCTCGGTCAAGCCGGAACGCGGCCTGCTGCGTCTGCGCAAGGAAATGGACCTGTTCTCCAACCTGCGCCCGGCACAGTGTTTTGACGCGCTTGCGGATTTCTCGTCCCTGAAAAAAGACGTGGTTGCCGGCCTCGACATCATGATCGTGCGCGAACTGACCTCTGGCATCTACTTTGGTGAGCCACGCGGCATCATCGAAGAAGGCAACGAACGCGTGGGTATCAACACCCAACGCTACACCGAAAGCGAGATCGACCGCGTTGCGCGCTCCGCCTTTGAACTGGCGATGCGTCGCGGCAAAAAACTCTGCTCGATGGAAAAAGCCAACGTCATGGAAAGCGGCATCCTGTGGCGCGAAGTTGTGACCGAGGTCGCCAAAGACTACCCCGAGGTCGAGCTGTCGCACATGTACGCAGACGCAGGCGCGATGCAGCTGTGCCGCTGGCCCAAACAGTTCGACGTGATTGTCACCGACAACTTGTTTGGCGACCTTCTGTCGGATGCGGCCGCAATGCTGACCGGCTCGCTGGGCATGCTGCCCTCCGCTTCGCTGGGTGCACCAATGGAAAACGGCCGCCCCAAGGCGCTATATGAACCCGTACACGGGTCCGCTCCCGACATCGCAGGCGAAGGCAAAGCCAACCCAATCGCCTGTATCCTCAGCTTTGCAATGTCACTGCGCTACAGCTTTGACCTCGGCTCCGAGGCAGATCGCCTGGAAGCAGCCGTTGAACAGGTTCTGGCCGACGGCGTGCGCACCGCTGACCTCTTGGGCGAAGACGGCGTCACACCGGTCACCACATCCGGCATGGGTGATGCAGTAGTGGCGGCATTGGACGCCGGCCTCTGATCCAGCCTCCTGGGTTGAAACAATGAACGGATCGGGGCTTGCCTCGGTCCGTTTTTCTCTATCTTTTTGCGCGCCGAGACAGCAAAAGCTTGTTTCTTCGTGGCGTCTTATGACACGCTCGCGCTATCACGAAACCTCTCTGTAATTTGGTGTGCCGGTATGAACGCAAAAGCGACCCTCTATGCGCTGTTGGCCTACGGGATCTTTTCCACCCACGATGTGATCGTAAAATTCGTGAGTGAGACCCAATCCGCATTTCAGATCGTGTTCTTCAGCTGTTTGCTGTCCTTCCCGCTTTTGACAGTGATGATGGTGCGTGACAAAACCCTCGGCAATCTGCGTCCGAAAAAGCCAAAGTGGACCATCACCCGCGCGGTCATTATCCCGGTCGTGCCCCTGTGTGCATTTTACGCGTTCTCTGTGCTGCCCCTTGCGCAGGCCTATGCTTTGTTTTTTGCAACACCGCTGCTGATCACACTGCTGTCGATCCCAATTCTACAGGAACGCGTTGGACTGCCGCGGATGGCGGCGGTTGCGGTTGGATTCATCGGTGTTTTGGTCGTGCTGCGCCCTGGCGAAACCGAACTGGGCCTCGGTCACGCGGCCGCCCTGATCGCCGCTTTTGGCAATGCGTTCCAGTCGGTCATCTTACGCAAAATCAGCAACGATGAACGCTCCGTTGTCCTGATGCTTTACCCGATGTTGGCGACGGTTGTCGTGATGGGGCTCGCCCTGCCCTTCACCTATGTTCCCTTGCAAGCCAGTGAGCTTGGCAGCCTCGCCATCGTGGCCTGCTGCGGTTTCTTTGCGACCTTGCTTTTGGTCAAATCCTACACCCACGGCGAAGCCGCAACCGTCGCGCCGATGCAATATTCCCAGATCATCTGGGCCACGTTCTATGGCACGCTTTTGTTTGGTGACACCGTTGATTTCATGACACTTTTGGGTGCGGCTATCATCATCTCCAGCGGTATTTTCATCGTCATGCGCGAAGCCAGCGGCGGACGTTCCGACAACACGCCCGTTCTCAAAACCCGCAGCCGCGCGGTCACCAGTATTGGCCCCAATGTCTCGGTCTTTTTGCGCCAAAAAACACGTCGAAAAACCAAGTGAATGGGACTTGCATCGCCCCAAACCTGAGTATAGTCAACCCTCCACGGTCGGAGCGTAGCTCAGCCTGGTAGAGCACTGTCTTCGGGAGGCAGGGGCCGGAGGTTCGAATCCTCTCGCTCCGACCAATTATTTCAACGGCTTAGATAGTCATGCGTCAGCTTCAACTTATAGTCGGCTCGGATTTGATCCGGAATTACTTGATTATGGAGCTGGAAAATCGGACAGCAGCCAAAGGAAAACGGCCGAGTGGGCGGCCATCCACTTCAACGGCATTGCAAATCTTTCTGCTTCACTAGCTTACCAAAATGATCACCTGACCACAATCGCGGGAGGTGCACATGCCTAAGCTCAATCGCTTTGAATGGTTGAAGGCTGTTCTTCAATGTGCCGACCTCAATTCATCAACAAAAGCCGTTGCCTCAGCGCTCTCTGTCCAGTTTACCAACGACAAGACAGGGCAGCTGAACCCCTCCCTCAACACTCTGGGCGAGTTCCTCGCGGGCATGTCACTTGCGACCATCAAACGCTGCCTGAAGCAGCTTATCGAGTGCGGCAGGCTGTTTCGCACTGAAGGGCGAGGCGCTGGTAATCACACAGAATACGCCCTGCTCACACGCTGCAAAATCATCCCCTTTCGCCGGAAAAAAGGCACGCCGGTGAGCTTTCCTATATAAGGGATAAACAATCAAAAGAACAAATCCCTTCGCTTGAGCTGAATTTGTCAGATGGAAGGCCATCCAGCTCGGTGCTCAGAGCAGCCCGCAAGCCATCTTCGTACCACGAATGGTGTACGCTTATCGGATTTGGGGAACCTTCTCGGAACAAATGCTGAGCTCAAGGATCTCGCGCTTGCTTCCCTTGTTTCATGAAAACGGACAACCATGGACCTGTCGCGGTTTGATGCCGCTCCTTTGATAGCATTTACTGCCCCAAAGGAGACTGGCTATGAAACTGAAACGGACAGAAGAATTCCGCCAAGATGCGGTGCGTATCATACTTACCAGTGGGCTTGCGCGCAAGCAAGCAGCGATAATCTGGGCGTTGGCATGTCGACGCTGAACAAATGGATCACGGCGCATCGCGGGACACGGACGTGGTGCCGAAAGAGGATTTGAGCCTCGCTCAAGAGAATGACCGGCTTCGTCGCGAGAACCGCATTCTCAACGACTTGCAAGGATAAGAAAACCGTCTGGGGGACTGCTTTCCCGCAGTAAGGGGAGAGTTTTAAAAAGGCCACGGTGTTCTTCGTGGGCCAAAAGCCGTGAGGTTTAAGTTCATCCACTGCCCGGCAGTCAGAACGTAGTTTTGATGAGAGGGGAAGAACACAGGTCTGTATTTTCAATTGATCTGATGTGACGTGTTATGGCTGTTAGCCCGCTTGGGTTGCGGGCGTACCACAGCCACCCAGCCAGCCGTCGGCAGCGATCTGATATGGTCACGCTGGCACGTATCAAAAAACAATCGCGTCTCAGCCTTGGCAGCTATGGTAGTCTACGGATGACGGAAGAGCTGAAGGAGATCGGCTTGGACGTCGGGCACCGCCGTCCAAGCCGCCCCATCTCGGCAGATTTGGCAAAGCAATCGACCGAGAAGGGGAGAGCGATCATAAGTTCAACATCGCACCGAACCTGCTGGATCGTGACTTCAACGCTGATGCGCCCAACCAAAAATGGGCTATGACTCAAAACGCAAGCATGCCAAACACGGGATGCTGTCACCCGTCGACGACGAAAGCAGACAGCAAAACGTGAACCAAGAGGTGTGTCGAGAAAACTAGGGGCTATTCACTTACAGCAAGTGAGGCCGGGCCCGCTCTGAAGTAGTTTGACGAACTGCGAGAGGTTCTTTCAAGGTCAGCCCGCGCCCTTGGAAATTCATTCGTTTGTGAAACACGTGTGATAAGAACGGGCAACGATACAGTTATCACTCAACCCGGCGACAAAAGAACAACTGGTGCGGTTCATCTAAACCCGACTGGCCATAGGCTGATCGCTCAGCTGGTCTACGACAAAATTTGGGGCCGCCAATAATCTCAAGATAACGGACCCAGCCGACTACGTGGAATAGCCCCCCTGAAAGGGGTCTATTCCAGTTGGAAAATTTTTGCTACTTCTGATCCAAACCTTAGGCGGCAGGTCGGCTTCACGAATTCCCGGGAGCGGTTTTGAGAATTCCCTCCAACGATGCACCGTGCAACGGATGTACATCAGCAGCAGCAAGGTTAGGTTTGGACCTATTTTTGGAACGCACTGGCCCTACTCTATTGGGCCATACGCTTTCTATGTAGGGTTAGATCAGAACAAGAAACGAGTCCCTCCTATGGCCCAATCCTCACAGACGACCTCCCCCCTGTCCTTTGACACCCCGGAAGCGGTGATCGCTGCCTATACCCAGATCAATCTGGTGGGGGGTGAGCGGGTTCCGACGGCCGCCGCCTTGGATGTGGTGAACCCGGCCACCGGCGCGACCTTGGGTCAGGCTGCGGCCAGTGACGCGGCTGAAACCGACACTGCGGTTGCCGCCGCCAAAGCAGCCCAGGCGGCCTGGGCCGCAACACCTGCCCGTGCCCGTGGCAAGATCGTTGCCGAAGCCGCCCGCGCCGTGGCCGCCCATTCCGAAATGATCGCCCAAGTTCTGGCGCGCGAAACCGGCAAGGCGATCCGTACCGAATGCCGTGGTGAGATCACCGTGGCCGCTGACATCCTGGAATTCTACGGCAGCCTCGGCTCCGAGCTTAAAGGCCAGACTGTTCCGTTTAACCCGCGCATGCTGACCACCACCACGCGTGAGGCGCTGGGTGTTGTGGCGGCGATCCTGCCGTGGAACGTCCCGCTGGTTCTGGGCGCGTTGAAAATCGGCCCGGCGCTGGTTGCGGGTAACACTGTCGTTGTCAAAGCCTCCGAGGAAGCGCCCTTTGCCACCTTCCTGATGGCCGAGATCATGATGCAATTCCTGCCGGCCGGCGTGTTGAACGTGGTCAATGGCGATGGTGCCAATTGCGGTCACGCGCTGACCCATCACGCGGACATCGCCAAAATCACCTTTACCGGATCCGAAGCCGTGGGTGAGACGATCTATAAGGTCGCTGCAAGCCGGATCATCCCGGCCTCGCTGGAACTGGGTGGCAAGTCGCCCATGATCATCTGCGCCGATGCGGATCTGGACAAGGCGGTTGCAGGCGCGATTTCTGGCATGCGCTTCACCCGTCAGGGTCAAAGCTGCACCGCTGCCAGCCGGATCTATGTGCATGACGATCTTTATGATGCCTTCATGGAAAAGATCGAAGCGCAGCTGAACACGCTGGTCATTGGCGACCCGCTGGATGAAGCCACCGATGTGGGCACCGTGATTAACCAAAAACAGATGGATGTGATCCAAGGGTTCGTGGCCAAGGCCGAAGCCACCGAAGGCGCTGACATCCTGCGTTTTGGCACCCTGCCCGCCGATGCCGATCTGGCACCGGATCTGTTCATGCAGCCCACCTTGTTGGCCGGTCTCGATGAGGATCACCCCTGCGTCACGCAAGAGATCTTTGGCCCCGTCGCCGCCGTTCAGCGCTGGTCCGACTATGAAGATGTGATCGCCAAGGCCAACGGCACCCACTACGGTCTCGCAGCATCAGTCTGGACCAAGGACCTGTCCACAGCACTCGACAGCACATCGCGTCTGAATGCGGGCTACGTGCAGGTGAACCAGAACCTGACCATCCAACCCAACGTCTCTTACGGCGGGTTTGGCCGTTCAGGCTTGGGCAAAGAAGCCTCACTGGAGGCAATGCTGGAACACTTCACACGGTCCAAGACCATCGTGATCAACTTCGATTAAGGCATAAAACATGGATCATGTTTTTCTTCTGTCCGCAGCGACCTTCGCTGCGGGCTTTTTGCGTGGAGTGACCGGATTTGGCTTTGCGCTGGCGGCGGTGCCGATCTACAGCCTGATCGTCTCCCCCATATTCGCGGTCATCCTGGCGCAAATTCTGCAAGTGGCAGCGGCACCGGTCGATCTGGTGCAAAACCACAAGATCATCGATCGCCGTGCCCTCGGCCTGTTGATCCTTGGCTCCCTGCCCGGCGTGGTGGTAGGGGCTCTGGTGGCCACGCAATTGTCGCCAGATCTGCTGCGTCTGGTGATTGCGGCGCTGGTGATGTTGGGGCTGGTGGCCCTGATGGCCAAGATCAAACTGCCCGGTGGACGCGGACCTGCCCTGGTCGCGGGGAGCTGTGCGGGGCTACTCGCCGGTCTTGCCGCCATGCCCGGACCACCGGCGGTGGCCTATTTTCTGGGACGTGGCACCGACAAACGGGTCAGTCGCGCATCGCTTTTGGTGTTCTTTGCCTTCACGGCGCTGGCTGCGCTCAGCTTTGTGGCGCTGACCTCGGACGTATTGGAATGGTCGATGGGGTTGAGTGCGGCATTGGCTTATCCGGCGCTGTTGCTGGGCACATGGGCGGGCACCAAATTGTTTGAACGTCTTGGCGATGGATCTTATCGAACCGCTGCCTTGGGCGTGCTTTTGGTCTCGGCCCTTTTGACTGGCGCAAAGGGGCTACAGGGCCTGCTGTAACCCCCCCTAAACACGCAAACGGCCGCTGGATTAGCGGCCGTTTTATTTGTGTATTTTGGTCCGTTTGTTGGATCAGGATTTGCCCTTCCAGGGGACGAGGAAGGCTTCGGATTTGCGCATTAGGATGTCGATGCCAAAGCCGATGAGGC
>NZ_JAHHIR010000066.1 GCF_018678075.1 Epibacterium ulvae | reverse complement strand
GGGTAGCAAGACCTACGAAGTGATGGCACAACAGTCAGCCGTAACAGCCAAGACACCCCGCCGAATGTCAGGGACACATCAGTCCGCAAAGCAGAATGGGACTTGGTTCGCGGACCCCATCAGGGCCAGCGGTCATGTGCATCGCGTCAACAGGCCGGACACAAGACTGCTTCTGACCAAAGAGCAAATCACATCAGAAATGTCTTGCTATGCAGGAGCCATCCACACAAGACACTCAGCGGTTTAAGGCTACCCGACCTGATGCTGCGTCCCGCCCCAATGGCAGCGAAGCGCAGATAGCACCCTTTGCAATGTTCTGCGTTCGGACCAAAGCCGCCTTTAGCCAACCGGTCAAGATGCCGCTGCAGCAGCTCGCCTTGCCGACAATCGCCACAACTGCGCGGTTTCAATACTAGTGGATGTTCGGCGCGAAGGCTATTTTTCAAATAATCCGCCTGCGAGGGGAATCGTGATAGTTCCAACGATAGGCTTCATGTGGTGGCTTGAGTGGTACGTGAAATGCGTACATGATCCCATAAGCCATTATAAAAAAAGAAAAAGTTAGTATCTGCGCAATATCAATTTGCTTCAGACACACTATCAGCCAGAGGGAAATTCACTTTGAGCGCACCTGCTTGAATTTCATGTGTTTCGTCAAGATATGCTCTAATTTTTAGGTAGCATGCCTCATCGAATTGAATTGGCGACCACCTTATTTGAAAGCCGATGTCACAAACTCGCGCACCGTTTGGATCATCTGCGGTTGTGGCAACCATCTGCTCCTTGTTTTCATTGGAAATTTCTGCACGCATTTCATGCAATTTTTCAATCTTCCCGTTCGTATCGCGAAGAGCAATAACTTTGATTTTCGAGAAGTCGTATGCAGCCGGAACGCGTATGTTCACCAACGCTGCAAACGTGGACATAGTCCCTGGTGCTGGCGCAGCAAAGTTCATTTCATTCTGATAACACCCAACTAATGTTAGCTTTCCTGCGACTTCAAAACGAATATCGTCGCAAAAGGTAGTAATGCCGTAAGGTTCGGTGTTCACGACGCTGCGCTTTCTAGCGTGAACTCTCTGCACGGATTCGCAGTGCCAGTTGGTGTCTGATGGTCGCCAAGATGAATGACTTTGTTGATTGCGGTTGTGACATTGGAGCGCTCGGAAACAGTTCTATCGACAAATTTGATTTCTATATCCTTGTCGAAGACGTAGGCAAATTCAGCAATGGAACGAGCGGTAAGGTTTGCGTTTCCTTTGAGCCTCTTATTAATAACTGATCTGTTAACACTAAGAGCTTCTGCAACTTGTTGTTGTGTCATGCCAGAAGCGATCAGCGCCTGCTGAATAGTACGCTGTAGGCGCGAAACAAAACGCGCAGCCTTGCGGCTTTTGGGGTCAAGTTGCATTCGATATGACATCTTTCAGTTCTCCACTTTCTACGAACTTAGGGTCATCAAGGTCCAAATTGTTTCTCACGTAAACCGTCTGTGCGATGTAACGGCCATAACTGTCTTTAACCAAAATCGTGTCTTTACTGTCACCAAAACAACAAATGAATACGTCTTTTTCAGGCACCCAACCAAAAATTCTAACTTCCTCAGTTTTGAGTTCCCAAACATAGTATTCTGGGTTCCAGTTGAGTTTCTTGAATCTTCGGTCATCAACAAACTCCTCTCCACCGACATATTCGGCAAAGACTGCAAGAACCTGTTCTTGAGGCAAGAGATCATCGTAAAGCTCATTGTGATCTATGTCAGGTAGAACATTTTCGAGCCATTGAATAAGTTCCTGCGTGCCATAAAGCGTTCTCCACGGAAGTTCATCCGCCTCAAGGGGGTCGATTGTGTCGAGCACTCCCGACTCACACAACTCTATCAGTGTTGCCATATATATCAACAGCCACTTAATGCAAGGTTAAGGAGGCCAGCTGCCCTTTAATTGCCTAATTGCCGCCAGTGACGGATACACGAATGAGTGTGTAGCCGCCATCTCGCTTCCCAACATGTGGTACAGGCTGCGTAAACGCAACAAATCTTTGTGGTATAGAAATTTTTGCGGTCGCGTCGGCTGGCACGAGTAATTCATCTCAAAGTGACAAAAGGTCTTTGATATTCAACCTCAGAATACGTGTGGTTCGGCGCGCTATCCGAAACAAGGTTCGCTCTCTTAGGTTTAGCATCCTTGCTGTCAGGGCGCTGGAGCGTTCGCGGGTGGCGTGATCTACTCTAGTGGTTCTACGAAAATGTCCGCTTCTCGTCCTACGTGCAGAACGACCATGACGGCTTTGGGCTGGCTGGCGTCATCAGACGGGTAGGACTGAACGCTGTTTTGCCGCAACAGTGGTGTCGCACCGCCGCAAGGCGGCTGCGAGCCCTTTTGTTCGATGCTGCAGACGGTACGAACGTCAGCTCTAAGCGGACAAACAAGAGTTGGGTTAAGTCGTTGACTTAACCCTTCATGGCGTCTCTGTTGCAAGCAAGACAGGTTATTCCATTTCCGGTGATGGCAGACGATATATGAAAAATGGCATTGTAGTAACTGGCCTCCCAGCAAGTGGCAAAACGACAGTCGCGCGTGAAATGGCAAAGCGTTTGGGTTATGTGTTTCTCGACAAAGATGATTTCTTAGAAGATTTGTACGATCGTTATGGTGTCCCGTCTTGGGAGCATCGAAAAAAATTAAGCAGACGAAGTGACGGTATATTTAGAGATTCTGCCGCTCAGTCAGATTCCGCAGTTCTAGTATCGCATTGGCGACCCTTGGGAGAAAATGGTCAGAGTGGAACGCCCACCGATTGGCTCGCAGATGAATTCAATCCGATAGTCGAAGTGTGCTGCCTATGCTCTCCGGAAGAGGCGTTTGCGCGGTTCATCGAGCGAACGAGGCACCCCGGCCATTTCGACCAGCTTAGGGACGCTAAAGAGCTGGCAGAACAACTGGCTTCGTGGGCAAATAATTATCCGCTTGGATTAGGTGCCTTGGTGGAAGTTCGAACTGACGGCGCGGTGGACTTCGATTCCGTGTTTAAGAAGGTTAGGCAGGCGCTGTCAGGCTTATAGATAGCCGACATTGGCGCACTCGCAGCGAATTCACGCTTTTCCGCATCCCTTCCGTTCGATGATGGTTGGCGGCTGCACGCGCAGCGAAGGTCCGATCCTTCCATTGCTCGTGCAGCATTGGACAGCCGCCCAACTGCCAGATCCCGCGACTTTGCAAAGGTCGCAATCTGCGCATTCCGGTCATCCACGTATGGCCCAGTATCCTGTGCCGAAAGTTTCCTTTGTTGGACGCCCGACCCTATGCGGACATACGGAGTACGATCAACCAAATGCCGCACAGCGGGACAAAGCTTCCGTTCAATGATGAGCGACTTAACGCATTAGCCCTCGTCAAAACGCTCCAAGCCATGTGCGGATAGATCCGTCCAAGATAGTTTTTTCCGCGCCATCGCTTCTACTTCTTTAAATTTGCTTTCAGAAAAGGAGATTGTCGGTTCCGCAAAAAACTCATACGAAAGATCACCGTCTTTTCTGAGAGAGACATGTAGAAATGGCCCTAAACCGCTATCGGCCACCTCAAGAACAGATGAATTTTCTTCAGGTGGGTAAAGCATCTGAAATTCAAGCTCTCCGACGATGTGGTCTACATTTTTCAGGGTCTTAGTCCTTAGATATGACTCAATCTCGCTGCGAGATTAATCATGGAGCCAAATGTTCTCTGCGGTCAACAAGGTCTCTTTAGTTGGATGATCCTACCTGGCTAGGGTTGCATTGCAACGACCCCTGCCAGCCCTAACCAGACACTCCCGGATCGCGGCCCACCTGTCCTGCTCTTTGGGCAAATTGCGGAACTGATCCAGTGCGGTGACTGCACGCTCAAATTCGGATAGCGCGGCGCGGATGCCGTGGAGCGACAGCCACTCGTCAAAAGGCTTGTGTCAGGCGTCATGGTCCGCTTCTTCCAGCGCTATCCGTAGGTCTTCGGGGATTGTGTAGGGCCATTCCATGGTGGGAACGTACAGAGAACACGTGACAGTGAGCAAGCACTCCTGGCCTAAACTCTCTACTGACGTGCCATTCAAAAAAGGTCGGAACCCGAATGGTCTATCCGACCCTACGGGCTCCACTGAGATCTTGGCCAGTTATTGCATGCTCAGACTGATGAGGGTCATTTAGTTGCAAGGCATTTAAGGGGGGCTCGGACCATCAACAGCCTCAATCCTCACTTAAAAAGTTTTACGAGGCACCAGGATAACACACTGTGTACCCGTCCTCTTCCAGAAATTCCATTATTTGCAAAAACGTTTCATTGTCTAAGTTTTTCATGATTTCTAAAATCATTGCTTCGTCGTTTCCGCCACCAGAACATTCCGCCTTTTGACCACGCATTGCCTCGAGTAAACACCATTCTTCATTCAAATCTGGCAGCCTGGGGCTACCCTTCGTCCGGCTAATTCCAAAAACGTTTGGGGCTGATTTATATACAAACATAGGACACACTTGTTTTCTCCTAGCAAAACCGAAGTCGTGGAACTCTCGGTATTTCAGATAATTCGACAAATTGAGCTCGATTTCGCGCCTAAATTTTCTTTTTTTATGTTCGCCTATTGTTCCACAATTGAGGAAATACAGTAAACAATTCACTAACCGATATTTTGATGTAGCTACCAGATAGTGTAAGACACTCCAAAAAGAGAGGCACATACAGGAGGCTTCGATAGAGTTTCGATGAAAATTAACGAAGCCACCCAAAGTAGCGAAGTTTTTTTTGAATTTTAACGAAGACCGTATGCACGGGATGGAAACCCGAATGAGCACTTACGTCTAAACGTCACTCTTGGAATTGACCCGAATTGTAACTTTCCAACGTTTGCTTTCCAGCCCGCGTTTTGTGAAACATTAATAATGTTCACGTTTTGTACGGAGAGATTTCGATGAATTCCTACAGGCCAAATATTCAAGAAATCGAAGTTGGGAACGATGCTGTATCCGACGCTCTATTCGGAGTTAACGTCGTTACCATCTATGATGAGGAACTCTCCAGCAACGACTCCGAGATCTTGAAAACACTAAACAAATCTGGGGCGAGTCACCTTCGGTTCCCTGGAGGATCCGCTACTGAGCACTACTTCGACATGGCCGACCCAGAAGCGTCTGTTTCGAACTACGATACATCCCAAACGCTTTTACCTCTGTCGGGTTTTCTTGATGCTGCAGCGAGTATCAAGGCAGATGTAGCTTTGGTCATACCAACGAAACGAGCCTTCGCGGAAACGGCGACAAGCTCAATAAGCTCTGGTACATTTGGATCACGACGAGACCTGTCAGAAGACTATATTTTAGAGCTGAAGAACTATTTACGATACAGTCTCGACGCCGCACAAATGCGAAACGTAGAGATAACTGCGGTTGAAATCGGAAATGAATTCTGGGGATCCGGAGAAATGACGGCCACCGAATATGGCCACGTAGTCGGGCAACTTCTTCCTATTTTAAATGATTTTTTTGAAAGTTACGGTGCGCCTGACACTAAATTACTTATTCAGACAACACACGCGGCATCTCAAATATTTTCTCCAAAAGATGACGTAGAAGTCCATGTCAGTTTCCACCAAGGCGAAGAAACTGTTTTGGCGCTGAGCGAAATTAAAAACCTTGACTTATCGGGAAGTTCGCAAACTGGGGGAACATATACGATCCAAGGTCAAGGAAGTGCCGTCGAACAAAACCAAGCGCTTGCGGCCACAATAAACAGCTACGGGACCTCCGCGCAACTTGTTGATGGCATTCTTGATCACTTCTATCCGACCAAAGGCTTTTCAGAAATCGATCAAGGGTACGAGTTCTTCTTCAATCAATTTGAGGCTTTGGCTGATCAGCTCGATCTGGCGGAGAGCGATAGGAAAAACCCCGACGGTACCTACGCGTTGGAATTTCATGTAACCGAATGGAATACCCGATCCCAGGAATGGGCTCTTGACAATAGAGGGTTACATCAATCGGCGATGCTAGTGGAAATATTGTATGAATTTGCAACGCATGGTGTCGATAGCGCCAATGCTTGGCCCTTGACGTTTGACCAATCGCAATCTGTAACTCTTGTAAACAACGACCAAAACGGATTAACGATAGCCGGTGAAACCTTTCGCCTGATGTCAGAGTTCATTCCCGGGACTACCCCTCTCTTTGATTGGTCACTTGAGGGTGATTTGGACATCCACGGCTTCGTTTCGTCCCAAGAACTCGTTCTGGTGATCTCTGAGCGGTCAGGCCAAGGTGATCGACCTGTAATTTTGAATTTAAACGACTTTATTGAATCCGAAAAGTTCACAGCTCGCATTGTCAAATTGTGGGATGGAACGGGGGAAGGAAATAACTCTCGCGCCGAGCCAACGATAACAGAATTTCAGGTGGGAGTTACGGGAGGGGAGTTAGAAGTGGACATTCAGCCTTGGGAAATCGCCTTCATTGAAATCTTGGAAAACGATGTCTCAATTTCTCAACCGATTTTTAATGGGACTTCTGGCAACGACGAAATCTCGGGGGCAGTCACCGACGACACAATAATAGCAGCCGAAGGCAACGACACAATAACGGGAGAGGATGGGAACGATTTGTTGCTCGCAGGACATGGGAGAGATTCTCTTCATGGTGGCAATGGAGAAGACTACCTTAAGGGCAATGCAGGAAATGACACTTTGCGTGGCAATAGCGGTAGCGACACGCTGGACGGCGGTTTGGGACACGATCTGCTCGCCGGCGGCGCTGACAATGACTCTTTGCGCGGTGGGCACGGCGTTGATACGCTTCGAGGCGGCTCTGGATCAGATCACTTGCGAGGTAATAGCGGTAACGATTCGCTGGACGGTGGATTGGGAAACGATTTCCTTTATGGCGGCTTAGGCGCCGACGAGTTGAGCGGCAATTTCGGCAACGACCGTTTGGCTGGTTTTGTGGGTAACGATCTGCTCACCGGCGGCGCTAACAATGACATTTTGCGCGGTGGTTCCGGCATTGATACGCTTCGAGGAGGTTCTGGATCAGACCATTTACAGGGTAATGGTGGAAACGATTCGCTGGACGGTGGTTTGGGAAACGATTTCCTTTATGGCGGTTTCGGTTACGACACTCTCACCGGTGGTGGTGGTGCAGATACGTTCATATTTTCAGACATTGCCGGTAATGACACAATCACCGACTTTCAAATCGGCATCGACCACATCAGAATCAAAGATGGTGCTGACAACTTGGGTGATCTCTCAATCCTTTCGCAAGGCGGTCATGGCACGATCACCTTTGGCAAAGCAGTTATCGTAGTGGAAGGCGTAACGGCGGACGCATTGTTCGTTTCAGATAACTTCCTGTTTTGACCATCACGCGACGCTTCGATGCCGGCTTCGGAGTTTCTCCGGGAAATTGGCAACCTCCGATGCAACAGACTTAAGACTTTCCGACGAAGCTGGCCTTGAAACAAACATAAGGAAGGTTGGCCTTGTCCCGCACGCCCTCTGTTCGATGATGGTTGGTGGATGCACATGCGGCGAAAGTCTATTCATTCCATTGCTCGTGCAGCATTGGACCGCCGTCCGGGTGGCAGATCCCCAGACTTTGCAAATGTCGGCTATCTGCGCTTCGCTGACATTGGTGCGGTTGCGGCATCAGAGAATTCCAAATTGCTTCAACGAGGGTCCGCTTTCGGGAAAGTGGCATACGGATCACGCAACCGCAGCATAGGGCTGTCTGCACCGGGATCGAATGTCTTGTTTGGGCTGACAACGGCCATCAGGTATGTAAATCTGACGGCGGTGTTGCTGCAACCCTGCTGCCGCACTGCCGCAAGTCCGTTGTGAGCCCAATTTTCCGAATTGCTGGAGCGCGGCGAAAGTCAGCTTCGCGGAAAAGCCGAAACGGCACTCAAAAGAGACGGCCCTACCCGGACATCAGTTTAAGGGCGATGATATACGGATTAGCAGCTCGAAAACCGACCTTGGTGGCCAGCGCAAAAACTGAGTTGTCACTCGTCCGTCGTAAAGTCAATGTGGATGTGGTTGCCGTCGGGATCGCGCAAGTGGAATTGAACAAGCCCGATCTTGTCTAACACCAACCGTTGGTGTGGAACGGACCCTTTGCACAGCGTTTCCTCGAAAGCATCGCAGCCTGTCGCGGTCAGTGCGAAGTGTTCGAGCTTCAATTTCACTTCGGAGCCAACCGCAGGGTCGCCCCTTTGCCCTACAAGATGGATCACGGCCGCATCCCCCGCATAAAGCCACGCGCCCGGAAATGGAAAATCCGGACGCGGGCCGGTGCGCATGCCCAAAATATCGCGATACCAGGCCACCATGTTTTTAACTTGGGTGGTTTGAATGTTGACGTGATCAAGCCTGCGCACCTGCATCTCAGAAGCCTTCCAATGTGATCTTGCCTTTGGCCCTACCGCTTTCAATCAGCGCATGGGCACGTTTGAGATTTTCGGCATTGATCGTCCCGAAGCTTTCGGTCGCGGTAGAGCGGATCTTACCTGCGTCGATCAGGCCGGCTACGGTATCAAGGATTTCACCCTGACGCGCGATGTCGTCAGTGGTGAACAAAGACCGGGTGAACATCAGCTCCCAGTGGATAGAAACTGCCTTGCCTTTGAACGGCATGATGTCAAAGCCCTTGGGATCATCGATCAGACCAAAGCGGCCCTGCGGAGCGATGATTTCAGCGATCTGCGTCACATAGGTTTCGGAATGGTTGGTCGAGAACACAAAGGCTGGCGCGCCGATGTTAAGGGCTGCAATTTGTTCGGCCAGTGGTTTGGAATGGTCCACAACGTGATGTGCGCCCAACTCTATCACCCAATCTCGCGTTTCAGGGCGCGAGGCCGTGGCGATGATCGTCAGGTCGGTCTGCTCGCGCAAAAGCTGGATCGCGATGGAGCCAACGCCACCCGCACCGCCGATGATGACGATGGCATTGGCAGCGCCCGGCACCGGATTTGTGACGTTCAGACGATCAAAGATCATCTCTTGCGCTGTCAGTGTTGTCAGTGGCAGGGCCGCCGCCGCAGCGGTGTCGATAGATTTGGGCGCGTGGCCGACGATGCGTGCATCCACAAGGTGGTATTCGGCGTTGGTGCCGGTGCGGTTGATCGCGCCTGCATACCAGACCTTGTCACCGGCTTTGAACTGGGTGACTTTATCGCCGGTCTCAACAACCTCGCCCACGGCGTCCCAGCCGAGGATCACGGGCGCTTCGCCATCTGCAGGGCGGTTCTGACGGACTTTAACATCGACAGGGTTGACCGAAACGGCGGCGACCTTGACCAGAATATCATGGCCTGCCGCTGTTGGTTTATCGATCTCAAGATCGATCAGGGCATCAGCGCGGTCAATGGCGCCGTTTGTGGTGTAACCTATGGCTTTCATATCTCTTCTCCGGATTCGAGGGGGACTACGCGGCACGCATGTTAGGCGCCACGGGATGTTTAATTACGGCTGGGCTGTCAGGATCACATAGGCGTGGTCGCTGCCATCTTCTCCCATGTTCAATGCAGGGTGCGTGTGCAACTGGTTGGCGACGATATAAAGCGTGCCGTCCGGTGCAAAGGCAAAGCCATCCGCCCACCGCAGCAACTTGTCATCCTGCGCATAGACCTCAAAGCTGTCAGGTGCGGACACGGTCACAGCATTGCGGGTAACATCTCCTGAAAATACGCGGCCTTCACCGTCGATGATAAAGCCGTCATTCGGGCCTTTTTCAGCGTAGCGGGTGATCTGTGCGGCCAGTTCCGTATCGTTTTTCGTCGCGTCCGCTAAGGCAGAGGCTGGGATGGACCAGATATCGCGGCCATTCATGGTGCCAAAGTAAACATTTTCGAACGTCGGATCGATGGAAATGGCGTTCATCGAAAGGTGCCACGGGGTGGCGTTGCCGTCCGCATCTTTGAACCCGACAAGATTACCGTTAATCACCACATCTTCGTCAGAGGGCATGAAACGTGTCGTGGACTCCAACACACGGCGTGCCGCACCTGTTTCAATATCGATCACAATGAACGCGGGTTTCAGTTCGGCCGCAGGTGCAGTGAAGGTCATGTCGGCGATGTAGATCTGGCCGCGCTCTTCATCGAGGGCGAAGTCCTGAAGGAAGGAGATCGGGGTCACAACATCAGACGGAATCTCGATGATCTTGTGCAACGCGTCGGCTTGTGTGTCCCAACCGACCAGTTTCGGCGCGCTGTCGGCTCCGCCCATATCGAGGATCCAGACAATACCGTTTGCGTCTGACTTGATCCCGATCGAGCCAGCAATACCGACTTCGCCAGTTTCGGGGCCATCGGCCCAGTCCTGCGTTGGGAACGGAACCTTTGTGCCGTCCTCAAGAACTTCAACAACCCGCAAAGCGGGACCATCCAACGGCTGCTGGGTGATGATGACGCGGTTGTCGGGTGTCACAGTGATGTTGCCGGGGCGCGTGTCGCTGATTTCAGCGAAGGTTGTCAGGTTAGCGCTGGTATCCGCAGATGTTTGCGCGGCGAAAGCAAAGGACAATGCAATCGCGGATGTGAGCAGTTTTGTCGGTGTCATGGGAAGCGCCTTTCAGGGGGGCGAATGGGATTTGGGGCGGAAAACTGGGAAGTGTGAGGCAATCCTTCCCCGTGATCCGGCACGTGGGTGCCAGATTTTGAAGGTCACGGGAAAGGATGTTGGTGTGCCGAATGATTACTTGCGAAAGATGCGTCGTAACCACCCGGCCAGATCGACGGCGGATGCCGCCGATCCATGGTTCCGGATTCCAGCCAGATCATGTGGCGACAGCCGCGCCACTGGGCGTTTTACGTCCTTTGGTTGGACATCTACTGGGGCGGCATAGGTCGTTTTCATGATGCGGTCTCCGGTTGTTGTAACGTGGCTCAGTCGACGTGGGACATCTCGTTCAGAATGAATTCGGCAACAGCACCGTCAGTGGCTTCCATATAGGCAGCGAGGTGTGGCGCGTTCATGTGTGTCTGCCACAGCTCACGGCTTTCCCAGTTTTCATAGAATGTGAAATGCGCAGAGTTTTCGTTGTCCTGGTGCAGGTCGTAGTTAATGCAGCCTTCTTCGGTGCGGGTGATCGGAACGAGCTTCAGAAGCTCGGCTTTGACCAGTTCGATTTTGTCTGCGTTGGCTGTGATGTTGGCGACGATTGTAAGCTTGGACATTGGGTTGTTCCTTTGAATGTCTGTTCTGATGACAAACATATACATCGCAGAAATATACGGATAAACAGACTTCATTCGAAATGATAATCCGAGAATTCCGTTTAATGCTGATCGACAATATCCGCCTGTTTCTGACCATCACCGAAAAGGGCAGCCTTGTTGCCGCAGGGCGCGAAGCGGGCCTGTCCGCGACCACCGTCTCCGAACGTTTGGCCGCACTTGAGGCCCATTACGGCGTGGTTCTGTTCAACCGGACAACACGCTCGCTTAGCTTAACAGACGAAGGGCGCACCTTGCTCAGTGGGGCCAAGATCGTGCTGGGGGAAATCGAAGACCTTGAAACACGCATCCGGCACGGCGCCGATACATTGTCCGGCCCAATCCGGGTCAGCGCGCCAATCGACATTGGCCGCAGCATCGTGTCGGACGTGATATCGTCTTTCACCGCAGACCATCCTGCAATCTCAATTGAGCTGCTTCTATCGGATGGGTATGTCGATATCGTCGGGCAAGGCTTCGATCTGGCTCTGCGGTTTGGTGCCGTGACGGACAGCACTCTGCGCACCCGCAACCTCGGCCACTTCCGCCGCATCGTTTGCGCCGCGCCGTCCTACATCGCACAACATGGCGCACCACAAACGCCCGTCGATCTGGCGCACCACAACTGTCTGATCATGCGGTTCGGGACGACCCTCGACAACGTCTGGCGCTTCGGCTCAGGCAAGAAACCGCAAGCCGTAACCGTCCGAGGCAACAAAACCGTGAACGATGGATCACTGGTGCGGCAATGGGCGCTGAACGGGCATGGGATCATTCTGAAATCTGAACTCGATGTCATCGGAGACGTAGAGTCAGGCAAGCTTATCGCTCTCCTTGAAGATTCTGCACCACCTCCCAATCCGCTTCAAATGATGTTTCCCCCAGGAAGAGCACAGCCACGGCGCGTGCGCGCCTTGGCCGATGCATTTTCGCAAGCATTGGCAGCACGGAAGTCAAAATAGCGCGCTGAAAGCACCCGAAGCCAAGTCTCCATCTATTGATGTCTGCTTTGATACCTCAAATCATTTCGCTATCGTTGCACCGTCAGTGTCCGCCATTTGCCCACATTGCTTCTCGCTGCACCGGCCCCATAGCTGTCTGACGTCAGCGCCTAT
>NZ_JAHHIR010000056.1 GCF_018678075.1 Epibacterium ulvae | reverse complement strand
ATGGACGATGAGAAAGACAACGACCACACCCGTGCCGACCTTCATACCATCCCTCAAACCTCCACTCCTCCCCCCCTCCCCTTTCCGTTGTTCTCTTCCGCCTGTACCTTCAACACAGTGTAGAACTTTTCCTTTGAAGGACTGTCTCCCTCCCCCCCCCCCTTCGTATGGACCCCCCCCTTCCCGCCGTAATTTGCCCTTCCTTTCCACGCGGAACGCCGATGGCTAAGATTGCACGGGTTATCGACAAACCGCCCGCAACTGTTTTCTCGTA
The DNA here is from genome assembly GCF_018678075.1 of Epibacterium ulvae. Lineage (GTDB taxonomy): Bacteria > Pseudomonadota > Alphaproteobacteria > Rhodobacterales > Rhodobacteraceae > Epibacterium > Epibacterium ulvae_A. Next base: position 14,575 of record NZ_JAHHIR010000056.1, on the reverse strand, counting down.
TCTGCAATATCATGGTGGAATCCGGCCGCGGCATCGAATTCGGCGTGCTAAAGCTTTGAGCTTGGAGGAGCGCGAGGAGATCTCTCGAGGCATTTCTCATGGGTGTAGCACACGTTTCATCGCCAAGACCTTGTGCCGTAGCCCTTCGACGATCAGCCGAGAAATTAACAAAAACGGCGGACGGGCACGATACCGTGCGACCCATGCAGACAAGTCCGCATGGCGTCGCGGCCAGCGGCCCAAACCATTTCTGCTTAATCAGAACATAATGCTGAGGGATCTCGTTGGTGCCAAACTCTGCGCAGATTGGTCCCCGGAACAGATTGCGGGGTGGCTCAAGCTGACGTATCCGGATGACGAATGTATGCGTGTGTCGCACGAAACAATCTACAAAAGCCTGTTCGTGCAAACACGTGGTCTGCTGCGCAAAGAACTGCGTAATCATCTTAGAAGTAAGCGCAAATTCCGTCATGCAAAGGGGCACAAGCCCGGTTCAGGACAGCAAATCATCGATGGCTTATCCATCAGAGAAAGGCCTGCTGACGTAGAAGACCGTGCCGTTCCGGGCCACTGGGAAGGCGATCTTATCTGCGGTTCACAGAACAGCTACATCGCCACGGTTGTCGAACGGCAGACTCGCTTTACGCTTTTGGTTAAAGTCGAAGGCAAGAAAACAGACCGTGTGGTCCCCGCCTTGGCGCGTCAAATGGCTGAACTGCCCGAGCGGCTGAGACAAAGCCTGACGTGGGATAGAGGGACAGAATTGGCGTCGCATCAGAAATTCACCGTCGCTACCGACATCGATGTCTACTTCTGCGATCCAAGCAGCCCATGGCAACGCGGCACGAATGAAAATACCAATGGCCTTCTACGACAATATTTCCCTAAGGGTTCCTGCCTTTCTAGCTACTCACAGCAAGACTTGGATAAGATCGCAAACCATCTAAACAACAGGCCACGGAAAACCTTGGGATTCCTGTCGCCTGCACGTAAGCTAGAGCAGCTGTTGCAGTGACCGGCTGAATCCATCGCTGCCAAAAGTAGAATTTTCTCGGCAGGATACCTGAGGAGATTGGGGTCTGTTCCGGCTGGGGGCAGAATGACACCGTAAGGCCGCTTGGCTCCGGCTACGCTGTTTCCTTGATCAATCTGTAAGCTGTTGATCTTGCGATCCCGAGTTGTTTGGCTGCTTGTCCGGCGGTCATTCCGGCTTGGACGAGGTTCTGCAGTGCCAAGACGGTTTCAAGTTCGAGCGGAGGTCGCCCCGGTTTTCTGCCCTGAGCTCTAGCGGCTTCTATGCCGTCTTTGGTGCGCTCTGAGATGAGGCGACGTTCAAAGTGGGCGATGGCTCCGAAGACGTGGAAAATGAGTTCACCGGCGGCGGATGTCGTGTCGATGCGCTCTTCGAGACTGATCAGCCCTATGTCTTGTTTTTTTAGGTTTTCGACGGTTTCCAGAAGTTCTTTGAGCGAACGTCCGAGCCTGTCCAGCCGGATGATGGCCAAGCTGTCACCGGGACGGGCGTGATCCATCAAGGCGGATAGACCCGGACGGTTAAACTGTTTGCCCGATACCACATCTTCGAACACGCGGATGGCTCCAGCCTCTTTGAGACGAGTGATTTGACCGCTGAGGTCTTGATCGGCAGTCGAGACCCGGGCGTAACCCAGAATATCGCCAGCTCTAGCCATTTCGGTTTCGCCTCTCAGAGATGATCGTGGCGATTACCCAAATTATAACGGCGGGAATAACCCATACCTGAGAAACTGTTATCAAAATGACGAGATTCCAACGATCAACTCCGTCATCCAGATCCAGAGAAATGACGGCCCACATAGCGATGATTATCCATGGCCAGAACACGGTAGCCATTGCAGTAAGCCGTGACGTCATTGTCTTTTAACCGTTCGTTTTAGGGGCAGTTTGAAGCCGACACCAAAGATACGGCTTTAAGCACCCCAAGCTGTCTCATTATTCGTCTTTATATTATGCATTGTCTCAAAATTATCAACACCCTTTTGAGGACAATTCCATGCCAAGACGATCCATACTTACTGAGCGCCAGCGTTCGGCACTATTCGACCTGCCAACCGACGACGCGTCAATGCTGCGCCACTACACCCTCGCTGATGATGACCTTGAGCACATCAATGACCGAAGGCGGTCAGAAAACCGGCTCGGCTTTGCCTTGCAGCTCTGTGCGTTGCGATATCCTGGACGCCTTCTTTCGTCTGACGAGATCATCCCCGAAAAGGTGCTGCGCTTCATCGCAGCTCAACTTGGCCTGACCGGCGATGACATCTTGCCCTATGCTGCGCGCCGCCAAACCCGTCAGCAGCATTTGCACGCCATTCGCCAGATTTATGGCTTCAAGATGTTCTCGGGCCAGGGTGCGCGGTGCCTCAAGGCTTGGCTTGAGCGACAGGCCGAAACGGCCCGGTCTAACGACGACCTGGCGCGCAGGTTTGTCGAAGAATGCCGCCAGACGCAGACGATCCTGCCCGGCGTCACGGTCATCGAGCGTTTATGCGCCGACGCGCTTGTCGCAGCGGAGCGCAGAATAGAGAGCCGGATTGCCGCCACGCTGGATGACCAAACGAAGGAACGGCTGGACGCTCTGCTGACCGAGATCTCCGATGGCAAGGTCAGCCGGTTCGTCTGGTTGCGGCAGTTCGAGGTGGGTAACAACTCAGCAGGTGCATCCCGGCTGGACGCTCTGCTGGAATTCCTGCAGGCCTTGAAACTGTCACCTGATACCCTGGACGGCATTCCACCTCACCGGATCACGCGCCTGCGCCGCCAGGGTGAAAGGTACTTCGCAGATGGCCTGCGCGACATCACAAGCGACCGGCGTTTGGCGACTCTCGCGGTATGCGCAATCGAATGGGTCGCCGCTATCACTGACGCTGTGATCGAGACCCATGACCGGATCGTCGGCAAGACCTGGCGGGATGCCAAGAAACTGTGCAATGCGCGGATCGCGGATGCCAGATCATCCCTGCAGGAAACGTTGCGTTCGTTCAAAGACCTCGGCGCGGCCCTGCTGGAAGCCAAGGGAGATGGCGCATCTCTCGAAGATGCAACCGAGACCGCCTGCGGCTGGACACGTCTCGAAAGCATGGTGTCAACAGCCGCCGAGTTGACCGATACGATGGCCGCCGATGCCCTGGCGCATGTCATTCATGGATATCATCGGTTCCGGCGATACGCGCCACGCATGCTGCGCGCGCTCGAAATTCACTGCGCACCAGTGGCCGCGCCCTTGATGAAGGCTGCAAAGATCGTTGCTTATGACAAAGCAGGCGTGGCGCGTGAGACAAATTTTCTGCGCCGCACATCAAAATGGCATCGCCATCTCAACGCCCAGGAGCCCGATGACAATCGGTTTTGGGAAGTCGCCGTGCTGTTCCAAATCCGCGAAGCCTTCCGATCCGGCGATATCTGGCTTCCACATTCACGGCGCTACGCCGACCTGAAACAGGCACTTGTGCCGATGGCGGCTGCCCAAACAACACCCCGTCTAACCATGCCATTCGAGCCGGAAGTCTGGCTTGCAGACCGCAAGAAACGGCTGCGTGAGGGGCTTGAGAGGCTAGCCAAAGCCGCGCGAACGGGCGCGATCCCAGGTGGGTCCATAGAAAATGGCATTCTCAAAATAGACCGATTGACCGCGTCCGTACCTGACGAGGCCGATGCCATGGTGCTCGATCTCTATGGCCGCCTGCCTGCGGTTCGGATCACCGATCTGCTGCAGGAAGTCGATGACGATACCGGATTTACCGAAGCTTTCACCCATCTGCGCACCGGCGTTCCTTGCAGGGATCGCATCGGGCTGCTGAACGTGCTGTTAGCCGAGGGATTGAACCTGGGCCTGAGCAAGATGGCTGAGGCGACGAGCTCCCACGACTATTTCCAGCTTTCTCGCCTGTCGCGTTGGCATATCGAAAGCGATGCCAAATACGGTTCCGAGCCAGGGCTTAAAGCCTACACCCATGTCTCCGATCAGTTTGGGCCGTTCGCCACCCAGAACATTCCTTCGACAGTGAACGAGGCCCCGTACATCCTCGACGGCTTGCTGATGAACGAGGCGGGACGCAAGATAAAAGAACAATATGCCGACACTGGCGGCTTCACCGATCATGTCTTCGCCGTCACCGCACTACTGTCGTATCGGTTCATTCCCCGTATACGCGATCTGCCCTCTAAGCGGCTTTATCTGTTCGATCCAGCCAATGCGCCAAAGGAATTGCGTGGCCAGGTCGGCAGCAAGGTCAGAGAAAAACTGATCGTCGAGAATTGGCCGGACATCTTTCGTGCTGTCGCCACGATGGCGGCAGGCGTCATGCCACCAAGCCAGCTCTTACGAAAGTTCGCATCATATCCGCGTCAGCATGAACTTGCCCTGGCGCTCCGGGAAATCGGGCGCATAGAGCGCACGCTGTTCATCATCGACTGGCTGCTCGATGCCGATATACGCTCGATCAGGGGTGCCAATGTTCGCATTGCCGCGCCACACCAATCGACCAGCGTGGTGTCCGGGATATCGGCGCCCATACGCTCAAAAATCTCGTGCTGACGATAAAGCGGGACATGATCGTCGAACTTGGACGTGAGGATGTAAGCCAAGAGGCCCGGTCCGGCCATGGAGCGTGGGATCGGGCGGCTCGGAGCCGGTTCTTGCACGATCTTCTCGCAGCGACGGCAGGACTTCTTGATCCGTGCGATCTCGATGACTTTCAGCTGTGCTGCGATCATGTCGATTAGCTCGCTGACATCCTCACCCAGAACGCGCAGATCGCCACCGCAATCCGGGCAGCTATCACCGGGGTCGAGTTCCCGGCGTTCGCGCGGGGCGTCTTTCGAGATACGCGGGCGGCGGCGCGGTAGTTTCGCTTCTGGGGCGGTTTCGCTTGGCGGGGTGGCGTCGTCCTCGGCATCCGACCCCGCCGCTTCATCTGCCTCCGCCATAGCAATCTGCAGGTCTTCGAGCGCCAGTTACAACTGTTCGATCTCGCGCTCGATTTTCTCAGAGCGTTTACCGAAGGCCTGCTTCTGCAGCTTCGCGATCCGCGTGCGCAGGGTCTGAACCAATAGATCATGGGCGCGCAATGTGGCTGAGAGCTTGGCATTCTCCGCCTCCAAAGAGGCAATGGTGGCTCTCAAATCAGCGGGATCATTGGAAAGAGGTGCAGTGCCTTCGGACATGCGCATGACTACCACGATCCGCCACAAAGGACCATAAAAACAAGCAATATCAGCGCGGTAATTTACCCGACGCGCGCAGGCGGCGCCCCACCAGTCCGGACGCCGCCAATCGATACCTTCCCACAGCATGGCCAATTGTGCCGATGTGAGGCGCGCACTCCCATCTTGCCCCGAGGGCCAAGGAAAGCGCCCTTTCTCCAGTACTTTGTAATACAGGCAAAACCCATGGCCATCCCAATACAAGAGTTTGATCCGATCTCCCTTGCGCCCTCGGAACGCAAACACTGCGCCACTCGCGGGCCGCTGCCGCAGAACATCCTGCGCCAAGGCCGACAAGCCTGCGATCCCCTTGCGCATGTCTGTCGTCCCGCAGGCCAGATAAACACGGACACCCGTGCCGGGCCCGATCATGCCGTTTCGACCAGCCGGATCAACCCCATGATATCCGCCTCGGCCATGCCGGGTGGGCAACGCAGTGTGCGGCCATTTGCAAAGCCAATCTCAGCGGGCAAATTACCTTCAGTTTTGGGCAAGGACGTCACCGGTTGCTCTGGCGCATCCAGAGCCAGAAAAGAAATGCCCTCCAGCTCCGGCCAGAGCCCCTTGTCTTTCATTTGTCGTCGCCACTGATAGATGTGCTGTCGGGTCACATCATGACGCAGGGCAATATCGGTCACGGTCGCGCCGCAGACACCAACTTCCCGCAAAATCGACAGCTTCATCTCGTCCGGCCAAAACCGACGGCGCTCGACGCCAACAATCACCTCATGTCGCAAAATCTGCCCTCGCCGCATACGACGTCGTTAACCACGTCAATAACGACGTCTTACAAGATCTGATCACGCGGTGAGGTAAGCGGTCCAAATTCGGGCGGTTACCTTCAAGCTGTCATTGGTGCCGAAATTCCTGACGACGCACAGAGGCTGCTAAGTTACCGACAAAGCTTCCGAACATAAAGAAGTGTGAAGGTGACATTGCAGGGAATGGAAACTATCAGAACGATCAAGAATGGTCATATTCAAAACCGGCAACACGGAGTGCGAGGAGAAGTCGCCTTCGTAAGCCAGCTATTTGGTTTGGCAGCATAAAAACAAAGTGTTAGCGTCATTCTGTGGCGAGAAAATTTGATGCAACAGTCCCCCTGCGTGAGCAGAGATCAGACTCCAACGTTGGCAGCCATCAAATGGGCCGCCGCATCTCCCAAATGGAACATCGGCCGCTTCACCGCGGATTGTATCGCATCTGCATATGGCGGCAGGTTTCCACATTCCAAGATTACCGCCGCAATCTCCGGATTGTGGCGTACCATATCCTCGGCCACGGCGACCACTTTGGCCGCGATAAGAACGGGGTCAAGCGTGGTGCGTTGCAACGATTTCTTCGCCAGGAATGTCTCGGCAAATTCCGGGATGTGATCCAGACCAGCGATCTCCACCGCGCCGGCATCAGTGCCCGCCGCCGCCAGCGCATTTGGCCCCAGCGAGGCTTGCGATGCGGTGATGATCCCAATGCGACCAGAGCAAGCCACTTGCACCATTGGAAAAAGCGAAAGGGCGGACAGCAAGACAGGGACATTCACCGCCTGGGCAATTTCAGCCTGAGAGGTGATCAGGAAACCACATGTAGACACAATCGCCCGCGCCCCAGCCCGCTCCAACCGCTGCGCGCCGTCAATGAAACCCTGCAGCAGATCTGGCGGCGGCGGGTTGTCCTGAACGATCATATGACTGTCCGCGCCAGTGACGATATGGACCAAAGCCGGGAAAGGGTAACTTTCAGGATTGCCGATATCCCCAACAATCCGTTCAAACGCGGTGTCCAAGGACAAGATCCCAAGAAACGGAGCAGCCATGATGGTTCCTTTGGTGACACATGTGGGTTTTTAACAGGAATGAAAGCGGGATCGAGAACTAATCTTCAATTTACGAACGCCGCCTAAGTATTTTAACATAATTCTAGTTATAGCGCTTTAATTAGTAAAAAGGCGCGCGCTACGGGGCTGTTGCATAAAGTTCTGTCGCCACAGAATGACGCTAACACTTTGTTTTTATGCTGCCAAACCAAATAGCTGGCTTGCGAAGGCGACTTCTCCTCGCACTCCGTGTTGCCGGTTTTGAATATGACCACTCTTGGTCGTTCTGATAGTTTCCATTCCCTGCAATGTCGCCTTCGCACTTCTTAATGTTCGGAAGCTTTGTCGGTAACCTAGCAAAATCTTGACGGCATCATGATTGCTTTTAACCCGATTGTTTCGATATTTTTTGTCGATATGGGTGATGTAGTCAAAATGCGGATCATACCTGTTAATTATTCCCCGAATGACCTTGCGATAAGCTGATGATTTGTCCGTATAAATTGACACAGGCCAGTCAAGGCGGACGCGTTCGACAGCCTTGTTCAAAAAGGCTTTCGTTGCCTTAGCATCGCGCCTCGCCGTTGGCCGAAATCGATCAACTGGCCGTCTTTATCGACGGCCCGCCAAAGCTAACGCCTTTTTCCACCCACGCGGATGTGGGTTTCGTTAACATGCCAATTCAGGCTTGCATGCCGCAGATAAGGTTCTGCGCGTTTCGCCAGCTCGGCTCCGAATTTTTGGACCCAACGAAAGACCGTTGAGCGATCAACATCCACGCCACGTTCCCCAGCAGATCTGCCACGTCTTGATGAGAAAGCGGGTATCGCATATACATCCGCACCGCGCACAATATGATCAGTGACTAAAGGCGCGGCGATATTGAATCACTCGCCAGAATGCGGGGTCCGTCGCGACACGGTTTCCGGCCGTCCCGGTAACGACAGCTGCGCATCACCGCGTGCGCCACGCGCAACCACCTTGCCCTTGGACATCACCAACAGTCGCGGTGCACGCAGGCGCAACGCCTCGGTCGCGGATCCTGCATCTAGCACCACCAGCGAGGCCTGCGCCCCTTTGTGCAGCCCAAAATCTCGCAGCCCGAGGATCTGGGCGTTGATCTCGGTCACCATGGTGAAACAACGCACCATTTCATCCGGGTGGGTCATCTGCGCCACATGCAGCCCCATAAAGGCGACGTCCAACATATCCGCCGTGCCCAGACTGTACCACGGATCCAGCACGCAATCCTGCCCCCAGCCCACCGGGATGCCCATGGCCTGCATTTCCTTCACCCGCGTCAACCCGCGCCGTTTGGGGAATGTGTCGTGACGGCCCTGCAGCACGATATTGATCAGCGGATTGGGAATGGCGCTGATCCCGGCCTCGGCAATCAGTGGCAGCAGTTTGGAGACATAGTAATTGTCCATCGAATGCATTGACGTCAGGTGACTGCCCGCCACACGCCCCTGCAGCCCCAGCCGCGTCGCCTCATAGGCCAAGGTTTCGATATGGCGCGACATCGGATCGTCGGTCTCATCACAATGGATATCCACCATTAGGCCACGATCCGCCGCGATCTGGCACAGGTCTGTCAGCGAGGCCGCCCCATCCCCCATTGTGCGTTCAAAATGGGGAATACCGCCCACAACATCAACGCCCATATCCAGCGCCCGCAACAGGTTATCCCGCCCCGTCGGCGACCGATAAAGCCCGTCTTGCGGAAAGGCGACCAGTTGTAAGTCAATGTAATCTTTGACCTTGTCGCGCAACTCCAACATGGCCGTAACCGTGTTCAGATGATCAGGCGTGGTGTCCACATGGCTGCGGATCGCCAGCAATCCCGTCGACACCGCCCAATCGCAGTATTTCAACCCGCGTTCGACCATGTCATCCACCGTGGCAAGATCCCGCAGCTCGCCCCACAGATCGATCCCCTCCAACAAGGTGCCAGAGGTGTTCACCCGCGGGGTGCCATAAGACAGGGTGGCGTCCATGTGGAAATGCGGATCAACAAAGGGCGGCGACACCAGATCTCCGCTGGCATCAATCACTTCGCCTGCCTCGGCGGTGATCTGCGGCGCGACATCGACAATCCGGTCGCCTTGAATGGCGATATCGCGTTGACTGCCATCCGGCAGGGTGCCGCCTTTGACCAGAATGTCCAACATCACCGCTCTCCTTTGTTGAATGGCACCATCAATGCGGCCGGAACCTCGGCTCGGCGTGACATCAAAACCAGCGCCAGAATGGACAGAATATAGGGCATCATCAAGAAGATCTGATAGGGTACATGCACCCCAATCCCGGTCTGTTGCAGGCGAATTTGGAACGCATCAAAGGCGGCAAACAGGATCGCGCCCAACAGCGCCTTGCCCGGCCGCCACGCGCCAAAGACCACCAGCGCAATGCAGATCCAACCGCGCCCATTCACCATGTCGAAAAAGAAACTGTCAAAGGCCGACATGGTCAGGAACGCACCGCCCACGGCCATCAACCCACTGCCAAAGATCACCGCACCCATGCGAATAGCCGCCACCGACAGACCCTGCGCCGCGACCGAGGCCGGGCTTTCCCCCACCGCGCGCACCGCCAAACCAAGCGGCGTTCGGTACAGGATCCATGCCAACGCAGCCGTTAGACCAAAGGCCAGATAGGTCAATGGCGTCTGCGCAAACAACGCCTGGCCGATGATCGGAATATCCGACAACAGCGGGATTTCCAGCACTTTGAACGCCTCGATTTTGGGCGGGGTCGAAACTTCGGGCAAGGCCACGCGATAGGTGTAAAACGTCAGCGAGGTCGCAAGGAGCGTGATCCCCACCCCCACCACATGCTGCGACAGGCCAAAGAGCACCGACAACACGCCATGCAGCGCGCCAAAGCCCATACCCGCAATCATCGCAATCGCCACGCCGCCCCACAGGGGCAGCCCGGCCCAGACCGCGATCCACCCGGCAAAGGCACCGGCGACCATGATCCCCTCGATGCCGAGGTTCAAAACACCGGCCCGTTCGCAGATCAGCTCACCCATCGTGGCGAAGATCAACGGTGAGGCGATGCGGATGGCGGCCGCCCAAAAGGAGGCTGACAATAGGATTTCGAGGATATCCATCTCAATCCCTCCGCACGCGAAATTTGGTGATCAAAATGGCCAAGACCGTCAACAACAGGGCCGAGGCCAGCATAATATCGGCCAGATAGGTCGGCACGCCCGCGGCGCGGCTCATACTGTCAGCCCCAACAAAAATCGCCGCCACAAACAAAGCCGCCGCCACCACACCCAACGGGTGCAACAGGGCCAGCATCGCCACAACAATGCCGGTATAGCCATAGCCCGGCGATAGATCGAGGGTCAGCGACCCTTTCAACCCTGCGACCTCGGAAAATCCCGCAAGGGCCGCCAGACCACCGGACAACAGCGCGGTTTTCAGGATCACCGGATTGACCGGAATGCCCGCGAACCGGGCCGCATGGGCGTTTTGCCCCACGGCGCGCATCTCAAACCCCAAGGTGGTGAATTTGTCGACAACCCAGATCCCAACAGCCGCAATCAGCGCCAATCCGAACCCCCAATGCAGCCGCAGCCCATCGACGATCCGAGGCAGCCGCGCCTCGGACACCAGCCGCGCCGATTTGGGCCAGCCCATGCCCATCGGGTCCTTTAGTGGACCTTCCAACAGGTAGGAGACAAACAACAAAAAGATGAAGTTGAACAAAAGCGTGGTCACAACCTCATCGACACCCAACCGGGTTTTCAGCAGCGCCGGGATCAGCAACAAGATGCCGCCCGCGATCACCGCCAAAACGGCCAGCAGCGGCACCATCGCCCACCCCGGCAGGCCAAGCGCGCCGGTGCCCAGTACCACGGTGACCACCGCCCCCATATAAAGCTGCGCCTCGGCCCCGATGTTCCACAGCTTGGCGCGAAACGCGACCGATATAGCCAGCCCGGTGAAGATCAACGGTGTTGCACGGTTCAACGTCTCTAATACGGCGAATTTCGACCCCACCGCGCCCGAGATGATCAACCCAAAGACCTGAAACGGGTTGCCCCCGGCAATCATCGCCAGAAACGCCGCCACCGCAAAACTGGTAGCAATCGCCAGTGCAGGCGGCAGCACCCGACGGGTCAGGGTTGGATTTGCAATGGGTTCAAGACGCATGATCTGCGCGCTCCTCAAACCCATCACCCGCCATCCATGCACCAAGCCCTGCGGCATCAATCGAACCACGCGCGAATGCCGGGCTCAGCCGTCCTTCGGACATCACATGCACCACGTCAGAGAGTTTCATAATTTCATCCAGATCTTCCGAAATCAGCAAGATCGCCGCGCCATTGGTCCGCGCCTCGCCCAGACGGGCATGCACATAATTGACCGCGCCAATGTCCAGACCGCGCACAGGTTGGTTGGCCAGAATGATCAAAGGGTTGTTTTCCAGCACCCGACCCAGCACCAGTTTCTGCATATTGCCACCGGACAGCAGCCGAATGCGCGTATCCGCGCCGGGGCAGCGAATATCGTAAGTCTCGATCAGATGATCCGCGTGTTTGCGCGCGGCGCGCCAATTGATCCAACCGCGTTTGGCGAATGTGCTATTATAGGTCTCAAGCATTGCGTTTTCGGTCAGATCGAAATCGGCAATCGTGCCGGTCTTGTGACGATCCTCCGGGATGCGCGCGATGCCTTTGGCAAGGGCTGCACGGGGCGACCAGGCGGAAATCTCACCCTCGGCGATGGTCATCAGACCCTGCGACGGCGCAATCAAGCCTGAGATCAGATCCGACAGCGTCGCCTGCCCATTGCCCGACACCCCGGCCAATCCGGTGATCTGACCCGCATGCAGGTTCAAAGTGACGCGGTCCAGCGGTGTCTCACTCGCGGTGGCCTGGGTAGAGACGCGATCCAGAGTCAACAGAGCCGGTCCGGCGCTGCGGGCTTCAAATTCGGGGGCTTTGGTGGCGCCCCCCACCATCACGGTCGCCAGTTCCTCGCGTGAGGTATCGGCGGTGGCGCGTTCCGCCACCAGCTTGCCATGGCGCAGCACAACCACACGGTCGGCAATCGCCATAACCTCATGCAGTTTATGGGAAATAAAGACCACCGACAGCCCGCGCCCCACAGCCTCGCGCAGGGTCGCAAACAGGCCGTCGGCCTCTTGTGGGGTCAAAACGGCGGTGGGCTCATCCAGGATCAGGATTTTGGCATCACGATACAGCGCTTTCAAAATCTCAACCCGCTGACGTTCACCCACGGTCAGGGTCGACACCGTAGCATTCGGATCCACGGCCAGTTTAAAGCTTTCTGACAGAGCGCGGATCTTGGCCTTGGCCGCACGTGCCGCCAGGGACCGCCCAAACAACGGCAGCGTGCCCAGGACGATGTTTTCCCAAACGCTCAGGTTCTCGGCCAGGGTGAAATGCTGATGCACCATGCCCACGCCCGCATCCAGCGCCGCACGGGGCGAACCGGGAGGCAATTGGGTGCCAAAAACCTCAACAAACCCCTCATCCGCCGCGTATTGGCCAAAGAGGATGTTCATCAACGTGGTCTTGCCCGCGCCATTTTCACCAAGCAACGCAACAACTTCACCACACACCAGATCAAGGCTGACAGCCTCGTTCGCCATCACCTTGCCAAAACGTTTGGTAATATTGGACAGGCGCAGCACCGGATGCTGCGCCGTTGAATTTTCGATCATATCAAGAGGATTTCGGCTCTTCGTCGTTGATCGTCACCGCAAATGTGCCGTCCTTGATCGCTGCCGTCTTGGCCGCCACCAGATCCAGCGCCGCCTGCGGGATCTTGCCCTCAAACGTCCCGTATGGCGCCAGCGAGCTTCCTCCCTCTTTCATGAAGGAATAAAGTCCGTAATCAGCCGCGGTAAATGTCCCGCCTTTTACGGCTGCAATCGCCGCATCCAGGGTCGGTTCAAAATGCCAGATGGCTGAGGCCACAACCGTATCGGGGTAATCCGACTGGGTGTCGATCACATTGCCAATGGCCAAAACGCCCTTTTCCTTGGCCGCATCTGACACGCCAAAACGTTCCGCATACAGCATGTCTGACCCGTTCTCGATCATCGCATAGGCGGTTTCTTTGGCTTTGGGCGGATCAAACCACGACCCGATAAAGGAGACTTGGAATTTGATATCAGGGTTCATTTCCTGCGCACCGGCCATAAAGGCATGCATCAGGCGGTTCACCTCGGGGATCGGGAAGCCACCAACCATGCCGATATTGGCGGATTTGGTCATGGCACCGGCGATGATGCCCGACAGGTAGGACGCGTCTTGGATATAGTTGTCAAACACCGACAGGTTTGGCAGCCCGGCGTCTTCTTTGAAGGACGATCCCATCAAAAACGCCACATCGGGGTATTCCGCAACAACTTCGCGGGCCTCGGCCTCGGCGCCAAAGATCTCACCAATGATCAGATCCATGCCTTGTTCCGCGTATTCACGCATCACCCGTGGATAGTCGGTGTTGGCGGTGTTTTCCGAGTAGGTATAGGTGATGTCGCCCCGGTCCTGCGCCGCAAGCGCTGCCACATGGATCCGGCTGACCCATTGCTGTTCGACCGGCACAGTATAGATGCCCGCAACTTTCAACGGTTCCGCCGCCATCAGCGCACCGGGTTTCAACGCGGCGATCATGCTGGCCGCAGCCCCACTCGCCAAAAGCGAGCGCCGGGTCAGAGAGAAATGAGGTTTGGTCGGTTTCATTAGTCGGGTCCCTGTTGTTGTCATCTTTGGCGTGAGTGTGCACAAATTATTGACCAGTTGGAAAAATTTTTCACTCTGGCGCAGGAAATCGGCAAAATTCGCATGAGAACCGCCCCATTTGCCCGACCATTGGGCAGGCTTTTCCGGTTCAAGTCGCAAGGACTCCACAGCACGAATCGCATTTGGGACTACCACGCATCCGTCGCCCCATGGCTCCGTTTTAACAGCACCCCAGTTGACCGGCGCAGAGCGTTAGCGTCCAAACAACCCTGAATTGTGCGCAATTGCGCCGTACTCCATGCCACAACATGGGATTTCCACCGCATATTGAACACAAGGCTAACCCTCGGAAAACTCCGACAGACTTTCCCGATTTGAAACTTAATTTACACCAATTACACCTAATCCTGAAAGTAATTTTACATTTTTGCCGTGTTGTTTCAGTTATTTATTCAGTTCTTTTCAATTTCTCCTATCCTTTACATAACGCTGCTCGTTGGAGGACGCAGCAAACGAACACAGCTCTTGGGAGGAGAGATCGCATGACTGCTGACGTCACCAATGCCACATTTGCACCGTCGTCCGAATTCGTTGCACAGGCTAATGTCACCAAAGACGCCTACGACACGATGTACACCGCCTCGCTCACGGACCCTGAGGGGTTCTGGGGGGAGCAGGCGAAGCGGGTGGATTGGATCAAACCGTTTACCCAGGTCAAAGACGTCAGTTTTGCGCCCGGCAATGTCTCGATCAACTGGTTTGCCGATGGCACGTTGAATGTCGCGGCCAAT
>NZ_JAHHIR010000052.1 GCF_018678075.1 Epibacterium ulvae | reverse complement strand
GTGGCGCTTGAGCTGCTGCCGCTTAGGCTTGTCGCCCTCGACATCCGGCAAGCGCGACATGCTATGCCGCTGAAGACACCGATGCAGCGCTGACCGGGTCAGATGCGGGATCGAGGGCCGGAGCGTATAGAGGCAATCATCCAACGGCAGCAGCCTATGCCGCCGAAATGCGACGATCATGGCCTCCTCGGCTTGGCTGAGAGTGGTTGAGCGCAGCTCTTTCGGGCCTGTTTTGCGATCCTCAACGGTCTCGCGCTTTCGCCACTTGGCAACCGTCTTCGGGGTGATCCCGGGTTCCGGTCTCGATAAGGATGCCTTCCTTCAGGAATTCCCGGATCGTCCGCTTGACTGTCGTCTCGCCCAACTCCGTATGCCGCTGGATCGTGCCTTTCGAACACCAGATGCCAGAGCCATCATCCGAGGCTTTTTCCGCCAGAAACATGATGATCCGCTTGCGCGTTGCGCTGCCGAACTTGCGTTCCGCGCATGTGTTCGCGCCCCGCCAACTCACTGGAAGGCCCCAAGTGCGCAAAGACGTGCGGATTATACAGGATTTGCACGAGATTTCTGCCGTTTCAGCAGAATTCGGCGCGAAAGCTCACGAGACATTCTGCACGCTCCTGCACAAAACCCTGTAAATAAGCTATATTCTATAGGTGTTTTTGGCGACCCCGGCAGGATTCGAACCTGCAACCTGCCCCTTAGGAGGGGGCTGCTCTATCCAGTTGAGCCACGGGACCACTACCCGTTTGCCTAGTTCACCCTGCGGGGCCAAGTCAATCTATGTAACGGCCCGACAAATGGCATGCCTGGGCTAAAACCTGTCGTTTCAAATGGAGTGCATCTGCGCCTACACGCCCCATTGTGCTTTGACAGTTGCGTGAGGTAACGTTGTTTCAACAATTAACAAAAGGCAGGTTCAGCGTGACGCACGACACACATCGTCCTCTCACTCTTCGCGACGTTTCAGAAGCGACCGGCGTATCAGAAATGACTGTAAGTCGGGTTTTGCGAAACCGGGGTGATGTATCTGAAAAGACGAGAGAAAAAGTCCTCGCCGCTGCCAAAGAGCTTGGATATGTGCCGAACAAAATTGCAGGCGCACTTGCCTCCAGCCGCGTGAACCTTGTCGGCGTTATCATTCCATCGTTGTCCAACATGGTTTTTCCGGAAGTTTTGACCGGCATAAATCGCGTATTGGAAAACACCGATTTGCAGCCAGTTGTTGGGGTGACCGATTACCAACCGGAGAAAGAGGAAAAGGTCCTCTATGAAATGCTGTCCTGGCGGCCGTCCGGCGTGATCATTGCAGGCCTTGAACATTCCGACGCTAGCAAGGCCATGCTGGCCGCGGCCGGAATTCCGGTGGTTGAAATCATGGATACAGATGGCACACCGATAGATTCCATGGTTGGTATTTCACACCGTCGCGCGGGTCGTGAAATGGCGAAAGCGATCCTCAAAGCAGGCTTTCAGCACATCGGTTTTATGGGCACCAAAATGCCCTTGGACCATCGTGCCCGCAAACGCTTTGAAGGGTTCACGGAAGCATTGGCAAAAGAGGGCGTCGAAATCGAAGATCGCGCGTTTTATTCCGGTGGTTCCGCGCTCGCCAAAGGGCGGGAAATGACACAAGAAATGCTGGAACGCTCGCCGGATTTGGATTTTGTCTATTATTCCAATGACATGATCGGCGCTGGTGGTCTGCTATATCTGTTGGAACAGAACGTTGATATCCCCCGCGAAATCGGCCTGGCGGGCTTCAACGGTGTTGAGCTTTTGGACGGGTTACCACGGCGCTTGGCAACGATGGATGCCTGTCGGCAGGAAATTGGACGCAAAGCGGCTGAAATCATCGCCGCGCGTTTGGACAACCCAGATGCCGAGATCGAAAAGCACGTCACGCTGACACCGACCATCGACTATGGCGATACGTTGAAACGCTGGTAGATTTCAAGGCATCAGCGTCAGCTTGACATCCGACAAACCAGTCACTCCGCCAGTTATGACATCACCGGGGTTTACCGCCCCGACACCGGCCGGGGTGCCGGTCATTATGATGTCGCCCGCCCGCAGGTAGTAAAACCCGGATAGGTGACGCAGAAGTTCAGCAATGGACCACACCATATCGTCCAAATTTCCCGCTTGTCGTCGCTGACCATTCACGTCGAGCCAAATCGATTGACCGCCCGGTCCTACCCAATCTTTGCACGCGGTAATTTTCCCCAAAACGCTGCCGTTTTCCAGATCTTTCCCAAGGTCCCAGGGCCGTTGTTTTTTGCGTTCTCGGATTTGCAAATCTCGGCGTGTCATATCCAATGCGCAGCCATAGCCCGAGACGGCATCCAAAGGGTCCTCGTCAGAACTGCCCACGGATTGTCCAAGGGCAACAAACAGCTCAACTTCATGGTGAAAATCTTCTGTGCCTTGTGGGAATGGAACCTCGGCTCCGGTTTGCACCGCATTGGCTGCTGATTTTGTAAAGTAAAACGGTGCCTCGCGATCCACCTCGTTGCCCATTTCGGCTGCATGCGCCGCATAGTTACGTCCCACACAGAAAATACGTCCCACCGGGAAGCGACGATCCGAGAATTGAATGGGTAAGGTCAATGGATCTGGGAGGTCAAAAACCAGGGTCATAGGCGTAAGGTTCCAAAGTCAGCAGTGTCGCAACCACCCTGCAATTTCGAAGCAAGACGTGCAAAGGCAAACGCAACATGCGCATCTTTGTGCAAACAAAAAGGAGGCAATCACTGACCTCTTTCTCGACGAGAGTTTTTCCACGCAAGCGTTAACGAACAAGGAACTCTGCATGCAGTGCTCCGGCGGCTTTTAGGCTCTTCAATATGTCGATCATATCGCGTGGAGAAACACCCAAAGCGTTCAAGCCAGACACCACTTCGGACAGGGACGTGGTTTCGGGAACTTCGGCAAGCTGCACGTTTTCCTCTTCTTCAATGCCGACACCAGTGCGTGGAACAACCACGGGCTGGGCATCCGTAAAGGGGTTGGGTTGCACGACCAGCGGGGCTTCTTCGATACGAAGCGTCAAATTGCCCTGCGCAACGGCTACTCGTGAAATCCGCACGTCGCTTCCCATGACAATTGTACCGGAACGCTGGTCCACAACAACGCGGGCTTTGCGTTGAGGTTCGACCAGGATGTTTTCCATCCGACCAATTGCATGCGCAGTAGAGCGGGCATTTGTGCGGGGGATGTCGACCTCTACCGTGCCCGAATCACGCATGAGCGCGACGTTTCGGCCAAATTCTGCATTGATCGCCCGTTCAATCCGGTTCGCAGTCGTGAAGTCAGCGTCGCGCAATGCCAAGCGCATAGTCGACAGCGAAGACAGGTCAAATTCAATTTCCCGCTCAATCCGCCCGCCTGATGGGATCACCCCTGACGTCGGAACCCCTTGTGTCACAGTTGCCGCATCGCCTTCAGCGACTGCGCCGCCGGCCAGGATCGTCCCTTGCGCCACCGCATAGATCTGACCGTCCGCCGCATTAAGCGGCGTCATAATCAGAGTGCCGCCCAATAGACTGTTTGAGTCACCAATTGCTGACACCGTGACATCCAGTGAGGAGCCGACCCGAGCAAAAGGTGGCAAGCTTGCGGTTACAAAAACCGCCGCGACATTGTTTGGTCGAAATTGCTCACCCGTCACATTGACTCCGAGACGTTCCAGAATGTTGGTCATGATCTCTTCGGTAAACGGAGAGTTCCGGAGACCGTCGCCCGTGCCATTCAATCCAACAACCAGACCGTAGCCAACCAGATCGTTTCCACGCACACCGTCAAATTCAACCAGATCTTTTAACCGAATGGCATTTGCATGCGCAGCCATTGGCACCAAGAGCAAAAAAACCAGGAAACGTAGGGATTTCATCATGACAAATATCTCAATAGCGTCAGGTCAAACGATCTTTGTGTGACTACATAGAGGCTTTCCAATTGGTTTTGAGCTTCTTCCCACTTGGAAAAGGTTTCATAAGGATCTGCTTCCAGCATTTCGTTTTTTGTTATCGAAAGACTGGTGATCTGCGCTTCGTTTCTCGTCCGTGCATTTTCGATACGCTCTTCCATAAATCCGACGTCAGACCTGCGAGAGATTATGGCATCACTCGCGGCAAACAGATGTTCTCCTGTGCGTTTTACCAATTCGCGTGTCGCCTCATCCGACAATGTCACACCGGGTTCAACCGTTAGCGCTGCAAGTGCAAAAGACTTAAAAGTTTGCTTGAACGCGTCGTCGGTGGCCAAGACGTCCAACTCAACTTCATCATTGGTACCAACGTCAACTGTTTTTTTTTT
>NZ_JAHHIR010000085.1 GCF_018678075.1 Epibacterium ulvae | reverse complement strand
CCGCTTTCTTTAACTCTTATAGTTTATTTGGTGTGCGTATGGATAATCGTTTCTTAGTTTTATTTTTTATTTTATTTTCTTCAGTTTCTTATGCGGGTTATAACGATCATTATTCTTTGAGTGCTTCACCTAATATTAATTATGATTATGTTGGTTCTACTCCTATAGAGGCTTGTGAATCCTTTTCTGGTCAGGTTGATGGTTTTGATGATGTTACTTTGGTTGATTCGCCTAATCGTTGTCT
The DNA here is from genome assembly GCF_018678075.1 of Epibacterium ulvae. Taxonomy (GTDB): domain Bacteria; phylum Pseudomonadota; class Alphaproteobacteria; order Rhodobacterales; family Rhodobacteraceae; genus Epibacterium; species Epibacterium ulvae_A. The sequence continues at coordinate 2,161 of NZ_JAHHIR010000085.1, read as the reverse complement.
TTTTAGATACACATTACCTCCTAATGGCCAGCGTTCTATTTTTAAACCATATTATTTTCATTCTTGTCCAGATCAGCAATATTTTGATGATTCTGGGGCTTGTGTTTCTCCACCTGTATGTCCTGACGGTGAGGAATTTAATTATATAACTGGTGTTTGTGAGCCTGATTTATGTCCTGCAGGTCAAACTCAGCGTTTGTATGGTTCTTATCTAGATTCTTCTGCTACGTCTGTGTCAGATTGTGGTGTTCCTTACATTGTTACCACGTACGATAATTGCGAATGGAATCCGGACGTTCAAGGGGGTTGGCAGGTTGCGTTGAATGGGTCTATGTGTCAATGGTGGTCTAATGCTACATCATTAGGTCAGTCCGGTGATTATTCGTCTGGGTATACTGCTCAACCAGCTGGTGATGGCCCTACTGAGCCAAGCCCGGGTGGTGATGATGGTTCCGATGATGATGCTGGTGATGATTCTGGCAGTGACATTGGTGATGATAACGACAATGGTACAGGCGATTCTGGTGATGGTTCCGGTGGTGATACTGGTGGTGACACTGGTAATGCTGATGGTACTGATACGGGTTCCGGTGATTCTGGATCAGATGGTTCTGGTGATTCCGGCTCTGGTAGCGATGGTTCAGGTTCGGGTGGTGATTCTGGTGGTCAATCTGGTGGTCAATCTGGAGGTGATTCTGGAGGTTCCTCTGGTGGTGACACTGGTGGTGACACTGGTGGTGACACTGGCGGTGATACTGGCGGTGATGGTGATACTGGCTCGGGTGATTCTGGTTCTGGTGGTAATGGAACTGGTAATCCGGATGGTAATGGTGGTTCAGATTCTGGTGAATCGGGTGATGGTGACAGTGAAAATGGTGGTGCTGGTTCTGGCGAATGCAATCCCGAAACAGAAGATTGTTCTGATGAGCCGTCTGGTGAATGTGATCCATCTAGTGAAGAGTGTTGTGATTCAGAAACCGAAGAGTGTGGCGATGGCGGTGACTTAGATTATCGTAATTGTTCCGCTGATTTTGTATGTGATGGTGATGCTCTCCAATGTGCTCAACTTGAAGTAGAACACGCCTCTCTATGTTTGATGAGCGATTCTGAATATCAGGATTTTTTAAACAGTTCTGAAATTAAAGGTGATGGTACTGAAATTTCAGAAACGGGCGTATTAAATGCATTAGATGGTGGAACCGTTGATATATCCGATGCACTAAATTTGTCTGATATTTTTAATGTATCCTCCTCTGCATCATGTCCAGAGTTTCCAACTGTTGATACCTCTTATGGTTCATATTCTGTCGATACCACTGATAACTTTTGTCAGTACGCTAATACTGTTCGTCCGTTTGTGATTTATATGGTTTCGTTCTTTGCTTCTTTACTTGTCTTACGTGGCATAACATCTTAGAGGTGCGTACTTATGATCCAGTTATTCGGTAATATATTTGTCAGAATATTCGGTTTTATAATAGTAATACTCGTCCCAGTCCTAACAAAGATTATTCAGTTGTTAGGTATCGGTGTTGTCACATATCTGGGTTTAGATGCTATCACTGATTATTTAATCGACAATCTTGATTCTTTAATGGGTGCAATGCCTGCTGATGTTGTTTTACTTATGGATGCCTTCGGGCTAACTCAAGCTGCTCAAATATACCTAAGTGCTTATACGGCTTTGGTTGCTTATAAAGCCCTCACAGGCGCTAACAAAAAGTGGAAAAAACCATCATTTAAACTGGATGCCTAATCATGTTTTTTTTATACACTGGTCAAGGCGGTTCTAAAAAAACCGCTTCAATGATTAACTTAGTTCTCAATGATTCACAATTTAAAGATAGGCCTGTTTATTACTACAATATAAAAGGCTGTAATGTTGAGCATTGGATAGAATTAGATTCACAAGAGGTTTTGGACTGGCCTAATATTTTGCCTGAAGGTGCGGTTTTCTTGATAGATGAATGTCAAACCATTTGGCGCACCAATGTAAAAAACAACCCGATCTATATTACTGCTCTGGAAACTTCACGTCATCAGGGCTGGGACATCATAGCCACAACACAGCACCCTATGCTTATTCATCCTGATGTTCGTCGCCAAGTCCATTATCATCGCCATTTTTTTAGTGTCTATCATTTTTGGTATCGTAATCGTG
>NZ_JAHHIR010000105.1 GCF_018678075.1 Epibacterium ulvae | reverse complement strand
TATATGGGTATGGTTCGGTTTTTGCCGCTTTTTGTCCGGTGCAAACTAATTGCATTCGACCTCACCTGTTCTTTCGTTAAGCTTTCGGCCTCAGTCCATCTTGCACCCGTCGCTAAACACACTTTACTAATCACAAGTGCATCCTTGTTTCTGCAACGCTTTAGCTCATTAATTAATGTAACGATTTCATCACTGGTCAGATAGCTGAGCGGGTTCTCATCAATTTTGATCGGCTTAATATTTTCTAATGGGTTTTTCTTATACAGACTTTGCCGTATTAGCTCGTTAAACACGGCCTTTAGGTATGCTAGATCATGATTTAATGTATTTGCCTTAAAGGTCTTAGCTTTTTCTGCTCGCCATTGTAAGTACATATCAGCGGTTACATCATCGGCCTTAGGGTTGTTTAGCTCATCACAAATTTTTCTTAATTTGCTGACTCGTTTAGCCCCATCTTTTAAGTGCTGACCATGCAATAAAAACCATTCATCGACTAGATCGGCTAACCTTCTTTTATCTGCTTTGGGTGGTTCCCAATCAGGATTTTTTGCACTCTCCTGAACTAACCATGCCTGCCATCGTATAGCCTCTGCTTTGGTCTTTAATGTTTTACGGTAACGCTTCCCTGATCCATTTGGCCTAACGTCTACTTTCCAGCCTGATTCCGTTTTTGTAATACTCATTTGTACTTTTTTGCTTTTCTGCTTTAATTTCCGTATTACTTTTAATGGCGTAGCCCTCTCTTATGCAAGCATTATCTAAATTTTTAATCATCTTCTTAGCGGTAACTTTGGGTACTTTTGCGGCTGATCGTCTATCAGATGTGTTCCATTACTATCAATTAAAAGTAGCCACTGACCAAATACGCAAAGAGACTGAGCAAGCCGCTATTGCAGCTCAGGAACAAAGGCAGCTTCGAAAAGAAGCTAATCACCAGAAGCTTTTGCGCCAAGCCCAAGCGGATCAAGAAGCGCGTAGGAAATCTAAAAAAGGTAGGGAATTAAACAGAAGTTGTTTAGATTGGAAACGGATGCATGAGCAGACACCTACCAATACATCCCAACGTGAATCAAATCGAGCTTGTGCCAAATATGATAATTACATCTATTCAGGTAGGTAGCTTGCTAATTTCTAACATGTAATATCCTTATAAAATTATACACAGCCCTGTGCGCTCCCTCGCCGGTACCATTTTTGTTGTACCCGTTGCGCTATTCGGTATCCGTTCCCGTGCTTTTTAGCTGTTCGCTTACTTCTTCTATCTCTGGGCTTATATGCCCTGCTTCTACATCAACTCTCCCTGTCAAAATCCAGTAGGCATATTGCGGAAAAATTTCCGCTAGCGTCTCCGCTTCATTAATCCCAAAGCGTGCTCTACCTCTTTTTATGTTTTGCCACCTTCTGTACTCATTGCTATTCACCTCTGCCAGATCTTTCAAAGAAATCTTACTCAGCAATAGCAATGCCCTATCTTCTGCGCTCATCTTCATAGAATTATTTAATATAGCTACTATTTACAATAATTAGTTTCTAGTGTACTATTTAGCTATGTAATATGTAGCTAAAAAAGGAACACGACAATGACGACTACAAATATTAACCCATTACATCTCAATCTGCCTCAATTCGTGCCTGTTATGGACCGCAAACAGTTTGCCGACCTTGTTGGTGTTTCTGAGCGCGTTGTATCTGGCTGGATTCAACGAGGCTATATACCCACGGTTCGTTTTAATAATGGCGAATCTAATTCACGTTCCTCACTAATCAATATAGTGGCGCTTGTTTCAGAGCTAGGGGGTTAAAAATGAAAACCTTTAGCCAACGCTGTCTTGAATGCTGCCGCAAGCCTTTGCTCTCCCACCTCGACTATATCGCGTTAGTGGATTGTTACACCGTAAATATTTCAACACTCAACAATCCAAAAATCGATTATCGGTGCTTGCAGCTCGTTCGTGCCAAATATCTGCGCACATCTTTTAACTCACCCGTAGTTGATAATTTTCACCGTACTGCGTTTTTAGCATTTAAGCGCTTTAACGGTATCGGTTCCCCGTTGCCTAGTAGCCAAGTGCGTCAATCTAGTCTGGGGCGTGTGGGGGGTCACTACCCTGCACGTTATTCGAAGTCGGTCATATCTGATTTATTTGGATATAGCCGCACAAGGGTGGCTCCTCCATCAGCCCCGGTCAGCGTTTCGTCGTGTTCCGCTGGTCGGTTTTAATTCGAGGTCGTTGATATGTATGGATTTCAAATACCCGTAAAGCCTGACGAAAAATGCCCTCGCTGTAACGCGACTTATGAGGGCTTTAAAACATTTGTCTCTTTTATCGATCCTTCGTATCAACGTCAATGCGTGACCGTTTACGGCTCTGAATGTTGCCACTCTTGTGCTCAATCAATCGTTGCATGGGGTGCTGATACTCGCCGTGATCTGGTTACTACTTACGGTTTATCAATATTAAAGCTCCACTCGGTTCACCTCTGCCTTGTCTCTTGGCAGTCGTGGCCTCCTCTTTCTTATCAATCCTATGGGATTAAAAAGCGTGTCTCGCTATCCCAGCTTACTAACAAAAGGTGATTCACATGCAAGCTCAATTAAAAGTGCGCGTACTAGCCGCTAAGCGTTTCAAAATGGACAACATGGCTATGAGCCAGCTTTACATAGAAGGCGGTGCAATCTCGGAAGCCGACAAAATTGGTTGTCCGCCAATGAAAATGAACGGTGATTTTGATGTTCTGGAATCACTGCGCGGTGCGATCCCTGGTGACTTCGAATTAACAGTCGAATTTCGTCAAGGCGGTGGTGACAAGATGACTCAGTATGTCGTCGGCGCTGTCCCTACGCACAAAAACATCGAAAGCCAGCCACGCTCTAAGCCTGCTGCTTCTTAATGATCAACCGGGCATAGCGCCTAGCGATTATAAACAGGGGTATGGGGGCGTAGCGCCCCATGATTACCCAACCTAGGGCTAACAGCGCCTTATTCACTTTCTAGATTATCAGGTGTTTTATGAATTTGTTGGTGTGTGATTCTGAAATATTCGTCTCTGAGTCTGGTTATCCAGATTGCTCAACTGGGTGGATTATTCAGGAATATGCGCCGCAAAGCCCCCCTTTAACAATTGAGGAATATTCCGAATTGAAAGAGGGGTTAATGCTAATGCTGCTTATTGCTGGCATAGCAAAGTTAGTTAAAACCTTAGTTTTACAATCATCAACTGATCCTAAAGGGGATTATTAATATGAAAAAATTACTTCCAAATGTAAAAGCTTTTGCTCGTAACTCTTATGCGCGTACTGGTGCTGTATTAACTGTTGCTGCTTTCTCTTCACCTTCTTTCGCTGCTTTAGGTGAAGGTGTTAATGCTGCGGTAACTGAAGGTAAATCAGATATTTCAGAAATGGGTCAAT
>NZ_JAHHIR010000099.1 GCF_018678075.1 Epibacterium ulvae | reverse complement strand
GAGATGGGCACATCGGAACTACATCGAACCAGCATCCTGTTGGCAGCCGTCGCGCTGACCACGAACCGAAGCATGTACCCAAAGGACCTCAGTCAAAGGCTGTGAGAGAAAGCAGCGCGGACGCGACGAACTAAAAGCACCGCTCCGGCGGATCAGTTTGTTTGCGTGGAATCTCTTGACAGAAGTGCTCCCGTTACCGAAGGCCTGAACCTAAGAGACTTCGCTATTAACTCGAATTAAATCCCAGTGCTTTAATTCAAATTTTAGCGCGCCGCAGACGCGTAAAGCTGAATTAAACTGAGAGTCGATAGATGCGTGTGTCATCCAACAATCTTCCCGATACGTCGGCACCGGAACGCCCTCTTGTCACGGTTTTTTGCGCGGTCTGGCACAAACAGCCCAACAAGCTGGAACTTCTGAGATCGCATTGGGAAAATCTAAAACAGCAATCTTTGCCGGTAGAACCGTGCTACATCTTTGACAATGGTGACACGCCCCCTGACTGGCTTGAAGCCCCGTGGCACTCATTTTCCCAACCTCTCACGATCTATCAAGCCTGGAGCGCCGGAGTTGCATTGGCGCAAACGCGCTACGTGATGAACCTCAACATGGACGATCGGCTGGCGACAAATGCCGCGGAACTGCTGTTTAACGAGCTGCTTGAGCAGGGCACCGCGTTGATCGGTGGGGAGTGGCTGATCTGTTTTGATGACAGTTTCCAAAATGAAAGCTTCGAGGCCACTGAAGCGGATGAAACTGTCTTCCAGCCCGAATGGCCCCCTCAACCTGGTGAAAACCTGCGTCTGGGCAGTGGGACCGGGGAACGCGGCACTCTTGGCCCCGCAACCATGTGGGATCTGGCGCAAACAAAGCGCTGGTATCCGACGTACTTTGGCAATGAAGAACCGATTCTGTCGATCGGAGACGCCCTTTTCTGGGAACACCTGAGCCGCTTGGATCTAAACAAGACCCGTATTCCTCAGGTGATCGGGCGCTATTATTCATCAATTGAGTCACAGGCGGAATTCCGTCAGAACAATGACTTTGAAAACCTCGAAGCATTCGGTGTTCACAAAGTTTCCTTTGTCCATCAGATCGCGATGCCAGACGTCGACGAAACCACCGAAGAAGACGGATTCGACGCGGCCAAACCTAGAAGTTTGATTGAAACGCACAGCCGGAAACTCGCCACACGTTATTTGGAGATGTTACGCGGTCCGCAGCAATCATCGGTGCCGTCGCAACAGGTGCCTCACTCCGCAAAGGCGTCTGAAATCGCCACGCGCGGCCGGGTCTTTGTCACCGGGAGCGGTGGCATCCTCGGGCAGCATGTTTGCGCAAGGCTACAGGAGATCGCACCTGGCTGGGAGATCCTGCGTAACACTGCCGATCTCACGGATTTAACGGCCACCACGAAAGAACTACTGGCGGCCGGTCCATTGGATCTGGTTATCCATCTTGCAGCACTTGTGCCCGTGGATGCGGTTTTGGCAGATCCTGCCAAGGGATTTGCCGTGAATGTGGGCGGCACCATCAACTTACTGGCCGCCTTGGCCCATTGCGAGGACGGCGGCAAGGCAGGGCAATCAACAACTGACGACAGCGCGCCCAGAGCACGTTTGCTGTGTTGTTCCTCGGGCCATGTCTATGCAAGCCACCCCAGCCCTATTTGTGAAACCGATCCAACAGATCCGATTTCAGTTTACGGGAAAAGCAAACTGTTGGCTGAACAGGCCGCACGTGAGATCTGCGAGGATACGGGGCGTCATCTATGTGTGCCGCGGCTGTTCTCGATCCATGATCCACAACAGCAGGGTTCCTTTTTGCGTCCAACGTTGGAACGCCGCTTGGCCGACGCGGATCCCGAAGCGCCGTTTGAACTGAACGGTGCCGATAGCCTGCGCGACTTCCTGACTGCTGAAACTGCCGCACAGATCCTGGTTGATCTCGCGTTGAGTGAGGCAGAGGGCGTTGTCAACGTGGGATCAGGCACACCACAGCGTGTCGCAGATTTTGCACAATCTCTGGCCCCCTTCCCGCTTAACATCAAATCTACTGGTACCCCAAACAACTTGGTGCCCGATGTGTCGCGCCTGCGCACCCTGATTGGAGAAAACAATGTCTGAAACCGTCTCAATCGTTATTCCGACGTTCAACCGCGCGGATATGCTTCCCAAGGCCATCGACAGCGCATTGGCACAAACACACCCGTGCGAAATTATCATTGTAGATCACGGCTCTACGGACAGAACGCCCGAAGTCGTTGCCGCATATGAAGACAAAGTCACCTATGTCCGTCGCAAACGCGATTTTGGACCGCATTTTTGCTGGCTCGAAGGCGTTTTGCATGCCAACGGCACCTATGTCCATTTGCAATATGACGACGATTGGATCGCCAATAACTTCATTGAAAAATGCCTCAGCGTGATGGCCGAGGACGTCGGTTTTGCATTTAGCGGCGCCGAAGTCATCGACGATAGCAATGGCAGTCAAGTGATGACACAGTTTTTGGAATGGCTGCCCTCCACCGGTATTTTCGAAAACCATTTGGCCGAGGACAAGATCGTTGGCTCCTTGATTTCACCTGGTGCGGCTCTGTTTCGCAAACAAGTGCTGATCGATGCACTCTACCAAGGTGGGCTACCGCTGCAGGCCAGCGATTACCACGGCGTTGGACCCGACATCTTTGCGTCGCTCCTGTCCATGTTGCGATATCCCAAGCTAGGGTTTGTCAAAGAACCCCTTGCAAGCTTTCGCTCCCATGACGGCAGTATAACGATAGACGCCCTGAAAGACGCCCAAAAGAAGCAGGATCTCACCGCTGCCTATAACGAGGTGCGCGCCTACTACATCGAACTAAAAGCCATGCAAATGGTGCGCGCGACACAATGATCACTGAGAGCGCCGTTAAACCAGTTCTTCTCGCGGAAGAGACCATCTCGCAGGCAGATCTCGTGTCGACAACAGACTGGATGCTGGCTGGCAACAGGTTGACCAAAGCAGAAATGACCGCACAGTTTGAGGCCGAGTTTGCTGAGTGGATGGGGTGCAATCACGCAGTTTTTGTAAACTCGGGTTCTTCGGCAAACCTATTGATGATCTACGCCGCCAAGGAAGCTGGACGCCTGCGCAACAACAAAGTCATAGCCCCGGCTGTGAGCTGGGTGACCACGGTGTCGCCCTTGATGCAGTTGGGTTTTGATGTCCGCCTTTGCGATTGTGATCCGGGCAATCTTGGGCTCGATCTCGATCACCTGGAGGCCTTGTGCCGGGATGAGGCACCATCGATGTTGATATTGGTGCACGTGCTGGGCCATGCCAACCACCTGCGTGAAATCAAGTCGATCTGTGAACGGTATGACGTGGTCTTGCTCGAAGACAGTTGCGAGGCACTGGGGTCTGTGGTTGATGGGCGAAAACTGGGCGGCCACGGTCTTGCGGGAAGCTTCTCATTTTACTACGGCCACCACATCTCCACAATCGAGGGGGGCATGGTGGTCACCGATGATGCCGAGCTGCATCAAGTGATGCTGTCGTTGCGGTCGCATGGATGGAGTCGTGATCTTGCGCCTCAACGTCAGGCAGACCTTCAGCAAACGCATAAAATCGATGAGTTCCGCAATCTTTATACGTTCTACTACGCGGGCTTCAATCTGCGCTCGACCGATCTTCAGGCCTATATCGGTTTGCAGCAGCTCAAGAAACTGGATCAGATTTGCGAAACGCGCGCGCGCAACTTTGAAACCTACGCGCAGTTGTTGCCGGATTTCTATTCCCAATCCAGTAATGCGGAACTTCTTTCATCGTTTGCCTATGGCACTTTGGTGGAAAACCGAATGGACGTCGCTGGTGCATTAAAAGAAGAGAAGATCGAATGTCGCCCGTTGATCTGCGGCAACATCGCCCGGCATCCGTTCTGGGTTCGCGCCTATGGGTCACAGACCTTACCACAGGCAGATCTGATCCATGATTACGGGATCTACCTGCCCAATCACCACAACTTAACCACAGAAGATATCGCGCGCGTTGCCGAATGTTTCAACGCCGTCGCCCGCCCGCTTGGGCAGTCGCTAAAGATGAGCGCCTGACGGGCAAAACCTTCTGTTCAAATAGAAATTGAGGACACCTATGGCTAAACGTGCACTCGTAACCGGAGTAACCGGACAAGACGGTTCATACCTGGCGGAGTTTCTTCTCAAGAAAGGCTACGAAGTACACGGTATCAAACGTCGTGCATCTTCCTTCAACACCGATCGTGTTGATCACCTTTATCAGGATCCCCATATCGATAATGCCCGGTTCAAGCTGCATTACGGTGACCTGACAGATACCTCCAACCTGACACGGATCATTCGTGAAGTAGAGCCGGACGAGGTGTACAACCTTGGCGCTCAGTCCCATGTCGCCGTCTCATTTGAGGCACCGGAATACACCGCTGACGTGGATGCCATCGGCACCCTGCGACTGCTGGAGGCGATCCGCTTTTTGGGGATGGAGAAGACAACAAAATTCTACCAAGCATCGACATCCGAACTCTATGGTTTGGTGCAGGAAACTCCACAACGCGAAACCACGCCATTTTATCCGCGGTCACCCTATGCCGTGGCCAAAATGTACGCCTATTGGATCACTGTGAATTACCGCGAAGCCTATGGCATGTATGCCTGCAACGGCATTCTGTTCAATCACGAGAGTCCACGCCGCGGCGAGACATTTGTCACGCGCAAGATCACCCGTGGTTTGTCGAATATCGCGCTGGGGCTTGAACCGTGTCTCTATATGGGCAACATCGACTCGCTGCGCGACTGGGGTCATGCAAAAGACTATGTACGCATGCAGTGGATGATGCTGCAGCAACAAGAGGCCGAAGATTTTGTGATCGCAACGGGTGTGCAGTACTCTGTTCGTCAGTTTATCATTTGGGCGGCGGCAGAGGTCGGCTTGACGTTGGAATTCATCGGCACCGGCATGGATGAGGTGGCAAAGGTGGCTGATATCAATGGCGACAAAGCGCCCGGCCTCAATGTTGGCGACGTCATCATGCGTATTGACCCGCGCTACTTCCGCCCGTCCGAAGTCGAGACACTGCTTGGCGATCCGACCAAAGCGAAGGAACGGCTTGGTTGGGTTCCGGAAATAACCACCCAGGAAATGTGCTCAGAAATGATGACCGAAGATCTCAAAGCCGCAAAACGCCACGCTCTACTCAAAGAACATGGCATGGACATTCCTGTGTGTTACGAAGGCTAATACCGTGAAGATCTACATAGCAGGTCATGGTGGAATGGTTGGCGGCGCGATCCTGCGTCGGCTGCAGGCCCGACGTGCCAACGGGCAAAGCCTCGAGTTGGTCACCTGTGATCGGGCCAGTTTGGATCTGACCAACCAAGCCCAAGTGCAGGCGTTTTTTCAAGCGACTTCCCCGGACCAAGTCATCTTGGCTGCGGCACGTGTCGGCGGCATTGTCGCCAACAACAGCTACCCTGCGCCGTTCATCTATGACAACCTGATGATCCAATGCAACGTAATCAACGCAGCCTATCACGCTGGCGTCACTCGGCTGTTGCAGCTCGGGTCGAGTTGCATCTATCCCCGCGAGGCAGAGCAACCGATCACTGAAACCGCTCTGCTGACTGGCCCTCTGGAGCCAACAAACGAACCCTATGCGATCGCGAAAATCGCCGGGATCAAATTGTGTGAGAGCTACAATCGACAGTACGGTGTCGATTATCGTTCCGTGATGCCGACCAACCTTTACGGTCCCGGAGATAACTTCCACCCAGAGCATTCCCATGTGCTGCCCGCATTGATCCGCAATTTCCACGCCGCAGTCGTTGCCGGAGACCCAAGCGTGACCATTTGGGGGTCAGGCCGCCCATTGCGCGAATTCATGCATGTGGATGACCTGGCCGAAGCGGCGCTCTTTGTGATGGATCTTCCTCAAGAAACCTACAAAAGAGAAACCCGACCGACATTGTCGCATGTCAACGTAGGGTGTGGCGAAGAGATCTCGATCCTGGAGCTGGCCCGATTGGTGGCCAAGATTGTTGGGTTTCAAGGGGCGATTTTGACGGACACGAACCGCCCCGACGGCACTCCACGCAAACTGATGGATGTTTCAACGCTCGAAAAGTTGGGCTGGACGGCACACATCAAACTTGACGCGGGAATTCGACAGACATACGAATGGTACCTCGCACAAGACGCCACGAGCTTGCGGTACAATTAGCTGTAGTGGTTCAGATGTGATCTGACAGTTGGCCGTTTTTCTGGCGGCGTCTGACAGGTCAGTCTCAAGATCGAATGCCGGGTCGGATCAGCCTTCTTTCTGACGATGCAATTGATCTGATCCTACGCGAAGCGCGGTCCCACTAAGCAGTGACCGACAAACTGACCTGAGCCCCTAAAACT
>NZ_JAHHIR010000067.1 GCF_018678075.1 Epibacterium ulvae | reverse complement strand
GGGTGATCCCGTGGATCTGAAAGACGTTCTTGGCTAAATCGAGACCAACTGTTGTAACTTGCATTGGGTGGCTCCTCTCTGAGCAGTTCATTACAACTGCACTATGGCGCATTGCGACGCCGATGGAGCAGGAGCCATCCACCCCATCTGCTTTCGGGAAACCGACCTTCAAATCTCGCAGATGCAGCGTTGGGCGCGAAGCACGCCATATGAGGGACCGCTTTGGGCTGACTGCGGCCTTTGATGCCGGTTTCAGGAGCGACGGTTTTGTCCGCACAGCGGCCTCACGCCTTCCTATTTGACGTTGATCTCGGGTGCAAACGCAGCGAAAGTCGGCAAAGAGCCCAATCCGTCAGATGCTGCAGATTGGTTGGACGTCCGCTATCACCCGTCCGTCAGCGCCGACCAGTATTCAGGAATCAGTTCAATCGTTGCTGTGAGCGCCGGATCGTCGGATATGATCTGCGTGCGGCGTAATGACAGAGACGCCTTAACCCCGTCCGCAAGATCGAAGGATATCTTGCAGCTCGCACCTTGTCTGTCGGTTTCGGTTGTATCAGGGCTGTAGAAGCAAACGACCCGTCCGGTACCGAGCCGCGTATTAGCATATCGCGCGGCCAGTTCGGGTTCATCGCGATCCGATGGACCCGGCGTTGCATCCGTTCGCAAAGAAAATCGCATCGGCGGCATGTCGCGACACCAGATGCCGTCCGCTTGATCCGAACGAACCTCACCGCACCAGTGGTCAATTTGCTCCTGTGTCAGGCAAAAATCTCCCAAAGTGCAATCTGTCTCCACAGCTCCAACACTGATGGTACGAAAGCTAATCGGATCGCTGCGTTCATTAAGAAGCGTCTCATCTGGTCCGGTCAGTATCGTCACCGGGTTGGTTAGGCTGGTCGAACAGCCAAAGAGCCCGGCCTGAACACCCGGAGCGCAATCATCTGACAGATGCAGGCGGGGACTGGCTGGAAAAGACACCTGATATCCGGCCAGCGTGCCTTCGAAATCAGCGCGGATAATCGCTTCGGCGCGGTTGCCACGGTCGTTGGCAAGTTGGCGCTTGGCCATCTCGCGCTGTGCAACGGGCAACAGAGTCATCATTGCGACTATCACAATTATCACTCCCCCCAACGCCCAGCCGACCCAACGTGCGCGCCCGTGCCCGATCCACAGCACAACCGCAGCGCCAGCCACGCCAAGTGCCGCACTGCCGACCACAATTGGGATCAGCATAAGCGGCCCCAGTGCGAAGAAAGCGAAGTTCAGCGCTGAGCCGATTCCCTGAACAGGCGCGTTACCCGGCCCAAGCATCAGCACAAGAGGCACAGCGCCCAGAACCGCTCCCCGGATCAGTGCCCTTCGTGGTCGTCGGACAAAACGTAATGACAAGAAAAAGCCGATGAAAAACCCTAGAAAAATAAATAGAAGCATCGCGTTCCTTACTATTTTCGCGCGGTTCTATTCATGCATCGCAGCGACGAATTAGTCGAGCCGCTGTCTTCTAAACCATTAAAGAAGATCACCAATGCAGTCTTTGGCGCAGCCGCAGCGTACGGCAGCTTTGTCCGCATTGCCGCAGTTGGCGACGTCCGTTCCAATGGCAGGTTACAAATCCCTGACGACGGACAGACAACTTGACGGTTTTCAGTGTCCCGAGATCTCGGAGCTTTTTTACCTGCTCGGGCAGAATTCCCAGTAGGGATGCTGCCTCGCCGAGCTTTGCAAGACTGTGCCAGAAACTCATAGCAGATTTCAGCTCTTCTAAGGTCACGTCTGTTCGCTTGAGGGCGACATCATCAGTTTCAGCATTAATATGGCCAAGAAGTCGTTTGAGGAACGTCGTTCCAAGTCCAGTTTGTATGCGAGCATCTGCCATGGTGTAGAGTTGCCGTTTGGGTGGTCGCTGCCCAAATACTTCCTTTTCTGGCGATGCTGGATAGGTCTCAAAGATGTGTTCCCGCGTCGTATCGACTAAAAGTGATAGAGCTGGGTCCGTGTGAACATCTTGAAGCCAGTTGTAAAATGGCCCCATATCTGAACTGACATAGGGTCTTCGTGAACTGTCTTTATGGTAAGACTTTTCTAGACCCGCGCACAATCCCGAAGGCCCTTTGATGAGGTGTTCAAATCCAAGTTCACAGAGCATCCGTGCCTCATCAGGTGGCAGATTAAGGAAGGGAACAGAATGATACCCGGAAAGAGAAGCACCGAGGGTCACACAACATCTATGCAAGTGCGTGAGGTCGAGTTGTTCAAGCCAATCTTGCTTTGGTCCCTTCCGAATTCGCTGACGGACATAGGCCTCGAAAGAGGTTTCCCGCATTGTTGTACTGGTTTCAGCGGCGGTCATGATGAAAGACCGGTGCTCCAAAATGCGCGATGTGAAGTCATAAGCCGTATGCGAGTTCTCAGATCGTGGAAGCTCGATTAGAGGGCAGGCGTGCGCGAAACATGCGTAGACGCACGAGACTGTGCGCGTGTTGTCGCGCCTGTTCCGCCGCCTGTTTCTGGATGGGCTGGTGGCGCTGCACCGAGCTGGAGAACTGGCTTTCTATGGGGACCTGAAAGATTTGGCACAGGCGGACGCCTTCGCAACATGGCTCACCCCGTTCCGCAAATCCGAATGGGTGGTGTATTCCAAACCGCCCTTCGGCGGCCCGGTGGCCGTCCTCACCTATCTGAGCCGATATACTCACCGGGTGGCAATCTCGAACCATCGCCTCCTCCCCCCTTCCCCCCCTTCCTTCCCCTTCCCCTTCCCCTCCTCTCTCCCCCCCCCCTCCCCCCCTCCCCCTCCCCCCCCCCTCCCCCCCCCCCCCCCCCTCCCCCCCCCCCCCCCCCCCCCCCCCCCCCCCCCCTTCCCCCCCCTCCCCCCCCCCCCCCCCCCCCCCCCCCCCCCCCCCCCCCCCCCCCCCCCCCCCCTCC
>NZ_JAHHIR010000078.1 GCF_018678075.1 Epibacterium ulvae | reverse complement strand
GGCGCATCACGCCATCGTAAACCATTGCAGTTAATGAAAATAATCCCGCCCAAAACACGGCGATCATCCCCTCTCGGGACATTGCTATGCAATGACCTGCCGGGCAGTGAACGCGTGATTTCAGGAAGAAGGGTTCAAGACGCGCCATCTGCGCATCCGTCAGCCAGAATAGATCAGACATGGTCACCACTCGGTTTTTGAATCGTGAATCACGACCCTAAGCGGAAATCAATGGGTCCAGACCCTAGGCACCGAGTGGTGTCGCTTCCGTTTCGACATCATCGATCTCCTTCGTGTTGAGGATCAACAGAAAGCAAATCGCAGCTTACGTCAATGTCCCAATCCCTATGGGTAGCTCAGAAATTGCACATTATGGATAGCCCGTTCGTCGTTAATCCGACGGTCGGGCATTTCAATTGTAACGGTTTGTAAAGTTTCAGTTTCTATTCTGTGTTTAGGGTGAAACCTAAATTGGAATGGGCAGAATGCCGTTATTAAAGACACTCTTTTTTGGGGTAAGTCGTCGCTGTGAACTGCGATATGTAGCACACGCGTGCGTATGTATTTGTGCTATGACGTCAACAACGTCAGCGCGCGAACATGACCCGTCCATCGCTGGTCTGTGCGATCTGGCGGCGCAACAAGCCGCTCAAGACCAAGGCATCCCATTGGATGTCATGCGCTCCATTACACGAACGGAAACAGGACGCGGCGGCCAAAATGGTCTTCAGCCTTGGCCATGGACCGTGAACATGGAAGGTGCGGGAAAGTGGTTCGATACTGAAGGCGAGGCGCGCCAATATGCGATCTCTCACTTCAACCGTGGGGCCCGCAGTTTTGATGTGGGCTGCTTCCAGATAAATTACCGATGGCACGGCCAGGCATTTGAATCGATCGAACAGATGTTCAACCCGGTCGTAAACGCACAATACGCCGCTCGTTTTTTGAACGAACTCTATGAAGAGTTTGGAAACTGGTCACAAGCGGCCGG
The DNA here is from genome assembly GCF_018678075.1 of Epibacterium ulvae. Classification (GTDB taxonomy): domain Bacteria; phylum Pseudomonadota; class Alphaproteobacteria; order Rhodobacterales; family Rhodobacteraceae; genus Epibacterium; species Epibacterium ulvae_A. The sequence goes on along the minus strand of NZ_JAHHIR010000078.1, from coordinate 4,847 downwards.
TGCATACCATTCACGCACGCCAAAATACGCGCAAAAATATGCTGCTCGGTTTGCACGCATTCGCACCAATCTCGGCCCGATCACCACTGTTGCTTCACTGCCAAGATCACAGCGGCAAAGGGCGGTCTTTGGCGCTCCTCTACCGCTGATATCTGTACATAAACCTGGCCCATTGGTTGCTCAAGGCACTGTACGAATGGGATCGCTAGTGCCCATTGATGGTGCGGCTTCCCGCGCCTTGATCCCTTTAAATTGAGAGTGCTAACCCGTGCCTAAATTAAGTATACAGCAGATTTTTAGCCCAACGGTTTTGCTTGCGATCGCATTGATGGCGATCATTGTGATGATGATTCTGCCGGTTCCCGCCTGGGTATTGGATGTCGGGTTGGCAACTTCTTTTGCACTGGCGATTTTGATCTTCACGATCACTTTGTTCATCGAGCGACCGTTGGACTTCTCGTCCTTTCCAACGATCCTCTTGGCGTCTTTGATGTTGCGCTTGTCGCTCAATGTCTCGTCGACAAAGCTTATTATTGGACAAGGACATACCGGTACGGATGCGGCTGGCAATGTCATTCAAGGCTTTGCCCAGTTTGTAATGGGCGGCAACGTTTTCCTTGGGCTTGTGATTTTTTGCGTCTTGCTGATCGTAAACTTCATGGTGATTACAAAAGGTGCGGCGCGTATGGCGGAAGTCGGCGCCCGTTTTGCCCTTGATGGTATGCCAGGTAAGCAGTTGGCGATTGACGCTGACATGAGTGCAGGTGCGATTGATCATGCGACCGCAAAGGAACGGCGTGAACTTGAACAGAAAGAAACAACTTTCTTTGGTTCATTGGACGGTGCTTCCAAGTTCGTAAAAGGCGACGCTGTTGCTGGCCTATTGATCACCATTTTGAACCTGCTCGTGGGTTTGGTAATGGGCCTTTTGGTCCACGACATGGCCATTTCGGATGCATTTGAAACCTACACAATCCTGACTGTAGGTGACGGGCTTGTATCCCAAATTCCCTCCGTCATTATTTCCATTGCAGCGGCGCTTCTACTGGCGCGCGGTGGCGCAACCGGGACGACAGACACTGCTTTGCTGGCGCAGTTCGCTGGTCATCCTGGTGCCTTGGCAACTGTTGCAGTTCTCATGGCACTTTTTGCTCTCGTGCCGGGCTTGCCATTTGTTCCATTTATGGCGGGTGCTGCTAGCCTGGGTTATGCTGCGTATCGCGTGTATCAAAAGTCCATTGAAGAAGAAGAAACGGCGATTGATGCACAGATAGAGAAAACTGCGAAACCTTCGGAGTCTCGTCCCCTCGGCGACATTCTCGATCTAGATGACCTTCACCTGGAATTCGCGCCAGATCTGGTGAGCATGGTTTTGGACGCAGGGACCGGTCTGGATGCACGGATCGCCAATATGCGTACCCATGTCGCCACGTCCTTTGGCCTGATCCTACCGGAAATTCGGTTAAGCGATCAATCAGAACTTGATCCAGGAACCTATGTCATCAAAGTGCATGGCGTTGAGCAGGCTCGTGGTGTTTTGCGTCCGGATATGGTTCTGGCGTTGATGCCTGAACAACACGACTCTTTGCCGCCGGGACCAGACGTAACCGAACCCGTCTACGGTGCCCCCGCAAGGTGGGTGTCCAGTAAACACGGTGAGCAAGCGAATATGATGGGCGCTACAGTTGTTGCACCAGCAGAAATTCTTGCCACCCATCTCTTGGAAATTATTAAACTCAACTTCTCGCGCTTGTTGACCCTCAAATCCTTGCGCCGCCTTCTGAACGAGATGACCGAATTGACAGATGGGTTCCGTGCAGAAGCCAATCGGAAGCTGATAGATGAACTGGTACCGGACAAAGTGCCAATCGACTCTTTGCATTCTGTATTGCGCCTGTTGCTCGAAGAACGCGTGTCGATCCGCAACATGCCTCTGATTTTGGAGGCCATCGCCGAGGCACGCGTCCACACGGCTTTGCCGGAAGCCATCTGCGAACATGTGCGTCAACGACTGGGCTTCCAATTGGTCGCCGAAATGAAGCGCGGCGACGGAACCATTCCGTTGGTCCAATTGGCCCCTGAGTGGGAGGAAATTTTCGCAACCTACCAGGTGGATGGTCAAGGCACAGGCTTGGACATCGCGCTGCCACCTGACCAATTCAACAAACTTGCGGACGGGCTAAACGATCGCTTGGTGCAAACAACGGAACAGGGGATCACCGCAGCGGTTGTCACATCAACACGGCGACGCAGGTATTTGAAGACCATTCTCAAGTCCCGAGGCGTAACAAACCCCGTCTTATCGTTTGAGGAAATCGGCTTGGAAGCACAGCCGGCATTGGTCGGTCTCGTTCCGGCATGAATTTCGAGTTCCTCCCTCCTGAACTTGTCGCGCTCCTGGGGGCTGGGTTCTGGCACGCGGCCATCGTCTTTTTAAGACTGGCTGCTATGGTTGCGGCATTGCCGGCCATCAGCGAAGAGTTTGTACCCACGAACGTGAAGCTTGTCGTCGCCATCGTTTTCACTTTGATCGTTGCGCCATCGGTACCCACTCAAGCCACACCGAACAGCCTCTTTCTATATGGCGGTCTGGCAATCAGCGAAGCGATCATCGGTTTGGCATTGGGCTTTGGTGTCCGGATCTTCGTCTTAACACTTCAAACGGCCGGCTCCATTGCCGCCCAGAGTACATCTCTGTCACAAGCATTTGGCGGGATTGGAGCAGAACCAATGCCGGCTATTGGTAGTTTTCTAGTTTTTGCAGGAACTGCCTTTGCTGTCATGATGGGATTACATGTAAAAGTAGCGGAGTTTATGATTCAGTCTTATCAGCTGTTTCCAGTCGGTCAGTTTCCACCCGCGTCCGAACTCACTCCGTGGATCGTAACAAGAGTCTCGCACAGTTTTTCCATGTCGTTTGCCTTGGCGGCGCCGTTTGTAATCACGTCAGTCATTTACAATTTCACACTCGGCTTCATCAGTAGAGCAATGCCACAATTGATGGTCTCAATCATCGGCGCACCCGTCATCACCTTTGGCGGCATGTTCATTCTAATGGTCGCCAGTCCGATGATCCTGATGTATTGGGCTGAAGTCTTCTTTGGGTTCTTTGCAGATCCGACCGGAGGTGCTCGATGAGCGGCCAGGACGACGATTCAGAAAAAAACCTTGATCCAACCCCGGAAAAACTCAAAAAAGCCCGAGAGAACGGGGATGTTCCAAAGTCGACAGATCTATCGGTCGCTGCAGCATATTTAGGTTTGCTCATTGCCTTTTTTGGAACCGGCTTGGGTCCGGTGCAAAACTTGGGCTCAATTATGATGACCTTTTTTGATCATCCAGACAAATTGGTCGCGCTCTACTTCGAGGGCTCTACTGCATCGCCAGTTAGTTCATTGATCACATCAGTTCTACTTGCAGTTCTGCCATGGTTTGCCGTTCCGGCATGTTTGGTGTTGCTATCCATTTTGGGACAAAAGGCATTTGTTGTCGCCCCAAGTAAGCTGGAGCCAAAACTGTCCAAAATTTCTTTGATTTCGAACGCTAAAAACAAATTCGGTCGCGCAGGTTTTTTTGAATTTCTCAAAAGTTTTGCCAAATTGCTAATATACTCGATTGGCTTGAGTTATTTTCTGACGTCACACATGCCAGAGATGATTGCATCCGCCGCAACTGGGCCGTTTGGCGTTATGATGCTATTGGCAAGTTTGATGATGAGCTGTCTCATCATTGCGACGTTGATTGCCACAAGTATCGGCGTTTTTGACGCCGTGTTTCAACACGCTGAGTTTATTCGAAAAAACATGATGTCGCGGCAAGAAGTGACTGACGAACATAAGAACGCCGAAGGTGATCCGCAGTTCAAAGGTCAACGCCGTCAACGAGCGCAAGAAATTGCCTTGAGCCAAATGATCGGGGTTGTTCCGGATGCCGATGTGGTAATTGTGAACCCGACACATTACGCGGTTGCACTTAAGTGGTCACGCGAACAGGGGTCTGCACCAACGTGTATCGCCAAAGGTGTGGATGAAATAGCGGCGGCCATTCGAGAAGTGGCTCAAGAACACGGCGTGCCTATTCATAGCGATCCACCAACCGCGCGCGCAATTTATGCAACGGTCGAGATCGATCAAGAAGTTCAAGAAGTTCATTACGCACCCGTCGCTGCGGCCATTCGATTTGCCGAAACAATGCGTGAAAAAGCAAAAGGTCGTGTGTGGTGAAAGAAAAAATGTTGAAACAAATGCAGAGCGTGACCGAAGCGCAGTACATGCAAGAACACGCACGCATAAAACCAATACTAGACGCCGAGGCGGCGATCCGAGGGAAACTTGCCCAGCTTGACCGGCAAGTAAAAGAAGCCCGAGAGCAATCAGACAGCGACCATGCGATGAAGTCATTGGGCGCTGATCTTCTATGGCAAGGGTGGCATCACCGGATGCGCCGCCAGCTCAACACCGAGCTTGCACAAGCCACCGCGAAAAAGTTGATGGCTATGGACCGCTTACGGAAGTCGTTTGGCCGAAAGCATGCAGTCCAGACTATGTCTCGTGAAGCGACCGAACAGAAGAAGGCTGATCAAAGAAAACGCCGTGATGCGCAGCTCATGAAGTTCTGATTCCTCGCATCAATTTACTGGACTCAGTCTTGAACGCCCAATTGCCTATGAGCTAATGGTATGAACTGCCTTCCTGCCAAACCGCAGCTATTGTTGCGGGCATCGGTGGAGAGATAGGAGCATTCTGATGGATGTCGAAGTATTGGGCATTGATCTGGGCAAGACCGTTTGCAGCCTTGCGGGATTGGACGCAACAGGCGCGGTCGTGTACCGCAAGCGCCTTCAACGG
>NZ_JAHHIR010000073.1 GCF_018678075.1 Epibacterium ulvae | reverse complement strand
TGATGTTGTCGTCTTGATGAACTTCGACGGTGATGGTTGTTTCGGTGACGAGCCCGCCATCTGTGACTTCGATCTCGAGGTCATGGGTGGCGATGCCGATGGTTTCGTCTTCTTCGAGCTCAGCGGTGGTGGTGATTTCACCGGTTGCCGCGTCGATGGCAAAGAGGCCGCGGTCGTTGCCGTCCACGATGGAGTAGCTGAGCGCGTCACCGTCCAGATCATCGGCTTCGACCTGATGGATCACATCCCCCGCCTGATAGTCTTCGTTAAAGACGGTCAGGTGGCGGCTGATAACCGTTGGCGCATCGGCGGCGTTGTGTACCGTGACCTGCGCTGTGGCCGTGCTGCGGGTGGACCCGTTCGAGACCACATAGGTGAAGCTGTCTTCGCCGACAAAGTTCGGGTCGGGAATATAGGTCACGGTGCCGTCTGCTTCCAGTCGCAACGAGCCATGTTCCGCTTCGCCCACCTCAACGATGACCAATTCACCGTCCTCTGCGTCACTGTCGTTGAGCAGCAAAGTGGTGATATTGGTGTTCTCGTCTTCGGTGACGTTGACAACATCATCCACGGCCTCAGGGGCGGCACCGGATGCGTCTGCTTCCCCGACCAGGTCTTCGATGGCAAAGATCTGACCGTCCTGGAATTCAACAACTTCAATGCTGAGCACCCGGTCGGTGCCATCCGCATGACGGAAGATCACCGCATCGCCGTCACGATAGATGTCGTAGTCGCTGCGGGTGCCTGCCAGTAGGATGGTGTCGATCCCGTCGCCACCATGGACCCCATCGTCGCCGATCCCTGCCACGATGTAGTCATTGCCTGCACCGCCACCAAGATAGTCTTCCTGGTTGGTGCCGATCAGAATATCTTCACCGTCGGTGCCGGTTTCAATCACACCCTGCTGGAAATGCTCGCCGCCGCGATCTTCCCACCATGGCGCCTGGCTCGCGTTTTGCTCCCACAGGAATTCGGCCCGCGGGCTGGTGTCGTTCAGATCCGACAGGAAGCTGAAGAAGCCGAACCGCGACGGCTCGCCGACACTGCCGTGGTTGGTGAAGGCCCCAGAGCCCACTTCGCGCCAGATATCCCAGATGCCCTGGAACAACTCTCGCATATAGTCGCTGCGGTAGAATTCCACATAGAAGTCTTGCAGCTGTTCGACGGTTTCCTGCGGCAGATTGGTATTGTCAAAGTGCAGCAGGTGCGCGCCTCCTTCGTAGTCGGTGACTTGCAGCCCGTAACGATCCGCGATCTCTTTCTGCTCGCGCAGGAATTCACCGGTGGCTGGGATCGACAGCGGGTAATCCGGGTCGTTCAGTTTCTCAAACAAGAAGGCCTGAGCGTCCACATTGGGATCTTCGATCGCTGCGATCAGATCCGCCCGCAGCTCATCGCGTGTCAGGGTTACGCCACCAAAATATGTGGTAACGGCGATGGAATCAAAGATTTCTTCCGGTGGGATAAAGTTGTCGGGATCATTCTCCCGCCACGCATCCGCCCGCAGCAGCGCTTCGGTGACCGAAGGCACAGCCGCCTGGGTGCCGATTGTATTGTGCAGCAGGGGCCGCTCATCTTCACCCACCTGGTTGAAGACCTCTTTGAACGTCAGCGCCACCTCGGCAGCTTTGGACGCCACATAGGCAAAGCGGCCGATATTGTCGCCCGGATCCAGGTTCCAGGCCTCAATCGCTTCGGCGCGCAGATCATGGGTGTCTTGATAGCCGTAGTTCCACAGCTCGTTGCCATATTCGACGGTGACCTTCAGGTTCGGATCCAGATTGTCGCGAATGTAGGTGGCGTAATATTCCACCACTTCGGCATTGGCTTTGGTGGGGATGGTGAACCACAGATCGGTGCCGGCTTCATTGGACAATTGCACCAGCGCTTCAACCGGTGCGCCATAGATCGTGGCCCAGGAGGATTGATCCAGCGAGGGCAGATCGTCCAGCGTCTCAATCGGTGATTCAATGGTGCGCTGCCAGGCCATGGTGCGGAATTCCCGGAAGTCCGCCAGAACCTCCAACGCATCCGGATTGAAGGTTGCGCCCGCATCATACAGATCGACGTACTCTTCTTTGACGATGGAGATGTTCTTGATGTAATCGCCGGTGTCATTTGGATCGGTGGACTTCAAGAAGACCTCAAACGAGCCAGAGCCGTGTTCAAAGACGATCTCACCTTCTGAGCGGCTGATGACATTGGCGTCAAAACGGACGTCAATCTCACCTTCGCCCTCATAGCGCAACACATAGGTGCCTTCGCGGCCGATGGTTTCGGCAAAGATAAAGCCGATGGTGGGCGCATCCTCGGGGATCTCGGTGGGCCAGCCGTTGTCGTCCAGATAGCCTGCTTCGTCTAGTTCATAGTAATCGTATTGACCAAATTCCTCTCCGTGGGCTTTGACCGGACGGCTGGATTTGAAGATGTCCAGGAACGGCAATTGCGAGCTATAGTCAGCTGTCCCGGTCAGACCAATCGAGCCCGAGCCGTTGTCCACACCAAAGGCACGGTCGGTGCTGGCGATCAGCTCAGAGCGGCTCTCATCCACATCGGCCACATTGATGGTCACATCCGCCGTGGTGGTCGCAGCGCCATCGGAAACCGAGACCTCCAGATCATGGAACGCTGCAGCCTCAAAATCAAGCGAAGCCCCATCCGCAAGCGTGATCGCACCGCTGTCGTCAATCTCAAACAGACCATCCTCGTTGCCAGACGTGATCTCATACGACAACGCATCGCCGTCAACATCTCCAGCCGTGACGCGTGCAAGCGTCGTGCC
>NZ_JAHHIR010000018.1 GCF_018678075.1 Epibacterium ulvae | reverse complement strand
CTCCTTTGTTTTTTTAATGATCGGGCGACCACGGATATTTACACTCGTTCCCAAAGCGACGCTCTTCCTATCTAAACCGACTGGCCAACTCGCTGACCGTCTCCTCGCCTTTCAGTGCTTCCAATGCGACCTTGGCCTTAAACTCAGGGTGATGTTGCTTTCGTTTCGACATCGTCAATCTCCTTCGTGTCGAAGATCAACAGACAACAAATCGTAGCTTACGTCAGTGTCCGATTTTCGGGGGGTAGCTCAGGATCGAGATCAGCACCAACCACAACGTCTGCGAATTGACCGCCCCGGCCCAGGCCAGACCGGGGGTCGCGGTTGCGGCTGCAAAGAAGAACAAGAACAACAGTGACGCGCACGACTGTTTGGCGGGCATGCCGATACCGAGATATTAGGCCACAGCCGGCGGCCCGGGCATAGCGGAAAGACCGGAAAACACGCCCGAGGCCACGCCCGTTACTGTTGCCAATGCGTCGTTGGGGCGGGCTTCTTTGGGTTTGTAGAGCAGCAGGATCAACAGACCCGCAAAGACCGACAGTGCGATCAAAATACGCGCCGCATCCGGGTTCATCACTGCTAGGGCAAACACCCCGATGGGCGTCCCAATGAGCGAACCAAGCGCCAGACGGATAAGAGAAGGTTTATGGATGTCACGGCGTAGGTCAAAGATGTCTTTGAGCCCCACGACAACTTGCAACATCACCGTCATGGCAACCGCTTCGATCGGGGAGATGACCAGCGACAGGATGGGCACCGCAGCAATTGCAAACCCAAACCCGGCCAGCCCGCGGGCAAACGCAGAAATCAAAACGGCAAAGCTGACAATAGCAACCGTGGTGGTGAATATCGTGTTGTCTCCAGGAGTGTATGTAACGCGGCCTACTGTATTTGTGCGCGCAAAGAGGGCGCCAGAAGCGGGGGTTTGACTGGGCCAGCGGGGGTTAGGCGGCCAGATTGTCTGCGATCTCTCCCAGTTTTTTCATGCCGGGGACAATCAAATCTGTGTTGATCACGGATAGGCCGAGGCGCAGAAAACGCCCTGCTTGATCGGGCGGAACAAAGGGATCACCGCTTTCAAATGTGATGCCGGCCTTACCAGCAGCGGTGAACAGATCCCGAGCATCAACACCATCCGGGCATTCCAGCCAGACGCTGCGCCCGCAATGGCAGGGATCGGGGGTGCGAAACCCCGGCATCAGTTTCGGCAGGTTTTCCATCACCCGCTCCCAGCGGTCTTGGTGGGAGGTGCGGAGCTTGCGCACCAAGGCGTGGTAGTGGCCTTCCGCAAGGAAAATTGCCGCAGCCCGTTGGTTGTTGAGCGGCGCAGATCGGTGAATCAGTCGTCGCAACCAACGGGCCTCTTGAATCACAGGCTCTGGCGCAACCAAATAACCGAGTCGTACGCCGGGTGCCAAAATTTTAGACAAAGTGCCTAGGTAAAGAACACGACCATCCTTGTCGCGTGATTTGAGGGCCAGATCTTTTACAAAGGAAACGTCGCCTTCATAGTCGTCTTCCACCACCAAAAAGTCGTCCTGACGGGCAGCGTTCAACACTTGATCACGCCGTTTGCCGGACATGACAGTCATCGATGGGCAGTGGGCACCGGGAGTTAAAACGGCCAGATCCAGACCTGAATTGGGTGGTATCACCGCCCCCTGTTTGTCGATGGCAAGGGGGGTCACCTCTGATCCGGAGAGGTCAAAAATGAAGCTTGAATCCGGGTAGCCCGGAACCTCGCAGCCAACCCGTTTTCCGGGCCCCGCCAAGAGCTGCGAAATCAGGTACAAGCCTTCCTGGGCACCCAGGGTGACAATGATCTCTTCCGGGCGTGCATAGATACCGCGATCGGGCAGGATCTGAGTCTGGATCTGTTTGATCAACATAGGGTCGTCGTCAATGGCCCGGTCCGCCCCCCACCAGCTGACGGCGGCACGCCCCAGCATATCCCGCGAGGACGCCCGCCATGCATTCAGGGGAAACAGGCTGGGGTCCACCTGACCATAGGCAAACGGATACTTATAATCCTGCCAGTTCAAAGGCTTACGAATGTGGTTCAGCTGGGACGGATGGTGGAGTAGCCGGCTGTTCCAATCCAATTCCGAGGCTGCTTCCGACTGTGGTTTCCCCGTCGGCAAATCGGTGCTGATGTAATACCCGCGCCGGGGTTTGGCCTCCAGATATCCGCGCATCGCCAGCTCTTCGAACACCGCTGCAACCGTGTTGCGCGCGATGCCCAATTTGTCGGCGAACATGCGGGTCGATTGCACCTTTTGACCGGGGGCAAGTTGCCCGGTTGCGATCGCCGAAATCAGGGCGCGTCGCAACTGGCTTTGGATCGGTTCACCACTGGTGCGATCGATGGAGATGGGCAGGGACTGAATAGCGGGCCTCGACTTTGCTAGCGATCACATCCTGCACGGGCAGGTTACGGGTACAGACATAGGCGCCAAATGCTGCGCCTGCAAATCTGCATTAGGCTGCGCAGTTTTATGTAAACTTGCAAGCCTTGTCCCGCGCGACCGCAAACTGGCCCAACCAAAAAGCCACGGCTGGCACTGTGTTGGATTTTCCGACTTGGGCAGTGATGCGGAAAACGCACCTCCAAAGGATACCTAAATGGACGACCAGCTCGGCACCAACCTGATGACTTCGACCGTGAAAGCGGATCGCGCGCATGTGTGGCACCATCTGTTTCAGCACGCGGCATTGGCTGAGCGTGACCCGCGCATTCTGGTCAAGGGCAAGGGCATGCGGGTCTGGGATCAATCCGGCAATGAGTTTCTGGATGGCGTCTCTGGCGGTGTCTGGACCGTCAACGTTGGCTATGGTCGTACCCAGATTGCCAATGCGGTGCGGGATCAGCTGGAACAGATCAACTTTTTCGCGGGCACCGTGGGCAATGTTCCGGCAGCACAATTCGCCGATCGCGTGATCGAAAAGGCACCGACCCTGAACCGTGTGTTCTTTTTGAACTCGGGTTCGGAAGCGAATGAGAAAGCCTTCAAAATGGTGCGCCAGATTTCGCACCAGCACCACGGCGGCAAGAAATGGAAGATCCTTTACCGGGAACGCGACTACCACGGCTCGACCTTGGGTGCGTTGGCCGCCACCGGCCAAGGGCAGCGCCGCGAAGGGTTTGGACCCTTCCCGGAAGGTTTCGTCGAAGTGCCCCATTGCCTTGAGTATCGCAAACAATGGGACGTGGAAAACTATGGTGAACGGGCGGCGGATGCCATCGAAGAGGTGATCCTGCGCGAAGGTGCCGACACGGTTGGCGCAATCATTCTCGAGCCGATGACCGCCGGCGGCGGCGTGATCCTGCCGCCCAAAGGCTACTGGGAGCGCGTTCAGGAGATCTGCAAGAAATACAATATTCTGATCATCATGGACGAAGTTGTCTGTGGCATGGGCCGCACCGGCCAGTGGTTCGGCTACCAGAACTTTGGCATCAAACCCGATATGGTCACCACCGCCAAAGGTCTGGCCTCTGGCTATGCGGCGATTTCGTGTCTGATCACCACCGAAGAGGTGTTCCAGCAATTCACCGCCACGCCCGATGATCCGATGACCATGTTCCGCGATATTTCCACCTTTGGTGGTTGTACTGCAGGCCCCGCGGCGGCGCTGGAAAACATGCGCATCATTGAGGACGAAAACCTGCTGGACAACACGCTGACCATGGGCGCGTTCCTCGAAAGCAAGCTGCTGGAACTGAAAGACCGGCACGCCTGGATCGGGGATGTGCGCGGTAAGGGTCTGTTCTGGGGGGTTGAGCTGGTCGAGGACCGCAACACCAAAGAACCAATGGATGAACGCATCGTCGACAGCGTGATTGCGCGCTGCGACACGGCAGGCGTTTTGATCGGTAAAACCGCACGGGCGATGCAAGGGTTCAACAACACCCTGTGTTTGAGCCCCGCGTTGATCACCGGAAAAGAGGAGATTGAACAGATCGTAGACACCCTGGATCAGGCGCTGCAATCGGTCTCGAGCCAAGCCGCATGATCTAGCCGGGACACCCCTCTGTTTCCGAGCGGCGCGCAACAGCGAATCTATCACATATCCAGCTGTGATTGCGCGCCGCGATAGTCTCAAATTTCGCATCAAACCTGCAAATCCCGCGGGATTTCCAGCGGGCGAAAATGCTGTGAAAAAAAATTCCACCATGAAATGCGCAGAGCCTTTCGCCTAAAAAACAGGCAAACGCTTTCAATTTCACGGGAGCATCTACGCTAAGTCTGGTCACTTGCTGGTCAATCAAGAACCCTATAACGCGAGTGAAATCAAAAACATAAACACAAAGCCGGGCGAACCGGCCGATCTAAGAACACAAAATTCGTTCATCAAACAACAAGGAGTTAAAGATGAGCATTTCGACACGGATCAAGACCCTCCTCGGTGGCACCGCATTGGCCGCAACCGCAATGGCCACTGCTGCCTCTTCGGAAGAGCTTACGGTTGGTTATTTTCTGGAATGGCCGATGCCGTTTTTAGCGGCTAAGGCGGATGGTGCTTATGCTGAGGCCTTGGGCATGGATGTGAACTGGGTTGCGTTTGAGACGGGGACAGCGATGTCTGCGGCGATGGCGTCTGGTGACGTTCAGATTTCCGTCAGCCAGGGCGTGCCTCCGTTTGTTGTTGCGGCCTCTTCCGGTCAGCCGCTGCAGGTTCTGGACGTGGCTGTGAGCTACTCTGAGAACGACAACTGCGTTGTGGCGACCACGCATGAGATCGACAAAGAAAGCGCCGATGAGCTGGCCAGCAAAAAGGTTGCGGTTCCGCTCGGCACCGCGGCGCATTACGGCTTCCTGAAGCAGATGGAGCATTTCGGTATCGATCTGGCCTCGCTTGAGATCGTCGACATGGCGCCCACCGATGGTGCGGCAGCGCTGGCGCAAGGTTCTGTTGATTTCGCCTGCG
>NZ_JAHHIR010000062.1 GCF_018678075.1 Epibacterium ulvae | reverse complement strand
GGACGGGCGATCCGTCATGCACCTGTCCACATCAGAGTTTATCCGCCGCTTTCTCATCCATGTGCTCCCCCCCTCTCGGGCATGTGAACATGCCCTGCCGGGCAATGGACCGGTTCCACCGCATCCGCCACTATGGACTGCTCGCCAGTTCCGGGCGAAAGGCTAATATCGCAAAGGCGCGGACCTTGCTCGGCGCGCAAACCGCCAAACAGGATGACCCGCCAGCCGCCGAGGTCACCCCGTTCACACTGCGCCAGCCATGCCCCGATTGCGGTGAGCAAATGCGCATCATGGAGACCTTCCGGCGTGGCCAAAAACCGCAAACCCGCGCACCGTCCAGAAAGGCCGCCGCATGAAGAGATGCACGTTATCAACCAACGACCATTCCCCAAACGGCATCGCGTTTTGGGCTGGTATCGGCTTGGGTGAAGGAAAATTGATGGCAAACGGGTGCTCTTCGCCATTGGGCGCGGCAATGCGTTGGAAATACATCGCCTGTCCCATCATCGGGCCAACCCCGCCCATTTGAAACATCACCCATTGCAGAACCTCGGATCGGGCCTTGGCGTCGATGGGCAGAAAACACGCGTATTTCTCCGCCAGATACCACAGGATCGCGCCGCTTTCGAAAGCCGGAAAATCCCCATTCCCACGATCCACAATCGCCGGGATCCGACCGTTGGGGCTGATCTGCAAAAACGCCGGTGCCTTTTGTTCCTGTTTCGAAAAATCGATGGGGGTGAGGTCATAGGGCACACCGGCCTCTTCCAGGAAGATGACGGGTTTGTAGCCGTTCATCGTCGCTGCAGTAAAAAGATGAATATCCGGCTGGGTCATGGCGTGCCTCTTGTGCGGAGCAATAATGCTATCTGGGGCCAGCGACGTCGGGGATGCAAGGCGCTCCCCCTTCATCTAACCGTTAGCGTAAACCGCGCCTGCACCTTGCCCTCGTGCAACGGGCAAGCTAGGCAGCATCATGCCTGTGTCGAGCGACTATAACCCGCCCCAAGATCCATTGGATTTCCTGCATCACGATGCTGAGATTCTGGTGGTGAACAAACCTGCCGGCCTGCTGAGCGTTCCCGGACGCGGCGAACATCTGGCGGATTGTCTGATGTCGCGGGTGCAAACGGTCTTTCCCGAGGCGCTGCTGGTCCATCGGCTGGACCGTGACACATCGGGTGTGATGGTTTTTGCGCTGACCCCTCATGCCCAACGCCATCTGTCGATGCAGTTTGAAAAGCGCACGACCAAGAAAGCCTATGTGGCCCGTCTGACCGGAACCCTTGAACCGCGCGCGGGCACAGTGGATTTGCCGTTGATTGTGGATTGGGAAAATCGCCCCCGCCAGATGGTCTGCCACGAGACGGGCAAACCCGCGCTTACTGATTGGCGTGTGGTGAAATATGGTGAGGATGAAACCCGCGTGCGCCTGACTCCGAAAACCGGTAGGACCCATCAATTGCGGGTTCATATGCTGTCGCTGGGGCATGCGATCCTGGGTGATCCGCTGTATGCCACTGGCGATGCGTTAGATCATGACCGCATGATGCTCCATTCCGAAGAGCTGCGGATCAAACACCCAGACAGCGGCGAATCTATGCGGTTCCGTGCCAAAGCGTCGTTCTGATCGGGTGATCCGATAACAAAGGCCGCCCTGCAATCAGAGCGGCCTTTGTATTTTGGGTTATTCAGGCGTCCAGCCGCCGACGGATTTGACCTCCAGGAAGTCTTCAATCCCCCAAGTGCCACCTTCGCGCCCATTTCCAGATTGCTTCATCCCGCCAAAGGGCGACCCGGCGCTGCGCGACTTGCCGTTCATCTCCACCATGCCAGAACGAAGAACCCGCGCCAGACGATTGGCCCGCGTGACATCCTGCGTCTGCACATAGTTGGTAAGCCCATAGGGCGTGTCATTGGCGATCTCGACCGCGTCTTCTTCGGTGTCAAACGGCAGGATCGACAGCACCGGGCCAAAGATCTCTTCGCGCGCAATGGTCATCTGGTTGTTCACATCCGCAAAGACCGAGGGTCGGACGTAGAAGCCTTTGTTCAACCCATCGGGACGTCCCGGACCACCGGCCACCAGACGCGCGCCCTCGTCGATACCTTTTTCGATCAGGGCTTGGATCTTGGTCCACTGCAGCTCGTTCACGACGGGGCCAATGTGGGATCCGGACTCTGACGCGGGGCCAACGGTGACACCTTTGGCGACCTCTGCCGCTTCCTCGACCACTTTGTCATAGATACCGCGCTGCACCAGCATACGGCTGGGCGCGTTACAGCTTTGACCGGTGTTTTGCATCATGTGCAACACGCCACGTCGCACCGCGTTATCGTCGGCATCGTCAAAGATCAGGTTGGCACCTTTGCCACCCAGCTCCAAATGGACGCGTTTCAACGTATCCGCTGCCGCCTTGGAGATAGCGGTGCCAGCGCGGGTCGATCCAGTAAAGGAGACCATGTCGACATCCGGATGCGCCGAAAGCCGCGAGCCGACACCAACACCATCGCCGTTCACCAGGTTGAAGACCCCAGCCGGGAAGCCCGCCTGATCCATCATTTCAGCAAAGACGATCGCGTTCAGCGGGCTTTCCTCGGACGGTTTCAACACCATGGTGCAACCGGCAATCGCGGCCGCACCAACCTTGAGCGTGACCTGGTTCATCGGCCAGTTCCAAGGGGTGATCAGCGCCGCAACACCAACCGCCTCGTGGATGATACGATCGTTGGGCGATGCGTCGTTCAGGGGGTGTTCAAAAGGGAACTCTTTGGCGGCCGCGATGAAATTGCGCAGATGCCAGCTGCCCGCGCCCGCTTGTGAGCCGCGCGACATATCCAGCGGCGCGCCCATTTCCAGCGACATGGCCTCTGCCAACTCGTCAGAACGGCTCTCATAGATCTCCAGCAATGTTTCGACCTTGGCGATCCGCTCTTCGACCGGGGTTGCCATCCAGCTGGGCAGGGCTGCTTTGGCGGCGGCAACGGCGGCGTCCGCGTCGGCCTGCCCCCCAAGTGAGATCACCGCACAGGCGTCCTCGGTTGATGGATCAATGACGTTATGATCGCGTCCATCAATTGGGCTAACCCATTGACCATTTATGTAAAAATCGCGCTTCTCAATCATCGAAGATACTCCCGGTCCTACGCAGTTTGACGGTACTGTGTCACTGCGGGACACAACGCACAAGCTTCATTGACTAATTTGATCAAATTACTCCCGCCGCCGCAAGGCATGACCAAAAGTTTCTCCATATTTCATCTGGTAATCCGCGGGCATGGTTGCAATCCTGCGCGCGCGAACAACATTGAGGAGGGAGGCGACATCACCCTCGCTCCATCCGTAAAAGGGAGACCCACCATGGGCTTGCGCATAAACGACACTGTTCCGAATTTTACAGCCGAAACCGACCAGGGCACCGTTACCTTCCACGACTGGATTGGTGACAGCTGGGCGATTCTGTTCAGCCACCCCAAAGATTTCACCCCCGTGTGCACTACGGAATTCTCTGCTGTGGCGCAACTGTCCGATGAATGGGAAAAACGCGGCACCAAAGTGATGGGGGTCTCGGTCGACAGCGCAGAAGACCACCGCAAATGGAAAGGTGACATCGAAGCCTACGGCAAAGCGCCCGCTAGTTTCCCGATCGTTGCTGACGCTGGTCTTGAAGTCTCCAAAGCCTTCGACATGCTGCCCGCTGAAGCCTATCTGCCCGATGGTCGCACCCCCGCAGACAGCGCCACCGTGCGCTCCGTCTTTATCATCGGCCCGGACAAAAAGCTGAAACTGTCGATGACCTACCCGATGACGGTTGGCCGAAACTTTGCGGAAATCCTGCGTGCCCTGGACGGTCTGCAAATGTCCGGCAAAGGCGTGGCGACACCGGCAAACTGGGTCCCAGGTGAAGACGTGATCATCCCACCCACCGTGTCAAACGAAGCCGCAAAAGAGAAATTCGGCGAGTTCGAGACGATCTTCCCCTACTTGCGCAAGACAAAAGCGCCGGAGTAAACATACTTTCTTTTTTCTCGCGTGCTTTTCTGAGCACGCGAGAAGGTAATAAATAGTTGGTCAGATCAAGCGTCAAATTCGGATGCACGTTGACGCCGTTGATCTAATGCTTCCTCCAAAATAACATCAGAAAACGGACCTTCTAGATCGCGTGCAAATTGTAATGTAAGGTCCGATGCCTCTTTACTTAGCCAAACCGGTGATTTTTTGAGAAATGCGAAACCGTTTTCGTCATGCATAAAGCGTGTCATGGTATAGCTGACACCTTGTCCAGCAACGATCGTAAGGACTAGATTTACGAGCTCGTCCTTTGAGGCATTTTTCCCCAAAAGTTCTTTTTTTAAGGCATCGAGCTTCGGTGCCGCTGGAATAATCGTATTGCGGGCGACTTCCCGCAAGGCGTCGCAATCTAAAGAGCTGAGTTTTTTATCCAGCTCCGCCAACTCCAATGTTGTCCCGTGCGAAAAACCGTTGGCAATCACCCACTTCGTAAATCCAATTTCACCGCGTCGCACGGTTACGGTTTTATCGTTGGTCAAAGGAAAGCTTTTCCAGAACTTCAGAAATCTCGGGTCTTTGAACATCTTGCCTGAAATCAGCAACCCAAAGGAGCAGTAGTGAAAGTTCTTATGGGAGCTCGTGTAAGACCAACGTAACGATCGATACCTTTCCGGAGTTGCACGCGGATGTCCATAATTTGTTGCAGCTCCCACAAAATCCAAATTCAAGGCTTCGGCTTCCTTTAGCCAGTTCGATGAACCCGGCAATGGGAACCAGCTTGAATCATTGAGAATAACAAGCTTGTCTACTGATGGAAGTGTCTCTCTTGCCAACAAAACGCCGTCTCGGTAACCGCCGAAATCATAACCGAAATTCGGGCGTTCGATGACTTTGTATGAAAGTTTGGTCAGCGTTTGCCGGTCGGCATCAGATAGTTCCACATTTGAAACGACGATCGGCGCATAACCTTCCTTTTTCAGATACTCCAGCGCGACCTTATGTGACGCGAGCAATCCAGATTTTGGAAAAATCAGATAGATCGCCACTTTCTTTTCAAATCGCACATCCCCATCAGTAATTTGTTTCTGGCGGGCCAGAACCAAGTCGTAGTATGGCTGAGCGAGAAAATAGGATGCATTGCGAGGGACCAACTCTTTTAGTTGCTTGAACGGACGAATAAGCTCACGTTTCAATTTCCAAAGCGGTATGTTTCGCCAGGAAACGGGCATGTCCCAAGGGCTTGTATACTTTTTCGCAGATTTACGCGCGCCTTCATAAAACCCAAAACTCTTTGCCCTGCGGCGCGCAGAAAAAAGGTTTTCGGGAGAGAGCAGCCCCAAAAATGCTTTAAGCGTCGTGTGTAACCTCGGATGCGGGCGCTCGTGCTTCTCCATGGCATAGATCCTGGACTGTGCCAGTTGAAACGCTTTGAAACGTGTTATTAAAGGATCACGACCAGAAGCATGCCCGGCTTGATGGCGCACTCTTGCAGCGGGTATGAAAATTAACTTCCCCTGCTTACGCACACTTAAAGACCAATCGTCGTCCTCGTGGTACATAAAGATTTCAGGGTCAAACGGGATATCGTGAAACAGTTTGCGACGTGCGAAAATCGCCGACCCCGTAAGAACAGGAACCTCGCATTCTTCCTTTGGGCACCCCCGTGGGAGCCAGTCCGACTTTGGCAACAACACAGAACGACGTTTGAAATCGGCTGAACCGTCGGGACTTTCAATGCGTGGACCAAAAGCTGTATTCGTGCCGTATTTTGCAGAAGCACTAAGAAGTATTTCTAATGTTCCGTCGCAAAGTTGAGAATCAGGGTTCAAAAGTAATACAAATTCACTTGTTGCGCTCTCGACCCCAAGGTTGCAACCTCCTCCGAAGCCAAGGTTCTTCTCGCTGTTTACGAGCTGAAAGCCAAACTGGGCTGACAGAGTCTCTAGTGCGCCAGTATCACTTCCACCATTATTGACGACTATAACACGCGAATCTTTAGGCACCGAATTTAGCATGTCTGGCAAGATGGGGCTGCTGTTGTAGCTCACGGTTACAATTGTGATATCGTTAACAGACAGGGGCGTCATCATCTTTGTCCTAGATACGTTCTTCAATGCAAAATGAAGCAGTGAAGGTCTCAAATCGAAGTGAAGTAGAAAGCCCCAACCAAAGGCCAGGGCTTTCGTTTTACTCATACGTTAAAAGTAGCCCGCAGAATTACTCTGCGTCTTCTTTCTTCTCAACGATCTCTTCGCCGGTTTCTTGGTCAACAACCTTCATCGACAGGCGAACCTTGCCGCGGTCGTCAAAGCCCAGCAGCTTCACCTTAACTTCTTGACCTTCTTTCAGAACGTCAGAAGGATGGTTCAGGCGTTTGTTCAGGATCTGGGACACGTGGACCAGGCCGTCACGCTTACCAAAGAAGTTCACAAAGGCGCCGAAGTCGACGATTTTGACAACTTTACCGGTGTAGACTTTGCCTTCTTCGGGCTCTGCCACGATCGAATAGATCATGTCATAGGCCTTCTTGATCGCTTCGCCATTGGCAGATGCGATCTTGATAATGCCGTCGTCGTTGATGTCGACTTTGGCGCCAGACGTTTCCACGATCTCACGGATGACCTTACCGCCAGAGCCGATAACTTCACGGATCTTGTCGGTTGGAACCTGCATGGTCTCAATGCGCGGCGCATGCTCCGAGAACTCGGACGCTTCGGTCAGAGACTTGGACATTTCACCCAGGATGTGCAGACGGCCTTCCTTGGCTTGGGCCAGGGCGGATTTCATGATTTCCGGTGTGATACCGGCGACCTTGATGTCCATCTGCAGCGAGGTGATGCCTTCGGCTGTACCCGCAACTTTGAAGTCCATGTCGCCCAGGTGGTCTTCGTCACCCAGGATGTCGGTCAGGATGCCATAAGAACCGTCGTCTTCCAGAACCAGACCCATCGCAACACCGGCAACCGGTGCTTTCAACGGAACGCCCGCGTCCATCATGGACAGGGAGCCACCGCAGACGGATGCCATCGAGGACGAACCGTTGGATTCGGTGATCTCAGAGACAATACGTACGGTGTAAGGGAAGTCGGTGGGTGCGGGCAGAACAGCCTGCAGCGCGCGCCATGCCAGTTTGCCGTGGCCGATTTCACGGCGACCGGGGGAACCAACGCGGCCAACTTCACCAACCGAATAGGGAGGGAAGTTATAATGCAGCAGGAAGTTGGATTTGAAGTTGCCATGCAAGGAGTCGATGAATTGCTCATCGTCGCCGGTGCCCAGAGTAGTGACAACCAGACCCTGCGTCTCACCACGGGTGAACAGCGCAGAACCGTGGGTCCGTGGCAGCAGGCCGGTTTCACACTCGATGGCGCGAACCTGATCCAGGGCGCGACCGTCGATGCGACGACCGTTTTTCACAACATCACCGCGCAGAACGCCGGATTCCAGCTTCTTCAGAGCAGAGCCGAGGTTTGCGTCGTCTTGCTGCTCTTCGGTCAGGCCAGCAATGATTTCGTCTTTCAGCGCAGAAACGGCTGCAACACGCTCTTGCTTGTCAGAGATTGCGTAAGCGGCACGCATCTTCTCTTCACCAGCGGCTTTGACAACTTCGTACAGTTTCGAATAGTCAGGCGCTTGGAAGTCAAACGGCTCTTTTGCGCATTCTTCGGCCAGATCAATGATCAGGTCGATCACCGGCTGGAACTGCTCGTGGGCAAAGGTCACCGCGCCGAGCATTTCTTCTTCGCTCAGCTCATAGGCTTCCGATTCCACCATCATCACGGCGTCTTTGGTGCCGGCAACAACCAGATCCAGACGCTGTTCTGGGTTCAGGCGCAGGTCCTGCATGTCGTCAACGGTCGGGTTCAGCACATAGTCGCCATCGGCAAAGCCAACGCGCGCACAAGCGATCGGACCACGGAACGGCGCACCCGAGATGGTCAGCGCCGCAGAGGCTGCGATCATCGCAACGATGTCGGGGTCATTGACCAGATCGTGGGACAGAACGGTACACATCACCAGAACTTCGTTTTTGAAGCCGGGGACGAACAGCGGGCGGATCGGACGATCGATCAGACGCGCGGTCAGGGTTTCTTTTTCTGTTGGGCGCGCTTCGCGCTTGAAGAAACCACCGGGAACTTTACCGGCCGCATAGTATTTTTCTTGGTAGTGTACGGTCAGAGGAAAGAAATCCTGACCAGGCTTTTGGGCCTTGGCGAAGGTCACGTTCGCCATAACACTGGTTTCACCCAGTGTGGCAATCACGGTACCGTCCGCTTGACGGGCCACTTTGCCGGTTTCGAGGGTGAGTGTCTCTTCACCCCATTGCATCGATTTTTTGGTAACGTCGAACATACGTTTCGTATCCTAAATCGGAGCACTCCCAGGCGTATCCCGGGTCTCCATTTGTCATAGCGGCCCCATTGCCGCCGACCCTATCTATCTTTCTTTCGCGCACCAGGGTCCGGGTACATCGTCTCAGATGCCCGGTGCTTATCTGAAATTGCATGATTTGCAAAGCAGCGTTTTATTGCTGCTATTGCACGGGATCACCGACATCCGGTTGGACATCGAGCAGAGGCAGGATCATATCGCTCATTTGCGATGGAAAGTCCGGATTGGACCGCATCAACGCCGCCGCCGCGCGCCCGTCTTCTAATGAGCGGACAAGTGCCGAGACCTGGTTCGGGGTTCGCGTGGGTATCTGATCCAGATCGAATTGGGACGCGCCTTTGGCGATCCGTTTCTGCTCTAAAGCGGGCGCAATCCGTGTGACGCATCGACAGGGGTTTTTCTCAGACACCACACCGCATGTCTTGGTCACAAAGCTGGTGACCGCTTTGCGCGCGCGGGTTAGCCGCTGGCGAAAAGCTGTGGGCGTAATCTCCAAGGCATTGGCGGCCTCTTTATCGGTCAGCTCAAAAATCTCACCCAGGACATAGGCCATGCGTGCGGGTCGGTTCAGGCAGGTCAGCATCGCCAGGGTGCAACCGACTTTGACTTCTTCCAGCGCAAGCGTTGTTTCGGCGTCGGTCATCGCCCCCTCAGCCAGGTCGCGTCGCCCGGTGTCGAGATCCGCCGCAAACCCTTCAAAAGTCAGGCGCATGGCTTCAACCCGCCCGCGTTTACGGCGGTTTACCAGATCGCGGCAGGCAATCTGCATCGCCCAGGCACCGGCGGCATTGACGTCGCGCAGGGTGCCGATATGGGTCACGATCTTGATCAGGATCTCTTGGGTTGCATCTTCGGCATCGGCGCGGTTGGCCAGCATGCGCAGCGCGAGATTGTACACGGGCCTTTCGGCCGCGCGTACAATCGCATCAAGGGCGGCGCGGTTCCCCTGTCGCGCCGCCTCGATTTGTTCCCCGTAGAATACGATCATGCTTCCATCATTGTTTTCAATTCAACCAGCTCTTGTGCGAGAATCCCCATTTGCGCTTGTAACGCACCTTCCAGCGCTTCCAAAGGCACAGGCGGCGCCATCAAAACAAAAGAATAGATGGATTTGTCGTCACCATCCGGTGTCACACGAGAAAAGGCCGTGCCAACGGATCCGTCGGGGAAAGTCATATACCAATCAACGGATCCCGCTGCGGTATTGGCCACAGTGTTCAATTTGATCGGGACTGCACCGTTTGGAGTCACCAGGTCGGCCGTTTCAGCATCTGCGCGTTCAAACGCATTGGTCCATTTGGTCAGGTTTTGCGGTTGCGCCAGAAATTCATAGACTTCGGCTGCAGATTTGTTGATGCCGATGGACTGAACGTCAAAGGTCTTCATGAGATATCTCCTTATCAAATCCGCCGGTTTTCCGACGGTATATAGATAAAGAGGCGGCGACCGCAGCGACTGTGACAGAGGTTCTGAAGTTTTTTTCGAACCCGCGGTTTTTGGGGGGGGCGGGCGTCAGCGCGGGGTCTTTTCAACCTTGTTCAATGTCGAGGCTTCGACCTTGTCCAACAGTCGCAATCGCTCGTTGACCGACAGGCCGCGCGACTTGGCCTTGCGCCAGATACGTTCACAGGATTTGGGCGACCAGGGCAGGTTGGCACCGGTCATCCAGCGGCGCAGGTCTGGGGGGAGCCGGTCAAATGCCTCCATTGGATCGCCTCGCCGTACACGGCTGCGCAATCCGGTATCGCCGCGGTTCGAGCGACTTTGTCTCTGTGTTTCATTCATCTGCTGCAAACGTCGTTGTGGTCGGCGCGGGCCCAATGGGATGTCAGCGCTCTGTATAAAGTGTCATGTTATATCGTATCACGAAATGCACAAGACCAGGTGCACCATTCAAACGTTCGGGCACAAAAAAACCGCGCCCCAAAGGGACGCGGTTGATCGACCGGGGTCGAGAATTCTTAGCGGCGGATGCCAAGGCGTTGGATCAGGTCCTGGTAACGGGCCACGTCTTTGCCTTTGGTGTAGTCCAGCAGCTTACGACGCAGAGCAACCATCTTCAAAAGGCCACGACGACCATGGTTGTCTTTTTTGTGGGTTTTGAAGTGCTCGGTCAGCGTGTTGATACGCGAGGTCAGGATCGCAACCTGTACTTCAGGCGAACCGGTGTCACCTTCTTTGATTGCGAATTCTTTCATCAGGCGTGCTTTTTCTTCAGCAGTAATCGACATCGGGGTCTCCTTAAATAAGGTTAAAGGTGAATGGCGCAGGCCGGGATGTCGTCCAGCTCAGGCCCGTGGAGAAATCCGCAAGACTTCATGAGAATCCCTGCAGATGGGCGCGTATAGTCTGAATTTTGGACTTTGGCAAAGGCAAACTTGGGCGCTTTCCGCTGACCTGCGGGCTTATTGGACCGATGGCTCATCCCCGGTGACAATCATATGTAAGAAAATGTCGCTCATCTGGATTTCGGATTCGGCCGTGAGGCTGGCCACCAACTGTCCGTCTACATGAACTTCAATGTTGTCGGAGGCTTCGCTTGGTTCATGTATCGCGATTTCAGGCGGGGCTTCTGGATCAAATTCCCAAGGAATGACCAGCTCATCTTCTCCGGTCTCAAAATCCATGATTTCTATCGCGAAACCGTCATCGGCCTGGCTGGCGGTGATTTCATCCGCGCCTGTGCCCCCAGTAACAATATCATCGGCACCCGCAAAGATCGTGTCGTCCCCAGCGCCGCCATTCAAGTAGTCGCGCAACGCGTCGCCATCACCCAGCAACAGATCATTGCCATAGCCACCAAACAGCGTGTCTTCGCCGTCTCCACCTTCCAGCGAGTCGGCACCATCATTGCCATGTAGCGCATCATCGCCCGCATCTCCGGACAGAACATCGCCGTCCTGACCACCATGGACGGTGTCATCACCCTCTCCGCCATCCAAAGTGTCCGCACCGTAATGTCCAAACAGCTGGTCATCATCGGCGCCCCCTTCCAGCAGGTCGTCACCCTCTTCTCCGTGCAAAAGGTCGAAACCGTCCCCACCGTTGAGCGTATCGTCATCCTCGGCCCCAAACAGCGCATCATTGCCCGCGCCGCCCAAAACCGTGTCTTCGCCGGAACCACCGTTGATCTGATCCGCGCCTGCCAGACCTTCGATCTGTTCATCGCCGTCGCTACCAGAAATCGTATCGGCCTCTGCACTGCCAAGCAGCACGTCCAGTGACATAATATCCTCGTCTGAAGACGGGTCAGATCCATCGTCGAATGCGAAAGCATCGTCTGTGTCAGAATTGTCGGGGTGGTCATCATTGTCGGAGCCGTCGATCATCAGCAGACCGCTGGCGGCGATAAGTGTCATAACACCGGCAATCATAAACATCGCACAAAACTCCAACCCGCGCACAAACACACGCGCGGCCTAATCTTTACCCTCACATAGAACTTATAAAACAAATAGAGAACACCGGTTAATTTCCAATGTCTAAATTCGCCAAACCTGCGGTTTTTGCGCGTAGGAAATATAGAGCGGATGTTTGGGATGGCCCGCTTTGCTCAATCCCAGATGATGCAATGGACGCCCAGCAACGCGCAGGATTTCGGCGACCTTTGGCCCCTGTCCGCGATGTTCGCCGTGGGTGCCCCAGGCGCAGATCACCATATGCGCCCACGCCAACCCTTCGCGCAGAATGTCCATGTTATCAGGACCTTCCGGCGCTTCCGTCGCGCGCATGTCGCGGGGATCTGTGGCACGATAGGCAAAGATATTGGTGGCGCGAAACCCACCAAACCCCAAGGCTCGGGCGCGGCGTTCGCAGCGTTCAATGGTGGGGTCATTTTGAACTTCGGTCGCTTTGGACGGGTTCAGCATGATGAACATCACCCGCTGTGCGTCTGGCTCCCAGATCCGCGTCAGGCTATAGCGATAGGTCTCGCAATCTGAATACACAGCGGAGGAGGGCGCGTCGCCCTTGGTATGATGGCGCGTGATCATGCCCCGCGCCATGCCATGAGTTTTGTGGCCGTGCAAGTAGGCCTATTGGTTGAACACCCGGTTTGGATGCAGGCTGCCGGATTTGTAGACCCCAACTGCGACGGCTTTTCCTTCCAGTGACGCCCAGGCCTCATCACCGTATTCAACCGCATCATTTGGCATCACCATGCCGGGATTGCCGTTTCTCAGACGCACCGCGCCTTCGGCGGTACATTTGACCTCGGGCAGACCGTCCAGGCCCTGTTCCAGCGGGCGCAGATGGGTGTCCAATTCGGGCGTGCGTTCCATCCGCATGACGTCGTCCCATTTCATGCCCTCTTCCACATCAAAGGGACCGGACCAGATGCGGCGCAGCTCTTTGACGTAGGCATGACATCCCAACGCCGCGCCCAGATCGCGCGCGATGGAGCGGACATAACCACCCTTGCCACACGTCATTTCCAGCACAACATGGTCGGCATCGGGGCGGTCTATCAGGAACAGCTCTTCCACCCACAAGGCGCGCGCAGCCAGCTCAACGTCTTCGCCGTCACGCGCCAGTTTATAGGCCCGTTGCCCGTCGATCTTGACCGCAGAGAACTTGGGCGGCACCTGCTGGATGTCACCCAGAAACGGCACCAGCGCCTCTTTGATCTGCTCATCGGTGGGGCGCTCGTCGCTTTGAGCGATCACTTCCCCTTCGGCGTCATCGGTATTGGTAGCCTGACCCAGGCGTACGGTGAACGTATAGGCCTTCATCGCATCGGTGATAAAGGGCACGGTCTTGGTGGCCTCACCCAATGCAATCGCCAAAACGCCGGTGGCTTCGGGATCCAATGTGCCCGCATGGCCGGCCTTTTGCGCTTCCATCGCCCAGCGGACCTTGTTCACAACCGCGGTCGAGGTCATCCCTGCCGGTTTATCGATCACCAGCCAGCCGGAAATATCGCGCCCTTTGCGTTTGCGTCCCATTACGTGTCCTCGATGCTTGATGTGAGGCGCGCGGCGTAGCCCAAGCCTTGCGCCCTGTCAATTCTACATAGCCGCAATCGAGTGGGATTTACATCATTCCGCTTTGTCTTCGACGACGCCCACAATGGGCCCCATCATAAATCCCGCATCGCTGCGCCCGACCTGCGGGGCATGCAAACGTGAGATATTGCCATCGAAGTACAGCGCATTGGGCAGCTGCAAGTGGTCGCGAAACAGGCTGCCAAATTGATGAAACGTCACCGCATTGCGCGAGATGACAAAGACCGCGCGGGTGCCATCCGCCGACGTACCCACCCCGTTTCGGATAAAGAATGAGGTTGAATCGGGCAGAAACCGAGGGTGCAGCGCGCCGTCAATCACCAGCATCGGGCCGGATTGGGTGGCATAGTCGCAACGCACATCGCTGTCGCGGAAGGTCAGCGTCTCGTAAACATCTGCGCGACCCTGGCGGATGCAGAATATCCCATTGGGCAGCAGGCCAAAGTTGCCAGGTCCTGCATTGGGGACCAGCTTGGTGACTTCTTCGCCCTGTTCGACAAACAGCCCAACGGGAGAGCGATCCGTGTGATACATCCCGGCATTGGTGGCAAAGCTCAGCACTTTGCCTTGATCTGCCAGATCCGCATCCAGACGCGAAAAATGCCCATGCACGTCACCGCCGTCATCCTTCAGGAAAAGCTGCAACTGTTCTTGGGCCGCGTCGACCTCACACAGCGTATAGCGATTGCCGTCATGGGCGAGGTCACGGCATTCCACCGCTGCCGCAGACTGCGGCGCACCTGCCCATGCCATGCAGGTGCACAGCAGCAGACAGGCAGCGCGGATCACTCGTCAATATCGCGGCGCACCGCGTCCTGACCCAGCATCCGGCGGGTGTCGTCCATCTGGTCAAAGGTCTGATCCAGCTGGAACCGCAGATCGGGCGTGAACTTCAGACCCAGCTTTTTGCCAATCGCTCGGCGGATCTCGCCTTTGTTGCGCGCCAACAGCTGCACAACCTCATCCTGACCCTGTCCGCCCAAGGGCAAAACATAGGCGGTTGCGATTTTCAGATCCGGCGATGTGCGCACTTCGCCCACCGTGATCGACATACGGTTCAGGTCCGGATCATGGATATCCCCACGCGCCAGCACCTCCGACAAGGAGCGGCGGATCAGCTCGCCGACACGCAGCTGACGTTGGGAGGGACCGGGACCATCATGAAATTTGTTCTTAGCCATATTTCCGATCTATGCCGAAACGCACCCTTTGCCAAGCGCTCCTCGCCGCGTTAGGAGGAATTCAGCACGTTATGCAAAGGACCAGAGCGATGACTGACCTCCCCGGAATTGTGATCACCGGCGCCTCGGGGCGTATGGGACAAATGTTGATCAAGACCGTTCAGGAGAGCGACAAGGCGCGTCTGGTTGCTGCGGTTGAACGCACAGGCCACGACTGGATTGGCCGTGACCTCGGCGAAGCCATGGGGGGGGGCGCTATGGGGGTGACTGTCACCGACGACGCGCTGGCGGCATTTTCAACCGCCCAGGCAGTGATTGACTTCACCGCACCCGAGGCAACAATTGCGTTTTCGAAGCTGGCGGCGCAGGCCGGCTGCGTTCATGTCATCGGCACCACCGGCATGGCGGATGATCAAATCGCCCAACTTGCACCGGCGGCACAGGACGTGACGATCATTCGCGCTGGCAATATGAGCCTGGGCGTCAACCTCTTGATGCAGCTCACCAAAAAGGTTGCCGCGGCACTGGATGATGATTTCGACATCGAAGTGATCGAAGCCCACCACCACCACAAAGTCGACGCGCCTTCAGGCACTGCTTTGATGCTGGGCGAAGCCGCCGCTGAAGGGCGCGGTGTCAGCTTGGCCGAGGTCGAAGACCGCGCCCGCGACGGGATCACCGGCGCCCGCAAAAAGGGCGACATTGGCTTTTCCGTGATCCGGGGCGGAGACATCGTGGGCGAACACGACGTCTTGTTTGCAGCCGCCGGCGAACGCATCGTTTTGCGCCACATGGCCACCGACCGCGCCATTTTTGCCCGCGGAGCCGTCAAAGCGGCCCTGTGGGGCCAAGGCAAAGCGCCGGGTCAATACGATATGGTGGATGTTCTGGGGCTCTGATGTAAACGGCCCTATGGGCCGTGCCTCCGGCGGAAGTATTTAAGAAAAAGATGAAACGGGCGCGCAGTCAGACCTTCATCTTTTCAAAAATACTTCGGGGGTGCGGGGGCTGGCCCCCGCTGGAGCGGATCAAAAATCGACCGCGATGCCTTTTTTCTCCCAATCGCCAAACCGCACGGGTTCCGGGCCGTCACGCCCACCCAGTTCGGTTGGCAGCGGCGCTTCGGCTTCTGCGGCTTTGCGGCGCTCTTCGGCCTCGGCCAGAGCGCGCTGCGCGGCGGGCGGCAGGTCTTTCCACTCAGGTTTGATCTCGGGTGTCTCGTCGGTCATTGACGGGTTCCTTTATGCTCTGGGCATGATATACGCCGCTCTTCATCAGGAACAAGCGGTTCCCGCAACCACCCGCATCTCAAGAGGAGAGCCGGATGTCCGACGCAACCCAAGCGCGCCGTACCGTCATCTATTTGCTTGATCAGGTTTTGGGCGAACAGCGCCTACTGGCCGAAAGCTATGCCGCAGGGGTGTTGGATCGACTGGAGCCGCAAGATCGGGCACGGGCGCAACGGTTGGTGGCAGATACGCTGCGCAATCTGGAACGCTGTGACAAGATCCTGTCGAAATATCTGAAAAAAGCCACGCCTTTGCATGTGAAAAACGCTCTGCGCCTTGGGGTTTATGAGCTCTGCGCCGGTGGCGCGGCGCATGGTGTGGTCAATACGATCGTCAATATTGTGGCCCGTCACAAACGTCACGGCGCGCTCAAAGGTTTGGTGAATGCGGTTTTGCGCAAGGTTGCCGAACATGGGCCTGCCGAATGGGCGAAACTGCGCACCCCGCGCCTGCCGAAATGGCTGCGCAACCCGTTGGTGCAAGCTTGGGGACCAGATGCGATTCGGGTCATTGAAGACGCCCATCACGCGGGCGCCCCCCTTGATATCACGCCCAAAACCGACGTTGCAGGTGATGCCCTGAACGGAGACGTTCTGCCCACAGGCTCCATCCGATTGCAGGACGCGGCGCAAGTGTCGGCTTTGCCCGGGTTTGACGCGGGCGATTGGTGGGTGCAGGACGCCGCGGCCGCTATGCCGGCGCGTCTGTTGGCGACGCAATCCGGTGAAGCCGTGCTGGACCTTTGTGCGGCACCTGGCGGAAAAACCCTGCAATTGGCCGCATCCGGGGCAGATGTGACAGCCGTGGATATCTCTGAAACCCGTCTGGGTCGGCTGCGTGAGAACCTGGAACGCACCAAGCTTTCGGCCAAGGTCATTGCAGGCGATGTGCTGGAACAAAGCGGACAATATGATGCGATCATCCTTGATGCGCCCTGTTCTGCCACCGGCACCATTCGCCGCCACCCGGATCTGCCACATGCCAAGGATGGCAGCGACTTTGGCGCATTGATTGACCTGCAGGCACAGATGCTGGCCCATGCGTGGAGCCTGGTCAAACCCGGCGGGCGTATGGTGTTCTGCACTTGCTCGCTTCTGCCGGACGAGGGCGAATGCCAGGTGGAAGAGGCGCTGGGTATGTTCCCGGACATGGCGGCCGACCCTTCAGCTTTTGCACAGCTCGGAGTTGATTCGTCCTGGATCACCGAAGAAGGCGGCCTGCGCCTGCGGCCCGATTATTGGGCAGAGCGTGGCGGGATGGACGGGTTTTACATGGCTCTTCTGCGCAAATCTTCTTGAACGACACGACGGCATAGACTCAACCCCGGTGACTTGGCGTAGACAGCGCGCTATGGTCACGGGAAAAGGCCTGCAATTTTACACCTCTAGGCCGGGCGTTGAGACTATTTGAGCATGTCACACTACAGCCGAATTTCGACCAATGGGACACGATTTCTGAACCGTTGGTATGCCTATCGCGCGCGCCGACAACCCTCGGCGACGGGGTTTGTGTCGCAACCTGAACCGCGCACCATTGGCAGTTTTGCACGTGGGCGACAGCTGGTTGCAGGCAATCTCCTGTTTGCGGGCTACCTTTTGGAATCGCAAACAACCGGGCTGTGGGAAGTGGACGCGCCAGACCAGGCGTTTGATGCGGAACGCCACGGGTTTGCCTGGCTGGATGATCTGGCTGCCGTCGGAGATCTGAATGCCCGCAAAAAAGCCCAGACCTGGGTTTGGGGATGGATCGAGGCGCATGGCATGGGCGGCGGCATCGGGTGGAGCCCGGATCTGACGGGGCGGCGGGTCATTCGCTGGATCAACCACGCTTTATTCCTGCTGGCAGGCCGTGACAAAGCGGCGTCGGATGCATTTTACACCTCGCTTTCGCGACAAGCGTGGTTTCTGTCGCGCCGTTGGCAGGGTGCGACGCCCGGCTTGCCGCGTTTTGAGGCACTCACGGGGCTGGTCTATGCGGGACTGGCGCTGGAAGGGCGCGAAGAGCTTGCGGAACCTGCAATCAAAGCACTGTCTGACGAATGTACGCTTCAAATTGATGACCAAGGGGGGCTGCCGACGCGCAACCCGGAAGAGCTGCTGGAGGTCTTTACCCTGTTGACCTGGGCCGCCGCCGCGCTGAGCGAAAGCGGTCGCCGTGTGTCCGCGCCACATCTGGCCGCCATCGACCGGATCGCCCCGACCTTGCGCAGCCTGCGTCATACGGATGGCGGGTTGGCGCGGTTTCATGGGGGCGGACGCGGGATGGAGGGGCGTTTGGATCACGCCCTGGCCGCCGGTCCAACCAGCAAGAAACTGCCCGATGGCCTTGCGATGGGATATGCACGACTTTATGCGCGCCGCACCTCGGTGATTATTGATGCGAGCCTGCCGCCCAAGGGGGTTGCCTCCTATAACGCGCATGCCTCGACCCTGGCGTTTGAACTGACGTCGGGGCGGCGACCGCTGATAGTAAATTGTGGCTCGGGCGAAACCTTTGGGCTGGAATGGCGCCGCGCCGGGCGGGCCACGCCGTCGCATTCCACATTATGTCTGGCCGGCCATTCCATGGCGCGTTTAGCGCAACCGCAAAAGATCTCAAGCCGTGAAGCCTTGATCGACGGGCCGGCCCGCGTCCCGATCGAGGTCGAAGAGCAAAGTACCGAGACCAAGGTAGAGCTGGCCCATGACGGTTATGAACGCGACTTTGGCCTGACCCATGCGCGTACGCTTGAGCTGAGCGACGATGGGCGATCCCTGACGGGAGATGATATGTTGCTGGCGCTGGACGCCACAGGTCAGCAGCGTTTTGATCAGGCCAAACGCAGCGCCGGGGCGACCGGGATTGGTTATGATCTGCGATTCCATCTGCATCCGGATGTGGATGCACGCCTGGATATGGGAGGCGCGGCCGTGTCACTTGCGCTCAAAAGCGGTGAAATCTGGGTGTTTCGTCAGGACGGACGGGGCAATTTGCGGCTGGAACCCAGCTTTTATCTGGAAAAAGGCCGCCTGAAGCCTCGCGCTTCTCAACAAATCATTCTATCTGGCTACGCAATAGAGTATGCGACGCGGATCCGGTGGGTGTTAAGCAAGGCCCAAGACACTGCTGTTGCCGTTCGCGACCTCAACCGGGACGAGCCCGATAGTTTTGATTGAGCCTGACGAAGGACTGCCACACCCATGACCAATCTGCATCCCGTGCGCCGCGCGCTGCTTTCTGTTTCCGATAAAACCGGTCTTGTTGACCTAGGCAAGGCACTGTCCGCGCGCGGTGTGGAGCTTTTGTCCACCGGCGGATCCGCCAAAACGCTGCGCGACGCGGGCCTGACGGTCAAAGATGTCTCTGATGTTACCGGCTTTCCCGAAATGATGGACGGTCGTGTCAAAACTCTGCACCCCAAGGTGCACGGCGGCCTGCTGGCCCTGCGCGACAACGATGATCACGTCGCGGCGATGACAGAACACGGCATTGGTGAGATCGACCTGTTGGTGGTGAACCTCTACCCGTTTGAAGAAACCCTGAAACGGGGTGCCGCCTATGATGAGATGATCGAGAATATCGACATCGGCGGCCCAGCCATGATCCGCGCCGCCGCCAAGAACCACGGCTT
This sequence comes from Epibacterium ulvae, assembly GCF_018678075.1. Lineage (GTDB taxonomy): Bacteria > Pseudomonadota > Alphaproteobacteria > Rhodobacterales > Rhodobacteraceae > Epibacterium > Epibacterium ulvae_A. Next base: position 48,055 of record NZ_JAHHIR010000062.1, on the reverse strand, counting down.
TGTCACCACCGTGGTCGACGTCGAAGATTACAGCGCGCTGTTGACCGAACTGGACTCCAATGACGGTCAGACTTCTTATGCGTTCCGTCAGAAACTGGCACAGATCGCCTATGCCCGCACCGGCGCCTATGACGCAGCGGTCTCCACCTGGATGGCCAGCGCAATCGGCGAAGAGACCCCGCGCCGCCGGGTGTTTGCAGGCGAAGTCAAACAGACGCTGCGTTATGGCGAGAACAGCCACCAGAAAGCGGCGTTTTACACCGATGGATCCGAACGCCCCGGCGTTGCCACCGCCGTGCAGCTGCAGGGCAAAGAGCTCAGCTACAACAATATCAACGACACCGACGCAGCTTATGAGCTGGTGGCAGAGTTCAACCCGGATGAGACCGCAGCCGTTGCGATCATCAAACACGCCAACCCATGCGGCGTGGCAACCGGTGCAACACTGACCGAGGCCTATCAAAAAGCGTTTGATTGCGACCGCACCTCCGCCTTCGGCGGGATCGTGGCGCTAAACCAACCGCTGGATGCGGCAACCGCAGAAAAGATCACCGAGATCTTTACCGAAGTTGTTATCGCACCGGGCGCTTCGGACGAGGCAAAGGAAATCTTTGCCAAGAAAAAGAACCTGCGTCTGTTGCTGACTGATGCGCTGCCGGTCTCTCGTGCAGCCATCACTGCATACAAACAGGTTTCCGGCGGCGTTCTGGTTCAGGACAAAGACGTTGGATATGTTGATCTGGCCGATCTGAAAGTTGTAACTGAAAAGAAACCAACTGATGAGCAGATGCAGGACCTTCTGTTTGCGTGGAAAGTGGCGAAACACGTCAAATCCAACGCCATCGTTTATGTCAAAGGCAGCGCAACCGTTGGTGTTGGTGCTGGCCAGATGTCCCGTCTCGACAGCGCCAATGTCGCCGCCGCCAAGGCAGAGCGTATGGCCGCAGAACTCGGTCTGGACGAAAGCCTCGCCAAAGGGTCCGCTGTGGCATCTGACGCGTTCTTCCCTTTTGCTGATGGTCTTCTCGAAGCCGCAGCCGCAGGCGCGACCTGTGTGATCCAGCCGGGTGGCTCGATGCGCGACCAGGAAGTGATCGACGCGGCAAATGAAAACGGTCTGGCGATGGTCTTCACCGGCATGCGCCACTTCCGCCACTAAAAAACAGGATCGGCGTCTTATGCGTTTGATGGTTGCAGGCTGCGCACTGGCCTTTGGGCTGGATCAGCTCAGCAAAAATCTGGTGATCCACCGGATGGGCTTGGTGGATCGCTTTGCCATCGACGTCTGGCCGCCGATCCTGAATTTTCGCTACGGCGAGAACACCGGTATCAATTTCGGCCTGTTCGACGGCGCCGCCGATATGGGCCGCTGGATCCTGATCGGGGTGTCGATCCTGATCTGTATCGCGCTGTCTGTCTGGACCCTGCGCCAACCGCCTCACCGGGGGCTGCGCTTTGCGGCGGGTCTTGTGGCAGGAGGCGCGCTTGGGAATGTGCTGGATCGCGTGGTCTACGGCTATGTGCTCGATTTTCTGAACATGTCCTGCTGCGGTATTCACAACCCGTTTGTGTTCAATGTCGCGGATGTCTTTATCTTTGGCGGTGCGGCAGCTTTGATCCTCTTTGACGGTCAGCTGAAAAAGCCCACGTGACCTTACCTTCAAAATCCGCTAAGACGCGATAAACGGACCGGAGTTATTCTGATGCAGATCTCTAAAAGCTTGGTTGCTATCGTACTGCTTGTTGCGGTCTCTGCTTGTGGCAATGGCGGCCTGCATGATCTGCGCGCGCCCGGCACCGGGCCGGATGAGTTTCTGATCCAGCCCGCCCAACCGCTGGAAACCCCGCCAAGCTTTACGGAACTGCCACAGCCGACACCGGGTGGGTTCAACCGCACCGATCAAAACCCGCAGGCTGATGCGATCGCGGCTCTGGGTGGCGATCCGGCGGCAGTGGCCCCTGGAAATAGCGTGCCTGCGACCGATTCTGCACTGCTGGCCGCCACGGGGCGTTACGGCGTGCAATCCGACATCCGTCAGGATCTGGCCGAAGAAGACGCGAAGTTCCGTCGCCGTGAACAACGAACAGCGCGTATCAAATTGTTCCCGGTTGATCGCTATGGTGACGCTTACAAGCGCCAGTCGCTTGACCCATTTGCGGTGAACCAGGCCTACCGCAACGCGCAAACCGGCACGCCTTCGGCCCCTCCTGCGGAATAAATTCTCTAAAATCTGCTCACATCATCGCCATCGGTCTTGTTCCTGTGCCTAGGAATCGTAATTTGTATGGCAAAGATCACAGCTATAAAAGTGCCGACTCCCCTATCGGGAGGACAGCAGAGCAGTACCGGCGCAGTTACTTTGAACGCGCCGCATTTGACGGAGGACGACGTATGATCCGAAGGATCACATGCGCTTTGGCGCTGGTAATGGGCCTCGCAGGCAACGCCAGCGCAACCGAAGCAAAAGTCACGGCTTTTACTTTGGAAAACGGCATGGATGTTGTTGTGGTCGAAGACCACCGCGCGCCGGTAGTACAACAGATGGTCTGGTATCGCGCAGGCTCAGCAGACGAACCCGTGGGCCAATCCGGCGTGGCGCATTTTCTCGAACATCTTCTGTTCAAGGCGACCGACACCCTCGCCTCGGGGGAGCTTTCGGCTACGGTGGCGGCCAATGGCGGGCGCGACAATGCCTTTACCAGCTATGATTACACCGCCTATTTCCAACGGGTCGCGGCGGATCGTCTGGAACTGATGATGCAGATGGAAAGCGACCGGATGGTCAACCTGCGTCTGACCCTCAGCGATATCGAGACCGAGCGTGAGGTCATTCTGGAAGAGCGCAACCAGCGCACCGATAGCGATCCCGGCGCCTTGTTCCGCGAACAGATGAACGCGGTGCAATACCTCAACCATCGCTATGGTCAGCCCGTCATCGGCTGGCGTCATGAGATGGAAGAGCTGGAGATGGAGGACGCGCTGTCCTTTTATTCCACCTATTACGCGCCCAATAACGCCATTCTGGTGGTCTCGGGCGATGTCGACCCCGAACAGGTCCGCGCCCTGGCTGAGACGTATTATGGTGTGATCCCGGCCAACCCGGAGCTGCCTGAAACGCGTCTGCGCACGTCTGAGCCACCACAAATCAGCGCGCGCCGGGTCAGCTACAAGGATCCTCGTGTGGCGCAACCCTATGTGATGCGCACCTATCTTGCCCCCGAACGCGACAGCGGCGCCCAGGAAAAAGCCGCTGCGCTGTTTATGCTGGCGCAGTTGCTGGGTGGTGGCAGCACATCGTATCTGACCAACGCCTTGCAGTTTGACCAGCAATTGGCGGTCTATACCACGGCTTATTACCGGGGCACGTCGCTCGATGACACGACCTTTACCTTCCTGGTGGTGCCCGCACAGGACGTGAGCCTGGAACAGGCCGAAACGGCGCTCGACGACACATTGGCGGCCTTTATGGAAGAGGGGATCGACGAAACCCAGTTGGAGCGGATCAAGCTGCAACTGCGCGCGGATGAGATCTATGCCCGCGACGATGTAGACCGGATTGCCAACCGATATGGTCGCGCGCTGACCTCCGGGTTAACGGTCGAGGACGTGCAAACCTGGCCGCAAATTCTTCAATCCGTGACAGCCGATGAAATCATCGCTGTGGCACGTGAAACACTGCGCTCTGAAACCTCGGTCACGGGATGGCTGATGCAAGACGAGCCGGAGGTGACTCAATGACCCCGCTAAGACTTTTTGCAGCTCTCTGGTTCGTGCTGCTGGCAGCCCTGCCGGCCCGCGCGATCGAGATCAAAGAAGTAACTTCGCCCGGGGGCTTCAAAGCCTGGTTGGTTGAGGACCCCTCCATCCCCTTTACCGCGCTTGAACTGCGGTTTCGCGGCGGCACCTCGCTGGACGTGCCAGAGAAACGCGGCGCTGTGAACCTGATGACGGGCCTGTTGGAAGAAGGCGCCGGCGATCTGTTGGCGCAGGATTACGCCCGTGCGCTGGAAAGCCTGGCGGCGAATTTCTCCTATTCCTCAGATCGCGACACCGTGTCGATCTCGGCGCGCTTCCTCAGCGAAAACCGGGACGAAGCGGTGGAACTTCTGCGCCAAACCCTGCAGGAGCCGCGCTTTGATCAGGACGCTTTAGATCGCGTGCGGGCCCAGGTTCTGGCAGGTTTGCGGTCCGAAGAAACGGACCCCAACGACATCGCGGGCAAAGTCTTTGCAACCATGACTTACGGCGATCACCCCTATGGCACGCCGGAAAATGGCACCTTGGAAACCGTGACGGAGCTGACGCGCCAGGACATCTTTGACGCCTATGAGGCGGTGTTTGCAAAAGACCGCATCTATATCAGCGCGGTGGGCGATATCTCGGGCGACGAGCTTGGCGCAATCATGGATGCGCTGCTGAGTGATTTACCTGAGATCGGCTCACCGATGCCGGGTCCGGTTGATCCGGTTTTGGTCGAAGGGGTTGAGATCATTGACTTCGAAACCCCGCAATCGGTTGCCATTTTTGGACAGCCCGGATTGGATCGGGACGATCCGGACTTTTTCTCGGCCTTTGTGCTGAACCAGATTCTGGGTGGCGGCTCTTTCAACAGCCGCCTGATGAAGGAAGTGCGTGAAAAACGTGGCCTGACCTATGGCGTCTATTCTTATCTGCTGCCCCGTGATCTGGCTGCGGTCTATCTCGGCTCTTTTGCATCCGCGAATGAGAAAATGGCCGAAGCCGTGGATGTGGTGCGCAGCGAATGGAGCCGGATTGCGACCGACGGCGTCACAGCCGAAGAATTGCAAGATGCCAAAACTTATCTCACCGGAGCCTACCCGCTGCGGTTTGATGGCAACGGGCGCATCGCCTCCATTCTGGTTGGCATGCAGATAGACGGCCTGCCCATCGACTATGTCGAGACCCGCAATGACAAAATCAACGCGATCACACTGGATGAGGCCAACCGAGTGGCAGGTGAGCTTTATGATCCCTCCAACCTGCAATTTGTGATTGTCGGTCGCCCCGAAGGCCTTCAGGCGACCCAATAACGAACGTCCATTATCTATCTGGTCCCAAACGGTAAAAGAGCGCCCTTTTGGGCGCTCTTTTGCTGGACAAGACCCTGTTCCAGATATCTGGAGCAGGGCCCGCTTGGGGCAGGGGGCAACGGTTATTCGCCGTAGGGAACCCAGATGTTTTTGACCTCGGTCGCTTCCTGCAAAATCCGCTTGCTGTGATCCGTGGACCAGTCCAATGCGTGGCCATTGTTGACCCAGCTGCGTTTGAGATTGCTGGCTGCCGCCTCTTCAACCGTTTGGCTGAGGGGGCTGGAAGAGTGGCACCAGACCGCGTCCAGATTCATATGGGCGGCAAGAGTTGGGGCCAGATCACCATGTGCTCCGGTCAGGATGTTCACCACACCGGCGGGCACGTCAGATGTTTCAAGAACTTGGTAGAAATCTGTGGCCGCCAGCGGGAAAGGCTCGGATGCGGCAAGGATCACGCGGTTGCCCATGGCAATTGCCGGCGCCATCAGTGAGATAAGACCCAACAGCGGTGCCTCATCTGCACAAAGGGCGCCGATAATCCCGACGGGTTCCTTCATTGCCAAGGCAACGCCCCGGATCGGTACATTGTGCACCTGCCCGTCGTATTTATCCGTCCAAGCTGCTGCCGTGAACAGACGTTGGATAGACGCCTCAACCTCTGCCGCACCGGCGTCGGTGCCTGTCATTGCATCAATGCGTGTTGCGAACTCATCCGCGCGGGCTGAGAGGTTTTCGCCGATGTAATACAGGATCTGCGCCCGCAGGTGACCGGTTGTTTTGGCCCAGCCTGCCGCGGCGGCTGCAGCTTCAACCGCGTTGCGCACGTCTTTGCGGCTGCCTTTGCCCACTTGGCCCAGCAAATCGCCGGTAGGACCATAGATCCCTTGTACATAGCCGCTGTCAGGGCGCGTTTGCTTGCCACCGATGTACATTTTTGCCGTGCGGTCGATCGCATCACGTGGCGCGCCGTTGCCGGTGAACGCTTTTACGGGGCTCAGCTTTTTGGTCGCGGCGGGATTTTTGCAATAGGCCTGCAAGCCTTCCCAACCGCCTTCACGACCAAAACCGCTTTCGCGCACACCGCCGAAACCAGCGGCGGCATCGAACATATTGGTGCCGTTGATCCACACCACACCGGCCGCCAGTTTCGGAGCGATATCCAGAGCGAGGTTTACATTCTCACTCCAGATCGTCGCGGCCAGACCGTAGCGGGTGTTGTTGGCCACTTGCACCGCCTCTGCCGGGGTGCGGAAGGTGGTGGAGACCAAAACCGGGCCAAAGATCTCTTCCTGCATCAACGTATCTGCCGGATGCAGTTCTTCGATCAGGGTCGGCGGGAAGAAACATCCCGCTTCGGGCATCTCGACCTTGGGCTGGTACATCTGACCTGCGGTATTGGCCTCGACCAGCGTTTGGATGGTCTGCAATTGCACCGGATCGACAACCGCGCCGACGTCGATGGATTTGTCCAGCGGGCTGCCCAGACGCAGGCGATCCATCCTGACCTTTAGTTTCCGGTGAAACGCGCCCGAGATGCTTTCTTGCACCAACAGGCGTGACCCCGCACAACAGACCTGACCCTGGTTGAACCAGATCGCATCCACCAGACCTTCGACGGCGGAATCCAAATCGGCGTCGTCAAACACGATATAAGGCGACTTGCCCCCCAGTTCGAGCGTCAGCGATTTGCCGCTGCCCGCCGTTGCCTGACGGATCTTGCGCCCCACTGCGGTGGAGCCGGTAAAGGCGATTTTGTCGACCTTGGCGTTGACGATCATCTCACCCACGGCACCATCGCCGGTGATGATGTTGACCACACCCGCGGGAACCCCGGCCTCAGCGCAGATCTCCGCAAACAGCAGCGCGGTGAGCGATGTGTATTCTGCCGGTTTCAGCACCACGGTATTGCCCATGGCCAGCGCCGGTGCGATTTTCCATGCCAGCATCAACAGCGGAAAGTTCCAGGGAATGATCTGGCCGCACACGCCGAGCGCTTTGGCACCGGGCAGTTCGCTTTCCATCAGCTGCGCCATGCCCGCGTGATAGTAGAAATGCCGCTGTGCCAAGGGGATATCGATGTCGCGAGATTCGCGGATCGGCTTGCCGTTGTCCAGGGTCTCAAGCACCGCAAACAGGCGGGCGTGCTTCTGGAGTAAACGCGCCAAAGCATAAAGCACCCTTGCACGCCCGGGTCCGCCCATTTTTTCCCACGCAGGCTGTGCGGCGCGTGCTGCCGCGACGGCGGCCGCGACATCATCGCTGGTAGCTTGGCTCAGCCGTGCCAGTTCGACGCCGGTTGCGGGATTGCGCGATGCAAACCCGTCGGTTGTGACGGTGAATTCTCCGCCGATGAAATGGCCAAACGCCCGCTTATGACCTTCCAGCCAGGTTTGCGCTGCACTGTCGCTTTCTGGAGCGGGGCCATAGTCCATGGTCTCAAAGATCTCTTTTACTGTCATTGTCTTGGTCCCTCGCATCAGCCGATTGCGTGGCGGTTGGCGGCGGAATAGGTGCCGGTTAGGTGATGCTCTAGCTGGCGTTCAATATCGCCAAGCAGCGATGATGCGCCAAAGCGGAACAGGTCCGGCTGCAACCAGCGGTCACCCAGCTCTTCTTTGATCAGGCTCAGATAGACCAAAGAGTCCTTTGCCTTGGAAATCCCACCCGCCGGTTTGTAGCCCACCCGGATCCCGGTCGCGTCGTAATAGTCGCGAATGGCACGGATCATCACCAAAGAGACGGGCAGGGTGGCATTGACGCTTTCTTTCCCGGTCGAGGTTTTGATGAAATCAGCACCAGCCATCATGCAGACCAGCGAGGCGCGTGCCACGTTGCGCAAAGAACCCAGTTCACCCGTGGCCAGGATCGCTTTGACATGGGCCTCGCCGCAGTGTTCGCGAAAGGCCTTCATCTCATCGTATAGCGCCTGCCAATTGCCTTCCAACACGTGACGGCGTGAGATGACGATATCGATCTCGTCTGCACCGGCGGCAACACTGGCGTCAATCTCTGCCAGTCGCAGCGGCAGGGGGGAGAGGCCGGCCGGGAAGCCCGTGGATACAGCTGCCACCGGAATACCCGTACCCTGCAAGGCACCAACAGCCGCTTCGACCATGTCGTGATAGACACAGACCGCACCGGTGGTCAGACCGTCAAAGCCCAGTTCGGCCAACAGATCCGCCCGCACCGGTTGGCGCGCCTTGGCACACAGCCGACGCACCCGGGCTTGGGTGTCATCACCGGACAGGGTGGTCAGGTCGATCATGGTGATCGCTTTGAGCAGCCAGGCGGCCTGATAGTCCTTTTTGACCGACCGACGCGCGGCCAATTGCGCACAGCGCCGCTCAATCGCAGAGGTATTGGCCTGCGCGCGCGCGACCCAGTTCAGATCCAGCGCCATGCCGGGATTTCGCGGCGCGCTCAGATGGGCATCGGTGTCGGGTTTGGTTTGACGGTTCATCATCGTCCTCACATATCTTGCGTGAACCTCGCATGCAGATGCCCGTTTTTCAACCAAACCTCACCCGTTTCCGCCCTGAATTTTGATCAACTGGACAAATTTCAGTGACGTTCTTGAGAATAATTCGCAATAGCATTGACACAGTTGCAAATCGTTCTCAATATCACTCAAAGTTAGGACAAAAGGATTTCGAATCTCATGTTGACCCGTCGTATTGCCATTGCTGCTGTTACTGCTCTTCTGGCCCTGCCAGTGGCGGCGCTGGCCGCGCCACTTAAAATTGTGGCCACCACGGGAATGATTGCGGATGCCGCCCGTCAGGTCGGCGGAGATGAGGTTACGGTCACCGCGCTGATGGGGCCGGGGGTTGACCCGCACGCCTACCGTCAGACCCGCACCGATATTGTCGCCATGACCCGCGCAGATCTGGTTCTGTGGCACGGTCTCTATCTCGAAGCGCAGATGCAAGACTTTATGCATGACCTGGAAAGGCGCCGCACCGTTGTCGCGGTTGCCGAGGCCCTGCCCAAGGATGTGCTGCGCGGGCATGACGATTACGCTGATAAATTCGACCCGCATGTCTGGATGACCCCTCTCCTGTGGAAAGACGTCGTGACCGAAGTGCAGCGCGCACTGTCCGAGGCCCGCCCCGAAGCGGCAGAGACATTTGCCACCAACGCCGCCGCGCATCTGGCGGATCTAGACGGGCTGGTCACCTATGGCCGCTCGGTTCTGGACAAAGTGCCCGCGGACAACCGGGTCTTGCTGACCGCACATGATGCCTTTGGCTATTTTGGCCGCGACTACGGTTTTGAGGTTCTGGGCGTTCAGGGCATCTCAACCCAGTCCGAGGCCGGGTTGAACCGGATTTCCGAACTGGTGAACATGCTGGTTGCGCGCAAGATTACGGCCGTCTTTGTCGAAAGCTCAGTCTCTGATCGCTCTGTGCGCGCCCTGATCGAAGGCGCCGCCGCACAAGGCCACACGGTCAAGATCGGCGGTGAGCTGTTCTCGGACGCGATGGGCGCAGATGGCACCTACGAGGGGACATATCTCGGCATGCTCGACCATAATTTCACCACCGTTGCATCGGCCCTTGGCGCGGATGTGCCCACCCGTGGCATGAACGGCAAGCTTTCGGCGGGATTTTAAACCATGCTCGACCTGATCTGCGAAGACGGCACCACATTTACGGAAAACAGCCTCGCCCAAAGCCCGTTGGCCATTCGTGGGCTGACGGTCACCTACGGGCAGAAACCGGCGGTTTTCTCGGTGGATATGACGGTGCAACCCGGTGAAATGACCGCGATCATCGGCCCCAATGGCGCCGGTAAATCCACCATGCTCAAGGCCGCATTGGGCGTGATCCCATCGGTCTCTGGCCGGGTGCAGGTCTTTGGCAAACCGCTGCCAAGCCAACGCGCCCGTGTCGCCTATGTGCCGCAGCGCGCCAGCGTGGATTGGGATTTCCCAACCCGCGTGATCGATGTGGTTCTGATGGGGCTGTACCGTCAGGTCGGCCTGTTGGGTCGGATCCGGGGCCAACACCGCGCCTCTGCACTGGACTGTCTGACCCGCGTTGGCATGGCTGATTTTGCGGATCGTCAGATCGGCCAACTGTCTGGCGGTCAACAACAACGCGTCTTTCTGGCGCGCGCTTTGGCCCAGAATGCGGATCTCTACCTGCTTGATGAACCTTTTGCAGGCGTGGATGCCGCCACCGAAAAGGCGATTATCACCGTTCTGAAATCCCTGCGCGCCGAAGGCAAAACCGTTGTTGTGGTGCATCATGATCTGGCAACCGTGGCTGAGTATTTCGACAATGTGTTCCTGATCAACACCCGCAAAGTTGCCGAAGGACCGGTTGAGACCACCTTCAACTCGGTCACGTTGCAGGCGGCCTATGGTGGACGGCTGGCGGCGACACAGGTTGAACAGCTGAACCAGATCACCGGGTAAACCGATGATTTGGGACGCGCTTTTGCTCCAGCTTGGCTACAACGCCACGCTGGTCTCGGTTGGCGCTGCGCTTTTGGGTGCGGCGGCGGGTATCACCGGCACTTTCCTGTTCTTGCGTAAACGCGCGCTGGTGGCCGATGCGGTCAGCCACGCGACCCTGCCTGGCGTTTGTATCGCTTTTCTGGTGATGGCGAGCCTTGGCGGTGACGGGCGCAACCTGATCGGCCTGTTGGTTGGATCGGCTTTGTCGGCCTGGGTGGGCCTGTGGTGCCTCAACTGGCTGACCCTGCGCACCCGACTGGCCGAAGACGCGGCGATCGGCGCAATCCTGTCCACTTTCTTTGGCTTTGGCGTGGTGCTTTTGACCGTGATCCAGACTGCAGGGATCGGCCGCCAAGCCGGGCTCGAAGGGTTCCTGCTCGGCTCCACCGCTGGCATGTTGTTCAACGACGCGCTGCTGATCGCAGGCGGCGGTGCAGCAACTCTGGTGATCATCGCGCTGACCCGCCGCGCGTTGACATTGGTCTCCTTTGATCCGGAATATGCCTCAGCCCAAGGGATCAACGTGCCCCAGGTCGATATGTTGATGATGGGGCTGGTTATGGCGGTCACAGTGATTGGCCTCAAAATCGTTGGTCTGATCCTGATTGTCGCCCTGCTGATCATTCCCGCCGTCACCGCGCGGTTCTGGTCCGAACGGTCCGACATCGTGGTGCTTCTGGCCGGGCTCTTTGGCGCGGCTGCGGCCTATGTCGGCGCGGGCGTCTCTGCCTCGGCGCCGAACCTGCCCACCGGACCGTTGATTGTGTTGATGAGCGCGGGCCTTTTTGCCCTGTCGCTGTTCTTTGCCCCCAGCCGAGGCGTCTTGGCCGCAGTCATCCGCCAACGCCGGTTCCAACGCCGGGTGCATCTGCGTCAGGGGCTGTTGGCTCTGGCCCAAGGGCAGCCGATCTATGAAAACCTCACGCTGCGTTTGTTGGGTCGCGCCGGTCTGGTGCGCCGGGATGGCGTGGCGACTGAGACGGGACGCGCCCGTGCGGCCAAAGCGTTGAGGGACGAAAAACGCTGGGAAATCCTGCGCCGCGATCACGCGCAGGAACCCGCCGCCGAGCTCTATGATGGGCTGCGCGCTATCGAAACCGTGCTGACCCCTGATGAAATCCGAGAGATCGATGCCAAAATCGGTGCGCCCCAGGAGATTCCCACATGAGCGGCGCTGAATTTGTCCCCCTCTCCCTGCCGCCCATCGCCATTGGCACCTGCGCAGCGATTGCCTGTGCCTTGCCGGGGAATTTTCTGCTGCTGCGCCGTCAGGCCTTGATCGGTGATGCGATCAGCCACGTGGTGTTGCCGGGGATCGTGGTGGCTTTCATTCTCACTGGTGTGATCTCCACCTGGCCGATGATGATTGGTGCGGCCGGCGCTGCCCTGATCGCGGTGCTTTTGATAGAGGGGATCCGCCGTTTGGGCCGCATTGAACCCGGTGCCGCGATGGGCGTGGTCTTTACCACCATGTTCGCTGGCGGGGTTTTGCTGCTGGAACAGACCGACACATCCAGCGTGCATCTGGACGTGGAACATGCGCTTTATGGCAATCTGGAAAGCTTGATCTGGCTGGACGCCACCGGCTGGGCTTCGCTGCTGGACCCGCTGGCGCTGGCCGGTTTACCGCCCGAGCTGCCGCGCATGGCATTGGTGCTGGTGCTGACGGGGCTGTTTATCGCGATCTTCTGGCGTGCTCTCAAGATCTCAACCTTTGATGAAGGCTTTGCGCAATCGGTCGGGATCACCACCACCCCGCTTGGCCTGGCGCTGGTGGTGGTGGCGGCCGTTGCCGCCGTTGCGGCCTTTGATGCGGTGGGGTCGATTATCGTGATCGCCATGTTCATCTGCCCTCCGGCAGCGGCCCGGATGATGACCAACCGGCTGGAACGCCAAATCGCCTGGAGCGTTGGTTTCGCGGCCCTTTCCGCCATCCTGGGCTATGTGCTGGCGGGCTACGGCCCCTTGTGGTTGGGCCTTTATGATGCGGTATCTGCGGCTGGTATGATCGCCACCGTCTCCGGCGTGATCCTCGCCGTCGCCGCGCGCTTTGGCCCCTGCCGCACCCGCGCCGGAGCGCCCGCAGGCGTCTGACCACCGCCAAATTCGCTGCTGGCGGAATCATGGCCCTCCATGCTAAATTTAGAGGTATGAGCATCGCCAACCCCCAAATCAGCCCCAAACCACAAGGCGACACCCGCCCTGTCATCCGCCAACTGGACGACAGCGCCATCAACCGTATTGCAGCGGGTGAGGTGGTCGAACGTCCTGCCTCGGCGGTTAAGGAGCTGGTGGAAAACGCCATTGATGCCGGCGCCACCCGCATCACTGTTGAGGTCGCAGACGGTGGCAAAACCCTGATCCGGGTCACCGATGATGGGGTTGGCATGACGCCCGATGATCTGCCACTGGCCCTGTCGCGGCACGCCACGTCCAAGATTGACGGCTCGGACCTGTTGAACATCCACACCTTTGGGTTTCGCGGCGAAGCGTTGCCCAGCCTGGGCGCGGTGGGCCGCCTGACGATCACCAGCCGGGCCAAAGGGCAGGACGCGGCGCAAATCCGTGTCTCGGGCGGCACGATGGAGCCCGTGAAACCTGCCGCTCTGCGCGCAGGCACCATTGTCGAGTTGCGCGATTTGTTCTTTGCCACGCCTGCACGGTTGAAATTCATGCGCTCGGACCGGGCCGAAAGCCAGGCGATTTCTGACACCATCAAACGGCTTGCCATGGCCGAACCTTCGGTTGGGTTCATCCTGCGCGATGTGTCGGGCGGCGGGGACGGGCGGGTGACCTTTCGCGCCGATCCTTTGTCGGGCGACCTGTTTGACGCGCTGCACGGGCGGCTGTCCCATGTGATCGGTCGCGATTTTGCCGAAAACGCCCTGCGGATTGATGCCACACGCGAAGGGCTGCGCCTTTATGGCTATGCCGCGCTGCCGACCTATTCGCGGGGTGCGGCGGTCAGCCAGTTCCTGTTTGTGAACACGCGTCCGGTAAAGGACAAGATGCTGACCGGTGCCCTGCGTGCTGCCTATATGGATTTCCTCAGCCGCGACCGTCACCCGGCGGCGGCCCTGTTTATCGACTGCGATCCGACCCTAGTTGATGTGAACGTCCACCCCGCCAAATCCGAGGTCCGGTTTCGCGATCCCGGCCTTGCGCGCGGGATGATCGTCTCCTCCCTGCGCCATGCTTTGGCCGAGGCCGGACATCGCGCGTCTTCAACCGTCGCCGGGGCCACTTTGGGGGCGATGCGTCCCGAAGAGCCAACCGCCAGCGGCGCCCCGCGGGCGTATCAGATGGAGCGTCCGTCCTCTGGTGCGCGGGCTGCATCCTATGCTGCGCAACGTCCGGATTTCATGCCTGCGCCGCCACATCCCACAGCCGCACACGGCTTTGCGGATATGGCCGACAGCTACAGCGGACGCGTGGTGACCACGCCTGACCCCGCGACGGACGCAAGCGTTGACGCGAAAACCGAACATCTCCCCCTTGGTGCGGCGCGCGGGCAGGTGCATGAAAACTACATCATCGCCCAGACCCAGGACGGCATGGTCATCGTTGACCAACACGCGGCCCATGAACGTCTGGTCTATGAACAATTGAAAACTCAGATGGCCGAAAACGGTGTCACGGCCCAAGGGTTGCTGATCCCGGAAATCGTGCAATTGTCAGACGGCGACTGTGCCCGCCTGCTTGAAGTCGCGGAAGACCTGCGCAAATTTGGCCTCAGTATCGAACCTTTCGGCGGAAATGCTGTGGCGGTGCGTGAAACACCTGCGATCCTGGGTGAAGTCAACGCCGAAGCCATGTTGCGCGACATTCTGGATGAACTCGCCGACCAAGGCGAAAGCCAACTGGTGCAATCCCGGCTCGAGGCGATCCTCAGCCGGGTCGCCTGTCACGGATCGATCCGCTCGGGACGCCGTATGCGCGGGGAAGAGATGAACGCCCTGCTGCGCGAGATGGAAGCGACTCCCCATTCCGGCCAATGCAACCACGGCCGACCCACATATGTAGAACTCAAACTGGCCGACATCGAACGGCTTTTTGGCCGCAGCTAACGGAGCGCGATTTGGAAAACCTAAACCTGCCGTTTGACCCCGCCGCCCTGACGGCGCTGCATTATGCGGTCGCGGGACTGGTCGCGTTGACGCTGTTCCTTCTGGTGAACCTCAACCGCAGCCGCGCGGCAATCGCACAGGCGCAACGGGAAAACAGCGATCTGCGCAGTCACGTCGCCGCATTAGAGGCCGAGGTCGCCCGGCTGCCGGATTTGGAAGGGGAGACCAAAACCCTGCGTCGGATCCACGAAAACGAGCTGGTTGCCCGTCACAAGGCCGAGGCCGAAATTAAGACGATGTCTGCACAACACGCCGCCCGCCTGGAAGAGCTGCGCCAGATGAACCAGCAGATGGAGCATAAGTTTTCCTCGCTCGCGTCGGGCGTGTTGAAACAGAACTCCGAAAGCTTCCTGAATCTGGTCAGCGAACGGTTCCAGACCCACAGCAAAACCGCAGATCAGGATTTGGCTAAACGCCACCAAGCCATCGAAAGCCTGGTCAAACCGCTGGACGAAAAGCTTGGCAAATTTGGCGAACGGATCAAGGAAATCGAGCAGGCCCGCAACGAGGCCTATGGCGCGATCAAGGAACAGGTGAAGAATCTGGCCGATGGTCAAGCCGCGCTGGGTGGCGAAACCCGGCGGTTGGTGCAGGCCCTGCGCGCCCCTAAAACCCGCGGTCGCTGGGGTGAGATGCAGATGCGTCAGGTGTTCGAGATGGCCGGCATGAGCGAACACGTGGATTACGAGCTGGAAAAGTCCATGGACACCGACGCAGGCCAGCGCCGCCCCGACGCTGTGGTACGCATTCCCGGCGGTCGCTCGATCATCGTCGATGCCAAAACCCCACTGGAAGCCTATCTGGACGCGATTGAGGCAGAGACGCCACAGGAGCAAGAAACCCATCTGCAGCGCCACTCGCAACACGTTCGGACCCACGTGAAACAATTGTCCTCCAAGGCCTATCAATCCGCTCTGGGAGAAACCCCGGATTTTGTGGTCATGTTCATCCCAGGTGAGACATTCGTATCGGCAGCGGTCGAGGCGGACGCGGGTCTGATCGAATATGCCTTTGAACATAAAGTCTTGATCGCGACGCCAACCACGTTGATGGCGCTGGTCAAATCCATCGCCTATGGCTGGCAACAAGAGAAAATGGCCGAAAACGCAATCGAAGTGCAGAAAACGGCCAAGGATCTGTATGATCGATTGAACACGTTTTCTCGCAATCTTGCCTCGGTTGGGAAATCCCTCTCGGCTTCGGTCAACCACTACAACAAAGCGGTGGGATCGTTGGAATCCCGCGTCTTGCCCTCGGCCCGCCGGTTTGAAGCGATGGGCGTTGTCTCGCAAAGTGGTGAGTTGGAAGACCCCGGTGCCGTCGAAGTGGAGCCACGCCAGATGACGTTGCTGGGCAGCGATGGGTGATCTGCTGAAGCCGTTTCGCAGCACAGGGCAGGCCAGCGTGGCGCGCTCGCTGCTGCGCGAGGCGCAGATTGATGCGGAACGCGTGGTGGCGCGGCTGCGGATCGCCGTCTCAATCGGTTTGTTCCTGACGATCTTTTTTGTGGTGACCGAAGTCCCGGTTGAGGGTCGCGCCTATATCCACCGGCAGATCCTGATCGCGGTTGCAACCCTTGCAGCCTATATGGTGCTGGGTATTCTGAGCCTGTGGATGCTGCATCGCGGCTGGTTCCGCGCCTGGATGATCTGGATTGTAGCCACAGCGGACTGTTTGTTTTTAGTGGCAAATTCCACGCTGAGCGTGGTGAACTCGGGCCTGCCGGGGGACAATGTTTTTGTTATGCCGTCGGTCTGGTTGATGCCGATCACCCTGGCCTTTGCGGTGCTGCGGTTCAATCCCGCGATCCAGATCTATACGGTGGTGATGATCGTGGTTGGCCATGGTCTGTTGCTGCCGATCATGCCGGATGTGGTGGTCGAGGACACGCTGCGCCAACTGCAATCTACCCTGCGCCGACAACCGAATGTGGCGCGTCTGGCGATGGTTGCTTTTGCCGGCAGTGTTTTGGTGGTCGCCGCCCTGCGCACCCGCAGGCTGTTGCGCCATTCCATTCGCGAAGCCACCCAAAAGGCCAAGCTGACGCGCTATTTGCCGGCCCAGATTGTTGGCGATTTGGCCGAACAGGACCCGGATGCCCTGCGCCAGGGACAACAGCAGCAGGCGGCAGTGCTGTTTGTCGATATTCGTGGATTCACCCGCTGGTCAGAAGGACGCGCGCCGGATGAAGTGGGCGCCTTTATCACCGAATTCCGCCGCCGGATTGAACGGGCGGTCCAAGCCCATGACGGTGTCATCGACAAATACATCGGCGACGCGGCGATGGTGTTTTTCGTGGGGGAGCAAGAGGCCGCCCGTGGGATTGCCTGCGCGCAGGCGATCTTGGCTGAGATTGCGACCTGGTCGGATCGGTTGCGGGCAGATGGCGAAGATCCTGTTGCCGTGGGTGTCGGTCTGCATCTGGGGCCGGTGTTTCTGGGCGTTGTCGGCACGCAGGAACGGTTGGAATACACGGTTTTGGGCGACACGGTGAATGTCGCTGCGCGCTTGCAGGATGCCTGTAAACCGACGCAGCAAAAACTGATTGTTTCGGCGGATACCTTGGACGCAGCCCTGCCCGCAAACGCGCCCGCGCGCGCGGGGTGGATTGCGCTGCAAATGTCGGGCTTGCGCGGGCGATCGGGGGAGGTTGCCCTCTTTGGATGGGCGCAAGGCGCGTCTGGTGACGCGCCCTCCACCACGTCACTCAGCTGAGATGGTCGATGACTGCAACATGTTGGGCGAGCTGTGAAATTTCACCCATCCAGGCAGTAATCAATTCCAGATCGGCAGTGGCCGCCTGGACACCGGGTTTCAGCTTTTGCGCCAATACCGCCTCAATCGCGAGGGATACGGGGACCGAGACAAGTCGCGCCATCGCCGTGCCGCGCGCATCACCCCAAGCGTCCAACACATAGGATTTATGCCATTGTTCCACATTCTCTTTTTCGGCCTTTAGCGCCACACAGAGCACCACGCGGTCGGCCTCGTCCGTGTCATATGCGTTCTCTGTCCAGAACTGATCTGACATCGCTTTGAGGCGGGCGTCACCTGCGGCGCCGTCCAGTGTTTCGACCTCAGCAAAGACGTCTTTCCAGGCCTCGGCCCAGCCGTTCAGCCGCAAGGTGCCACGCACGAAATCGCGGACCTTCCAGTCGGGGGCAAATTCGTACTGCGTCACAAAGGGCAACGAGTCGCGGTTGGGGTAGACCTCAAAGCTTTCGGGTGATGGCAAAGGGGCGGTGTAGGTGGAGATCGCGTCCCACGGCCGGGCCACATCCAGCGTTTCAAAGTTACGCAGCGAACGGGACGGCGAGCGCAGCGCCTTTAGAACGCCAAGCGGGGACCAGCTGAATTTGTAGCGGAAGGGGTTGGGTGTTTTCGGGATCCCGCCGCAATAGGAGATGAAGCTCAGGTCGTTATCCGCGTCACAGGCGGGTGAGGTTTTGTAGGCGTCCACCAGCGCATGGGCCATCAAGTGGTCGATGCCGGGATCCAACCCGATTTCATTGACCAGACAGAGGCCCGCGGATTTGGCTTGTGCATCCAGCGCGCGCATTTCTGGCGAGATATAGGAGGAAGAGACAAAATGCGCCTGTTTGGAGATCGCAAGCTGAGCCAAGGGCACATGCAGATCACCGGGCAGCATGGAGACCACTATGTCGCCCGCCTGCAGCGCGTCCGTGAGATCGGCGATCGAAAAGACGCGAACATCCTGGGTCAAATCGCCGACCGCGTCCTGCGCTTTGGCCGTGGTTCGGTTCCAGACAGTGACCGCGTGTCCGTTTTCCAACAGGCGACGCAAGCCGGGAATGGCCGAAAGGCCAGTTCCACACCAATGAATTGTCATCAAATTTCTCCCAGAGCGGGCCGGTTAATCCGGCACATGTTTTTTGAATGTCTCAAATGCGCGGCCCCATACGCCTGCCTGCAGATCGCCAAGGGTCAAGAGCGACGGCAAGAGCTGCGCGGCGTAATCCTCGGAGCTTTCCAGCGGCAGGAGAGAGGGCAGATTGTCGATGGCCATCACATCCAGCACCGGCGCGTCGGCCACACGGACCACGGGGTCGTCCCAGCTGGTGGCGGTGTCATAGACCGGAACCGGGTTGTAATCGCTGTCGGGGTCACAGGCGATATCGCCAATCGCCGACAAGGCGCGGTCTGCGGTCAGGGCGGTCGTGGGCACAAAGACCGGCGTGCCGGGGCGGGCCAGGATTGAGTTGAAGAACAGATTGTGCTGCAGGATTTCCGGGAATGGGCCCCCTGCTGCGGTTTCTTCCATGTCCCATTTGGTCACGGGGACGCCCATTGTTTCGCATAGATCCGCAGCGCCGGACCCAACGCGGCCTTTGGCACCGATGACAATGGCATTGGGGCGCGAGGTTTTCAGGTCGGACATGGCGCTGGCAAGTTCGGCGATCAGATCGTCCTTGTTGGCATAGGAGCTGACCGCATCACACTGCGCACCATATTGTTGCGCGATCCAAGCTTTCAGCGTGACGGCCGCACCGGCGTAGCCCGCCCAATAGCCAAAGGCGGCAACGCGGCGACCGTTTTCTTCCACCAGATATTCCAGATCATAGAGCGTGCCATCGCCGGCCTTGAACCGATCCAGCAGGGCTTTGCCAGAGTGCTGCCCTTTGAAGGCATGGCCGAACATGATGTGGCGATGGGGCAGGGGGGTGCCGTCCTCCGGCAGTTCTTTGAGGCCAAAGACGATGGCGTCGTGCGGGGCATCGGGCCAGCTGTTTTCTGCGGTGATGGCGCAGCCTGCGTCAACGTAACCTGGAAGCGGAATGATCCGGGTGGCGCTTTCTTCAACCGTAACTGTAATCCCAGCGTCGATCAGGGCTTTGGCCCCGGCGGGTGTCAGCCCTACGCGATCTTCGTTGGCTCGTTGTTCCGCGCGCACCCAAAGATGTGTCATATCCGTCGTTCCTTACATCATCCCGCGTTCCTGAACGGCTCTGACCGATGCGCGGGACTCCATCATCTTGATAAAGTCTTGGATCTTGGGGAAATCATCCAGGTTGACCCCATCGTCCTGAAGCCAAGTACAGATCACATAGAGATATATATCCGCAAGTGAGAATTGATTGCCCAGGACAAAGGGACCTTGCAGCATATGTTCACTGACATATGCGCAGCATCCGGCCATGTTTTCGGGCACTTTTTTGCGCATATCGTCAAGCGACGTCTCAAGGCTGGCCCACCGGGCGCCGCGTTGTCTGTGGGCGTGGTTCACATGCATGGTGGACGCGAAATAGAACATCGCTTCGCGCATGCGGGCCACCTGCACCGGGTCACTGGGGCGCAGACCTGCATCCGGCGCAAGGTCCGCGACATATTCCAACAACGCCCCGGCTTCGGTCATTGTGTTTTCACCGTGGACCAATGTGGGCACGCGCGCCTTGGGGTTCAGGCTGGTGTAGGGTTCTTTGGTCTGGGCACCATTGGCGAAATCCACTTTGACCGCTTCGAACTCCAGCCCTGCTTCTTCCAAGGCGATGCCAACGGTGCTGGCTACACTGTGGCGTGAGAAATACAATTGCATGAGTGTTCTCCTGAGAACTAGAGGTGGGTCTGCGCGAACCGCCGGTCCTGGGCCTCGAGATGGGGCACCGCGTTGAACAGATCGGGGCTGATCACGCCGTTCGCGATATAAAGTCGGTGGAGCGAAGAATTCATCGTGGCCAATACAATGCGGGCTGTGGCCTTGGGGTCTAGGTCCAGACAGAATTGCATGATCATGCCAACCACTCCGCCAGAGGTCACGACCAGCGCTGGGCCTTCGCCTGCTGCGATCTCTTGCAACGCGGCTTGGGTGCGCGCCTGGAAATCCGACCAGGTTTCATATGGCTGTGCAATGCGACCCTCGGACCAAGCAGAGAAGACCTTTACCACGTTGTCGGCAAAATCTTCGCGCTCGGTTGGGATCGGTTCGCCAAACTGCTCTTCCAACGCTTTGGCGAGGGAGAAATACTGCATCTCGTTCAGGCGCGGATCTTGCACAATCGAGTCTGCAAAACCCATGGACTGTGCGGTTTCCACATGGCGAGTCAGGGTGCCGGAAAAGACGCGCGGGTAGTGATATCCGGTGGCACGCAGGTGATCGCCGAGCCAGCGCGACTGTTGGTGGCCAAGGTCGCTCAACTTGTCATAACTTGCTTCGTCGCGCGCGCCGGTATTGGCCTGTCCGTGGCGGACCAGGGTTATCTGGCTCATGGGGGTCTCCTGCCTGTCGTCCCTCAGGATTTAGGCAGGTGTGCGGTTCGTGAACAGGGGGAAAATAACATATTCCATTTTTGTATGTTTCGCACGCGAAACAAGTTTCTGGAATATGACCGAGCGCCGCATTTACGCAATGCAGCGCGGCGGCGGATGTGTCGCGCCTTAAGCGTCCAGCGTGTCGCGAAAATAGCCTTTGTTGATCATGCGGTTGCGATGTTCATCAGCAGCAATCGAGGCCTCGCGCAGGTTGCCATAGATATTAATCATCGTATGGCCATCGCTGCCCGACACCCCCCATTCGCGCAACACGGAAATCTCGGAAAAGAGGTTCATCGCCAATTCGATCCGATAATACCGCGGGGGCTGGAGTTCGCTTTGATTATAGAGCAAACAGGTCGTCATAGGGTTATGCTATCGTGAGAATACCTATGATTCAACCTATATATGGATGAATTTGCACGGTTAACAACTATATATTGTTAACCTTTATTACCATTGCACGTCATCCAGAAAAATATACCCGGCGCCGTAGATCGTTTTGATCAGCTTGGGGTTTTTGGGGTCGTCCCGCAGCTTGGTTCTGAGGCGGGAAATGCGTACATCCATAGCGCGGTCAAAGCTTTCGCCGGCCGCACCACCCAGGTGTTCCTGCATCTGTGCGCGTGAGATCAGCCGTTTGGGGTTTTCCAGAAACAGGCGCAGTACTTCGCCTTCGGCCTGAGAAAACGGCACGTCTTCTCCGTTCTCATCGCTCAGCAGAAACCGGTCGAAATGCGCCTGCCAGCCGGTGAACCGTGCGCTGTTTTTTGCCGAGGCGCCATGTCCCGCGCGGGGACCACTGCGCAGGCGGGCGCGGACGCGGGCGACTACCTCGATAGGGTCAAAGGGTTTGGTGATGTAGTCGTCGGCGCCAAGTTCCAGCCCCGCCACCCGGTCCTGCACCTGCGCGCGACCGGAAATGATGATCACCGCAGCCCCGTGGTCCTGGCCCAGACGGTGCACCAGCGCCAACCCATCGGTGTCGGGCAATGACAGATCGATCAGGCAGACATCCGGGGTGATCCGCTTCAACGCGGCCTCAAACTCACGCGCGCGGCCAAAGGATTGCACCCGGAACCCCGCGTCCTCCAGCGTTTCGCACAGCAGCTGACGGATGTCCGGCTCGTCATCCAATATGGTGACCAGCGCGCTCATGTCGGGGTCTCCGGTCGGATCAATGCGGCCAGCTGCGCGGTTGTGAAGGGTTTTTGCAAAACGGGCGCTTTCTTGAGGGCAGAGCGGAATATCGGGTCGGCGGTCACAGCCGAGGTCATCAGGATCACCGGTGGCCAAGGGCGGGTGCGGTCCAGTCCGTCCAGCAGATCTAACCCGGTTTCGCTGCCTTTGAGTTTGACGTCGGACAAGATTAACACAATTTCCGGCAGATCACGCGCCAGGGCAAGGCCGTCATTGGCGGTCTCGGCCTCGATCACCGAATAGCCGAGATCGGTGAGCATGTCGCGATAGGTGGCACGCAGTTCTTCGCTGTCTTCCACCAAAAGCGCCATGCCGCCCTTGGCATCGGGGGCCAGGCGGAACGGCAGGCGTAATGTGACGCTGGCGCCCGAGATTGTGTTGCCCAACCGGACATCGCCGCCGTTCAGTTTCACCATATCATAGACCATCGCCAGCCCAAGGCCGGAGCCATTGCTGCCCTTGGTGGTGAAAAACGGGTTCAGCCCCTGTTCCAGCGCCTCGGGCGAGAAGCCAGGCCCGGTGTCGATAACGCTGATTTCGATCCATGTGCGGCCGACCTCATGCGCACTGACAGTGATCTGGCCAGAGGCCCCACAGGCGTCGCGGGCGTTCAGGATCAGGTTCAGCAATGCATCTTGCAACTTACCTGCGTCCAGCAGCAGAGCGTGTGGTTTGGTGTGATTGATCACCGACAAACCTACACCGCGCGGCAAAGAGGGTGAGGCGAGGATTTTCAACTCTTCCAGCAGTGCGGCGAGGATGGTGGCCTGGGGACGCAAAGGACGCTGCCCAGTCATCTGCGAGATCCGGTGCAGCAGGCGTCCGCCCCGTTCGGCGGCGGATTGGGTGGCGGTGATCAGCTGCGTGGCTTCAGCACCCAGATCCATTTTGGACAGCTTGCTTTGAATGCCTAGGATCACGGTCAACAGGTTCGAAAAATCATGCGCCAGCCCGTTGGTCATCTGCGCGGCCATATCCCGGCGCCGGGTCTGTTGCAGGGCGACACGGGCCTGGGTTTCCTCGGTCACATCCATCGACAGGACATAGACACCGCCGCCGCCATCCGGGGTCAGAGCGACACGAATGCGGCGGCTGTCGTGATCTTCGGTAAATTCAAACACCGGACGTTCGCCTTTGTAGGCGGCAATCAGATGAGGTTCGATTCGGGCAAAGGCAGAGATGCCCAACGCCTCAGCGATGTGCAGGCCTAGAATTTCGGTGGGGCGGCCCGGAAACACGCTGCTGAGACGGCGATTGGTAAAGGTGTAGAACCCACGTTCGTCCAGATGGGCGATATGGGCGGGCATCATCTCGGTTGTCAGTCGAATGCGGCTTTCGCTGATGGCGACATCGCGTTTTGCCGCCGCAAGGGCGGTGTTTGACGCGGCAAGTTTGCGGTTGGTGGCCGACAGTTCCTCGGTATGGGCGATGAGCTGACCCGACAGCTCTTCAGACCGGCTGCGCAGCATGGCCTCGATCCGTTTGGGGCGGGTTATATCGGTATAGACCGTGACCCAGCCGCCTTCTGGAAGGGGGGACCCTTCGATAGAGATCACCTGACCGTTGTGGCGCGCCCGTTCAAAGTAATGCGGATCGAACGTTTTTGCCTGGGCGACGCGGCGCG
This sequence comes from Epibacterium ulvae, assembly GCF_018678075.1. Classification (GTDB taxonomy): domain Bacteria; phylum Pseudomonadota; class Alphaproteobacteria; order Rhodobacterales; family Rhodobacteraceae; genus Epibacterium; species Epibacterium ulvae_A. Next base: position 24,324 of record NZ_JAHHIR010000062.1, on the reverse strand, counting down.
CTACAAAGGCGTCGAGATCGGCGATCGCGCCATAATCACCGCTTTGCGCGATAAAGCGGATCGTGTCTTCAAACGGCGCGCCGCGGGTGACCAATGCCTCTGGCAGGTTGAACATATCCTGAAAGCGCTGGTTGCAGACGGCCAGACAGAGGTCGCGGTCATAGATCGACATGGCCTGGGCGATCAGGTTCAACCCGGCCTGGGTCATTGTGGCGTATGATGCGTCAGTCCGGTCCATGAATGCCTCTCATGGGTACCATCGAACGCGTATTTGGCAAGCATGTCGACCGTTTTGTGCCGCGACGTTTCTGAAGCCTTAACGAAAGTGGGCCGCTGAAACAATTCGTAATGATTGGGAAAACTTACTGACAAGATTAACTATGATTATGCATTCAGTCCCACTCCCGGGGCCGATGGTGTTGGAGGACACGCGGCCAAACATGGGGGGCGGGTTGGGAGGAGAACATATGGCAGAGGTGCGTGCGAATGCAGGCAGGGAGATGTCCCTGCCGACCTTGTTGCAGCGAAATGCTGAGAGATACGGAGATCGGCCCGCCTACCGCGAGAAGGAATATGGGATCTGGCAAAGCTGGACCTGGGCCGAAACCGAAAAAGAAGTCGAGGCTTTGGCGCTGGGCCTGTTGGACCTGGGGCTAAAACCCGGTGATTATGTCGCCGTTATTGGCCGCAACCGCCCCTATTTGTATTGGTCCATGGTGGCCGTACAGGCGGTAGGCGGTGTGCCTGTGCCGCTTTATCAGGACGCGGTGGCCGAGGAGATGGCCTATGTGTTGGCCAATTGCGGTGCGCGGTTTGTGATTGCGGGCGATCAGGAGCAGGTCGACAAGGTTCTGGAGGTACAAGAGCAGCTGACCGCGCTGGAGCAGATGATCTACCTCGATCCCAGGGGGATGCGCAAATATGACCACGGGCAGCTACACAGTTTCAAAGCTTTGCAGGCCCAAGGTCGCAAGGCGGCGCTGGCCCTGGCGGATGAGCTGAACGCGCGGCGTGCGGCGTTGGATTATGCCAGCACCTGCGTGATGCTTTATACGTCGGGCACCACGGGCAAGCCCAAGGGTGTGGTGCTCTCCAACCGTAATGTGATCGAGACTGCGCGCAATTCGGCGCAGTTTGATCAGCTAAGTTCTGATGACAGTATTCTGTCCTACCTGCCGATGGCCTGGGTTGGGGATTTCATCTTTTCCGTGGCGCAGGCCTATTGGTGTGGGTTCTGCACCAACTGCCCCGAAAGTCCCGAGACCATGATGACCGACCTGCGCGAGATCGGGCCGACCTACTTCTTTGCCCCACCACGGGTATTTGAGGGACAGCTGACCAGCGTGATGATCCGGATGGAGGATGCAGGGTCATTGAAACGACGCATGTTCCACCATTTTCTGGCGCACGCCAAAAAAGTTGGTGGGCGCATTCTGGATGGCAAACCGGTGGGCTTGCTGGACCGTCTAAAATATGTGCTAGGCAATGTGCTGGTCTATGAACCGTTAAAGGACACGCTGGGCTATGGTCGAATTCGGGTGGGGTATACGGCCGGTGAGGCGATCGGGCCGGAGATTTTCGACTTTTACCGCTCGCTTGGGATCAATCTGAAGCAGCTTTATGGGCAGACCGAAGCGACCGTTTTTATCACCCAGCAGCCTGATGGCGAAGTTCGGGCGGACACTGTTGGGGTGCCCTCGCCCAATGTGGAGCTGAAGATCGACGAGACCGGTGAGATTTTCTACCGCTCGCCGGGGGTGTTTGTGGAGTATTTCAAGAACCCGGAATCCACTATGAAGACCAAGGACAAAGACGGCTGGGTGGCGACCGGGGATGCGGGGTTTATTGAAGCCGCAAGCGGACATTTGCGGATCATCGACCGGGCCAAGGACGTGGGAAAAATGGCCAACGGTGCGATGTTTGCCCCCAAATTTGTTGAGAATAAGCTGAAGTTTTATCCCGATATCCTGGAAGTTGTTCTGTTTGGCAACGGGCGGGACCGCTGTGTGGCATTCATCAATATCGACCTGACTGCGGTGGGGAATTGGGCTGAGCGCAACAATATCGCCTATGCTTCGTACCAAGAGCTGGCGGGGCATCCGGAGGTGTTGAAATCCATCGCTTCTCATGTGGGAGAGGTGAACCGGTCGGTGGCTGAAGACGAGATGCTGTCCGGCTGTCAGGTGCATCGCTTTGTAGTCTTGCACAAGGAACTGGACGCCGATGACGGCGAGATGACCCGGACCCGGAAGGTGCGCCGCGCCTTTGTGGAAGAAAAATATCAGGACATTCTGGCAGCGCTGTATGCGAGTGAAAGCCGCGTCTTTGCCCGCACCGAGGTGACTTATGAGGATGGGCGCAAAGGTGAGGTCAGCGCCACGTTGGAGATTTTGGATGCGGAGATTTCGGCATCCGTGAAGCAATTGGAGGCGGCAGAATGAGGGACGCTGGAACGACGCTCGCCCGGCTGCGCCGAACATCGCCCCGCCCACCGTCCCGTTGGGCGATCTGCACAGATGGAGCGTAGTATGTTGGATCAGTCAGTAGAGTTTGTCACGGCCGACGGGCGTACCATCGGCGGCGTGGTGATGGAGATGAAACACATCACGCTGCGTTTTGGCGGGGTGGAGGCGATCAAGGATATCTCATTCGACATTCGCGAAGGGGAAATTCGCGCCATTATTGGTCCTAACGGGGCAGGCAAGTCGTCGATGTTGAACGTGATGTCTGGCTTCTATGTGCCGCAAGAGGGTGAGGTCTGGTTTCACGGCAAGAAACGCAAACCCATGCGCCCCTATGAGGTGGCGCGTCAGGGCATTGCACGCACGTTCCAGAACATCGCCTTGTTCCAAGGGATGAGCGTTTTGGACAATGTGATGACGGGTCGGTTGAACCACATGTCGGCGAACCTGTTTCAGCAGGCCTTCTGGAAAGGACGCGCCGAGGCTGAGGAAGTGGAAAACCGCGAGAAGGTCGAACAGATCATTGATTTCCTTGAGATCCAGGCGATCCGCAAAACGCCGGTGGCGCGGCTACCCTATGGGTTGAAGAAACGGGTCGAGCTGGCGCGGGCGCTGGCAGCGGAGCCGAAGCTGTTACTCTTGGATGAGCCGATGGCAGGAATGAACGTAGAGGAGAAAGAGGACATGAGCCGCTTTATCCTGGATGTGAATGACGAGTTTGGCACCACGATTGCCTTGATCGAGCACGACATGGGCGTGGTCATGGATCTGAGCGACCGGGTGGTGGTGATGGATTACGGCAAGAAGATCGGCGACGGCACGCCGGATGAGGTGCGTAGCAACCAGCAGGTGATCGATGCCTATTTGGGGGTGGCCCATGACTGATCTGCGCACGATGACACAGGAGAAACATCATGTCTGAACAGCTGGTTTTTGCAATGGAAGTCACGCTGAACGGGTTAATGTCCGGGGTTCTATACGCGCTGGTCGCGTTGGGCTTTGTGTTGATCTACAAGGCGTCCGGAATTTTCAATTATGCACAGGGCGTTATGGCGCTGTTTGCAGCCATGACCTTGGTTGGGATCATGAACGGGCAGGTGCCTTTCTCCCACCTTATTAACGCAGTTTTTGGCGGCCACATCACCCATTTTGGATGGAACCTGCCGGGGGCGCTGGCGATTGGGCTGACGGTCGGGGTCATGATCTTGTTGGCTTGGTTGGTGCAGGTGTTGGTGATGCGCCATTTGGTCGGACAAGAGCCGATCATCCTGTTTATGGCCACCATTGGCTTGGCCTATTTCCTGGAAGGGTTGGCGGATCTGATGTGGGGATCCGAGTTGAAGACCTTGGATGTTGGGCTGCCGCAGGGCATCAACCTGTGGATCGACGAGACCACGTTCCAAATCTTTGATTATGGTTTCTTTATCGACAATTTGGATCTGGTTGCCACTGTGATCGCCGGGCTGTTGGTCGCGGGGCTCGTGATGTTCAGCCAGTACACCAAACAGGGGCGGGCCATGCGCGCGGTGGCTGATGACCATCAGGCGGCGCTCTCGGTTGGCATTTCACTGAATTTCATCTGGGTTCTGGTGTGGTCGCTGGCCGGGTTTGTGGCTTTGGTTGCGGGCATTGTCTGGGGCACCAAATCTGGTGTGCAGTTTTCCCTATCGCTCATAGCGCTCAAGGCGCTGCCGGTTTTGATGTTGGGCGGCTTTACCTCGATCCCTGGTGCCATTGTGGGCGGGTTGATCATTGGGGTGGGCGAGAAACTGTTTGAATTCGCCATCGGCCCGCTGGTGGGCGGTGCGACCGAGAATTGGTTTGCCTATGTGCTGGCGCTGGTCTTTTTGGTGTTCCGTCCGCAGGGGCTGTTTGGGGAGAAGATCATTGAACGCGTGTGATCGCCTCTCTCACCAGCCGATGCGGATGGGTCAATGTTCAAGCCGTTTCGCCGCCTTGACCAGAATGGCTGCAAAAACGGTCACGACCAGTGTCACGGCAATTGTTAGATCGCCGATGAGTTGGGCCAAAACAAAGGTCATTATTCCGGCGCCAAGGAGCCCGACCAGGAGCAGGCTCCACAGGCCTTGGTTGTTGGCCTCTTGCCCCGGACGGTCTTGCTCTGAACGGTCATGCGCGCGGTTCGCCGTGTTCGGCGCTTCGGCGACAATTTGCACATCTTCGACCTGGCCAAGGAGACGACCTTTGGCCTCTTCATACACGCTGTGGGAAATATCCCCGCGCTTCCGGGCGGCATCCAGCCGCCGGAGATCCTCCAGAATTGCAGTCATGTCTTCCACTCACTTTACCCACATTAAGACTAGCGCAGAGAATTGGGCAAAATGTGGCCAAGGAGCGAAATTCGACAAATGGGTTAACGGATGGTTAACACAGGGGGCGCAGCCATGATTAAGTTTTTGGCAGTGGTAAATGTTGTTGCGTGGTCAGTGTTTTGGGCCTTTGGCTATCTGGCGTTGAGCGCTGAGGGTTACTCAGATCACCAGATTTTGGTCGCCAGCCTGTTGGCGGCGGTGGGCTTATTTACCGGAATTTCTACCTATCTTAGGCTGGTGCAAGCCTCTGAACGATCGGGATATGCCCAGTCTTCGGCCGGGATGACCCGCGAAATCCGAAATGAAGCGCAGGAAAAATGGGAGAAACGTCATGAATTGGGCTGAAACAAGGCAGCTGCAACGCGGTGACGTTTGGGGAGGTATCTATGTTTTATCGTGAGGCCGGGGATTTCAAGACATCCTATGTTGCGGACGGGCAGACCTTCCCGATCCGGTTCGATCGGATGCGCTATTATGCGGTGCTGGTTGCCGCCTTTGGGGTGATCCCGTTTTTCATCAATGACTATTGGGCCAATGCGATCCTGTTGCCGTTTCTGATCTATGCGATTGCGACGATTGGGTTGAATATTCTGGTGGGATACTGCGGGCAGGTGTCGCTGGGCACCGGCGGGTTCATGGCGGTGGGGGCCTATGGCTGTTACAAGCTGATGACCACTTTTCCCGAGGTGTCGATGATCGTGCATGTGCTGTTGTCGGGCGGGATCACGGCGGCGGTTTGCGTCGTGTTCGGGCTGCCGTCGCTGCGGATCAAGGGCTTCTATCTTGCGGTGGCGACCTTGGCGGCGCAGTTCTTTCTGGTCTGGCTGTTCAACCGGGTGCCGTGGTTTTACAACAATTCCGCTTCGGGCCAGATCAGCGCGCCGGAGCGCGAGGTGTTCGGCATTGTGATTACCGGCCCTAATGCTTCAGCCTGGGCGACTTATCTGTTCTGTCTGATTTTCCTAACGTTCTGTGCGCTGGTGGCGCGCAATCTGACGCGCGGTTCAGTGGGGCGCAGTTGGATGGCGATCCGAGATATGGATATCGCGGCCGAGATTATTGGCGTCAATCCGATGAAGGCCAAGATGACCGCCTTTGCCGTGTCGGGGTTCTTCATCGGCGTATCCGGCGCGCTGTTCTTTTCGGTCTATCTGGGTGCGGTTGAAGTGGGGGAGGCTTTTGGCATCCAGAAGTCATTCCTGGTTCTGTTCATGGTGATCATTGGCGGTCTGGGGTCGATCTTTGGCTCCTTTGCCGGGGCGGCGTTCTTGGTGCTGTTGCCGGTGGTGTTAAAGGTGTTGGGCGTCGATGTGCTGGGCTGGCCCACGGATATCGTGGTGCATTTCCAGCTGGTGATAGTGGGGGCGTTGATCGTGTTTTTCCTGATCGTGGAGCCCCACGGGTTGGCGCAGATGTGGCGTGTGACCAAGGAGAAGTTGAGACTTTGGCCGTTCCCGCACTGACGCGGGTATGGACACATGTGGCGGGAGGAGGACGCGATACGCGGCCCGTCAAATTATCGGATATTTCATGGGAGGAACGAAACCGATGATACGCAATTTGATGAGTGCCGCGCTGGCGGTAACCTTGGTCTCAGGACCAGCCGCCGCGGATCTGGTCTTTCCGGATTTGAGCTATCGCACCGGGCCCTATGCGGCGGGCGGTGTGCCATTCTCGGACGGATACAACGACTATTTCACCCTGGTGAACGAACGCGACGGCGGCATCGGCGGCGTCAAGGCGCAGGTGATCGAGTGTGAGACCGGCTATAACACCGAAAAAGGGGTTGAGTGCTATGAGGCGACCAAGGACAAAGGCGCGCTGATCTATCAACCGCTGTCCACTGGCATCACCTATCAGTTGATCCCCAAAGTGACGGCAGATGGCATCCCACTTCACACGATGGGATATGGTCGGACCTCGGCGGCGAACGGCAAAGTATTCAGCCATGTGTTCAACTACCCGGCCAATTACTGGAACGGTGCCTCGGGCGTGATCAACCATCTGTTGGAGGAAAACGGGGGTGATCTGTCGGGCAAGAAGATCTCGCTGGTGTATCACAACTCGTCGTATGGCAAGGAGCCGATCCGCACGTTGGAGGAGCTGTCGGAAAAACACGGCTTTGAACTGAAACTGCTGCCCGTCGACCATCCCGGCCAGGAACAGAAATCCCAATGGCTGCAGATTCGCCGCGATCGCCCGGATGTTGTGGTCATGTGGGGCTGGGGCGTGATGAACCAGGTCGCCATTCAAGAAGCCGCCAACATCCGCTTTCCGATGGAGAATTTCATTGGGGTCTGGTGGTCCGGTGCCGAGCATGACGTGATTGCCGCGGGCGCAAAGGCCAATGGCTATAAGGCAGTGACCTTCCACAATGTGGGCGATGACTTCCCGGTGTTTGACGATATGCAGAAATATGTGGTCGATGCCGGTCTTGCGGCGGGGGCTGGCGACAACGTCGGCAAGGTCCTGTATAACCGGGGCCTGTATGCGGCGATGCTGGCGGTAGAAGCCGCCAAGACCGCGCAAGAGATGCATGGTGTGGCCGAGATTTCGCCCGCAATGATGCGCGACGGGATGGAAGCCCTGGTGATTGATGAGGCCAAGATGACCGGTCTTGGCATGCCGAACTTTGGTCCGACGTTCAACGTGTCTTGTGAAAACCACGGCGGTCTTGGGCTGGTGGGCGTGACCCAATGGGACGCGGAAAACCAGACTTGGTCGTTGATCTCTGATTTTCAGGAGACCGATGGTGACGTGATCAATGCGCTGATCACCGAAGATTCCACCGCCTTTGCGACGGAAAACAATATCGCACAGCGTTGCGAGTAACGACGACACGCCCCGGCCGGGCACACTGGCCGGGGTATCCAGAGGCGAGGAGGACACATGTTGGACATTGCACAGGCTGAGGACGGTGCCAAAACCGATGATGAGGCGCAGACGTCACTGCTCGACGTGAATAATATCGAGGTGATCTATAACCATGTGATCCTGGTGCTGAAGGGTGTGAGCCTGTCGGTCCCCGAAGGGGGCATCACCGCGCTTTTGGGCGGCAATGGCGCGGGCAAGACCACAACGCTCAAGGCGATTTCCAACCTGTTGCAGTCCGAGCGGGGCGAGGTGACCAAGGGCACGGTGAATTACCGTGGTCAAAACGTGCACCAACTGGACCCGGCGGCCCTGGTCAAACGGGGTGTGGTTCAGGTGATGGAAGGGCGCCATTGTTTCGAGCATCTGACGGTCGAGGAAAACCTGCTGGCCGGCGCCTATACCCGCAGCGATAGCGCCGCCGAGGTGAAGCGCGATCTTGAGATGGTGTATTCCTATTTTCCCCGTCTGAAAGAGCGCCGCAAAAGCCAGGCTGGATATACCTCGGGCGGTGAGCAGCAGATGGTTGCAATGGGCCGCGCCTTGATGAGCCGGCCAGAGACGATCTTATTGGATGAGCCGTCCATGGGCCTGGCACCGCAACTGGTTGAGCAGATCTTTGAAATTGTCAAAGCAGTGAACGAGCAGGAAGGCGTGACGTTTCTGCTGGCGGAACAGAATACCAGTGTCGCGCTTAGGTATGCGCATTACGGCTACATCCTGGAATCAGGCCGTGTGGTGATGGATGGCCCGGCGGCCGAGCTGCGGGAAAACCCGGACGTCAAAGAGTTCTACCTCGGCATGTCCGAGGAGGGCCGCAAAAGCTTTCGCGATGTGCGGTCGTATCGGCGGCGCAAACGGTGGTTGAGTTGAGGGGGACAGATCGTATGGAATTTTTTGACACGTTGGAAACCCGGTCAAAAGACGCGCGTCATGCGGATCTGTTGGCAGGGGTGAACCAGCAGATTGCCTATCTGTGCAACACCCCCGGCGCTTATTTGCAGGATGTGGCCCCGCTGGCGGATCTTGGGGAACTCGCGCGCCTGCCGGTCTTGCGCAAAGCGGATCTAGTGCGGGCCCAAAAGGACAATCCGCCCTTTGGCAATGTGCCGGTGGGCGATATCCTGCATGTGTTCCAATCGCCGGGTCCGATTTATGAACCCGGTAGCGCGGGCCATGATTGGTGGCGGTTGGGTCGATTTCTGCATGCCGCCGGAATTGGCCAAGGGGATGTGATCCAGAACTGCTTTGGCTATCATCTGACGCCGGCCGGCATGATCTTTGAAAGCGGTGCGCGCGCAGTGGGGGCACGGGTTTTGCCCGCGGGCACCGGTCAGACCGAATTGCAGGTGACCGCGGCGCGCGATGTTGGGGCGACTGCCTATGCCGGGACGCCGGATTATCTGAAAATCATCCTCGACAAGGCCGATAGCATGGGGGTGCAGCTGGGTATTTCCAAAGCCGTTGTGGGCGGCGGCGCGCTGTTTCCCTCCCTGCGCCAAGAATACGCCGACCGTGGGATCACGTGTTTGCAGAACTATGCAACCGCCGATCTGGGTAATATCGCCTACGAAAGCCCGGCGATGGAGGGGTTGATCGTCGACGAACATGTGGTGGTAGAGATCGTGACGCCGGGCACCGGCACCCCGGTTGTGCCGGGTGAGGTCGGAGAGGTCGTTGTGACCTCGCTCAACCCTGACTATCCGTTGGTCCGCTTTGCCACCGGTGATCTGAGCGCGGTGTTGGCGGGGGTGTCTCCGTGTGGGCGGACGAATGTGCGGATCAAAGGCTGGATGGGGCGCGCCGATCAAACGACCAAGATCAAGGGGATGTTTGTGCGCCCTGAACAGGTTGCGGTGCTTGTCGACAAACATAGCGAGATCCAGCGCGCGCGCGTCATTGCCAGCCGCGAAGGTGAGATGGACCAGATGACCGTGCAGATCGAGGCCGAGGGCGGCGATCAGATGCAATTTGCCCGCTCCGTTGTCGAAGTCCTCAAGCTGAAAGGGCAGGTCGAAGTGGTCGCCCCTGGCGCGCTGCCGCGTGACGGTCTGGTGATCGAGGATCAGCGGGTTTACGATTGATCGCTGATGCATGGCGGCGTGACCAAAGCGTGGCCATGCGACATTGCACATGGGCCCTGCATGGGTTTCCGGCTGGTATTCCTGACGATATTGGTAGAAATAGGGTCACCATCTGACACCAGACTGATATCGGGGCACGTGCATGACCGCCACAGATACCGAAAAGACATATGCCGCCCATGGGCGCCGGGGCGGCTCTCGTGCGGGTTCTGGCGCGTTCAAGGCGGTCGGTCTGGTGATTGCCGCCGCCTGTTTGCTGCCGATGGTCGCTGTTTTGTTGGCGGCTTTGACCGGCGGCTTTGATGCGGTTGGCCATCTGGCAGAGACGGTTTTGCCCCGATACGCCGGGACAACAGCGGCCTTGGTCGCCATGGTTGGGATCGGCACATTTGCCATTGGGGTCGGTGCCGCCTGGTTGGTGACGATGACGCGTTTTCCGGGCGTGCGCCTGTTTGAAATGCTGTTGGTGCTGCCGCTGGCCTTCCCGGCCTATGTTCTAGCTTATGCCTATACACATGTGTTGGACCACCCCGGTATCGTTCAAGCGACGTTGCGCGATTTCACCGGCTGGGGGCCGCGCGAGTATTGGTTCCCGGAAATCCGGTCTCTGCCCGGCGCGGCGGTGATGCTGGTTCTGGTGCTTTACCCTTATGTCTATCTGCTGGCGCGGGCGGCGTTTTTGCAGCAGACCGCAGGCGCGTTTCTGGCGGCGCGCGCGCTTGGCAATACCTCGCTGCAGGCGTTCTGGCGTGTCAGCCTGCCGATGGCGCGCCCGGCGATTGCCACCGGTGTTTTGCTCGCGATCATGGAGACGGTCGCGGATTTTGGTACAGTGTCCTATTTCGGGGTGCAGACCTTTGCCACCGGGATCTACACCAGCTGGTTTTCCCTGGCCGACCGTACAGGGGCCGCACAATTGGCGCTGTGCCTTCTGGCGTTTTCCCTGATGCTGTCGGTGGGAGAGCGCGTCAGCCGGGGCCGCGCGCGCTATCACCAAGCTGGCAAACAACATACCAAGATGCCCCCGGCCGAACTGTACGGCCTGCGCCGAGTTGCGGCCTGGGTGCTGTGTGGCCTGCCGATCCTGTTCGGCTTTGTCCTACCAGTGATCATTCTGGTCAATATGGGGCTCGAGTCCGAACAAAACCTGCTGAGCCGCCGCTATGTGCGGTTTCTCCAGAACTCTCTGACCTTGGCGGGAACGGCGGCGCTGATCACTGTAGTCGCGGCGGTCTGTCTGGGCGTGTACCAGCGGTTGCAGCCGGGGCGTCTGTCGTCCGGCGCGTCCTATGTGGCGCGGCTGGGGTATGCGGTGCCGGGCGGGGTGATCGCGGTTGGGCTGATGGTGCCGTTTGCGGCGTTCGACAATGCGCTCGATGCCTGGATGCAGGCGACATTTGATATTCGCACCGGGTTGTTGGTGACCGGATCGATCTGGCTGTTGGTTGCGGCCTATATGGTGCGGTTCCTGTCCGCCGCGCTTGGCGCATACGAAGGCGGGCAGTCCACGGTTCATGCCAATATGGATGCAGCGGCGCGCTCGCTGGGCCAATCCCCCATTGGGTTGTTGCGCCGGGTGCATTTGCCCTTGTTGACGCCCAGCCTGCTGACCGCGCTATTGATTGTCTTTGTCGATGTGATGAAAGAGCTGCCCGCGACCCTGATCATGCGCCCGTTCAACTATGACACGCTGGCGGTACAGGCCTATCGGTTGGCCTCGGACGAGCGGCTAGAAGGGGCGGCGGTGCCGTCGCTGGTGATTGTCGCCGTTGGCCTGATCCCGGTTATGCTGATCTGCCGACAGGTCGGTCGGCGCTGATCCAAAGCCGCCGTGTGGGCACGAAAAAGGCGCAGGGTGAACCGCGCCTTTTCACTGGTTAAACCGTGGAAGTGGATTACTTCCAATTCACCTCGTTAAAGATCTTCTGTGCGGTTGGGATGTTCTTGGCCACGTCCGACAGGATCACATCGTCGGCTTTGAACGCACCCAGTTTCGCAACGCTTGGGGCCAGTTCAACACCTGCCACAACCGGGAATTCATCGTTGCCATTCGAGAAATACTGCTGCGCCGAGTCAGAGGCGAGGTATTCGAGGAATTTGACAGCGTTGTCCTTGTTCGGGGCATTGGCGGCAATGCCGGCGCCGGACAGGTTCATATGCGCGCCTTCGCCTTCTTGCGAGGGGAAGGTCCAGCCGATGCTGTCGATGTGATCGGACACGCCTTTGACGTCTTTGCGGATCGCGCGGGCAAAGTAATAGGTGTTGGAGACTGCAATTTCACATTCGCCAGAGACGACGCCGCGCAGCTGGTCTGTATCACCACCTTGGGGGTCACGCGCCATGTTGGCTACGATGCCAGCGGCCCAGTCTTTGGCAACGTCTTCACCGTGGTGGGTCACGATCGAGGCCAGTAGGGTCTGGTTATAGCTGTTGGTGGACGAGCGGATGCAGACCAGACCTTTGTATTCCGGCTTGGCCAGATCCAGATAGGTGGCCGGCGGGGTGGCGACGTCTGCTTTGTCAAAGAAGATGATGCGCGAACGCTGGGAGAAGCCGAACCACTGGTTGTCGGCGTCTTGCAGGTTGGCGGGGATCTTTTCTTCCAGCACGGCGTTGTCGATGGCTTGCAGCACGCCTGCGTTTTTGGCACGGGCCAGACGCGAGGTGTCGACGGTCAGCAGGATATCGGCGGGAGAGTTCGCACCTTCGGCTTCCAAACGGGCGAGCAATTCGTCCGCTTTGCCTTCGATCCGGTTGATCGTGATGCCGGTGGCCTCTTCGAAATCCGAATAGAGACGTTCATCGGTGTCATAGTGGCGTGAGGAATAAAGGTTCAGCTCACCTTCGGCAGCGGCTGTGGTTGCGATGGCAGCGGTCAGTGCGCCCAGGAAAATCGATTTTGTGGTCATCTTATGTGCGTCCCGTATGCGGAAGAATTCTGACGGGATTAACCCGACTGAAAAAGTCAATTAAAGGTTTTTACGAGAGATGCAAATGAAATCCAACAATAACACTCGGAATAATCCTGTGCGCTTTGTCGTAGCCCATGGGGACAAAACAAAAAAAGACCGCATCGGGTGATGCGGTCTTTTTAAAATTCCGTAGCGTGGATCTTAACCCTGGCGCGCTTTAAACTTGCGCTGGGTTTTGTTGATCACATAAACGCGGCCCTTGCGACGCACAACGCGGCAATCACGGTGCCGGTTCTTGAGCGAGCGGAGCGAGTTCTTGACCTTCATGGCCTCTCTCCTGTTCCTGCGGCGCGCGAACCAGCGCCTGGGTTAACGGGTGTCGTGATCTGGGATCAGATCAAAACAATGAAATCATGGTGGGCGATACAAGGTTCGAACTTGTGACCCCTTCGATGTCAACGAAGTGCTCTACCACTGAGCTAATCGCCCCTGATTACCTGCACTTCACTGCCCCCTCAAAGTAAAGGGGCGCGGAGATCCGCGCCGGTGAAGGGGTCTATAATAAGAGTCGCACGAGGGCGCAAGAGCTTTTGGCAAAGGAAATTCCGGTCTAAGGTGTTTCTTGTAACAAATTTTCGGAGTCGGAATGACGGATACTGCTTTTCATTTGGAAATGCCGCGCGTTCTGCGGTCCGGGGTGGTTTTTGCCTCCCCGCACAGCGGCGATCATTACCAGGAAAGCTTTCTGAAACAGTCCGTTTTGGACGATTTGCAGATTCGCAGCTCGTCCGACGCGTTTGTGGATCAATTGTTTGGCGATGCGCCACGTCTGGGGGCGCCTTTGTTGGTGGCCACGGCGCCGCGGGCCTATGTGGATTTGAACCGCGCACCGGATGAATTGGATCCGGCTTTGATTCTGGATGTGCAGAAAAAGGGGCAGAACCCGCGCATCGCCTCTGGGCTGGGGGTGATTCCACGGGTGGTGGCCAATGGGCGGTCCATTTATTCCGGCAAACTACCCCGCAGAGAGGCTGAACGGCGGCTTGATAAATACTGGCACCCCTACCACACACAGCTCAACCATCTGTTGTTGCGGGGAAAACGCCGGTTTGGCGCGTCGGTTCTGATCGATTGCCATTCGATGCCCCATGAAGCTATCGGAGAGCCGCATCTGCGCAACACCCGCAAGCCCGAGGTCGTTTTGGGAGACCGTTTTGGCGCCTCCTGTAGTGGTGAGGTGATGGAACAGGTCGAATCGGCCTTTGAACGTGCGGGGCTGACGGTTGCGCGCAATGCGCCCTTTGCCGGGGCCTATATTGCGCAGACCTATGGCCGTCCGTCCCACAATCAGCACGCCGTCCAGGTTGAGATCGACCGGTCCTTATACATGGACGAAGATAGGATCGAACCGCACCGCGGATTTGAGGACCTGCGCGCAGTTCTGGCTGAGGTGACGGCCGAGTTGATTGCGATGGGGTTGGACCAGCGGCCAATCGCGGCGGAGTAGCATCCAGGCGTCAGCGCAGCGCGCGCCCTTTGAGAATCGCACCTTCACCGAATTTCTGGCGAATCTTGTCTGCGGCACGTTCTGCATCGGCGCGTTGTCCGGCCTGAGGGTCCAAAAGATCTGCGGTCATATCGGCCTGGGTTTCCGGCACCAGATCAGAGATGCCACAGCCAATCAGACGAAACGGTCCTTCATCGACCGCGTGCTCCAACAATTCACGCGCCGTGCGGTAGATCTGATCTGCGATCTGGGTGGCATCTCGCAAGGAGGTGCGGCGGGTCAGCGCGGAATGGTTGGCGCGTTTCAATTTCAACGTCACCACACGCCCGGCCAGCGCGCGGGCCTTGGCGCGGTCGGCGACCTTTTCCGCCAGCCGCCACAGATGCCCGTCCAGTGTTTTCATGTTCTGGGTGTCTTCAAAAAACGTGGTCTCGTTTGAGATAGACTTTAGCGGCGTACGCGATGACACCCGCCGGTGGTCTTGTCCACGGGCCAAATGATACAGACGATCGCCCATGCTGCCGAAGCGGTTTATCAGATCCTGCTGCTCCCAACGCAGCAGATCGTTGAAGGTGCGAATCCCGGCCTTGTCCAGCGATTCCTGTGCGGCCGGGCCAATGCCCCAGATCAGCCGGACCGGTTTGTCGCGCAAGAACGTCTGTGTTTCCGCCTTGCCAATCACCGAAAACCCGCGGGGTTTGTCGAGGTCTGACGCGACCTTGGCCAGGAATTTATTGTGGCTCAACCCGATGGAGCCGGTAATGCCCAGCTCGTCCTTCATCCGTTTGACCAGCCGCGCCAACATGACGGCGGGCGGGGCCCCGTGCAGTTTTTCGGTGCCGGTCAGATCCATAAAGGCTTCGTCCAGCGACAGGGGTTCAATCACCGGTGTCAGCTCATCCATCAGTGCGCGCACCTGGCGGCTGACCTCGACATAGGCTTGCATCCTTGGTTTCACGACCACCGCATCGGGGCAGAGTTTGAGCGCCTGAAACATTGGCATGGCCGAACGCACACCACGGATGCGCGCCAGATAACAGGCGGTCGACACCACACCGCGTTTTGCGCCGCCCACGATCACCGGTTTGTCGGCCAGCTCTGGATTGTCGCGTTTCTCCACACTGGCGAAAAACGCATCGCAATCCATATGGGCGATCGACAGGTCAAACAGCTCCTCATGGGCAAGCACGCGCGGGCTGCGGCACTTGGGGCAGCGGCGGGCGGGAGCGATCAGGCTCAAACATTCGCGGCAAAGAGCGTGCATTGGGACTGCTGTCGGTTGCGGGATCCAGGTTCACATCCTATCTACCCTACACAGAAATGTCTTTAGCGATTACAGGGACAGCGATGTCATTTACGGGTGCAAAACTGGCTCTGTTTCTGGGGCAAAAACTGGTGGTCATCCTGCGCGATGACAAACCGGACATTCCATTTCCGGCCTTTTGGGATTTGCCCGGCGGCGGGCGCGAAGGTGATGAGAGCGCCAAGGCCTGCGCTTTGCGTGAAACCCATGAGGAAATCGGGTTGGAGCTGGAAGAGCTCGATATCGTTTGGGCGCGCGAATACAGGGGCGAAGCCGAGACCTCGTGGTTTTTTGCCGCGCATTTGCCGGAGGATGAGATCAGCAAGATCCAACTGGGCGATGAGGGGCAACGCTGGGAGATGATGACGCCCGAAGACTATTGCGCCCATCCCAAAGCGGTGCCCAATTTCAAGCTCAGACTGCAGGAATACCTGGACGCAAAGAGCGTTGAGATTTGGGATTGATGGTGGATTTGCACTTGCTGGACCGCTCCAAAACAAAGTCCCCCGCAGATGCGGGGGAAAGTTGACGGGCTACAGGAAGAACAACCCGTCAGGGGAGTGTCCTAACCATAGGATCCTGTATTTTCTCGATTTCGCAAAGGTTTGCGGGTGGTGAATCTATGGGGGAAGAATCGCTTGTGCTTTTAAAGTCACAGGCAAATTTTTTACGAGACCTGAACGAATCCGGAAAAACCTCACGTTCCCAATTGGTTGACGTAATTGCCGCAAACGTCAACTGTTGTGATGTGAGCGGATCTTGGCCGTCGGGAAAATATTTCTCGTCGGCGCGAATTTAAGCGAATTCATTTCCAAAACGTTAATGGGCGGGGGTCCGTTGAATTAGGGAACTCGCAGCCAGTTTTAGCGGTTTGGGTTTTGCGCCTGTGGGCTTGCCAATTCTGCCAGGATCGCAGCGGCGGCCGCTTGGGGATCTGCGGCTTGCCAGACCGGGCGGCCGACCACAATGTGATCTGCACCATCGGCAATGGCATTGGCAGGTGTTGCCACCCGTTTCTGGTCACCAAGGTCAGCACCAACCGGGCGCACGCCGGGGGTGACGATCAATTTGCCTTCTGCTTCGGGCAGGGCGCGGATCAATGCGGCCTCTTGCGGGCTGGCGATGACGCCATCTGCCCCAGCAGCCAGGGCATTTCCGGCCCGTTCGACCACCAGATCCTTGATCGCACCGTCCTTGATCAACGCGCCGTCCAGATCCTGACGATCCAGCGAGGTGAGGATGGTCACCGCGAGGATTTTCATATCCTTGCCACCCGCGCCTTCTTTGGCGGCTTTGACCACATATGGGTCGCCGTGCACGGTCAGGAAATCCAGATCAAACTGCGCCAGACCGCGCACCGCGTTCTCCACCGTCGCACCAATGTCGAACAGTTTCATATCCAGAAAGATGCGCTTGCCGTGTTCCTGTTTCAGCTCATTGGCCAGCGCCAACCCGCCACCGGTCAACATGCCCAGGCCGATCTTGTAGAATGAAACCGCATCGCCGATCTGCTCGGCCAGTTTCAATCCCGACAGCGCATCGGGCACGTCCAAGGCGACAATCAGGCGGTCGTCTGCTGTGGTCTGGGTCATTATACTACACTCCGGTCTGGTGGGGATCTGCGCCGTTCTAATGCTGGGACGCACAGCTGAAAACCCCCGAATCCCAGTGAGTCCCTGCGAATTTGCGCCAGATCAGGGAAATCTAAGCGAATTTGGCGCATAGTCTTGAAGTGGCGGGGAATCTGCCCAAATCTGAGGGTGAGGCCCGAACCGGGACGTGCTGCCAAGCGGGCGTTCCAAGTGATCCGGGCGCTTGAAAAAGGAGAACGTGATGGACTTGAACAAGTTCACTGAGCGGGCACGCGGTTTTGTGCAAGCGGCGCAGACAATTGCCCTGCGCGAAGGGCACCAACGGATGGTGCCGGAACATTTGCTAAAAGCAGTGATGGATGATGATCAGGGGCTGTCCAGCAACCTGATTTCGCGGGCAGGCGGCAACCCTGGCCGCGTGGCAGAGGCCGTGCAGGCGGCCGTTGATAAACTCCCCAAGATCTCGGGCGATGCAGGTCAGATCTATATGGATGGCCAAACCGCCAAAGTTCTGGATGAGGCCGCCAAGATTGCCGAAAAGGCTGGCGACAGCTTTGTGCCGGTTGAACGCCTGTTGATGGCGCTGGCGTTGGTGAAATCCAAGGCCAAGGATGCGCTGGTGGCGGGCGACGTCTCGGCGCAGAAGCTGAATGAGGCGATCAATGACATTCGCAAAGGGCGCACCGCCGACAGCGCAACCGCCGAAGAGGGTTATGACGCGTTGAAGAAATACGCGTTGGATCTGACGGAACGGGCCCGCGCGGGCAAGATCGATCCGATCATTGGCCGGGACGAGGAAATCCGCCGCGCGATGCAGGTGCTGAGCCGCCGGACCAAGAACAATCCAGTGTTGATTGGTGAGCCTGGCGTGGGGAAGACCGCGATTGCAGAAGGTATGGCTTTGCGGATCGTCAACGGCGATGTGCCGGAATCCTTGCGCGACAAACAGCTGTTGTCGCTGGATCTGGGCGCCTTGATCGCCGGTGCGAAGTATCGCGGTGAATTTGAAGAACGGCTCAAGGCGGTGCTGACCGAGGTTGGCGAAGCCGCCGGTGAGATCGTGCTGTTTATTGATGAGATGCACACGCTTGTTGGTGCGGGTAAATCCGATGGCGCCATGGATGCGGCGAACCTGATCAAACCGGCGCTGGCCCGGGGTGAATTGCATTGTATCGGGGCCACCACCCTGGATGAATACCGCAAATATGTGGAAAAAGACGCAGCCCTCGCGCGGCGGTTCCAACCGGTTCTGGTAGAGGAGCCAACGGTTGAGGATACCGTATCCATTCTGCGCGGCATCAAAGAAAAGTATGAGCTGCACCACGGGGTGCGGATTGCCGATGCGGCGCTGGTTTCGGCGGCGACTTTGTCGAGCCGGTATATCACCGACCGGTTCTTGCCGGACAAGGCGATCGATCTGGTGGATGAGGCCGCAAGCCGTCTGCGGATGCAGGTCGACAGCAAACCCGAAGCGCTGGATGCGTTGGACCGGCAGATCCTGCAATTGCAGATCGAGGAACAGGCGCTGAAACTGGAAGAGGATGCGGCCTCCAAAGATCGGTTGGAACGCTTGCAAAAGGAACTGTCGGATCTGCAGGAGCAATCGTCCGAGATGACCGCGCAGTGGCAGGCGGAACGGGACAAGCTGGCCTCGGCCACGGTTGTGAAAGAGCAGCTGGATAAGGCGCGCGCCGATCTGGAAATTGCCAAACGCGAAGGCAATCTGGCCCGCGCAGGTGAGCTGTCTTATGGCGTGATCCCGACGTTGGAAAAACAGCTGGCCGAAGCGGATGGTAAGGAACAGCAGGGCCGTATGGTCGATGAGGCTGTGCGCCCGGAACAGATTGCTGGTGTGGTTGAACGCTGGACCGGCATCCCGACGTCGCGGATGTTGGAAGGCGAGCGTGAGAAACTGTTGCGGATGGAAGATGAGCTGCATGCGCGGGTCATCGGCCAGAACGCTGCCGTCACTGCTCTGTCCAACGCGGTGCGCCGCGCGCGGGCAGGTCTGAACGATGAAAACCGCCCGCTCGGCTCGTTCCTGTTTCTGGGGCCAACCGGCGTGGGTAAGACCGAGCTGACCAAAGCGGTCGCCGATTTCCTGTTTGACGATGACAGCGCCATGGTGCGGGTTGATATGTCCGAGTTTATGGAGAAACACGCGGTCGCCCGTCTGATCGGCGCCCCTCCGGGCTATGTCGGGTATGACGAAGGCGGTGTGTTGACCGAGGCCGTGCGGCGCAAACCCTATCAGGTTGTGTTGTTTGACGAGGTTGAGAAAGCGCATCCGGATGTCTTTAACGTCTTGTTGCAGGTTTTGGATGACGGCCAGTTGACCGACGGGCAGGGGCGGACGGTTGATTTCAAACAGACGCTGATCATCCTGACGTCGAACCTTGGTGCGCAAGCGTTGAGCCAGCTGCCCGAAGGGGCGGATGCGTCGGATGCCAAACGCGATGTGATGGACGCGGTCAAAGCGCATTTCCGGCCCGAATTCCTGAACCGGCTGGATGAGACCATCATCTTTGACCGTTTGGCGCGCGAGGATATGGACGGCATCGTCTCGATCCAGTTGGGGCGTTTGTTCAAACGTCTGGCCGGCCGCAAGATCGAACTGACCCTGGATGAGGCGGCCAAGACCTGGTTGGCCGATGAAGGCTATGATCCGGTCTTTGGCGCGCGGCCCCTGAAACGGGTGATCCAACGGGCGCTGCAAAACCCGCTGGCGGAGATGCTGCTGGCCGGGGACGTCAAGGACGGCGATGCAGTCACGGTTTCCGCCGGGAGCGAGGGTTTGGTGATTGGCGATCGTGTCGGCAGTTCCGAGCGACCGCGCCCGGATGATGCGGTGGTGCATTAAGCCCGAGACCGGTGTCCGATTTTAAACGAACAAAACGCGCCGAGGGTTCGGCGCGTTTTTCAGTGGGTCGCCTTATTTGGGCAGGATAACCTGATCAATCACATGGATCACCCCGTTTGAGGCCGCGATATCGGCCTGCACCACGGATGCGCCATCCACGGTGACACCGCCGGTGGTTCCGATGGTCACGTCACTGCCCTGAACGGTTGTCGCCATCATCCCATCGCTGAGGTCGGCGGCCATGACTTTGCCCGGAACCACGTGGTAGGTGAGGATGGAAACCAGCTGATCTTTGTTCTCCGGTTTCAGCAATGTTTCAACTGTGCCATCCGGCAGGGCAGCAAATGCGTCATCTGTTGGGGCAAAGACTGTAAAAGGCCCGTCCCCTTTGAGCGTGTCCACCAGTCCTGCGGCCTGAACCGCGGCAACCAATGTGGTAAAGCTTCCGGCGCCCACGGCGGTATCAACAATATCCTTGGAGTGCCCATCCGCGCAGGCGGGAAGAGCAAATACGGTTACAGCGCTCAGAGTCATAAAAGTACGGCGTAGCATGGGTGTTCTCCTGTTTGACCAAGATGCCTCCGGTTTGGAAGCAATGACGCAGCTACGGTGGATGGACCGCTTTGGTTCACATCTGCGCGCTAAAGTTCAGCTTGATTTCGCGGGGGTGCGCGCTAAGCCACGGAATGTTTTTTGGTCGACTCACATTTCTGTGATGCGCATTTCACTGTTTTGCGGGAATAACACAGTTGTGTGAGTTCTCTTTGGCGTTAGCGACCCGGTGCCCTTATCGACTGTATAAAGGATCGCAAGTTTGGGCCACGTGGACTGACGCGCAGCCCTGAAGGAGGACGCCATGGGTTTTGCCATGAACGCATTAGAAGTGCTGGTATATGTTTTTGTTTTAGCGATCGGTGCTTTGACGTTTGTGGGGCTGGGCCTCTTTGTCATTGACCGTCGCCAGACCGAGGACGCAATCCGTCGCAACTACCCGGTGATCGGGCGGTTTCGTCATTTGTTCTCTGAGCTGGGGGAGTTCTTCCGTCAGTATTTCTTTGCCATGGACCGCGAGGAGCTTCCCTTTAACCGGGCGCAACGCGATTGGGTGGGCCGTGCAGCCGAGGGCGAGGGGAACACAATTGCCTTTGGTTCTACCCGGAATATCGCCGTGCCGGGGACGCCGATCTTTGTGAATGCGCCCTTTCCGAAACTGGATGCGGATTTTGCCAAGACCGCGCCGTTGGAAATTGGTCCCACCGCGCGCATGCCTTATCATGCGCCCTCGATCTTCAATATCTCGGGGATGAGCTACGGCGCGTTGTCGAAACCCGCCGTGCAAGCGCTAAGCCGTGGTGCCAAGGAGGCCGGCGTCTGGCTCAATACCGGTGAAGGGGGGCTTAGCCCGTTTCATCTGGAGGGCGGCTGTGACATCGTCTTTCAGATCGGCACCGCCAAATACGGTGTGCGTCGCCCCGAAGGGGGGATCAGCGACGACAAGCTGCGCGCGGCAGCGGCCCATGATCAGGTCCGCATGTTCGAGATCAAACTGTCCCAAGGCGCCAAGCCGGGCAAAGGTGGCATACTGCCCGCCGCCAAGGTCAACGCAGAGATCGCCGCCATTCGGGGCATTCCCGAAGGCGAGGCCAGCATCTCTCCGAACCGCCACCCCGAGGTCGCCAGCTGGGATGATCTGCTGGATATGATCGCCCATGTGCGCGCGGTCACCGGCAAACCCGTGGGAATCAAAACCGTGGTCGGCGGTGAGGCGGTCATGCGTGAGATGTTCATGAACATTGCCGCGCGGGTTCAGGACGCGCCGGATTTCATCACCATTGATGGCGGCGAAGGGGGCACCGGGGCCGCGCCCATGCCCTTGATGGATCTGGTGGGCATGTCGGTGCGCGAAGCGCTGCCATTGGTGTGTAACCTGCGCGATGAATATGGGCTGCACGATCGCATTCGCCTGATTTCCAGTGGCAAGCTGGTGAACCCCGGCGATGTGGCCTGGGCTTTGGCGGCAGGCGCTGACTTTGTGACTTCGGCGCGGGGGTTCATGTTCTCCCTCGGCTGTATTCAGGCGCTCAAGTGTAACAAGAACACCTGCCCGACGGGTATCACCACCCATGACCCCCGGTTTCAAAAAGGTCTGGTGGTCGAAGAGAAATACAAACGCGTCGCCCGCTATGCCCAAGAACTGGTGCATGAGGTCGAAGTGATCGCCCATTCCGTCGGCGTCTCCGAGCCGCGCCAGATCCGCCGCCGCCATGTGCGGATCATGCAGGACGGCGGGTATTCGCGTCCTATGAACGAATTGATGCCAGGTTACAGTGCCGTCGCGGAGTCGTGACGGGATATGTTTTGAGGCCATTCTGGCCCCCGGCTTAAAAGATGCACCATATATAAGAAAAGGAGTGCGCCAGTGGCACACCGTTGGAAAAACAACCTGTCGGCCGATGACGTGACATCCGAAGCCCTGTTTTGGAACCGTCGCAAAATTCTGGCCGGGCTGGCTGGAAGCGGCCTTGCGGCTGCAACCGGGCAATCCGTTCAGGCCGCCGAAGGCGAGGCGCTGACCTCCAATACCTGGGAAGATGTGACCAGCTATTGCAACTTCTATGAATTCGGCACCGGCAAAAGCGACCCCTCGCTGTTTGCCCGCAAGATGACGACTTCTCCCTGGAGTGTTGAAATCGACGGGTTGGTCGAACGTCCCGGTGCCTATAGCTTTGACGATATCATGTCCGAGATGACCATCGAGGAGCGCATCTACCGGTTCCGCTGTGTTGAAGCCTGGTCGATGGTGGTGCCGTGGAACGGATTTGAACTGGCGGACCTGCTGAATCTTGCGGGCGTGCAGGATGGGGCGAAATACGTCTCCTTTGAAACGCTCTATCGGCCCAATGAAATGCCGGGCACGGTCTATCCGGTTCTGGACTGGCCCTACCGCGAAGGTCTGCGCCTGGATGAAGCGATGCACCCGCTGACCATGATGGCGACCGGGATCTTTGGCAAACCGCTGCCCAACCAGAACGGCGCGCCTTTGCGTCTGGTGGTGCCGTGGAAATATGGGTTCAAATCGATCAAGTCGATTGTGAAGATCACCCTGACCGACACCCAGCCCGAGACCAGCTGGAACATGGCCAATGCGCGTGAATACGGCTTCTACTCCAATGTGAACCCAAATGTGGATCACCCTCGTTGGAGCCAGGCATCTGAACGTGTGCTCGGTGGCGGCCTGTTTGCCAAACGTCAGGACACGCTGATGTTCAACGGTTACGAGGAAGAGGTTGCCCACCTGTACGACGGCATGGACCTCGCAAAGTTCAACTGATGATGACATCTGTAAAGGACCAGCTGAACAGGCTGGTCCGCACTGTTCCCACCTGGTGTCTGTATGTGCTTGGCGCTTTGCCCGCGCCCTGGCTGTTCTACCTTGGTCTGACCGGCGGGCTTGGCGTTGACCCAGTCAAGGCAATCGAGCACCGCTATGGGGAACTGGCGCTTCAGTTCCTGATTGCCTCGCTGGCGATTACTCCGCTGCGGCGTCACCTGGGCCTGAACCTGATCAAGTTCCGCCGCGCGCTTGGCCTTTTGTGTTTCTTCTATGTGTCCTGTCATTTGCTGGTCTGGCTGGTGCTGGACGTGCAGATCCTGGCGCAGATCCTCAAGGACATTGTCAAACGTCCCTATATCACCGTCGGCATGACCAGCTTTGTCCTGCTCCTGCCTTTGGCTGTGACCTCAAACAACGCCTCCATCCGCAAATTGGGGAATCGTTGGCGCAAATTGCACCGTTTGGCCTATCCAGCCGCGGTTCTGGGTGCGGTGCATTACATCTGGCTGGCAAAAGGCTTCCAGATCGAACCTTTGGTCTATCTTTTTGTGGTGATTTGCCTGCTGATTCTGCGCCTTCCCGGGCTAAAATCCGGAAAACGCCCGATTTCGGCAACCTGAGCGCCCTCAGTAGACGTCTTTTTTTAAGCAAAATGACGTCTGGATGAAAAAAATGCGAAATTACTGAATTTAGGGGTTGCGGGTATATTGGGTTGGGACTAGAACCCCCTTCACCGGCGGCGCTGAGGCGCTACGGGGCGCGGCGGAGACGCTGCGGGACACACCGGAGAGACGGTTGTGACGGGTCGGAAAGACGACTTTGACGCTCAGGATAGACTGGGGTGACGCTTAGGAAAGACTGAGGGACGCTCTGGAGAGACAGGGGCATTTGGATAAAGACTGAGGCGGTGGCGCAGGAAGATTTTGCGCAACGGTCTTGTTTTTGGCCTCTGGGTCTTTGAATTCTGAGTGTTGCTCTTTGACATTGTTGTATATCTGAAGAGATATGTGGGCGGTTTGGTTTATTTCGATGGATCAACGTCTGTATATCAACGCTAGTAGGGTTT
>NZ_JAHHIR010000022.1 GCF_018678075.1 Epibacterium ulvae | reverse complement strand
CGCCGTCCATCTGCGCCGCGCCCGTGATCATGTTTTTCACATAGTCAGCGTGGCCGGGGCAGTCAACGTGGGCGTAGTGACGGGCTTCGGTCTCATATTCCACGTGCGCGGTGGAGATGGTGATGCCGCGGGCTTTTTCTTCGGGTGCGCCGTCGATCTGGTCGTAGGCTTTGAAGTCACCAAAGTATTTGGTGATCGCTGCGGTCAGCGTGGTTTTACCGTGGTCAACGTGGCCAATGGTGCCGATGTTGACGTGCGGTTTATTACGCTCAAACTTTTCCTTAGCCATTCTCTTGGCGCCCTTTTGAATCTTGGGGGGTCATCTGCGACCCGGTTTCCTCTGCGCGCGCGGCGTATTGGATTCTCGCACAAAAATCAAGTCGCTTCCTGCACCTGAGCCCTACTAGCCCGCGTCTGATGCCGGATCAGCAGCCTGAGGCTCTGCCAGTTTTGGGGCAAACCAGCCTTCATCGGCATGTTTTTTGGCGATGAATTCTTCGATCTTGTCGGCAATGTTCAGCGCCAGACCGTCGATCTGTTCCTGTTTGCTGCGGCTGTGACCGGAGCCCAACAGGGCGCTTTCGCCAGTGGTGTCTTCAAAGATTTCCATCTGAATTTTTTCCGCCAGGAACACCGCACCGCTGACGTCATAAACAAAGACATTCACCACTGCGACGCTCTTGGGAGAGAACAGGATCGGCACGCCACCAGGGGCCAGCATGAAACCTTCCAAAGTGACCGCGACGTCAAATTCCTGACTGCCCTGATAGCGCCCCAGGCGTGCGTTGAGCGCCCGCTTCATCGGTTCGGTCCATTCGCTGGCGTCGGCGTCACGCGACAGGGGCCATTGCAGTGCTTTGTCGGTGAACACATGCAGCACACGGGCCTTGAACGCGCCCAGATCTTCGGGCGCCTCATCCACCTGTGTCGCACCACACGCCCCAAGCAACGCCAGAGCCATAAAAAGAGAGAGCAAACGGGCCATAACCTGTCCTGTATCCATCACATTTCGCGAAAGGGGTAACGCCTTCCGCGCTAAAGCGCAAAGCAAGCGTTGCAAAAACCCGCGCACCGGGTGGCGCGCGGGTCACATATTATCGAGGCTTATTTGAACTTGTAGTTGCGTGGGAAGCCATAGGGTGGGCGTTTGCCGACGCTGGCGCGTTTACCAAGCCATTCGGTCAGATCCGTTTCATGACGGGTCTTGCCGCCGCCCATTTCCCAGCTCAGCCCCTCTTCCCAATTGAAGGTGGTGATATCTGACAGACCACCGTCCAACTCCAAGGCGCCCTGTTTGCCGCGGGCCATATTGTACTTTTGCAAGCGCACGCCTTTGCCGCGGTTCAGCTCGGGCATTTCCTCGACCGCAAAGACCAGGAATTTGCCGTTTTCTGAGACAACCGCCACGTGGTCGCCCGACACCGGGATACACATCTTGGCCCGATCATCATCTTTGACGTTCAACACCTGTTTGCCGCTGCGCGTTTGGGCCACGATGTCTTTTTCGGCGCAGATAAATCCGTTGCCTGCGTCAGACGCCACCAGCAGCTTGCCTTCGGGATCGTGGATCAGCAGGTCAACAATCTCCACCTCGTTTGGCAGATCGACCATCAAGCGCACGGGTTCACCCATGCCGCGTCCGCCGGGCAGATTGGCTGCGGACAGCGTATAGAAACGCCCGTTTGATCCAAACACCAACAAACGATCGGTCGTCTCGGCGTGGAAGACAAAGCGTGGCCCGTCCCCGTCCTTGAATTTCAGCTCGCGGTTCAGATCGATGTGGCCGGTCATGGCGCGGATCCAGCCCATTTGCGAGCAGACCACAGTAATCGGCTCCCGCTCGATCATCGCCTCCAACGGCACGTCTTCGACTTCGGCGGCTTCGGCAAAGCGGGTGCGACGGGCGCCGCCTGCAAAGTCCTTGCCGAATTTCTTTTTGGTTTCACGCAGCTGTTCGGTGATGCGGCTCCATTGGATGTCCTCGGACTCCAAAAGCTCCAACAGACCTGCCCGTTCTTCGCGCAGGGCATCGCGTTCCCGCGTCAGCTCGATCTCTTCCAGCTTGCGCAAGGAGCGCAGGCGCATATTGAGGATCGCCTCGGCCTGCACCTCGGTCAGCTCACCGACGCCTTGAGCAGGGGTGACATAATCCGCCTCATCAAAGGTGCGCGCATGATCGATGCTCCAATCCTCACGCATCAGCGCGGCCTTGGGGTCTTCGTCATAGCGGATGATGTCGATCACCCGGTCGAGGTTGAGGAAGGCGATGATAAAGCCTTCGAGGACTTCCAACCGGTGGTCGATCTTTTCCACCCGGTGGCGCGTCCGGCGTTGCAGCACGTCGCGGCGGTGATCCAGGAAGGCGCGCAGCACTTCCTTCATCGAGCAGACCTTGGGCGTGACACCATCAATCAGCACGTTCATGTTCAGGCTGAACCGCGTCTCAAGGTCAGAGTTGCGGAACATCATGTTCATCAGAACATCCGAGTCCACGTTCTTGGACTTGGGTTCCAGAACGACGCGGATGTCTTCGGCGGACTCATCGCGAATATCGGCAAGGATCGGGACTTTTTTCGTCTGGATCAGCTCGGCGATTTTTTCGATCAGCTTGGATTTCTGCACCTGATACGGGATTTCGGTCACAACGATCTGCCATTGTCCACGACCGAGGTCTTCGACCTCATATGTCGACCGCAGGCGGAAGGACCCGCGTCCGGTGCTATAGGCCTTGGCGATGTTTTCGCGCGGCTCGACAATCACGCCACCGGTGGGGAAATCCGGCCCCGGCACATAGTTCAACAGCGTGTCGTCCTGGGCATTTGGCGTTTTGATCAGGTGGATACAGGCGTCGACCAGTTCGGCGATGTTATGGGGCGGAATATTGGTCGCCATGCCCACGGCGATCCCCGACGACCCGTTGGCCAGAATATTGGGGAACGTCGCTGGCAAAACCGCAGGTTCGGTCAGGCGGCCATCATAGTTGTCGCGGAAATCAACAGCGTCTTCGCTCAACCCTTCCAGCATCGCCTCGGCGACAAAGGTCATCCGCGCTTCGGTGTAGCGCGAGGCCGCCGGGTTATCGCCGTCAATATTGCCAAAGTTTCCCTGCCCGTCGACCAGCGGGTAGCGCACGTTGAAATCCTGCGCCAGACGCGCCATCGCGTCATAGATCGCGGCGTCCCCGTGAGGGTGGAAATCCCCCATCGTGTCGCCCGAGATCTTGGCGGATTTCAGGAACCCACCCGCAGACGACAGCCGCAGGCGATTCATCGCATACAGGATACGTCGGTGCACCGGCTTCAGACCATCGCGAGCATCCGGCAAAGCGCGGTGCATAATGGTACTGAGCGCATAGGTCAGATACCGCTCCCCAATGGCGCGGCGTAGAGGTTCAAGGATCTCTCCCTCTTCTGGGGAGGGCGGCATGTCGGGGTCATCTACCAGGTCGGTCATGGAAAAGTGATACTGCCCCACCTCCGCAGGGTAAAGCGGTCATGAATTTCGTCCACAGGTTTTCCTACCCTGAGAGAGGGATTTTGCCACTGCAGCAATAGTTTGTTTCCAACCATGGGGGAGTATTCCTGCAGTTCTCCCCTGCGAGAATCAGTAAAAATATGATTAAATGAACATTATCAGCCGTCGATTCGTGGGGAAGGCTGGTCAGCGCGGTGCAGGAGTGACCGCGCGCTGCTGTCTTTTATGTATTGGGGGAGAAAGCGCCATGTCTTCGCGCTTCGTTGTTGCGTCTTTTTTGGGTCTGGGGTGGACCTTTTATGAATTGAGCGGGGGTGCGGATTTTGCCCCGCCTGAACGCCCTGAAATCGTCGCAGAAACACCCGCAGCCAAGGTCGATGCACCCGCTGTGACGCTGGCATCTGCTTCGACTGCGCCGACGTCAAACCCAAAAGAGGTTGTTCCAGTCGCTGATGTGGAACGCCCCGTCGCCGATCCGGCCCTGCGCCGGAGCATCGCGCGGGAGCAATTGGCGCAGATCGGTGGTGCGCTGGGCACGGATACCGCCTTTGATGGGCGCATCCCAACCGGTGGTTTGCAACTGGTCTCCCTCGAAGGTGGGCTGTCGGCGATCACCACCCAACCCGTTGCCCCCATTGTGGAAACCGTTGCGATCCCGGAACCACAGGGACCTGACGTGCGCTATGTGCGCGCCTCTCGCGTGAATATGCGCCAGGGTCCGGGCACCAATTATTCGGTCCTGACCCGACTGTTGGCAAACGACAAGGTCATCGTGCTGGAAGACAACGGCGCGGGCTGGCTGCGACTGAAAGTCGACAACAGCAATCGGGTGGGTTGGATTGCCGCTTCCCTGTTGACCAAGAAAGCCCCATAAGTTCCGCAAGGAACCATTTCAAAGGGTTGCCTCATGGCAAAAACATTGCTGATTACCGGATGCTCTTCGGGCATCGGACTGGATGCTGCGCGCGGAATGCGTGACCGAGGCTGGACGGTTTTTGCATCCTGTCGCCAGCAACGCGACTGTGACCGGATGCGGGCCGAGGGGTTTTTCAGCCCCCGTATTGATTACACCGATGAGGCCACCATCCATGCCGGCCTTGAGATGGTGCTGAACGAGACCGGCGGCACCTTGGACGTTTTGTTCAACAACGGTGCTCACGGCCTGCCCGGCGCGGTGGAAGATCTGCCCACGGACGGGCTGCGCGCGATTTTTGAAGCAAACTTCTTTGGCTGGCACACATTGACCCGCGCGGTGATCCCTGTGATGCGCGCACAAGGGCACGGCCGTATCATCCACAATTCGTCGATCCTGGGCTTTGTCGGCTTTCCCTGGCGCGGCGCTTATGTGGCGACCAAATTTGCCCTCGAAGGCCTGACCGATACGTTACGGGTTGAGCTGGCAGATACCAATATTCACCTGTCGCTGATCCAGCCCGGACCGGTGACGTCCAAGATCCGGCAGAACGCGATCCCACATTTCGAACGCTTTGTGGATTGGGAAAATTCGGCCCTACGTAACCTGTATGAAAAATCCCTGCTGAAACGGCTCTATCACAGCGATGGACCAGATCGGTTTGAGCTGCCCGCCCGTGCGGTGACCGAGAAACTGGCCCACGCCTGCGAGGCGCGCCGCCCCCGTGCGCGCTACTATGTCACAACGCCAACCCATATTGCCGGGCGGCTGAAACGGATATTGGGAACACGCGCCCTTGACCGCATATTGATGGGCCTGCGCTAAGGCAAAAACTCGCCAAAGCGGTTCAAACACGTTAGAGAACCGCCGACATAGCCAAAAAGGGGCCCGACATGACCAATCTGCTTTATATTCTGGGTGTTCTCGGGATCGGAGCGACTGTTGTCGCACTGGTTATTGGGATCGGCAGTTTTGGTATGGGTGGGAAATTCCACAAGAACAATGCCAACAAGCTGATGCGCCTGCGCCTTATTTGCCAATTCGTGGCAATCGCGGCGCTGTTGGGCTTTATGTATCTGCGCAGACAAATAGGGTAACAGATGGTCGTTCTGAACAAGATCTACACACGTACCGGTGACAAAGGTGACACGGCGCTTGGCAATGGGGAGCGCGTGGCGAAACATTCGGCGCGGGTGAATGCCTATGGCACCTCGGATGAGCTGAACTCCTTTGTCGGGGTGGCGCGCTTGTCGGCGAGCGGCGATGTGGACGATGCCTTGGCGCGTATTCAGAACGATTTGTTCGACCTTGGCGCGGACCTGTGCCGACCCGATATGGAAAAGGACGCAGACGCGGATTACCCCCCGCTGCGGATGGCGCAGGCGCAGGTTGAACGTCTGGAAGCAGAAATTGACGCGATGAACGCAGACCTTGCGCCGTTGCGCAGCTTTGTTCTGCCGGGTGGCTCAGCGCTGTCTGCGCATCTGCATGTGTGCCGCACGGTGGCGCGCCGTGGCGAACGTCTTGCCACGGATCTGGCAACGGTTGAGACGATCAACCCAGTCGCGATCACTTATTTGAACCGCCTGTCGGACTGGTTCTTTGTGGCGGCACGTGTGGCCAATAATAACGGCGCTGATGACGTCTTGTGGGTGCCCGGCGCAAACCGTTGATTCTCCCCGGCAACTGGCCGCAAACGTCGCATTGCAGCAATTTGCGAAACAAAATCGTTGCCGACAGTTGCTAAAAATGAGCCGCGTTGGTAATTTTATTACTCCACCGATCCGTCGCAATTTTCACGCCAAATGTGCTATTTATATAGGGTTTTTCTTCTGAAAAAGTGTAGACGCGACGTCCATGGGACGAAACGTGACGATTTTGCCCTGTTGATCGCTTTGCGCAACGGCTATCAACGCTGCGAGAGCATAGCGGCTGTCCCCGTCCGGCGGCTGGCCATTTGTGAAGGAGATAACGCCCATGAAGGTCCTCGTACCTGTCAAACGCGTGATTGATTATAACGTGAAAGTTCGCGTCAAAGCGGACGGAACCGGTGTCGATCTCGCCAACGTAAAGATGTCGATGAACCCCTTTGACGAGATTGCCGTCGAAGAGGCGATCCGTCTGAAGGAAGCCGGTAAAGCGGACGAAGTTGTCGCCGTTTCAATCGGCGTCAAACAATCGCAGGAAACCCTGCGCACCGCATTGGCCATGGGCGCAGACCGCGCAATCCTGGTCATTGCCGCGGATGATGTTCACCAAGACATCGAGCCGCTGACAGTTGCCAAGATCATGGCAAAAATCGTCGAAGAAGAGCAGCCCGGACTGGTTTTGGCTGGCAAACAGGCGATCGATAATGACATGAACGCCACTGGCCAGATGCTGTCTGCCCTGCTGGGTTGGTCGCAAGCGACATTTGCATCCGATCTGGATGTGGAAGGCGACACTGCCAAAGTCACCCGCGAAGTTGACGGCGGCCTGCAGACCATCAGCGTCAAGATGCCTGCCATCGTGACCGTGGACCTGCGCCTGAACGAGCCGCGTTATGCCTCGCTGCCCAACATCATGAAAGCCAAGAAAAAGCCGCTGGACGAAAAGACAGCCGCTGAATTCGGCGTTGATGTCACCCCGCGCCTGACCGTTGTGGAAACCAAAGAGCCGGAAACCCGCGCCGCTGGTATCAAGGTTGCGTCCGTGGACGAGCTGGTTGTGAAACTTAAAGAAGCGGGAGCTGTCTAATGTCTGTTCTTCTCCTTGCCGAAGTCACCGATGGCGCGCTGGCGCTTGATGCAACTGCCAAAGCTGTCACCGCTGCAAAAGACTTGGGCGACATCGTCGTTCTGGCCGCTGGTGCCTCTGCCGCAGCTGCGGGTGAAGCCGCTGCCAAAATCGATGGCGTTGCCAAAGTTCTGGTGGCCGAAGATGCCTCACTGGGTCACCGCCTGGCGGAACCCACTGCGGCACTGATCGCGGGCCTTGCATCGGATTACACCCACATTGTGGCGCCTGCGACCACGGATGCCAAAAACATCCTGCCACGCGTTGCAGCCCTGTTGGACGTAATGGTTCTGTCGGATGTCACCGCAGTTGTCGACGCGGACACATTTGAGCGTCCGATCTATGCCGGTAACGCGCTGCAGGTTATCAAATCTGCCGACGCCAAGAAGGTCATCACCTTCCGGACCTCGACATTTGACGCAGCTGGAGAAGGTGGATCTGCAGCCGTTGAAACCATCGGTGCGGCAGATAACCCTGCCCTGTCCGAGTGGGTTGAGGACAAAGTTGCGGAAAGCGACCGTCCTGAGCTTACCTCTGCCGGTGTTGTTGTTTCCGGTGGTCGTGGTGTTGGTTCCGAAGAAGACTTTGCCCTGATCGAGAAGCTGGCGGACAAACTGGGCGCGGCTGTTGGCGCATCCCGTGCTGCGGTTGACTCGGGCTTTGCTCCGAACGACTGGCAGGTTGGCCAGACCGGTAAAGTGGTTGCACCCGATCTGTATGTGGCCGTTGGAATCTCCGGTGCAATCCAGCACTTGGCCGGTATGAAAGACTCCAAAATCATCGTTGCGATCAACAAAGACGAAGAAGCACCGATCTTCCAGGTTGCGGACTTTGGTCTGGTGGCTGACCTCTTTGAAGCGGTGCCTGAGCTGACCGAAAAGCTCGGCTAAGCGTTTTGACATCTAAAAAGAAAAGGCCCGCTTTTTTAGCGGGCTTTTTTATTGGCTATTGGGACTGCACCGGCGCGATGGCGGCTACAGGACGTCTTGCAGACGTTCCGCCACCGAGCAGGCAATGCGATGCTGTTCCCGTGGACCGATCATAAGCTGCGCGGTCTGCAATTGCGTTTGCTCAACCAGCATGCCTTTGATGTCATCCGCCTCGCCCGCTGTTGCCACGTCCAGCTCGATGACATCCGTCACGAGGGGGCGCAGGTTCTGGATCATGACATCATTCACCAACACCGGTTCCTGGGCAAAACCGTTGCCAAGGTTCAGGTTGTAACGCAGCCAAAGCAGAACAATTTCACCGTCAAACCCATCGATCATCTCCTGCATACGCGCCACCCAGGTGGATTGCAGGTGATCGCGCAAGACCGCGTAGCGGGCGGGATCCATGTCTTCCAGACGGCTCAGTAGATGGCGGTTGAAATGGAACTCGGTAAAGTCGACGTCGGGATAGTGCGCCAACAGCTGCGGATGGGCGGTCAGGAACCGATCATTGCGCCGCGGATGGACCTTGTAGAAGTCGTTGGACATATTCTGCGCGCCCATCACCTGCAGCACAGTCACATCGGCGCCCGCCGCCATGTCGCGCAGGGTGGGATCAAAGAAATAGCTGTCCAACCCGCCATTGACCGCCGCGATATTGACGCAGGGCATGCCAAGTTGCGCCTCTACATCTTCTGGAAACGGAGTGTCAATAAATCGGCCGTAGACTTCGGTGCTCCCCAAGAAGGCCAAATACGGTTGATTTAACGGACGTTCTGGCCCCCGCACAGGAAGCTTGGACGTACCATATCTGCAAAGTTCCACGTCTGTTTGCGACGCATTTCCCGAAGCGTAGCTCATCTTACCCACCAATGTTCACCCAATCTCACCTTGGTGGAGAAGAATTGCAAATTTGCTAAGGGTTGCATTTGTGTAAAAACTCATAGGATCACCCTTGGCGGACCGCCATACCGCAGATACTATTACAGTTCAGAAAATCAGAAAGGCAGTGAGCATGGACATTCAATCCGTTGGTGTGATTGGCGCAGGCCAAATGGGTAACGGCATCGCACATGTTATGGCGCTCGCGGGCTATGACGTTGTTTTGAATGACGTAAACCAGCAGGCTCTGGACGCCGCGATCAGCCAGATCACCAAGAATTTGAACCGGCAGGTGAGCCGGGACAAGATCACCCAGGTTGAAATGGATGGTGCTATAAAACGCATTCGCGTCTCCTTGGCATTGCCGGACGTTGGGCAAACAGATCTGGTGATTGAGGCCGCGACCGAGCGGGAGGCCGTCAAACAGGCGATCTTTGAGGATTTGTTGCCGCATCTCAAGCCGGAAACGATTCTGACCTCAAATACCTCGTCGATCTCGATCACCCGTCTGGCAAGCCGGACAGACCGTCCGGAACGGTTTATGGGCTTCCACTTTATGAACCCGGTTCCAATCATGCAGCTGGTGGAGCTGATCCGCGGCATTGCCACCGATGAGGAGACCTTTGCCGCGTGTAAAACCGTGGTGGAACGCTTGGACAAGACCGCCGCCTGCGCCGAGGATTTCCCCGCGTTTATCGTCAACCGCATCTTGATGCCGATGATCAACGAGGCGGTTTATACACTGTATGAGGGCGTTGGAAACGTGGAGTCGATTGACCAATCGATGAAGCTGGGCGCGAACCATCCGATGGGGCCGCTGGAGCTGGCGGATTTCATCGGATTGGACACCTGTCTGGCGATCATGAATGTTCTGCATGATGGGCTGGCGGACACCAAATACCGCCCCTGCCCGCTATTGACCAAATATGTCGAGGCCGGGTGGCTGGGTCGAAAATCTCAGCGTGGGTTTTATGACTATCGTGGCGAGGCACCGGTTGCGACCCGGTAACACCTCAAGCGACCCAATAGAAACAAGGCGGCGTCCAGATCTGCCAGCCAGTTACGTTAAATGATGCAGCCGCTCTCAGTCCTTTTCTGGGAGCGGCGTTTCTATATTCCGGAGCAAAGACCAGTATCCTGTCAAACATACAGGAGAATTAAAATGTCCAACCCTTTCGGAGACGTCGCCCTTGCAGTCATGAAGAGAATAGCACGAGAAGCATTTGGCTACCCGAGGATCTCAACTGAAGACATTTTTCAAGAGTTAGACGCCGTCTTCCCTGGTGTTGGGGGCGTAAAAAGAGACCTTATGACATCGGAGGTTCTCGAAACAATCGAACGCATTTCTCCGAAAATATATGGTGGCGCAAGGGCGATCGAAAAAATGGTGAGCCTAAGACTGCCTGGTGATTTGGGCGCATACTTTGGAAGACAAACCGAACCCCTTTGAGCAAGTGGCTCGTTCCGTCCGCCAAAGATAATCCTGGCCACGCTACGACTACAGCAGAAGACATTCGTGAGGAGTTTGATGACCTTTTCTCAGGCGTAGAAGGCGGTCGGCGAAATCTAATGACGTCAGAAGTTCTTCAAGAAATCGAATCTCTTGTTCCAGAAACGCACAGAGTTGCGACGACGATCATACAAAACGGCGATTGCATCACCATTCAAGTCCATCCGGTGATCTGGTTACATACAGCAGATCAAGCTTGAATAACTACCCGAAAAGGTCTTTTGCGTAAATCTTACCTCTGGCCAGCCTCGGCTTCATCGCTGAGATCTCTTTGGTCATATGAGTCCCCATCCAGTTATGTGTGAAGCGATAGATTTCGATGATCTTCCACATGGTCTCTGGATTGTAGAGATCCCAGGACCGACCATTGTTGCTGGGCGTGTGGCCGGGGCGGGCTGCGAACCTGATATTGCCTCTCACCTTGTGGAATGCGCAAAGTCGCCAACCGCATCAGTCGCGCCCTACGGTCGATTGCCATCCCTGGGCGATCAGTTGGAATCCGAATGCGTCGAAGAGGCTCTGCCTTTGTGTGAAAAGGCCATTCGAAGGGGCCGCCGGGAGGGAGATCTCGAATAAGTTCTTCAGTTTCTTTGTTGATGATGGCATTTGCAAATTTGGTAGGGATCATATTCCAAAGAGACCCTGATTGGCGTGCAGCCTGTTCAAGCTCTGCCTTGCCCTCCGCCACAAGTATGTTCCGTTGATCGTTGGATTTATGCTTATCGAATGCAACCACGATCACATCCGTGCGCCCATCCCTGATCGCGGTAGCAAAAGCTGAAACGAAAGACAACGCCAGGCCCGATTCTCCTTCGAGCACAAAGACATACCGCTCGTTGCCCTTGCCCAGGCACTTTCGAATATAGAACGCGTGAGACGCTTGCAGTATGTCTTGACGCAGTAGCTGCACACTTGCGGGGAGTTGCAGGTCTTCGTCGACATCAAGCCCCTCCTATGTATGAATGGTGACGCCTTGGGTGATCTTGTTGATGTATTCTGTGAACTCAGATTGAGACCAGACGCGCGCCTGATCTCGAAATGCACGAGGGAGATCAAAGTCGCCATTATTAGCCATCCCAGCCTCAAGTTTGGGCAGATGAACTTCCGGATCGAGCGAAAGATGTGCCGCCATGATAAATACGCTGTTGCAGAGAGCTGTGCACAGGTGTTGAACAGCAATCTCGGCGCGAGTTTACTTGTTCGGCCAGTTGAGGTGTAAGGTTTGCGAGTCTGATGACACCGTCTGCCAACAGACTGCCAATCGACGCATGCAAACATCTTCTCACGCCTCGCGGTAAAGTCTACGATTTTCTCATTGATGAAATCGATCTTCGCGTAGATGTCGCGCGGAGAGTTCCGTGAAATCGCAGATTTTCGATATCGGCGTTCCGTTTGTGAGAATCCAAAGGATATCCCTATTGGCATGACTGTGTTTCTGTCGTCGAATGCTTGATCCAACAGAGTGAGTTCCCAAGCAGGCCTTGCACTCCCATCACTGGGCACCCTTCGCGGTTCTTCCCGACTTGCGGTAAAGGGTAGGATTATCTTCTCGAAGCTCGCCGTAGTTCTCGCACCTTTAGGGTTGGCAAGTATCCTTGGGGAAGGCTTCGGAAAACCTGCTTCGCAGACGCCGATACTCCTGAACAATCGCTCGATTATTTTAATGATGGAGTCCCGCCCACAAGCGCCACAGATAAAGTCCTTCTCAGCCTTTGGACCGTTTACCCTTCCATATGGAATGTTCGGTTCGACTTTGCTAGACTTTTCCCTCTTTTATCAAAAGGGTTCGGGGGAACCATAAAGAGCCCGCACTGAGGGTTCCGGCAAAAATTTATATCGATCCCATGAGAAGATCGCGGCAAGCGGCGATTGGTATCTGTCGAATATATATATTCGAGCGCTTGTTCAATTAAATCCCCTGAAAAACCGCCAGATTTTGTGTGATCATGGGTAAGGCTGGCCAACATTGGCCAGGCCACGGAAACATTACATCATTTAACGTAAAGGGCTGGCCAGATCTGCAGGTCGCCTTTTGCGTAATTTGGACAGTCGTTAAACAGTTACTTGGAGCGAAGCGCCAGCGTGTGCTTGCGCAGCCATGCCATAAAACCGCGTGGATCGCTGTGCAGCGTCTCCATCTCTTCATCGGTCAGCGGATCACCAACAACCGGCGCTTGTGGCTTGTTACAGGACCGCACGATTTCATGCAGCAAGAGACCCTGCCGCAGAATCGGCGAGACACTGCATGCAATTTGATAGGCGCGTGAATTGGAGCCGGGAAAGAACATCGGCACAACACGCGCGCCAGAACGGCGGATCATCTGCGCGGTAAAGACGTTCCATTCCTGTTCAATCGCAGGCCCGAACCAGGTTTCAGACGAGCTGACAACACCCGATGGGAACAGGGCAACAACCCCGCCGGCCTTTAAATGCGCCATGGCTTTTGCACGCATGTCGACCATCTTGCGCTGTGCGTCGGGGTCATGCGGGAATGGCACCGGGATCATGAAAGAGGTCGCAGCCTCGTCCAACCCCGTCAGAACCGAGCGGGTCAGAATGCGGTAATCTTCGCGCACGCGCCCAATAAGATCGGCAAAAATCATACCATCGACCATGCCATGCGGGTGGTTTGCCACCACAACCACGGGACCTTCGGTCGGGATCTTTTGGATCTGCTCATCGGGGGTCGTCAATTCGATCCCCATGACGTTCAAGGCGCCACGCCAAAACCGTTGACCACGATACAGCGCGTTTTGCTGCTCGAACTTTTTGACCATCCGCAGGATCTTTAGCTTGCCGGTCAACCATTCCATGGTTTTTATGGCCAGCGACGTCCAACGGTCGTCAAAGGAATTTGCATAGGTCAGAGTGCGACGGTCATAAACCTCGCCGGTGGTGCTGGCCTCGGCAGGTGCTGATGACCTGCTGTTACTATCGTGCGCGGTATCCGCCAATTTCGTCGTCCCGTCTACTGCCGCCGGTCCCGGTGTCTCAGAAGCCTTCACCGAATTTATCAGCGACCAAGGCCGCCAATGCTTCAGCAAGGGGCGATGCATCAGGGCCCGAAGTTTCGACGTCAATAGTCGTTCCTTTGGAGGCTGCCAACATCAAAAGCCCCATAATGCTATCACCGGACGCCGACATGCCATCTTTAGACACTTCTGCGCTGGCGTCAAAGCCTTCTACAACTTCAACCAGCTTGGCTGACGCACGGGCATGCAGACCCTTTTCGTTTACGATTTCGAGCGTTTTTTGAACCATCTACTGCGCCTGTTCCCCTTCTGGGGTTATATTCTGACTATTAATGTATTTGCGCCCGGCCTCCATCGCCTGACGCACAGCGTCCGAAACCGGGAGGTCGCGAGATTTTGCCAATTTAATCAGCATCGGCAAATTGGCCCCATACAGGATGCGCCGGTTGGATGGCTGACAGGCCCGCAGCGACAGATTCGAAGGGGAGCCGCCAAAAAGATCGGTGACCACAACAACGCCGCCGCCAGAATCAACCTTGTCGGCGGCTGCGCAAATCTCATCCTGCTTGGCGCCACGGTCGTCTTCTGGGCCGATTGCAACGGTCGACAACGAAGGCAACGGTCCAACAACATGTTCGACCGCAGCTCGGTATTCCTGTGCCAAGCCACCATGGGCTACGATTACTATTCCGATCAAATCGGCCTCATTCAGTTCCGCTAGCCTTGCAGCTCGCGATGTCTAATTGACACCTGCGGCGCGTCTTCCGCAAGGGCCTTCGCGAGAGTTTCCGCCAATGTAACGGAACGATGTTGCCCGCCGGTACAGCCAAAGGCGATCGAAAGGTGGGACTTTCCCTCATCCCGGTAGGCCGGTAGCAGAAAACGGGTCATATCCAGCACTCGATCAAAGAACCCCTGATAACGGGGATCGCCGCGGACATGGTCCTGCACGGGCTGATCCCGCCCATTGAGCGCGCGCAATTCCGGCACCCAATAGGGGTTGTTCAAAAACCGGCAATCAAACACCAGATCGCTGGCATAAGGCACACCGCGTTTGTAAGAAAAGCTCTGGATAGAGACGGCCAGCGCGCGCCCTTTGGGGGCAAAGAAGTTTTCGATTTCCGCGCGCGCCTGATGGACGTTCATCTCGGAGGTATCGAGCAAAATATCGGCCCGGTCGCGGATCTGCACCATCAAGCCCAGTTCTCGTCGTACGCCCACTTCGGGGGATTCTGCAGGCGCCATCGGGTGGCGGCGACGGGTCTCGGAAAACCGGCGCAACAGAACCTCGGCGCGGGCATCCAGATACAGAACGCTCAGCTCGACATCCTGCCGCTGCGCGATCAGGTTGATGGCATCGAGCAAGGCAGACGGAGAAAAGTCGCGGTTTCGGCTGTCCAACCCCAAGGCAACCGGCCGATCCCCTGGCGCGCTTTCGACCAAACCGGGCAAAAGGCTGAACGGCAGATTGTCGATCGCCTCATAACCAAGGTCTTCCAGCACGTTGATCGCAGTTGTCCGCCCCGCGCCCGATGGGCCGGTGACCAATACGATTTTCAAGTGCGCTTGTTCACGGGTGGTCATCTGGATCCAATGCTCCGCCTTTGAGGTATTGCAGCAAGGCAGCGGCGAAATGGGGACCTTCGCTTTTGTGAAGGACCGGAACGGCCACCGACAGGATGTCCATATAACGTTTTCGTGGCAAACGCGCGCCCTCTATCGCATCCATTTTTACGATAGCGCAAAGCGTTGCCTTTTCGCAGACATTCGCCCGCAGGAGACCAACTTCGCGCGCCTCGATCAAGCCGGAAATTGCAGACGGAGCTGTGGCGACCACGCCATCACCGTCACGCATAAGCTGCGTTTGATCGTCGGACACCAGATCGGCGCCAAAGGCCATGAGCTGCAGCGCCAGTGACGATTTTCCACTGCCGGATGGACCCACAAGCAACAGCGCGCGGCCATCAAAGGCAACGCAGGTTCCATGCAGGCACAATAACACCGCGTCGTCTCCCTAGACGGGAAGTCCGACGACGAAGCGGGCTCCAAGCGGTTCAGAGGTTGCGTCAGCTTCGGTTGGGCGAATGTTTTCGGCCCAGATGACACCGCCGTGTGCCTCAATGATTTGCTTTGAAATCGCTAGACCCAGGCCAGAGTTATTGCCGAAATGTTCCACTGGGCGCTGCGAATAGAAGCGTTTGAAGACTTTGGTCAGCGCCTGTTCGGGGATGCCGGGACCGGTGTCTTCGACCACGATCAACACACGATTGTCGCGGCGACGTGCCCAGACCCGGATTGCATCGCCTTCCTCGCAAAAGGAAATCGCGTTGGTGATCAAATTGACAAAGACCTGTGCCAATCGCGCCTCTAGCCCCTGCAACGTGATCGGGTTGGGCGGCAGATCGGTGATATAGTCGATCCCCTTGTTGCGCGCATCTTCACCCAGATATTGGTTCAAATTGCCCAGCATGTTGAGGAGATTGAACTCTTCCTCTTCTTCCTTGACCAGCTCGGCATCCAGACGCGAGGCGTTGGAGATATCACTGACAAGACGGTCCAGGCGGCGCACGTCATGTTCGATCACATCCATCAGTTTCTGACGCTGATCGTCGCGCTTGACCATCCGCAGGGTGCCGACCGCAGATTGCAGGCTCGCCAGCGGGTTCTTGATCTCATGGGCGACGTCTGCCGCAAATTGTTCGTTGCTGTCGATACGTGTGTAGAGTGCTTTGACCATGCCACGCAGCGCACGGCTGAGGCGTCCGATTTCATCAGGGCGTCCCGACAGATCGGGGATGCGGATCCGGCTGGGTTTTGCTTTGCGCGATCCGCGCTCGCGGCCAATTTCGGCCGCCTCGGCCAAATCAGCCAGCGGATTGGCAATGGTGGAGGCCAACACCAGGCTCAAACCAACGGACACCAAAAGCGCCACGACAAAGAGCTGCAAAACCTGTTCGCGCGCGGCTCGGTCCAATCGGTCGATTTCACCGGTTGGCGTGGCAAGCGCGACGGCGCCAAACAGCTGGTCGCCCTTGTGAATGGGGGCCACGGCGGAAAAGACCGTGCCAGCGGGGGGTTCCAGAATGGCTTGACTGACTTGTCCGGTGCCGATGGAGGTCTGCACAAGCTCGGCGATTTGGACTTCCAACGCGTCACGCGGCACAACATCGTTGCCACCAAACAGGCCGCCTACAACACCCCACACCTTGGCCAATGCGTCGGAAATAACCGTATTGCCAGCGCCTGCGTCCTGTTTGACCAGCGCTTTCAACGGGCTGTCGCCCTGCGCCTGGGTCACCAATCCGCCCTGCGCGTCAAAGACCAGCACATCGACCCCTTCGCGCAGGTCGATTTGGGACAATGTGTCAGCGGCATCAATACCGTCCGAGGTCGCCAGATTGACGGAGCCACTGCCGGGGATCTGCGCCTCGAAAACATCCGCCACCAGCGACGCTTCGGACACCAGGGTCACCGCGCTTTGATAGACAAGGCTTTTGCGGGAAGCATTCAGATAGAGAACACCGGCCACCAACAGGGTGATCGCAATCAAGTTGAAGGTGATGATCTTGCGCGTCAGAGGGGAGCCGCGCAGCGAAAAGAACCCCCGCCGTGCGCGCTTTGCCTGCAACTCACGCTCAACTGAAGTGGCCGGGGCGATCCAATCATCCCCTAGCACAACGTCAGCAGTCTGCTGATCCTGGCTTACCCCGGTATCCCGCATGGGCTCACGCCTCCCAAAGACCCAAATGGCTGGGTCTTATTCTTCGTTGTAACGATAACCGATTCCATACAGCGTTTCGATTGCAGAAAAATCTGAATCGACGCTGCGCATTTTTTTGCGCAAACGCTTGATGTGGCTGTCGATGGTTCGGTCATCCACATAGACCTGGTCATCATAGGCCACATCCATCAGCTGGTCGCGGCTTTTCACAAAACCGGGCCGTTGGGCCAGCGCCTGCAACAGCAGGAATTCCGTGACCGTCAAAGAGACATCGTCCCCTTTCCAGGCAACGGCGTGACGCAACGGATCCATCCGCAGGTTGCCACGTTCCATCACTTTGGTTTCTGGTGTGGTTGCCACGGTTTCACCGCTCACCGCCTCTTGACGACGCAAGAGCGACCGGATCCGTTCCACCAGCAACCGCTGTGAGAATGGTTTTTTGACGTAGTCGTCAGCGCCCATACGTAGGCCCAGAACCTCATCAATTTCATCATCCTTGGAGGTGAGGAAAATCACAGGCATCTGGGTTTTCTGTCGCAAGCGCTGCAACAGGTCCATACCGTCCATGCGCGGCATCTTGATGTCCAACACTGCCATATCGGGCAGTTTCTTGTCGAACGCATCAAGAGCGGCTTGGCCGTCATTATAGGTCTCGACCTCGAACCCTTCGGCTTCCAGCGTCATGGCTACCGAAGTGAGAATATTTCTGTCGTCATCGACCAGTGCAATCTTTGACATCTGGGTTTACCCCTAATCTGCTCGTTATTTGGTTTTTTTATCCTTCTTCGCTTTTCTGGGGCCTCGAATCAATCCCCATTAACGAATCGGGCAATTCTTTGACACAGTGTGGTGCACAAACGCCTTACAAACTGTTTCGCACGCGTGCGCAAAATTTCCTATCTGGATCATTGTTTGCGTTAAAGCTCGTATGGTTGCGCTAAATGTTTTTCCGGTGGCGCTAACGGCGTGAAACTACGCTATTCTTATCGAAAAACATCGTGTTAAGACCTCCCGCACTGGAACCCGTTTCCAAACGATTTCAGCCCCAATGCACGGAAAGTTCATCCGTGCCGTTCGCCGCTACAGGAGACACACACATGACATACGGCCGGGTAAACCTGCAGTTCCGCCTCGAAGATCAAGGCATCGAGGGTCTTGGAAATGTCTATTATAACCTGATGGAACCCGCATTGATCGAAGAAGCGATCAAGCGCGGCGAAGGCACCCTGGGCAATGGCGGCGCGTTTCTCGTCACCACCGGCAAGTTCACCGGCCGCTCTCCGAAAGACAAACATGTCGTCAAAACCGACAGCGTTGCCGACAGCATCTGGTGGGAAAACAATGCCGCAATGAGCCCCGAAGGGTTCGATGCGCTGCACATCGATATGCTGGAACACATCAAGGGCAAAGACTTCTTTGTTCAGGATCTGGTAGGCGGCTCTGACCCGGCGCATGCGATCAATGTGCGTATGGTGACCGAGCTTGCGTGGCACAACCTGTTCATCCGCCACCTGCTGCGCCGCCCGGATCGCGAAGATCTGGATGGCTTCTTGGCGGACTTCACAGTCATCAACAGCCCCAGCTTCCAGGCTGATCCAGCCAAGCACAATTGCCGGTCCGAAACCGTGATCGCAATGAACTTTGACAAGAAGCTGATCCTGATCGGTGGCACCGAATACGCAGGTGAGAACAAGAAATCTGTCTTCACCCTGCTGAACTACCTGCTGCCGGAAAAAGGCATCATGCCGATGCACTGCTCTGCCAACCACGCCAAGGGCAACCCGGTCGACACGGCTGTGTTCTTTGGCCTGTCCGGCACCGGCAAAACCACCCTGTCTGCCGACCCGGATCGCGTTCTAATCGGTGATGACGAACATGGCTGGGCCGACAATGGCACGTTCAACTTTGAGGGCGGCTGCTACGCCAAGACCATCAACCTGAACGCCGAAGCAGAGCCTGAAATCTTTGCGACCACCTCGAAATTTGGCACCGTGATTGAAAACATGGTCTTTGACGAGGACACCAAAGAGCTGGACTTTAACGACGACAGCCTGACCGCCAATATGCGCTGCGCCTACCCGCTGCACTATATCTCCAACGCGTCGGCAACCGCGCGTGGCGGCCACCCCAAGAACATCATCATGCTGACATGTGATGCCTTTGGTGTTCTGCCTCCGATCGCACGTCTGACCCCTGCGCAGGCGATGTACCACTTCCTGTCTGGCTTCACCTCCAAAGTGGCCGGAACCGAACGTGGTGTGACCGAGCCCGAGCCCACATTCTCAACCTGTTTTGGCGCGCCGTTTATGCCGCGTCGCCCAGAAGCCTATGGCAACCTGCTGCGCGAGAAGATCGCCGAGCATGGCGCAACCTGCTGGTTGGTGAACACCGGCTGGACCGGCGGTGCCTATGGCACCGGGTCGCGGATGCCTATCAAAGCGACCCGTGGTCTGCTGACCGCCGCGCTTGATGGTTCACTGGCTGAGGCAGAATTCCGCAAGGATCCGAATTTCGGGTTTGAGGTTCCTGTGACCGTGCCAGGTGTTGCCGAGGTTCTACTGGATCCGCGCCGCACATGGGGGGACAAAGACGCCTATGATACGCAGGC
The DNA here is from genome assembly GCF_018678075.1 of Epibacterium ulvae. GTDB lineage: Bacteria > Pseudomonadota > Alphaproteobacteria > Rhodobacterales > Rhodobacteraceae > Epibacterium > Epibacterium ulvae_A. The sequence goes on along the minus strand of NZ_JAHHIR010000022.1, from coordinate 192,852 downwards.
CGCAAAGCTGGTTCAGATGTTCTCGGACAACTTTGAACAGTACCTGCCCTACATCGACGAAGACGTAAAAGCCTCTGCGATCGGCTAAGGTCGCGCGTCAACAGAGGAAAAACCCCGGTCGTTGTGCCGGGGTTTTTGCGTTTTAGGGAAAGCGGAAAGGCGTTCAACCCCTATGGGCGCCCGTAATCATATCCCGCACGTGTACGGCATAACGGTCGGTCATGCCGGACGCAAAATCCCCCAACGCATGGGCCGCCGAATAGTCATCCACCACACCCCGCAGATCCAGATCCACCGCCCGGATCAGCTTGGCCCAATAGCCATGTTCTTGCAGGAAGCGCGCCTGATCCCAGTTGCAGGCCCGCAAGTCCACGAACAGGTCATGGAAATGATCCAAGACATTGTGCAGCACCTGACGCCCCAGCACTTCCAGCTCGGTCTTGCGACGCGCGACAAAGATACGGGCGTTTGACAGATCTTTGAGCTGTTTGAAGGCATCCGCTTTGGCCGACACCTCCATAAGACCGTCGTTAAACTCACCCAGCATGATGGCGTCGTAGTTCTCCATGAACGCCTCAACCGCGGCCTGAATCGAGGAGCCGATCGCAATGGCCCGCAACATGCCCACCCGGTCCTTGACGCTCATCTCAGACGCGCCTGGGTCGTTTGGTTTGCCAGTGATCTGTTCCAGCAGATCCGTGACGGTATCGCGGTCCAGATCGCCGACGGTTGCCGCGTCCTCGATATCTAGGATGCGGTAGCAGATGTCGTCCGAGGCCTCGACCAGGAACGCCAGCGGGTGACGTCGCCACCAGCGGGTGTCCCCGGTGCCTTCTTGTGGCAGGCCCAAAGCCTCAACCGCCTCAGCAAAAAGCGCCTGTTCCCCGTGAAACACCCCAAATTTCTTGAGCCCGACATAGCTCTCGGTGCTGGCCGCCTTGGCCTCGGCTGTGCAGGGGTATTTGGCAAAGGCACCAATCGTCGCGTAGCTCAACCGCATGCCGCCCGCGCGCTGCGCATGTTCCAGACGGGACACGATCCGAAACCCCTGGGCGTTGCCCTCAAAGGCTGCAAACTCCGCGCGATGCTCGGTTGGAATGCCGCCTGCCAAACCGGTACCCGATTGGAATTGCTTGGAAAACCATTCTCCAATGCTTTCCTCACCAGAGTGGCCAAAAGGTGGATTGCCGATGTCATGCACCAGACAAGCCGCCTGAACAACGCCGGCCATCTGGTACTGCTGGCCCTCGCGCAGACGTCCCAGATCCACCAGTCGTTGACCCACTTCCATGCCGAGGGACCGTCCAACGCTGGATGTCTCCATCGAGTGGATCATGCGGTGGTGCACGTGGTCATTGTCATAGAGCGGATGCACTTGGGTCTTTTGCGCCAGACGGCGGAAGGGTTCCGAGAACAGGATCCGATCGTAATCCTGTTGGTAAAACGGCCGCTCAGCCTTGTGTTCATACTCAGGTCGACACAAGCAGCCCGCGTTCAACAGACGATCCCACTCCATCACCATCTCAATCTCCTTAGAACCCCATGACCGCGCGCCGGATCAGGTTTGCCGATGCAATCAACAAGACCCACAGCGTCGCTTTTTTGAAAACCGCCTGATCGATGCGGTCCTGTATTTTGCCACCAAACCACATGCCAATCACCGCCGGAAGGATCATGGCAACCGAGAACGGCGCCGTCTCGGCGCGCACAACGCCCGATCCGATATGGGCGAATAATAATGCAATCGCACCAAGACCATAGATTACCCCCTGCACCCGCATCTGTTCGGTCTTTTCGGTGCCTAATGCTGTCAGATAGGCCACGGTCGGCGGCCCCCAGACCCCCGAAACGCCCCCGATAAGACCGGCAAAGGCCGCGACCGAGGCTTCGACCCTGCGATTGGCGGAACTGAGCACGATGTTACGCCCCGCGATCTGCATCAGCGCAAAGGTCATAACCGGCACGCCGATGATCAACAGCAAGATATGATGCGGCAGAACACGCACCATCTGCGCGCTGATCAGAAGGAAGCACAGCCCCACCAACAGGAACACCCGGAATCGCTTGATCGAATCGAGCGCGGCCGCACGACCCTGGCGCATCGCTTGCATCCCATTGGTGATCAATGTCGGGAAAATCAGTCCCGCCAGCGCGAGATCCGGCGAAATGAAGGAGCTGAGACCCGAAATCAGGATCATCGGCAGCGCAAAGCCCACCATGCCTTTTACGGTGCCTGCAACCAGCGCCACCGCAAAGGCAATCGCCAGGTGGGCCGGTGAAATGAAAGAGAAAAACATGTCCATAAAGCCTTCTCTACCACATTCAAATCCTGCTGCACGGGCAAAACGTTAGGGTAATTTTAAAACCAAACGGATGGTTTTTGTGTATTTTTGTTGCGCTGCACCTGCAAAATGACTTACGTAGAAGGCCAGCCGAGAAAGGAACTGATTCATGCCCCACGATGGACAGGACATTGTCATGACCCCGACTATTCTGCCGGACTTGCTTCGCCTGACCGGAGCCGCCATTGCGCCGTTGGACACCTTGTTGGACGCTGCAACCGAAACTGTGAAATCGCAGGTGACCGCAGATGGCCGCGTGTCGGGGAAGTTGGTTGAAGAGAACCAGTATGCCGCGCATGGCTTGTCGTGGCTTGCAACCTATGTCTTTGCGCTGCGTCAGATGCAGCGGTGGGCAGAAACGCTAAAAGACGACGGCAAGCTGGGTGAGATGGAACAGCTGCTGCACCAGGTCGCCTTTGGCGAATATCTGGCGCAGATCACCGGCGGCATCCAGATGAACCAGGGTGAGACTATCCGCCTGCAGGATCTGGGCCTGGACGTATCGGCAATGGCCGCGTTGCAAACGGCTGAGGTTCAGACCTTGATCCAATCCGGCAATTCCACAGCGGCGCGCAGCCTATTGGTTGAACTGATCCAGGAACAGGGCCAAGCCGCGATCATGTTCGGCGCCTCCGGTCTGGAAGACGAGCTGGAGATGATCCGCGAGCAATTCCGTCGCTATGCGCAGGAAAAGGTCGAACCCTTTGCCCATGACTGGCACCTGAAGGATGAACTGATCCCGATTGAGGTCATCGAAGAGCTGGGTGAGATGGGTGTCTTTGGGCTGACGATCCCCGAAGAATTTGGCGGCCTGGGCCTGTCCAAAGCTTCCATGTGCGTGGTTTCAGAAGAGCTGTCACGTGGCTATATCGGCGTCGGCTCACTGGGCACCCGGTCTGAAATCGCGGCCGAGCTGATCCTGGCCGGTGGCACCGACGCACAGAAGGAAAACTGGCTGCCGCGTCTGGCCAGTGCCGAGATCCTGCCCACGGCAGTCTTTACCGAGCCGAACACCGGGTCTGACCTGGGGAGCCTGCGCACACGTGCGGTGAAAAACGCCGATGGTGATTATGAGGTGACCGGCAACAAGACCTGGATAACCCATGCGGCCCGCACCCATGTGATGACCCTTTTGGCGCGCACCAATCCGGACACCGACAATCACAAAGGTCTGTCGATGTTCCTGGCGGAAAAAACGCCCGGCACCGACGAAGATCCCTTCCCCACGCCCGGCATGACCGGTGGTGAGATCGAGGTGCTGGGTTATCGCGGTATGAAAGAATACGAGCTTGGGTTTGACGGTTTCCACGTCAAAGGTGAAAACCTGCTGGGCGGCGAAGAAGGCAAAGGTTTTAAACAGCTGATGGAGACCTTTGAAAGCGCCCGTATCCAAACGGCGGCGCGGGCGATTGGTGTGGCGCAGTCTGCGCTGGATATCTCGCTCCAATATGCAGAGGATCGCAAACAATTTGGCAAAAGCCTGATCAATTTCCCCCGTGTCTCGTCCAAAATCGCGATGATGGCGGTAGAGATCATGGTGGCGCGCCAGCTCACTTATTTCTCGGCTTGGGAAAAAGACCACGGCCGTCGCTGCGACCTTGAAGCTGGCATGGCCAAGCTGTTGGGTGCACGGGTGGCCTGGGCTGCGGCGGACAACGGGTTGCAGATCCATGGCGGCAACGGTTTTGCGCTGGAATACAAAATCTCACGTGTTCTATGCGATGCCCGTATCCTCAATATCTTTGAAGGGGCAGCAGAAATTCAGGCCCAGGTGATTGCACGTCGCCTGCTGGCCTAACCACAGAATTACTCCCCAACTGGTGCCCGGTCTGCATTGCAGATCCGGGCATTTTTTTGCCCAGCCCGCAGTTGTGATCGCACCTTTGTCGGCAAAAGTGGTAAATCAGAGCCATGGCTCGTCTTATTGGCATCTTTCTGATTTCTATCACCGGTCTTGCCGCCTGTGCGGAGACCGTCGCGCACCAGCCTGATGCGCGTATTTTGGTGATTGGGGATTCTATGATGGCCTGGCACGGGGTCTCTGGCCGTGCTGTGCCGGATGTGATCGAGGATGAATTGGGCGAGCCGGTGATCAACCGCGCCACAACAGCGGCCCGCATGATCTACAAGCTGCCCATCTCAGGCGCCGCGGGTCTGAACATCGCCAAACAATACCGCGCCGGTGCCTGGGATTGGGTCGTTGTGAATGGAGGCGGCAATGATCTGTGGCTGGGCTGTGGCTGCCATCAGTGCGACCGAAAGCTGGACAAGCTGATCAGCGCGGACGGCACGACCGGCGCGATCCCCGACCTGCTGCTGAACCTGCGTGAAAGCGGCGCGCAGGTGGCGTTCTCCGGCTATTTGCGCAGTCCGGGGCGCAGCTCCCCTATTGAGGCCTGCGCCGATGAGGGCAACACGTTGGAGGCACGGGTTGCCAAACTGGCCGACGAGACCGCGGGCATCTACTTTGTCTCGATGGCCGATCTTGTGCCAGAAGATGATCTGAGCTTTCACGCGCTGGACCGTATTCACCCATCCATCAAAGGCAGTCGCGCCATTGGCAAGCGGCTTGCCGCTGTCATTCAGGGCAACAGGACCAAGCCATGAGAGTGTTACTGCCCTTGCTGATCGCCGCCCTCACCCTCGGAGCGTGTCGGGGAGATGAGACGGTTGCAGCCTATAGCGCGGGACAGGGGACCTGGGTGTTGGCTGAGGTTGATGGGACAGATCCCGGCGCATCCCTGACCCTGCACTTTGGCGAAGACGGGCAAGTGTCCGGATCAGCACCCTGCAATCGGTTCAGTGCGCAGAATACGGCCCCCTATCCCTGGTTCACCCTATCGCCGATTGCCGCGACCAAACGTGCCTGCAGTGAACTTGCCCAGGAGCAGATGTTTCTGACGCTGTTGCAAGCGATGACGCAATCGGAAATTTCCGGAAACGTCATGATCCTGCGCACGGGCGCGGGGCGTGAGATGTTGTTCAGGTCCGACGGTTAAGCGCGTTCAAAAAACGGCTGCGCGCTTCGGGCATCGGGCGGTTGCCGAGGCTTGGAGCAAGATGGTTTTGCAGGAAATGTCCGGTGGTATGCAGTGCCTGTTTGATCTCTTCTGGATTGCCATCCCCCACCCCGCGCAACACGGGCGGCAAGGGCAGCAGCCGGTCCGCCCATTCCCCCGCCCCCGCGCGTGACACCGCGCGCCCGGTCTTGGGGGAAACATAGATCAGCTCTTGGGTTGCGCCGGTGACCGCACATGCGCTGAGGTCGAGGGCAAAGCCCATTTCCTCGAGCATCTGCATCTCCCATTTGACATAGGCCAACGGCCAGACCTCGGGGTGTTCGAGCAGATCCAGCAGAAATTCGGTGTTTTCATAGAGACCTGCATGGGCTTCGCGTTCTGGCAGGCAAAAGGTCAACAACGCGCAGACCGTATTGAGCCCAGCCAAAGCAACCCGGTCGGAAATCGCGGTATATGTGCGGGACCGCAAAGGTTCGACCGTATAGCCGCCCAGTTGATCCGGCAGCCGTGCCCGCCAGGTCAGATCCAATTGGGCACCGGGTTGCAAAATAGGCCCCAGCCTGCGCCCGGCGCCTCCGCGGACAATGCCCGCGTGACGCCCGTGTGTGCGGGTGAAGACATCAATGATGACGGATGTTTCCCCGTGACGGCGCAGGTTCAGCAAAATGCCCTGATCACGCCACTCCATAGATTACTCCAACCCCGGTTCGTCCAGCAGATGACGGCCCTGGCGGTCCTCGACCTCAATCACCCAGAGGTCGGGATCAAACGCTTGTTGGCGGCGAATGGAGGCGTCCACGTCCGGCTCATCACCTTTTGCCAGTTGATCCCATGTGCGATTGCCGCTCATCAAATCGTAAGTCCGGTGAAAGGCCTGCGCCTGCCCGTCCAATGTATTGAGTTTGACCAGAACCGCACCGGCCGTGTTGTCCCCATGTGCGGTGACAAAGGCCGGGATGTCCTGAAACCGCAGGCGCGCCAGATAGGCCTGCACCCAGAATTCAGCGGTAAGACGGGCCATGTGGCATCCTTTGGTCTGGTATCACAAACGCCGTTTTTGGGGGAAAGTGCGGGAGCCTCCGGCGGAAGTATTTTGAAAAAGATGAAAGGCCGGTGGCGCTTTCGTCAATTGCCGTCTTTGAAATCGAGCCCCATTTCGGAGTAACGCTCGGAATCTTCCAGCCAGTTCGGGCGCACTTTGATTTGCAGGAACAGATGGATCTTGCGGCCCATGAATTCTTCCAATTCGGCGCGGGCTGCCTGGCTGATCGCCTTGATCGTCTCACCGCGTTTGCCGAGGACAATACCCTTGTGCCCATCGCGGACCACATAGATCACTTGGTCGACCTTGGCCGAGCCATCCTTGCGCTCTTCCCAATTTTCAGTTTCAACCGTCAGCTGGTAGGGCAATTCCTGATGCAGGCGCAGTGTCAGTTTTTCGCGGGTCATTTCTGCAGCGATCATCCGCATTGGCAGATCGGCGATCTGGTCTTCGGGGTAGAGCCAGGGGCCTTCGGGCAATTGCCCGGCCAGCCATGTGCGCAGCGCGTCAACGCCGTGGCCGCGTTCGGCCGAGATCATAAAGGTTTCCGCAAAGTCGTAGCGCTCGTTCAGATCCTTGGTCAGCGACAACAAAACGGGGGCTTCGACTTTGTCGATCTTGTTGATGGCAAGCGCAACGGTGCGGCCCTGGCCGACCTCTTGCAGACCTTCCAAGATCCGCTCCACACCTTCGGATATGCCGCGGTGGGCCTCGATCATCAAGACCACGACATCCGCATCGGCAGCTCCACCCCAGGCGGCGGCAACCATGGCGCGGTCCAGGCGGCGGCGGGGTTTGAACAGGCCGGGGGTGTCGACAAAGACCAGCTGCGCCTCACCTTCCAGCGCGACGCCGCGAATACGGGCGCGGGTGGTCTGCACCTTATGCGTCACAATCGAGACCTTTGCCCCCACCATCAGGTTGGTGAGCGTAGATTTCCCGGCATTTGGTTCGCCAATCAGGGCAACAAAGCCCGCGCGTTTGGTCATGATGGTGTCGATCCTGTGTGAAACGCTGCAGCCATACTAGAGATCGCTGTGCGGGACCAGAGGACAATTTACTGTCCCAAATGGGCCTGCGACCCCGTGTGCCATAGTCACCGACTGAGCAGGCGGTGACAAGTGGGCATACAATGATCACGGCGCAGGTTTGATTTGGCAATTGCGGGGACGCTGGATGAAACGGCGTGGTTTTCTTTTGGCTGGTGGTGCCAGTGTCGCGGGTTGGGGTGCATCGTCGCTGACCGGGGGGGCCTGTGGAGGAGGGACACAGGTCATGGAGACGTTAGAGTGGGGCACAGAAGCTAGGTTTTGCGTCTGCGCGTGACCTAAGGTCAAAGGCTTAGCTGTCGTCAGATCCTTCGACCTCAGCCAGCAGAACCTTGGCTGCGGCCTGTTCGGCAAGACGTTTGGACCCTGCCTGTGCCTTGGCCGTGCGGCCATCGTCCAGATGCACTGCGATGGAGAACACTGGCGCATGGTCGGGGCCGGTGCGCGACACCTCGGTATAGCTAGGTGGTTTTTGACCGCGCGCCTGGGCCCATTCCTGCAACGCCGTCTTGGGGTCGCGCGCGTCTTCTTCGACCGTGAAGATCCGTGTGCCCCAAAGCCGCAGGATTAACGTCTGTGCGGCTTCGAAACCGGTGTCTTTATAGACGGCGGCAATCACCGCTTCCATCCCATCGCCCAGCAGCGCCTGTTTGCGGCGGCCACCAGACATCATCTCAGAGCGGCCCAGTTTCAGGACACTGCCAAGATCGATTTCGCGCGCAACCTCTGCGCAAGCTTCTTTACGCACCAATGCATTGAAACGCGGCGCAAGCTGACCTTCGGTGGCCTCTTTATCCGCATCAAGCAGCGCGGTGGACATCACCAGCCCCAGCACCCGGTCGCCCAGGAACTCGAGCCGTTGATTGTCTTCGCGCGTGGGCGAAGACATCGAGGCATGCGTCACCGCCCGCATCAGCAGTTCCGGGTTTTCAAACTTGTACCCGATGCGCTGTTCAAACGCGCGGAGTTCCCTCGATAATCTCACTCGACCGCCTTCAAGAAACGGTCGCTGCGCCAGGTCCAGAAGAACAACATCGAACGTCCCGCAGAAGAGAACATGATGCGATCAGCACGACCGATGAGATTTTCATAGGGCACAAATCCAGCACCACCCGCAGATTGCGGCAGGCGGCTATCGGTGGAGTTGTCGCGGTTGTCACCCATGAAGAAGAAATGCCCTTCGGGGACTTGATAGATGCCGGTGTGGTCCATCGGCTGGTTGCCAATGTTCAAGATCGCATGCGGCGTTCCACCGGGGAAGGTTTCCAGCTGGCGGGATTTGGTGCACGTGCCACCGCGGCCAACTGGTGCGTTCTCACAGCGTGGCGCGGACCGTTGTGGACCTTGCGCATCATAGATTTCGGAAAACAGCCCGTCGTCTTCCAGTTTGACCGCATCGCCATTGATATGCAGCACGCCATCTTTGACTTGGATCGTGTCACCGGGCAGACCAACCAGACGTTTGATGAAATCTGCGCCGTGCACAGGATGGCGGAAAACCACAACATCGCCGCGCTCAGGCTCACCGCCCATGATCCGGGTGTTGTCACCGTCGATGAAGCCACAGATATCCTTGGCATCGATATTCACACCAAAACGCGCCAGGCGCACCGATGGACAGGACGCATAGGAATAGCCATAGGCCATTTTGTTCACGAAAAGGAAATCGCCAATCAGAAGCGTTTGCTTCATAGACCCCGAAGGAATCCAGAACGGCTGAAAGAACAAGGTGCGAAACACACCCGCGATCAGCAAAGCGTACACAACGGTCTTAATCGTCTCAACAATAGGATTTTGGGTCTTTGCTTTGGCGGCCATAAGGCTCTCCAAGTTCTAAATAGAAAGTCCGTGGCTACATGCGCAGACCCGTGGCGCGAGTCAAGCGCTGTGCGACAAATGATCTGGGTTTAATGGTCGCGCCTCGATCACCACAAAGGCCTGCGCCCAAGGGTGATCATCCGTCAGTGTCACATGAATAATCGCACAATGGCCCGGTGGCGTCATCTGATCCAGCCGTTCCCTAGCCCAGCCGGTGACGGCCATAACCGGCTGACCGGTGTCCAAGTTAGAGACCGCCATGTCTTTCCAGGCGATCCCCATCCGCAGGCCAGTACCAAGCGCTTTGGAGCAGGCTTCCTTGGCTGCCCAGCGTTTTGCGTAGGTTCCCGCAACGTCATGGCGACGCTCGGCTTTACCCTGTTCAACTTCGGTGAAGACCCGGTTTTTAAACCGATCCCCAAAGCGATCCAGCGTGCCTTGGATCCGTTCGATATTGGCGAGATCTGTGCCGATGCCAAGGATCATGGGGGGCGCCCCGCCATCACTGTTTCTTGCGCTTTTTGGCTTCGGCCTTGAGCGTTGTGCGCGCGCCCATGCCTAGGAACTGGCGGGTCAGCAGGAAGCTGATCACCCCAACAACAAGGATAACGCACAGCAAAACACCCGGTCCCCAGGATTGGGTCATCAGGTATCGCAGATCCGGCAACACAAAGCTGAGCGCGGCAACAAGCACCATATTAATGGCGACAACCACCATCGCGGCTTGTTTAGAAAACTGCCACATCGCGCGGCTTTCGGGCACATCGCCGTGTTCACGCGCATATCTTTGCCCTTCCAGCATCGCAGCAAGGAAGATCGGGATCAGACCCATGCCTGCATTGCCGATGTCCACATCTGCAAACGTCAAAAGAGCGTAGTTCACAACCATCAGCGCAAGGGCGGTCAGAATGAAATTCAGCGCGTACCGTTTCAGATCCATCAAAGCTCTCCTGCGCGGGCTTCATTCATCAGGCGGCGCATCTGTTCGATGGCGGGTGTGAGCCCTGCAAAAATCGCCTCGCCAATCAGGAAGTGTCCGATGTTCAGCTCCCGCACTTCGGGGAATGCCGCCACGGGTTTTACGGTTTCATAGGTCAGACCATGGCCCGCATGCACCTCCAACCCCAAGGAATGGGCAAAGGTCGACATTTCGCGCAGCGCCACCAGTTCACGGTCGCGGGTTTCGAAATCCCCTTCGGCATGGGCGTCGCAATAGGCGCCTGTGTGCAGCTCGATCACCTCAGCACCGATGCGATGGGCGGCTTCGATCTGTTTTTGGTCAGCGGCAATAAAGATCGACACCCGGCAGCCCGCATCGCGCAACGGTGCGATGAAATGGGCCAGCTTGTTTTCCTCACGCGCCACTTCCAGACCGCCTTCGGTGGTGCGCTCTTCGCGCTTTTCCGGAACGATGCAGACGGCATGTGGTTTATGGCGCAGCGCGATGGCCTGCATTTCGTCGGTCGCGGCCATCTCAAAGTTCAGCGGAACCTTCAGCTGGTCCATCAGGGCCTCGATGTCGGCGTCCATGATGTGGCGGCGATCTTCGCGCAGATGCGCAGTGATTCCATCCGCGCCCGCCTCTTGCGCCAAAAGGGCCGCGCGGACCGGGTCCGGCACTGCCCCCCCGCGCGCGTTGCGTACAGTGGCCACGTGGTCGATATTTACACCCAGACGCAATTGGTTTTCCGCCATCACATCAGTCCTTTGATGAAGCATTTGCGCGGAGATTAGCGTTCACGCCGATAAGGGCAAGTAGCGACCGGCAAAACGATACAATCTGACAGGACGCGCCAAGTTTAAACTGAAAGATCAGTTTGCTTTGCGTAGAGGCTCGGGCGCATCGTCTTCATCAAACGGCGGCTGGGGATGTTTGACCTCCAACGCTGCAAGCTCTGCCTCGCTGATGTCCGCGGCGCGTTTGATCGCATCAAATTTGGCTTTGATTTTGGCACGGCGACGATGCTGATAGGCGCGCACAACCGGCAGGCTGAGCATGTAACAGACGGTGCCCGCGATGATCCCCGGCAATAGCCCACCCAGTAGATAGGGGTAAAACACCTCATCAAAAAACCGGATCAGACCGGTCCAATCGGCGTTATTGTCAGTGAACAAAGCGATCAGGTTGTTTTTGAGATCTTTCCCGGCACCAAAGAATTTTGACACCAGGGAATCATCGACGTTTTCGACGAAATCTTCTCCCAGGATCCAATGACCCAGCTGCAAAGAGATCACACCAATTGGCACATAGGTCAACGGGTTGCCAAAAAACGTACCGCTAAGGGCAGCAAGGAGATTGCCGTTCAACAGACGCGCCATCATAGCGGCCACAACAAAATGCATGCCGTAAAAGGGGGTAAAGGTTGTGAACACACCTACGCCAACCCCGCGCGCAATACGCTCTGGGGAATCTGGCAGACGCCGGATCCTGTGTTTTACGTATAGAAAAGCGCGTCCCCACCCGCCACGCGGCCAGAGAAAGTCGGCGATGATCCGAAGCAGCGGCCGCCTATCTCGGCGCTTGAATACCAACGCGCATTCCTTCCCAGTTCCCGCGTAGAGCGTTATCCCTTCCAACCCGGTTTCTCGGGTGTCGCCCGATACCGGGCGACGGCAGCGACGTCGCTTTCAGCTTCCAAAGTCAACATGACGGAATGCAGCTGTTCTACATCCCGGAATTCTACATTGACCATAAGCTTGTAAAAGTCAGGTTTCCGATCAATGAATTCGAGATCGGAAATATTGGCCTTCTTTTCACCTATCAATGTGCAGATCCGACCCAAAACGCCTGCATCGTTACCAATAGTGAGTTCCAAAGTGGTCGCATAAGCCGCCGGGTGCGTGCCGCTGTGCCAGTTCACATCGACCCAGCGTTCGGGCTGGTCCTCAAACTCACTCAATGTATCACAATCGGCGGAATGGACCACAACGCCGCGCCCGCGGTAGGTGATGCCGATAATACGCTCACCCGGCAGCGGCTGACAGCACGGCGCACGTTCAAAGCTTTGGCCCGGTTCCAGACCAATGACGGCACGGCGCGGCGAGATCTCATCACCGTCGTTGGTGGACAGCTCCGGATAGACGGCCTGCACAACATCATGTGTGGTGATTTCCGCCGATCCAAGCTGCGCCAACAGCTCATCCGGGCCACTGACCCGCAGGGCGCGCGCGGCGGTTTCCAGCGCCTTGTCGGTGGCTTTCTTTTGCACGTGTTCAAAAGCAGAGCGCGCCAATTCATGGCCAAGCTTCACAAACCGTTCGCGATCAGCTTCGCGCAGCGACCGGCGAATAGCGGTCCGTGCCTTGCCGGTTGTCGCAATCTCCAACCAGCTGACCTGCGGGGTCTGGCCTTCGGCGGTGATCACCTCAACCGACTGACCGTTGCGCAGCCGCGTCCACAAAGGCACCCTGATCGCGTCGACCTTGGCCCCTACACAGGCGTGACCAATCCGCGTGTGGATCGCATAGGCGAAATCGATCGGCGTCGCCCCTTTGGGCAATTTGATAACGTCACCTTTGGGGGTGAAACAGAACACCTGGTCGGAATACATCTCCAGCTTTACGGCTTCGAGGAACTCGTCGTGGTCCTCCTCGGCGTCAAACTGTTCGGTGAGCGATGCAATCCATTTCGCGGGATCGACCGCAAACGGGTTCTCGGCCCGGACCCCATCGCGATAGGACCAATGCGCGGCCACACCAGACTCGGCCACATCATGCATCTGGCGGGTTCGGATCTGCACCTCAACGCGTTTGCCATCCCGGCCCGACACGGTGGTATGGATCGAGCGATAGCCGTTCGATTTCGGCTGGCTGATGTAGTCCTTGAACCGTCCCGGCACCGCACGCCACCGTTGATGGATGGCCCCAAGTGCGCGATAGGCGTCTTCTTCGGATTTCGTGATGACCCGGAAGCCATAGATGTCAGAGAGGCGCGAGAACCCTTGGTCCTTGGCCTGCATCTTGCGCCAGATGGAATAGGGTTTCTTGGCGCGACCAAAGACTTCGGCCTCGATTTCGGCCTTGTCCAGCTCGGTGCGCATATCGCCAGTGATCCGGTGGATCACATCGCCAGTTTCCCGCTGCAGGGTGATAAAGCGGCGGATGATCGACTGGCGCCCTTCGGGGTTCAGAACCCGGAACGCCAGATCCTCGAGCTCTTCGCGCATCCACTGCATGCCCATACGGCCGGCTAACGGCGCATAGATGTCCATGGTTTCGCGGGCTTTCTGTGCCTGTTTCTCAGGGCGCATCGCCTTGATCGTGCGCATATTGTGCAAACGGTCGGCCAGTTTCACCAGGATTACCCGCAGATCCTTGGACATCGCCATGAACAGCTTGCGGAAGTTTTCGGCCTGTTTGGTCTCGCGGCTGGACAGCTGAAGGTTCGTCAGCTTGGTGACGCCATCCACCAGCTTGGCCACCTCTTCGCCGAACAAATCGGACACTTCCTCATAAGAGGCTTTGGTATCTTCGATTGTGTCGTGAAGGATGGCCGTAATGATCGTGGCATCATCCAGACGCTGTTCGGTCAGGATGGCGGCAACGGCAACGGGGTGGGTAAAATAGGGCTCGCCAGAGTGACGGAATTGCCCGTCATGCATCTGCTTGCCAAATTCAAACGCCGCAGCGATCTTGTCGGCGTTTGTCTTGGGGTTGTAGGTGCGGACCAGCTCGATCAGACGTTCGGCAGAAATCATAGGTGGTCCGCAATCTTCGTTTGGCGTGGCGCCCGGATCAGCCCTGACCCTGGGCCTCCATCAATGCGCGCAGCAGTTTTTCTTCGGACATGTCATCCGCTTCGGGCTTGTCGGTGTCCGACCCCATCAGCAGCGCCATGGAATCTTCTTCCGGCTCATCGACTTCGATCTGAGTCTGGTTGCTTTCGATCATCCGTTCACGCAGAGAATCGGTGCTTTGCGTTTCTTCTGCAATTTCCCGCAGCGAAACGACCGGGTTCTTGTCGTTATCACGGTCCACAGTCAGTGCGGCACCGGCGGAAATCTCGCGCGCCCGATGGGCAGCAAGCATCACCAGCTCAAAGCGGTTGGGAACTTTATCGACGCAGTCTTCAACCGTCACGCGGGCCATAGGCGACTCTCCAATGCAAATGGATCCAGAGTTGAACCATGTAATCCCTATGAAGTCCCTTGACAAGCGCCGAAGCGTGCGATCGCCTGTTAAATCGGGACAATCTCGCGGATTTCTTCAGGAGAGAGGCGATCTGCCATCTGTCGAACCGTTAAGTTCAGCGCCGGATGCATCCAGTCGGGCGCGACATCACATAAAGGAATCAAGACAAAGCCACGGTCCTGAATGCGCGGATGCGGTAGGATCAATTGTTCAGGCGCGGTGGCGACTTGCTCTTTTTGCGGTAAATTTAGCCAACGCGTATATACGGTCATGTCTGGCAGGATCTGATCATCCAACGCCAATAGATCCAAATCCAAGGTACGCATGCCCCACCGCTGATCTCGGGTACGAGAAAACGCGGCTTCGACCTCATGCAGGATCGCCAAAACATCTTGCGGTGAAAGCTCGGTTTCCGTGACCAGCGCTGCATTTACGTAATCCGGGCCCGCCCCTTTTGGAAAACACGGAGTTGTGAAGAATCGCGACGTCGATAGTGGTTTTAAACCCGCGCGATCCAAGGCATCAATTGCACGGAAAAGTGTCTCTTCCGGAGCCAATTCTCCAAAGGGTAGATTACCACCAAGCGCGATGAGTGCTTTGGGTGCTACTTTTGTCATTTTTGACCCTACTTCACAAAGATGATACACTTGCGGCAGCGCGTAAAAAATCTAATTTATACGTACCCGTCCCGCAAAGTCGATTTCCACTCACTCATATAACAAACGGCGTGCGGGCTATACCGGAAGGACAAGTTAATGTTTTACAAGGACGAACGGCTTGCGCTGTTCATAGACGGTTCGAATTTGTACGCCGCCGCAAAAGCGCTGGGTTTCGATATCGACTACAAGCTTCTTCGGCAAGAATTTATGCGCCGCGGAAAACTCTTGCGGGCGTTTTATTATACTGCCCTGCTGGAGAACGATGAATATTCGCCTATTCGTCCTCTTGTAGACTGGTTGCATTACAACGGTTTCACCATGGTGACCAAACCTGCCAAAGAATACACCGACAGCATGGGGCGTCGGAAAGTCAAAGGCAATATGGACATCGAGCTAACGGTTGACGCAATGGAATTGGCTCCGCGCGTTGATCATATTGTGCTGTTTTCGGGCGATGGGGATTTTCGCCCGCTTATTGCCAGCCTCCAACGTCAAGGGGTCCGCGTCTCGGTTGTATCAACCATTCGCAGCCAGCCTCCGATGATTTCCGACGAATTGCGTCGTCAGGCCGATAATTTCATCGAGCTTGAGGAGCTGAAGGACGTCATTGGCCGCCCACCACGTGAAATGCCGGGCGAAGAAGCGCCGCTGTCGGTCGCAACCGGTCAGTAAGTCGTCGAAGACTTCGAAAGCTAATGGAAGCAGGGGGCATGTGCCCCCTTTTCTTTTGTCATCCGCCTGGACTGGACGCCGCATGGGGAAACCCTTACCTCTGGCCCAGTAAGGAGACGTCCATGACCAAGCCAGCCCTGACCCTTTATCTTGCAGCACCACGCGGTTTTTGCGCCGGTGTGGACCGCGCGATCAAGATCGTTGAAATGGCGCTCGAGAAATGGGGCGCTCCGGTCTATGTGCGCCATGAGATCGTGCACAACAAATTTGTGGTCGATGGCTTGCGCGACAAAGGCGCGGTTTTTGTCGAAGAGCTGGACGAATGCCCCAATGACCGCCCGGTGATCTTTTCCGCCCACGGCGTGCCCAAATCCGTCCCCGCAGCAGCTGAAACACGCAAGATGGTCTATGTGGATGCGACCTGCCCCTTGGTGTCAAAAGTGCACATCGAGGCCGAGCGCCACGCGGAAAACGGTCTGCAAATCATTATGATCGGCCACAAAGGCCATCCTGAAACGGTGGGCACAATGGGACAATTGCCCGATGGTGAGGTCTTGTTGGTGGAAACCGTGGATGACGTTGCAACCGTTGATGTGCGCAACCCGGACAGCCTCGCCTTTGTGACCCAGACCACCCTTTCGGTCGATGACACCAAAGACATCGTAGCGGCCTTACAACGCCGCTTCCCGGCGATCATCGGCCCCCACAAAGAAGACATTTGCTACGCCACCACCAACCGCCAGGAAGCCGTCAAGGCGGTCGCGCCCAAGGCAGACGCGCTGCTGGTCGTTGGCGCGCCAAACTCATCAAACTCACGCCGGTTGGTCGAAGTAGGCGCCAAGAACGGCTGCAACTACGCGCAATTGGTGCAACGGGCCGACAATATCGACTGGCGCGCATTGGACGGGATCCGTTCTGTCGCTATCACCGCGGGCGCATCAGCTCCGGAATTATTGGTGAACGAGGTTATCGACGCCTTCCGCGCCCGATATGACGTGACCGTGGAACAGGTTGAAACCGCCATTGAGCGGGTCGAATTCAAAGTCCCCCGAGTGCTGCGCCAAACCGCCTAAGCCCCTGCCCTAGCCTGGCCAGATCTCGCCCGCCCTGACCTAGCCTTAGCCTGATGACAAACAGACCTGCAGCGCCCATGTTATGGGGTGGATATCACGCGCGGGCTTAAGGGTTTGGATCATGGTTTCAACACAGTTTCTTTTGACCGCATTGGTCGTGGTACTCGCCCCTGGCACCGGGGTGATTTACACGCTGGCCATTGGCCTCGGACAAGGGGCGCGTGCCGCGATCTGGGCGGCGTTTGGCTGCACAATCGGCATCCTCCCCCATCTCTTTGTTGCAATTTTTGGTCTGGCCGCTGTTCTGCACAGTTCGGCGCTGTTGTTTTCCGTGATAAAATGGCTCGGCGTTGCCTATCTTCTCTACCTCGCGGTTCTGGCGGTGAAAGAGGGCGGACCACTGGCACCGCGCGCCGAACGCAACGCCAGCAGCGGGTGGGAAATCGGACGGCGCGCCGCGCTGATCAATGTGTTGAACCCAAAACTCTCCCTCTTCTTCCTCGCACTTCTGCCGCCGTTCCTGTCCGGCAGCCCAGGCACCGCCACGGTTGAGATGCTCATGCTGGGCGCCACCTTCATGGTCTTAACATTTGTGATTTTTGTGCTCTACGGGATCTTTGCCGCCCAGGCCCGCGACCTGTTTCTGGCCAACGACCGCGCGATGCGCTGGCTCAACCGCAGCATCGCCGGGATCTTTGCCCTGCTTGCGGGACGGCTTGCCTTGGAACGGGCTTGACCTGGATCGCCCTCACTGGCACTCCGCCTTTATGGCAGATCTATACGCATATACCGACGGAGCATGCTCGGGAAATCCCGGGCCAGGTGGATGGGGTGCGTTGTTGCGCGCCATGGACGGGGAGACCGTTATCAAGGAACGCGAGCTGCAAGGCGGCGAAGCGCTCACCACCAACAACCAGATGGAGCTGATGGCCGCCATCAGCGCGCTGGAAAGTCTAGCGCGCCCGTCGACAATCACCGTGGTCACCGACAGCGCTTATGTAAAAAACGGCGTCACTGGCTGGATTTTTGGCTGGAAGAAGAACGGCTGGAAAACATCTGCCAAGAAGCCGGTGAAAAACGTCGAACTGTGGCAACGCCTTGACGCTGCCCAAGCGCGCCATACAGTCACCTGGGAATGGGTCAAAGGCCACGCCGGCCATCCCGAAAACGAACGCGCCGATGAATTGGCCCGTGCAGGCATGGCGCCGTTCAAGAAATAGTTCAAAGGATCGCAATGACCCCGCTCACCATTCTGGACCCTGCATCGGTTGTGGTTTTTGCCCTCACCGGTGCGCTGGTGGCCAGTCGGGCGCAGTTGGACATTGTGGGTTTTGCCTTTGTCGCCTGTCTGACCGCCGTCGGCGGTGGCACGGTTCGCGACCTGCTGTTGGACCGCCACCCGGTGTTCTGGATCGAAAATCCCGGCTTTATACTTTGGGCCGTCGGCGCGGCCGTTGTGATTTTCTTTACCGCGCATCTTGTGGAAAGTCGGATGAAATGGCTGGTATGGCTCGACAGTTTTGCGCTGGCCGTTGCGGTTCCCGCCGGGGTTGCCGCCGCCGTTGAAACCGGCCAACACGCGGTCATTGTGGTCTTGATGGGGATGGCCACGGGATCGCTTGGCGGGTTGATGCGCGATGTTGTCTGTAACGAGGTGCCCTTGGTCCTGCGACAGGGTGAGTTGTACATGTCCTGCGCCATGGCCGGTGCGATGTCGACATTGGTTGCATTGAACATGGGCAGCGATCTGACCCGCGGATTGCTGATCTGCGCGGGCGTAACATGGGTGCTGCGGGCCGGTTCCATCGCCTTTGGCTGGCACCTACCCGTCTACAAAAGCCGCCCGCCGCGCAGTTAGATCACTTTTTGGGGCCGTAGGTCTGCCACAGCCAGATCAGCGCCATAGCGCCCAGAACCGCGCCCACCAGCCCGGACAAAAGGCCCAGCACGCTTAGGATACCGCGCAACAGGAAGCCGCCCACCAGCGCGCCGGCCATGCCGACAACAACGGTAGTGATCAAATCGGCCTCAATCTTCATGAAGCGCGTGGCCAGAAACCCGGCAGCGGCACCAATGATGATCAGGAATACGATGGACATCACACTCTCCTACCTGCTGCGCCAATGGGTTGGCACAATGATCAAGGCCCCAATGGCGGACGCAATTGCATTCCAGCCCGGCGCGGAAAACCCGATGCCAAACATGATCCGCACAAAGTAAAACAGAAAGGCTCCACCAACGCAGATGATGATCGACGGGATCACACCGTTGCTGGTCCAGCCGGTGCGTTCCGACGCATAACCAATGATCCCCGCAATCACGACGGTGCCAAACAAAGCCAGAAACATGTGGACCCCTCTCGCGGATTAAAGCTGCGTGCCCTTGGCGATCGGAAAGCCACGCAAGAACACGTCACGATCCTGCGCGCCTTTGCCTGCGCGTTGCAAGCGGATAAGTTCAACCGCCCCTTCGCCACACGCAACAGTCAGCGCGTCATCCAAGACTTGTCCCGAAGGACCCGTGTTTGTGGCAAGCTTTGAGGCCAACAGCTTCACCCGCTGCCCCTCAACCTCGCACCAGGCACCAGGAAAAGGTGACAGGCCACGAATTTTGCGATCCACCTCTGCGGCGGGCGATGTCCAGTCGATCTGCGCCTCGGATTTGTCGATCTTATGCGCGTAGGTGACGCCGTCCTGCGGCTGCGGCTCAGGCGTGAGATCGGATAGCCCATCCAGTGCCGTAACAATCAGCCCAGCGCCCATGTCAGACAGGCGATCATGCAAGCCTGCGGTGGTTTCATCGTCGCCAATCACAGTGCTTTGGCGCAGCAAAACCGGCCCGGTGTCCAGCCCGGCTTCCATCTGCATGATGCAAATGCCGGTCTCGGCGTCGCCTGCCATGATGGCGCGGTGAATGGGCGCGGCCCCCCGCCAGCGCGGCAACAGGCTTGCGTGAATATTGAGGCAGCCCTGTGTGGGCGCGTCCAAAACCGCCTGCGGCAGGATCAGCCCATAGGCCACGACCACTGCAACATCTGCCTTGAGCGCTGCGAATTCTGTCTGCTCGGCCTCACCTTTCAGGGACACCGGGTGGCGCACCTCCAGCCCCAAAGCCGCGGCGCGGGCGTGAACGGGTGTCGGGCGGTCTTTCTTGCCGCGGCCAGCAGGCCGAGGGGGCTGGCAATAGACGGCGGCAATATCGTGACCAGCCGCCACCAGCGCATCCAGAACCGGAACCGAAAACTCCGGCGTGCCCATAAAGACGACCCGCATCAGTTCACCCCACCAGTGCTGTGTTTCTTGGCTTTCTTGATCAGCATGTCGCGTTTCATTTTGGACAGGTGGTCAAAATACATCTTGCCGTTCAGATGATCGATCTGGTGCTGCACGCTGGTGGCTTCGATGCCAACAAAGTCCTTTTCGACCCAGGCACCCGTTTCATCCATGAATTTCACGGTGACGGCGCGGGGGCGTTTGATCTTGGCCGAGACGCCAGGCAGGTTCGGGCTGGCCTCATCGTGTTCGCGCAGCTCGACCGATTTATGCAGGATCTCGGGATTGGCCAGCCGAACCGCCTTGCCCCGTTCGGTGGAACCATCCACCACGGCGAGGCGCAGCAGCACACCGATCTGGTTCGCGCCCATGCCAACACCGGGCATGGCTTCCATCGTGTCGATCAGGTCGTTCCAGACGGTGCGCACCTCATCGGTGATCTCGCTTACGTCAACGGCAGGTGTGCGCAGGCGTTTGTCAGGCCAGGGCAGGCAGGGTTTCACAGCCATGATCAACCGTCCTTCTGGCGCGCACGCTCTTTTTTGAATTTCTGCATTTTGCGGGTGATCATCTGCCTTTTTATCGGTTTCAGATAATCTATGAACAGCTTGCCTTCGAGATGGTCGATCTCATGCTGGACACAGGTTGCCCATAGCCCATCAAACGTATCCGTCTGCAGATTACCGTCGCGGTCCAGCCATTCGACATCCACCACTTTGGGGCGGGTCACATCGGCGTATTGGTCAGGAATGGACAAGCACCCTTCCTCATAGACGTTCTCTTCGTCCGACGCCGCGATCACACGCGGGTTGAACATCTGCAGCGGGCGCGGAGCCTCGCCCTCTTCTTTGACGCAGTCCAGAACGATCAGCCGATCCAGCACGCCGATCTGGGGCGCGGCCAGACCAACGCCCGGCGCGTCATACATGGTTTCTAACATATCATCGGCCAGCTTGCGCAGCTCGTCCGAGATATCGGCAACCGGGGCGCAGACCTTTTTCAGGCGGGGATCAGGATGGATCAAAATTGGGCGCTTCATACCCAAGCCATTTATGCGATTGTACCAAGGCTCGCAACGCCCCTTGCACCTGTGATCAAAGGCGATAGCGTCGCAAAACATAATTTTTTAGGAGCAGCACATGAATTTTGATGAGCTGGTAGACCGTCACGGCACATTTAGCGTCAAATGGGACGAGATGGAGACGATTTACGGCGTACCCAAAGAAGATGGCCTGTCCATGTGGGTTGCCGATAGTGATTTCAAAATTGCCGACGTCATTGCAGATCGTCTGCATGAGGCGGTGAACGAGGGGATTCTCGGCTATATTGACGCCGAAGCCCCTTACCGCGACGCGATCCAATGGTGGATGAAAACCCGCCACGGATGGGATCTGGACACCGACAGCATCTTTACCACCACAGGTTTGGTCAACGGCGTCGGCATGTGTCTGGATACATTTACCCAGCCCGGCGACGGTGTGGTTGTATTTGCCCCGGTCTACCACGCCTTTGCCAAGGTGATCCGCAATGCGGGCCGCGAGGTGGTGGAATGCGAGATGGTCAATTCCGATGGTCTCTACACGCTGGATTTTGACGCCTATGACGCGCAAATGACCGGCAAAGAATCAATGCTCATCCTGTGTTCGCCCCACAATCCCGGCGGTCGGGTCTGGACCCAGGAAGAGCTGCGCGGTGTGGCGGATTTTGCCAAACGGCACAATCTGATGCTGCTATCGGATGAGATCCATCAGGATCTGGTGTTTGACGGTCACAGGCACATTCCAATGCCAGTTGCGACACCGGACGTGATCGACCGCTTGATGGTGCTGTCGGCCCCGTCCAAGACGTTCAATATCGCCGGTCTGCACACCGGTCAGGTCATCATCCCCGATCCCGATCTGCGGGCACGGTTCAAAGCACGTATGCTGGCCCTATCGCTGGCATCGAATTCTTTGGGCCAATACGCCACCACCACCGCCTATTCTCCCGAAGGCGCGGCCTGGGCCGATGCGCAGCTCGCCTATCTGGATGGCAACCGGCAGGTGTTTGACGCAGCAATGGCCGAAATCCCTGGCCTGTCCTCGATGAATTTGCAGTCCACCTATCTCGCCTGGGTCGATTTCACCGACACCGGGATGGAGCGCGCAGAGTTCACCGAACGTGTCGAACAAGGGGCCAAGATCGCTGCCAATTACGGCACCAGCTTCGGCACCGGCGGAGAAAATTTCTTGAGGTTCAACCTAGCAACCCCACGCAGTCGCGTCGAAGAAGCCTGCGCCCGACTAAAAGCCGCCTTTGGCGATCTTCAGTGATCGAATGTCGGCCCCGCCCAGTGGTGGGGCCGATCGTGTCATCAATCGCTTTGTGATTCGATCAACCCAACCGGCGCATCCGGCGCCTGGTAAAAATCCAACGGTGCCCGGTCAGCCGCAGCGGTGGACCGCTTGAACTCATAACGAACCTCGCCTGCTTCCTCTTCGGAGGCGACAATCAGGCACTGCGACAACTGGCGCGCCCCATCAAACAGATCCACCAACCCGCGCAGCTGCGGAACAGTCTCTGTTTCAACAGAAAACCCGTCATCCCATAGGCGGAGCACGGGGTAATACTGATCTTTGACCTGAACCCGCAGACGGCTTTTCTTGCGAAACCCATCAAGACGGGCGGCGTCCATGGCCTCTTGAACGGATTTGGGAACATAGGTGGTCATTCCAGTAAACCTTCTGGTTTTCGTAACGGTGTCGTTCAGCTTCTTGGTTATTCGATAAAATTTGATGAATAAACCGAATCTTGCGGCACGTCCCCACCGAAGCCTTTTCCTGTGCAGGAATACAGAGGGGCTGCGCGCATAATAGCATTTTCGCGCAACTTTGTGTCACCTAGATGTAAGTCCGACAATTGCACAGCGGCACAGGAACGGCACATGGGACTTTTGGTAGACGGCGTCTGGCACGACACTTGGTATGATACCAAATCCACCGGCGGGGCATTCAAACGCTCTGCGGCCCAGTTTCGCAACTGGATCACAGCAGATGGCAGAGCAGGCCCGTCGGGCAAAGCCGGGTTCAAAGCAGAAAGCGGTCGCTACCATCTTTATGTCTCATACGCCTGCCCTTGGGCCCACCGCACGTTGGTCTGTCGCGAGCTGAAAGATCTTGCGCCACATATTACGGTTTCTGCAGTGCATCCCGATATGCTCGACACAGGGTGGACATTTGCACAGGACGACCATGGTGCCACCGGCGACACTTTGCTGGGCAAGGATTTTGCGCATCAAATATATACTGCAGCGGACCCGAACTACAGCGGGCGTGTGACCGTGCCGATCCTGTGGGACAAGGCGCAGAACACCATCGTGTCCAACGAAAGCTCTGAAATCATTCGCATGTTCAACGCAGCTTTTGATGACATCACCGGCAATACGCTGGACTTCTGGCCCGAAGACATGCGCGAACCGATCGAGGCGGTGAACGCGCGGATCTACGACACGGTCAACAACGGTGTCTACAAAAGCGGTTTTGCCACCACCCAAGCTGCCTATGACGCCGCGGTCACGCCACTGTTTGAGACGCTCGATTGGTTGGAAGATCTGCTGTCAAACCACCGCTACCTGATGGGCAATCGCATCACCGAGGCCGATTGGCGTCTCTTCACCACATTGGTGCGCTTTGATCCGGTCTATCACCTGCATTTCAAATGCAACAAAAAGCGGTTGATCGACTATCCCAACCTCTGGGCCTATACGCGGGAGCTGTTCCAATGGCCCGGCGTCGCGCAGACCGTGAATTTCGACCATATCGTGCGCCATTACCACTACAGCCACGACACCATTAACCCGAATCGCATTTTGCCGATCAACCCGGTGCTCGACTGGGACCTGCCGCACGGGCGCGATGAGATGGCGTGAAATGCCACACCCGCGCGAAGTTTCTTGTGTAAGCCTATCAGCTCCGGCATACCGCCAACGCTAAACACGGTGGCAAAGCACAAGGGTCGACATGGCTGGCAAGGATCAAGACGCACCACGTGATCATGGCGGAAACCTCTCTGCGGCGGTGGCCCGTTTTGGCGGCCAGCGGGCGGATTGGATTGACCTGTCCACCGGGATCAACCCGCAGCCCTACCCGGTGGGGGAGTTGTCACCGACGGATTGGGCCGCACTTCCCGATCTGGCTGAGCTCGACACCTTGGTTGCCGCGGCGCGGCAGTTCTGGAACGTCCCGGACGGGGCAATGGTGCTTCCAGCCCCCGGCGCATCGGCGTTGATCGCGGCCATTCCGTCGTTGGCATCGGCAGGGCGGGTTCAGATCACCACACCGACCTACAACGAACACGCCGCCGGGTTTCGCAATCACGGCTGGCAGGTGTCTGACACTGCCGGCGCCGACGCCCAAGTCATGGTGCACCCCAACAATCCGGATGGCCGGATGTGGCACCGGGAAGAGATCACCGCACCGCTGACGGTCATTGATGAAAGCTTCTGCGATGTCTGCCCGGATCAGTCATTGATGGCCGAAGCCGCGCGCTCGGGTACCATTATCCTCAAAAGCTTTGGCAAGTTCTGGGGCCTTGCCGGCCTGCGTCTTGGCTTTGCGATTGGTGACCCCGCCTTGATCCGCCGCCTGTCAGATGTCCAAGGCCCTTGGGCCGTGTCAGGCCCCGCTCTGCGCATCGGCGCGCGGGCACTGTCGGATCCCGCATGGGCCGACCAAACCCGCGACCGGCTCAAAACAGACAGCACCCGGATGGATGCGATGGTCCAGGCAAAGGACGCAATACTGGTTGGTGGCACCGACCTATTCCGCCTGTATGAGGTCGACAATGCGGCCGCATGGCAGAACCGGCTGGCGGAACACCACATCTGGAGCCGTATTTTCCCCTATTCGGACACCTATCTGCGTCTGGGATTACCACCCAGCGATGGATGGGACCGGCTTGAGGCCGCGCTGTGATCACCGCCTTGCTGCTGATCCCGGCATTGCTGCTGGATGCGGCTCTGGGTGAGCCCAAATGGCTGTGGTCCCGCCTGCCCCATCCTGCGGTTCTGATGGGACGATTGGTGGGTTTGCTCGACAATCGGTTGAACCAGGGTTCCCACAAACGGGGCAAAGGCGCAGCGGCCACTCTCACCCTTGTTGCGGTTGGTGCGGCCCTTGGTATTGGCATCAGCCTGCTCGGGCCTGTCCCTTCGGTTCTGGTGGCCGCAATCTTGTTGGCGCAACGCTCGCTGGTCGATCACGTGCGGGCCGTGGCTACGGGGCTGCAAACCGATCTGCAATCCGGGCGCGACGCCGTGGCGATGATTGTCAGCCGCGACACCAAGCAGATGACCGAAAGCCAAGTCGCGCGCTCTGCCATCGAAAGCGGCGCCGAGAACTTCTCGGACGGGGTGATCGCCCCTGCCTTCTGGTTTCTGGTCGCCGGCGTTCCGGGCATTTTGATCTACAAGATGGTCAATACGGCCGACAGTATGATCGGCTATCGCAATGACCGGTATCTGGAATTTGGCTGGGCGGCGGCCCGGCTGGACGATCTGTTGAACCTGATCCCTGCCCGTTTGACCGCTGCCCTCATTGCTCTGACCGGTTGGTGCCTGAACACCCTCCCCGAAATCGCGCAGGACGCCGGTCGTCACCGCTCCCCCAATGCGGGCTGGCCCGAGGCAGCGATGGCGCGTGTGGTGGGCTGCGCCTTGGCAGGGCCACGCTCCTACGACGGAAAGCTGCAGGAATTTGCATGGGTTCACCCCAAAGGACGCAAAGACCTCAACGCGCCCGATATCTCACGAACAATAACCGTCTTGTGGCAAGTTTGGGGGATATTCCTGCTGGTTACAGTTGCTTTGGCCCAGCTCTTCTAGCAGAAAGTGGGCCAAGACCTAACTTGGACTGCTGTTATGCGCGTATTGCCACTGACCCTCGCTCTCACCCTGGCCCCGCTGACTGTGGCGGCCCAATGTGGCGGTGGATTCTCCAACTTTGTTCTCAGCCTCAAGAACGAGGCGATCAGCGCCGGGTTCGAACAGAAGGACGTAAACGCGTTCTTTCACGGGGTGCGCCAGGATCCAAAAGTCCTCAACGCCGACCGCGCGCAAGGGGTATTCCAAAAACCCTTTATCGAGTTTTCGCGCCGCCTGATTTCGCAAAACCGGCTGGACCGTGGCAAAGCCATGTCCGAGAAATTCGACAGTATCTTCCGCCGGGTTGAGACCACATATGGCATTGATCGCAATGTCCTGCTGGCGTTTTGGGCTTTTGAGACCGACTACGGCGCGTTCCAAGGCGATTTCAACACCCGCAACGCGCTGGTGACGCTGGCACATGATTGCCGTCGGCCAGAGCTGTTCCGCCCGCAGGTTTTTGCCGCGCTTGAACTGTTTGCCCATGGGGATTTTGACCCCAACAGAACAACCGGTGCCTGGGCCGGGGAAATTGGCATGGTGCAAATGCTACCGCGTGACATCATCGAAAACGGTGTGGATGCGGATGGTGACGGGCACGTGGATCTGAAGAACTCGGCCCCCGATGCGCTGATGTCTGCAGGTAAAATGCTGTCAGAACTGGGCTGGCAGCCTGATCAACCCTGGCTTCAGGAAGTGACCATTCCCAGCGATCTGGACCTGTCACAGACGGGCATTGCAAAAAAACGCACGCTCACGCAATGGCGCGAATTGGGCGTAATGGCACGGTCCGGAGATCTGCCGTTTGACGACATGAACGCGGCCCTCATTCTGCCGCAGGGGCACAAGGGGCCAGCGTTCCTCGCCTACCCCAATTTCGACGTCTATTTCGAATGGAACCAAAGCTTTACCTATGTTCTGACGGCCGCTTATTTTGCCACCCGCCTGAACGGCGCACCGGTTTATGATCCGCGCAGTCCTGACACCGGGCTTTCCGGAGCGCAGATGAAAGACCTGCAAAATCGCCTGCAGGCACGGGGCTATGACGTGGGTAAGGTCGACGGCATTCTGGGCGCCAAAACCCGGTCCGCCGTGCAGGCTGAACAACGCCGTCTTGGTCTGCCGGCCGATGCATGGCCAACGCCCGCATTATTGAACCGCCTTTAGGCAAAGGTCAGCGGATCGGGAACCGCTCGCCTTTTTCGGTGATCAAAATCACCCGTTCACCGCTGTGGACCAGAACGTCACAGCGCATCGCGCCGCTGGCAAACTCCACACAGATGCTGCCGTCCTCTGCGATCTGATAGGTTCCCCACGCCGTCCCACCGCCGTTCGCAGTGGAATAGGTATAGGAATAGGCACCATCCGCCCCATAGATCGTCTCCCCATCATCAAAAAAGACCAAGGACCGCCCGGGGAGATCCGCCAATTCCTCGGCTGAAAACGGGCGATCCGTGGCGCGCAGCGACCAATCGGCGGCAGACGCGGAAACCGGAAGCGCAACACAAAGCAGGAGCAAAAGATGTTTCATAAGGCCACCTTAAGCACAAAGCTTTGAAACAGGCGTCACGTTGATGTGACGCGCCGGCTCACCATCCGATGTAGGTTTCGAACTCTTTCTGAACGCCGGTCCAAACGCCAATTGCCTTGGCAAAGTCATCCGGGTGCAGGCCGTGCTGCCCCAAGAACACGTCTTGTTCCACCCATACCGATCCATTGTCAGAGATATAGGCCCGCGCGTTGCGGTTGTCTTTGTTCCAGCTGTTGATTTTGGACAAGCGAATGCCACCGTTCACATCATAGCCTGAAAAGAACTGGATTGAGTCGCAGTCAACGTTGTCCCGGCATCCATAATAAAACACCGAAAATTCAATACCGTAATAGTCGACGTCAAATTTGGGATCGCCAACGTCGTCCACTGACTGTTCATATGCGATCTCTTCGCCGTCCAGAAACGTCGACAGGCTGCCCGGCGTCAACGCTGTGATATTGCTCTCTTGTGCGCTGACGGCTCCGGCAATCAGTCCGGTGCTCAGGCAGATCGCCCCCAAAGTTTTAGCAATGAAATTCATGAAATAGCCTCCCATTTAGCCCCAAATACAGCTTAACGCCTTAGGAGCCTAAAGTGACAATATTTAGGCGACCATCGCCTCGGCTTTTTTCAGATCCACTGACACCAGCTGGCTGACACCTTTTTCCTGCATGGTGACCCCGAACAGGCGGTCCATCCGCGCCATGGTCACTGCATGGTGAGTGATGATCAAGAACCGCGTGTCGGTCTGGCGGCACATCTCATCCAACAGATCGCAAAATCGGGTGACATTGGCGTCATCCAGCGGCGCATCGACCTCATCCAGGACACAGATCGGCGCTGGATTCGACAAGAACACCGCAAAGATCAGCGCCAGCGCGGTTAGCGTTTGCTCACCGCCCGACAGCAACGACAGGGTCGACAGTTTTTTGCCCGGTGGCTGGCACATGATTTCCAAACCGGCGTCCAGCGGATCATCGCTTTCGACCATCACCAGATTGGCCTCACCACCGCCAAACAGATGCTGAAACAGCGATGTAAAGCTGCTGTTGACCTGTTCAAAGGCCGTCAACAAACGTTCACGCCCTTCCCGGTTGAGGCTGGAAATCCCCGCACGCAGGGTTTTCACCGCCTCTTCCAGATCGCGTTTTTCCGACACCAGATGGTCGTGTTCTTCCTGGATCTCGCGGGCGTCTTCCTCGGCGCGCAGGTTCACCGCTCCGAGCGAGTCCCGCTGTCGTTTCAACTGGCCAACTTGGGTTTCCAGCACATCAACGTCTTCGATCTCTTCCAGACTGACGCCCAGACGCTCCAACAACGCCTGGGGTGTCACCTGCTGCTCTTCGATGATACGTCCTGCTGCGGCTTGAACCGCCTCGCGCGCGCTGTCTGTCAACGCTTCGGCACGGGCCCGTTCTTCCCGCGCGTCCGAGGCAAGGCGTTCGGCCTCTTTCTCATGCTGCGAGGCTTCGCGCAGGGACGCTTCGGCGGTGATCAAAGTCTCGGTGGCGGCTGATTTACGCGCCTCGGCATCCTCGATCGAGGCATTCAGCTCATCGCGGGTCTCTTCGATTTCGGCGGGTTTCGCCATCGCCTCTTCCAGCTCGTCCTGGCTGGCGTCGCGGCGTTGCACCAGTTCCGAAATCCGGCGTTCGGCGGTTTCCAGACGGTGTTTCCAGCCCGACAGCTCTTTGATAACTTCCTGCTTGCGCCGCACCCGCGCTTCGCCATCGCGGCGCAGCTCATCATGGGCAGAGCGGTGGCTGATCATCGTGATCCGCGCGGCCTCGACGCTGTGTTTGATATCTTCAACCGCGACACGCGCGGCTTCCAGATCGCCAAGGTCTTCAACCGCGTCCTGCGCCTCGGCCAGCCGTTCGGTGGCGGCTTCCGCATCTTCGGTATGACGGGCCAGCGCAACGGTCAGCGTCTCCAGCTTGGCATCTGACAGGTTGCACTCGGCCTCGGCCTTGCTCAGCGCGCGGGCGGCATCTGCGACACGCTGATCCGACACACGACGGGCTTGTCGGGCCGCCTGATCCGCTGCGGTCACCTCGGTCAATTTGCGCATCAATGTCTCATGCGCGGCTGATAGACCCGCAGCGCGCGCCTCGGCATGTTCCACGTCTTGCTTCAACGCTTCCAACCGGTTCATCTGCTCCAGGCGCAGCGCAGCCGCACTTGGCGCATCTTCGGCCCAGGCGCGATAGCCATCCCAACGCCACAGATCACCTTCGACGGTGACCAGACGTTGTCCGGGACGCAAACGCGCCTGCAATTGCGCGGCCAAATCCGCATCAACAACCCCAATCTGGGTCATCCGGCGGGACAGCGCATCGGGCCCGGACACAAACAATGCCAAGGGTTTCACCCCCTCGGGCAAATCCGCCTCGCGGTCATAGCCAGGCAAGGCCAGCCAACCAGAAGGGCCATCCACATCCGCCAAGGGCGCGCGCAGATCATCCGCCAAGGCCGCCCCCAGCGCTTTTTCATATCCCGGAGCCACACGCAGATCATCCAGAACCTGCCCGCCCTCTGCGGTGTCGCGTTCCACCAATTTGGCCAGCGCCACCGCTTCCGAGCGCAAGGCCCCCAATTCGCCATCCGCCTCAGATTTCTGGGACCGGGCCTCAGATTCGCGGGCTTGTGTCTCGGTGCGCAGCTCGTCAGCGGCGGCCAAGGCCTCTTCGGCATCTTCCGCTGCAGCGCGCGCTTCTTCTTCCGCGTCAATGGCAGCGTCACGCAGGTCGTGTGCCTGCTGCAAATGCGCACGCGCAGCATCCATGGCACCACGTGCGGTCGCACCTTCGCTGGTGGCGCGTTCGGCGGCGCGTTTGCAATCTTCGACCAGACGGCGCGCTGATTGGTGACGCGCTGCCAGACGCGCAACATCTTCGGTGACTTGCGCCAGATGGTCTTCGCGGCGCTGCAAGACGGTGGTTGCATTGCGGGTCAGCTCGGCGGCCTCGGACAGGCGGTCATCCTGACCATCACCGGCCTTCTCCAGCTCGCGCTGCTCCCATTCCAAACGCTCGATCGTCTCACCCGCGTCACGGTTCAACCCGCTTTCGCGATCGATATCCGCGCCCAACTGGCGAATACGGTTGTTCAGCGTCTCAATCGTCTGGCGGGCCTGGGCGTCCTGGTCGGACAGAGCATCGCGCTGCACCACAAACCGCTGCAAAATCGCGGTTGCGATGGCTTCTTCTTCGCGCAAGGGCGGCAGTTTGCCGTCGGCCTGAACGCGTTTTTCCGCCGCAGCGCGCGCCAATGCCTCGCCTTTTGCGGCTTGGGTCACACGAATACGCAGCGTTTCCTCGGACGTCAGGCGGGCCTCATCAGCCTCGCGCCAACGACGATACAACAAGGCTCCTTCGGCGTGGCGCAGCGTCTCACCAATACTGCGATAACGTTGCGCCTGGCGGGCCTGGCGGGCCAATTGCCCCAGCTGACCGGCCAGCTGTTCAATCACATCATCCACCCGCAACAGGTTCTGTTCGGTGCTCTTCAGCTTCAACTCAGCTTCGTGGCGGCGCTGATAGAGGCCTGAGATACCGGCAGCCTCTTCCAGAATACGTCGGCGCGCCTTGGGTTTGGCGTTGATCAGCTCAGAAATCTGCCCCTGACGCACCAAAGACGGCGAATGTGCACCGGTAGAGGCATCGGCAAACAACATCTGCACATCGCGCGCGCGGGTGTCTTTGCCATTGGATTTAAACGCGCTGCCAACATCGCGGGTGATCCGGCGCACGATGTCCAATTGATCGGCATCGTTGAACCCGGACGGCGCCAAGCGTTCGCTGTTGTCGATCAACAGGCTGACTTCGGCAAAATTCCGGGCGGGTCGTGCGCTGGCCCCGGCAAAGATCACATCTTCCATGCCCGCACCGCGCATCGCCTTGGGCCGGGTTTCCCCCATCACCCACCGCAGGGCTTCCAACAGATTGGACTTGCCGCAGCCATTTGGCCCGACAACCCCCGTGAGACCATCCGAAATGATCAGATCCGTTGGATCAACAAAGCTTTTGAAACCGTTCAACCGAAGCTTGGAAAAGCGCAAAGTGACCTCTCTCGCCAACACTCACTGGTGATTTCAGCGAATTGAGGCTGGGCTGTCAACGTGGCAGCACCCCATATAAAGGCTGAAATCGGGTTCGCGACCCTATATCTTGTGGATAACTCACGCGATTACGCGTGCATTTTGATCTCAACCTCATTTCCAAAGGCTGAGCGCTGCCATCTAGCGCGGATTGATCAGCGCTGCAATGACAGTCGCACGCCAAGGTCAGAAAACCGCCGGTTGAACGGAACCCTACAGGAAATGGCGGATTGCCTGGCCCAGACGTTTGATCCCCACCTGCGTCTGCTCGGCAGATGCACAGGAAAAACTGAGCCGGATCGTGTTGGACCCGCTGCCATCGGCAAAGAACGCCTGCCCCGGCACAAAGGCCACGTTCAAGTGATCAAGAGCCCATTTCAACACCTCGGCACCGTCCAACTGTTCGGGCAGGGTGAGCCAGATGAACATGCCGCCTTCGGGATGGCTCCACTCCACACCCTCGGGCATCTCCTGATCCAGCGCCTTCAACATCTCATCCCGGCGCGCACCATAGCTGGCCACCAACCGTTCAATGTGGGCGTCAAAATCCTGGGTGACCACCTCAGTGACCATCATCTGGTTTAACGTGGAAGAATGCAGGTCCGAGGCTTGTTTGATCAGCACCATCTGGTCAACCACCGACCGCGCGCCAACCACCCAGCCAACCCGCAGACCCGGCGACAGGGTTTTGGAGAACGTGCCGCAATAGAGGGTCCGACATTTGTCCATATCCTCCTGTTGTTCTTGTTCCAGCGCCAAGATTGGTGGAATGCTGTCACCATCATACCGCAAACCCTGATAGGCGGCGTCTTCAATGACCATTGCACCCAGATCTGCCGCGCGATGCAGAATGTTCAACCGCTCTTCACGCGTCAGGGTCACACCGGTTGGATTGGCAAACTCGGGCGTGACATAGGCAAACTTCACCTGACTTCCCTCGGCTTGGGCCGCGGCTATGATGTCTTTTACGCTGCGATTGTCCTGTGGGTGCAGCCGATCAAAACGCGGCTCATAGGCATTAAACGCCCCCAGTGCACCGAGGTATGTCGGCCATTGCACCAACGCAGTGTCGCCCGGCGACAGGAACAGTTTGCCGATGTAATCCAACGCCTGCTGCGATCCAGAGGTGATCAGCACGTTCTCCACGTCGCAGGTCACGCCCAAGCGCGCCATATGCCCCACAATCCACTCGCGCAGCGGCAGATAGCCTTCGCTGACGGAATACTGCAGAGCCATCGCGGCGGCAGGCCCGGACAATGCGCCCTCGCCCGCGGTGGCCAAGGCGTCGTTGGGAAACAAGGCAGGGTCGGGAATACCACCCGCAAAAGAAATGACTCCGGGGCGATTGAGCAGTTTCAAAAGCTCGCGAATTTCCGAAGCTTTCATTTTTTCACTGCGAGAAGAAAAATTATGTCGGAAATCCATGTGAAACCTTTCGCTTTGCTACGGCATGCCTATGGGATTCGCGCCATTAAGTCAACATTACTGACCTACCATATTCAATCCATCTGCTTGAGGCTGCGCACCCTATGTGGTCAAATGATTTGACCACATAGAACAAATCACGGGACGTCCATGCCCTTCCAAAAAGTCACTGCTGCCAAGCTTTCTGTTGCTGTTGTTCGCCAAATCGAGCTCTTGATCCTGCGCGGCGTGTTGGTGCCCGGTGACCGGTTGCCGTCAGAGCGTGACCTTGCGGACCGGTTGGGCGTGTCCCGCCCCTCGCTGCGGGATGCTTTGTCGGAATTGCAGGACCGCGGATTGTTGAGCGCCAAGGCAGGGTCCGGCGTCTATGTCGCCGATGTGCTGGGGTCTGCGTTTTCCCCCGCTTTGGTGGATCTGTTTGCCCGCCATGACGAGGCGGTGTTTGATTACCTGTCGTTTCGCCGTGATATCGAAGGGCACGCAGCCGAACGCGCAGCGCGATTGGGATCGGACGAAGACCTGCGCATCATTCAAACCATCTATGACCGGATGGAAGCCGCCGGCGATCCTGCGTCGTCGGAAGAAGCGGCAAAGCTGGACGCGCAGTTTCATTCGGCCATCATGGACGCCAGCCACAACGTGGTGATGCTGCATGTGATGCGGTCGATGCTCGAATTGCTGCACCAAGGCGTGTTCTACAACCGCCGTATCATGTTCCAGGGCAATACCACGCGCGAGGCCTTGCTGGATCAACACAAAGCGATAAACGTCGCCATTCAGGCTCGCGATGGAGACGGAGCACGCTATGCCGTCGAGGCCCATCTGGACTTTGTCGAGATCTGCCTGCGCGAACACCAGCGTGCGCAACGCAATGCGGAAATTGCGCGCCAGAAGCTCGAGAAAGAGACCGAACAGCGTTGAAGCTCAGCAATGTGCCTCGACAAATGCTTTGGTGGTCGGGTTTTGCGCATTGGTCAAAACCAACTCGGTCGCATCCAGCTCCAACACCCTTCCACCATCCAAATGCGCCGCACGGTCCGAGACATTCGCGGCGACCTTCAACGATGGCGTGCTGAGGACCACAGACATATCCCGTTTAAGATCCGCCAATAGCGCATCAAGGCGATGCAGATCGATACAATCGGTGCCTGAAGACGGTTCATCCAGCAGCAAGATCTGTGGCTCCAACATCAGCGCGCGGGCAATGCAGATCAACCGCTGCATCATCGGCTCCATCCGGTGGACTGGGGCGTGGTGCAATCGGTCCTTCACGTCGTCCCAGATCCCTACACGCCGCAGCGCGGCTTCGATCAGGGGTTCCTGATCGGCTTTAGCCTTGGCCAATCGATGTAGGCGCAGCACATAGGCGAGGTTGTCCCAGGTGGACATGGGAAACGGATTATGGACCTCAGGGATCAACGCAACCGTGCGTCGGATCAGCGGCAGATCCCACGTCGGATCCATCACGTCGCGATCCCGCAGGAACACAGTCCCAGTCTGCTTGGCCCTTGGCAGCTCTTCGGCCGTGCGGTTCAGGCAACGCAACAACATCGATTTACCGCTGCCAAATGCACCCAACAGGCACGTCACCTCTCCCTGAACGAGGTCGAAGCTGACATCTTGCAAAACATCCGTGCGGCCAAACGTCAGCCCCAACCCGCGCACCGAAATAACCGGACCCGCCTGCGTGGTCTCGGTTTTCATGTGATCGCGAATGGAGAGTGAATCCAGCATTTCGGCCAAACCGCTTGGTTGATGTCGATCCACTTCTTAACAGATCAGCCGCTATCCTCCGGTTAACAACCACAGGTTTCACAAAAAATTCACAAAACAGCAAAAAAGAAAAACCCGGCGCAAAGGCCGGGTTTCATCAATTACTTATGTGAAGCTGGTTTAGTGCAGCTTGCTATCGACGTCAGCGATGGCCGCATCAATCAGCTTGTTTGCCTCAGCGGCAGACAGCTGTTTAGAGATCACGTCATCCGCAACGTTTACGGCAACGTCGATTGCCTGGTCGCGCACTTCCTTGATCGCGGACGCTTCTGCAGAAGCAATCTGATCTTGGGCCGCAGCAAGGCGACGTTCGATCGAGACTTTCAGATCCGCTTTGGCTTGTTCAGCCGCCGCAGTGGCTTCTTCGCGGGCGCTTGCAACGATCCGATCAGCTTGTTCGCTGACTTCCTTTTGCTTGCGCTCGTAAGAGGCCAGAATGGTCTGTGCTTCTTCACGCAGAGCACGTGCTTCGTCCAGCTCCTTGCGGATACCTTCGGCACGATCGTCAAGTTGCTTGCCCAAAAGGCCAG
Source organism: Epibacterium ulvae (assembly GCF_018678075.1). Classification (GTDB taxonomy): domain Bacteria; phylum Pseudomonadota; class Alphaproteobacteria; order Rhodobacterales; family Rhodobacteraceae; genus Epibacterium; species Epibacterium ulvae_A. The sequence goes on along the minus strand of NZ_JAHHIR010000022.1, from coordinate 157,518 downwards.
GCACTTTGACATAAAGCAGAATGCCAACAAACAGCAGGAACGCCAGCAGAACAACAAAGTCTGTGTTGTCCATTGCCAGAAATTTGCCACCAGATGCGGCCAAAGCCGGGCTAGCAGCACCCAGGGTCAGGGCAAGAGCGATAACTGTGCGCATGTCCCTATCCTTTCATCCGGTCAGCAACCGAAGCTGCGATTACTTTTGCGTCCGCCTTGCCACCAAGGGCAGAAACCAGCTCGGCTGCGGTGTCGGCTGCAACAACTTGTACAGCTTCCAAAGCGCCTGCTTTGATCTCGGCGAGGGCTTTTTCTGCTTCCGCAGCTTTTGCTGCGATATCGGCGTCTGCCTTTGCGATGGCTTCGTCCAGGTCCGCCTGAATGGCGGCACGTGCGTCAGCAGCAATACGCTGCGCTTCGCCACGCGCTTCGGCCAGTGCTTTATTGTAGGCGTCTTCCGCCGCAACAGCCTTGGCTTTCAGATCCTCGGCCGCAGCCAAGTCATTCGTAATGGTTCCCTGACGCTCCGCCAGCACCGCAGCGATACGGGGCAGCGCAATGCGCGACAGGATGAAGTAGATCACGACAAGAGTGACCAGGAGCCAGAAGATCTGGTTTCCATAGGTCGAGAAGTCCAGTTGCGGCATACCGCCCGAACCATGCGCAGCATCTGCTGCGTGGTGGGCTGCGTCTGCAGCACCGTGACCTGCGTCATGCGAGTTTGATGCCATGTCGTCCTCCTAAGGAACTTGCCGTTACACCGGGCGGTATGGGCAAACCACCCCGCCCGGCCGTAAGGAAAAAGGTTCCGAAGGTTCTTAGACGGCGAACATCAGCAGCAGAGCAACCAGGAACGAGAAGATGCCCAGAGCTTCTGCAAATGCGATACCGATGAACAGAGTTGCGGTTTGCGAAGCAGCCGCAGAGGGGTTGCGCAGTGCGCCTGCCAAGAAGTTAGCAGCAACGTTGCCAACACCCAGTGCAGCAATACCAGTACCCATGCCAGCCAGACCAGCGCCGATGTGTGCGAGTTCGCCTTCCATTGTGAATTCTCCTTACGATTGGAAGTTGCGGATTTAGAGTTCAGACCTGTGCAGCCGTGCCTTAGTGCGACGGATGCAGCGCGTCTTTCAGATACACGCAGGTCAGAATGGTGAATACGTAAGCCTGAATGAAGGCCACGAGAACTTCGAGCGCATAGAAGGCGCTGATGGCGAAGATCGGCAGGAAGGAGAACAGTCCCAGACCTGCGGCAAACCCCGCAAAAACTTTCAGAACAGCGTGGCCCGCCATGATGTTACCAGCCAGACGAATGCAGAGGCTGACGGGGCGCACGAAGTAGGAGATCACCTCGATCAAGGCCAGAACCGGACGCAGCGGCAGAGGCGCAGAGGAGACCCAGAACAGTGCCAGGAACTTGGCACCGTGCATAACAAACCCGATCAGGGTCACGGTCACGAACACCAGGATCGCCAGAACGCCGGTGACGGCAAAATGCGAGGTGGTGGTAAAGGACATCGGGATCAAGCCAAGGAAGTTGGCAGTCACGATGAACATGAACAGGGTCATGATATAAGGGAAGAACTTGACGGCGTCTTTGCCAGCCACATCTTCGACCATCTTGTAGATAAAGCCATAAGCCAGTTCAGCAACCGACTGAGCGCGCGACGGGACAATCGCACGGCCCGAAGAGCCAAGAACCAGCAGAGCAAAGATCGCGACGATCGCAACAACCATCCACAGGGTGACGTTTGTCGGGGTCATCATACCAACGTGGCCACCACCGAACAGGGATTTGACCTCAAACTGGTCAACCGGGTGAATTGCCAGGCCGGCCTCTTCGGGAGCAAAGAGAAGCCCCGAAAGTACGACTGCAGCGAGCGCCACATAAAAGAAAATCTTGCCCATCGTCCCGTGTCTCCTGTCGCCGAGGGATCAATCCCGGTCTTGCGTCTCTTTTTCGTCGGCCTCTTCGGCCAGTTTCGTCTCCTGGATCTCGTTCGCGCTGCGGATCATGACCCGTATGCCCGCGACAAGGCCCAGCAATGTAAATGTCACCAGAAAGATCGGGATCGTCCCGAACAGGCTATCCAGCCCATACCCGATGCCAAGGCCGATCACCAAACCGGCCACTAATTCCGTCACCATACGCCAAGCCTGATTGGCCATCGTATAATGTTCCTCCGTGCGCGGCTTGGGCTCCTGGGCCTTACGCACCTCGCTCAACCGCGCCTCAAGCTGCGCCAAGCGCTGCTTTTGGTCGTCGTCAATCACGGGCACCATCCTCACGCGAATTCTGCAATGGTTGCTAAGGGGTGAAGGTTCAAGAGTCAACGACCCAGACACAGCAAAAGGTCGCACATTATGTCATTTACTTTCAGACACTTAAAGGAAATCTAAAAATCGAAAACGCCGCCCTTGGGCGGTCAGACCCTATGACAGCGTTCAAATGCTATATTCAACCAAATGGTTGATCTTAGTTTTCAGACCCCTGTTCAGGCTCGTGCGGCCAGTGACTTGAACAGACGCCCGTCGATCAGCAACAGGCCAACCAAGATCACCGCAAGGCCGACGCCATGTGCCCGCGTCAGCTGTTCGCCCAAGGCCCAAGCGCCAAAGAACAAGGCAGAGGCCGGCGCAATCATGGTTGGCAGGGTGATATTGGTGGGCCCCACTTTGGGCAACACCCAGTAAAAGATGATAAAGGCCGCAGAGGTCAGCACAAAGCCAATCGCCGCAAACGCCGCCAGGGCCTGCAGGCTCAACCCCGTCGGCACCTCGTCAAACAGTAGGGTCACCGGGATCTGGCACAGGGTCGCGCCGGTTAGCGCCCATGAGACCAAGACAACCGGTTCAATGGCGCGAAACTGGCGTGCGACATTGACAGAAAAGGCATAACACACCGGCGCACATAGGGTGATCATCACCGCCCAGACCGCCGATCCTTCGCCCGAGCGCAACAGCGGCAGTGACAGAACTGCAATCCCCGACAGGCCGCACAAAACGCCGACAGATTTTAGCCAGGTCGCGCGTTCGCCGCCGGGCCAGAAATGCGCCACCACCACGGCCAGCGCAGGCGTGGTCGCGTTGATAATGCCCGCAACGCCACTGGCGATATGCTGCTGCCCCAGGGCATAAAAGGTAAATGGCGCCGAATAGGCCAGACCGCCAAAGGCCATCAACGCCAATGCGGTGCGATACGGCAGCTGTCCTTTGACCCCGCGCAGCAGCAGATAGGCCCAGCATCCCAACGCGCCAAAGGCGACCCGCCCTGCGGCCACCACAAATGGGCCGACTTCCTGCAATAGGATGGCATTGAACATAAAGGACATGCCCCATCCGATGCCCAACAGGATAATGATCAACCAATGCTGCAATGCCATACCGACTGGCTCCTTCTGTCGTGCCTGTCGCTTATTCGCCCTTTAACCGGGATTGTCGATCCGAAGCTTGCGGTTTAGGTATGATCGTCATGAGCAACACCCTCGACACAGTCTTTGCGGCCCTCGCCGATCCCACACGCCGTGAGATCCTGAATATGCTGCTCGAAGATGATATGGCGGTCACTGATGTGGCCGACCCGTTTGAGATGTCGCTTGCCGCCATTTCCAAGCATCTGACCATTTTAACACGCGCCGGTCTGATCGCGCAGGAAAAACGCGGGCGGGTCAAATGGTGCAAACTGCAACCCGATGCCCTGCGCGCGGCGTCTGTCTGGATGCAAGGGTTTGGCCAGTTCGAACCCGTGAACCTTGACGATTTTGAACGCTTTCTCGAACGCGAACTCAGCGACGCCCCGTCCGAGGACGCAACACCGGGTTAGATTTGCGCTTCAGGTCTGGGCCGCCAAGTCCTGATATCCGGTCAACGACAATGTCATATCCGGAAAATCCAGCACGCCGTCTTCGGTCAAAAGCAGTGGCAAACCCATCAGTTTAAAATCACGGATCCCCAACGCAGGCACGGTCCACCCCATGGAATGCGCCATCGGCAGACGCACGCCCGGTTTTGGGTTCAGACCGGGGCGAATATCACGCATGCCCATTTTCAGGAAATGCGCGATATCCCATTCCTGACAGACACCATAGTGGCGAGTCACAACCCAACAATGGCCATCTTCGGCCCAGGTTTGTTTTTCTTCGGGGACAAAAACACCGTAGATATAACCCGCCTCATATCCCGCCGCACGCAGGGCCGCGATCAGATAGGCATTGATATCGACGCAAGACCCTTGGGCCAGGCTACACAATTGGGGCAGCTCGTCTTGTCCATCATAGAACCGCTCTTCGGGATGGCCATATTCGAACAATCCCGCCACATGGTTCACAATCGCCTGCAACCCTGCGGCGCCACCGCCTGCGGCCTCGGCAATGCTGCGGGTTTCGCCAGCCAGAGCCGCCGCGCTGCGTGTGTAGCGGCTGTCGGTGGGGTGGAACATCTGCTCGGGATAACCGGGACCTTCGGGGGCGAATTGCACACGAAGGGCGATCTCACTAGCTTCGGGCACGCCAAACGCCAGCATCTGGGCGCAGTTGGGCGCTGCAACACCGCTGACGCGCGCGCCCTCGATATCAAAGCCAAGCACAGAGACATGCGGCGTTGTCATGCCCATAGGCGTCACAAAACGCGCATCTTTGGAGATCGCAAAGCGGTAGGTCAGTTCAATCATCACAGGATCCGATGTCTGTTTGGAGCCCTTATACATCGGCCTTTGTGTCAAACGCATTATGCCCATCGCCGCGCAACAGTAACGTCAGCGCCAAGATCGACAGAACCGGCCCCAAAAACACCAGACCATTGGGCAGCGAAAACCCGACACCCAGATCCCACAGGATCACCCAGCTTGGCACAAGATAGTTATAGGCCATGACCTTGGCCGAGGGCAGACGCAGGGTGGCAAATTGCAACAGGACAAAGGTCGCCGCGCTGGCAAACACCGCCAGATAGGCAATCGTGATCCACACCAACGGCCGCAAAGCGCCCCAATCGGTTGCCACGATATCGCGCCAGCCAAAGAGCGTCAGCACCACCGTTCCGGCAATCAACATGCCAAAGGTGAAACTGCCGGCCGGCTCGCCGCGATTGAGCCGTCGGACCAACGGGGTGTAGACCGCATGCGCGACGCAGCCAAAGAAATAGATCACCTCACCCTTGCCGATCTCCAGCCGCATAAAGGCCTGCCAATCGGCACGAAAGATTACGATCATTGCGCCCAACGCCCCGATGGCCAGTGCCAGTGCCATGCGTTTGGTGGTGATCTGGCGCAACAACAGCCAGCCGAACCCAGCCGCCATGATCGGGGTCAGCGTGTAAACAGCCGCAGTACTGACCGAGGTCGCATATCGCAGCCCATGAAACATCAGCAGGAAGTATCCGCCAAAGATAGTGCCCATCATCACAAATCGCCAGGGCGCGCAAAAGTTTGCACGCTTCAGACCGGTTGTCGCGGCCACAACGCTGCCAACAACCGCCGCCGCAATCGCAAAGCGCAGCGCATTCAACGCAGCCGGTGCGATTTCACCTGCAACCTGCGCACCTAGCGAGAACGAGCCTCCCACCAGCGCCGAGAACAACAGCATTGCACCATGGCCCTGCCACTCGCTGCGGGTCAGACCCACGCTTTGGCCTCGGCTTTTAGGAAGGTCAGGAAACTTTGAACTTTGGAGGTGCGATGCAGATCCACATGGGTCACGATCCACAAAGGCGCCTGCCATTCATCCATAGGTGCGACAACCTGCACCAAGTCCGGATGCATCTGCGCCTCCCAACATGCCACAAACCCGATCCCGGCTCCGGCCAGCACCGCGTGCACCATGGAATTCATATGACTCACCCGAAACAGCGCTGTCCCGTCCGGCGCGTGATTGCGCATCCATCTGGAGAACGGGGCCTTTGGCACATCGTCATCATCCACCACAAAGCGATGGTTGACCATGTCCTCGAACCCGTTGAACGGCCCGTTGGCCGCCAGATAGTCGCGATGCGCATAAAGCGCGAACTGCTGGGTCCGAAACGGCTGCACCACATTGTCAGGTTGATCCGGTACAGAGCCCGCCCGAATGGCCACATGGGCTTCACCGTATTCCAAACGAAACAAGCGCGAGCCGGTCAGAAAGCGAATGATCAACCCCTGATGCTGCTCTTGAAACCGGTTAAGGATGGGCACCAATTGGCCCGACATGCTCTCGACTGAGGTGACAACCAATTCGCCCGAAACATCATCGCCCTGCCCCTTGAGACGTCCGACAAGCTGGTTGAACTGGTCATCCGTAGTCTGGGCCACCCGCAACAGATCCTGTCCGGATTCGGTTGGCGTATATCCGCGAGCATGGCGCTGAAACAGCTTCACGCCAAGCCGGGCCTCAATCGCATCGATATGACGGATGACCGTGGCATGATGCACGCCCAGAACCTCTGCGGCACCGCTCACCGTGCCCATGCGCGCAACCTGATAGGCGGTGCGAACCTCATCCCAATTTTCCATGATACTCTCCGCAACACGCTCATCAAATTACATTTTACCGTTGAGAATATAGGCAGTTATTCCCGTGCCGCAACGGTCGCGCATGCGCATCGGCCCGCGCCTTGTGTTTTAGATCCAGATCACTAAACAGCCGATTTGGTCAAACCACCGCATCAGATCAGCGCGCGCCATGGCAACCGTGCGATCATTGACCAGCGGATGCATATAGATGACGTCCACCTCTTGGGCAGCGCGATCCATATAAAATGTGACCTCGTGCTGGACACCGTTGACCATGGCCAGCGGGCTGACGGCACCGGGGCGAATACCCAAATGCTGCATCAAACGCTCAGGCGAGCCAAAGGACAGGTTGCTCAATCCCAGCTGAACCGCCAGCGCCTTTAGGTCGATGTCTCGGTCCTGTTCCAACGTCACCAGATGATTGCGTTTCTTGCGGTCCCGCAGATACAGGTTTTTGATTCGAAACGCCTTTTCCCCCGCAACCGTCAATGCGGCTTCGATCGATTTTGCATCCTCCACAGTGCGCAGCGGCACATGGGTGTGCAGAGCATAGGGAATATCCCATGCGTCCAGCTGCGCCAGAAACGCATCGGATGTGATGGGCAGGCTGTCCTGATAAAGCGATGAGGCATCCATGATCAGCGGGCTTTCGTCTTGTTCAGACTTTTGCCACTACGCCCGCCCTCTCTTTTTGACAAGCCCCTGCGCCATCAGGTGATGAAATCCGCGCGCCGCGCCTCCTCGTAATGGTCAAAGCCGCTTTGAAACCAGGCGGTGCCCCGGGTGGCGCTGGCCAATGCGTGACACAGCTCATCCTCTGCGGCCATCGGCAGCAGCGTTTCAAACAGATCCCATCCGGCGGCGTTCTGTTCGGCCTCAAACCCCAGGATCTGCCCTTTCATACCGCTGACCATCGGCACCAGATTGCCCGAGAACACCGATGGCACATGGATCGCCACTTTGACGATGGGCTGCAACAGGACCAAGCCCGCCTCTTTCAACGCCTCACGCACCGCGTTTTTCCCGGCCGTGCGGAACGCATAGTCCGAACTGTCGACCGAATGGTGCTTCCCATCCTTAAGCGTGATCGCCACATCGACAATTGGATACCCGTTCAGACCCTGTTGCAGGGCTTCGCGCGCGCCCTGTTCGACCGAAGGGATATAGTTCTTGGGCACAGCACCGCCTTTGACACATTCCGCAAAGGACACGCCGCCACTGCGCGATTGCGGCGCAATCTCCAGCACCACATCAGCAAACTGCCCAGCGCCGCCGGATTGTTTGCGATGCCTGTGGTGGATTTGAACCGGTTTGGTGATGGTCTCCCGCAGGGCCGGCGGCACCTGCGCGGCCTCAACCTCGACACCGAATTCGCCCTTTAGCGTCTCCATCACACGGCGCAGATGCTGGGGCCCTTGCAGGTTCAACAGTGCGTGGCCCGTAGACTCATCCTGGGTGACCTTCATGGCGGGATCCACCTCAACCATCCGGTCCAAGGCGGTGGACAGGCGGGTTTCGTCACGTTGATGCGTCGGGGTGATCAGGCGGCGATAGGTTGCGGGTCGAGGCTGCGCCCAGTCGGGCAAGGCCCGCGCTCCGTCTTTGAGATAAACTTGCCCCAGCCGTAGGTGATCGGATTTCACCACCCGCCCCAGGTCGCCCATCTGAAGGCTGCCGTTGCCCGATTTAGACACCATCGTAAGCCCGCCCAAGGCCGCGCCTGCCACCTCATTACCGCTGCAGCAATCGGCGTTCATCGCCCGCAACAGCACGGATTTGCCCAGATGTTTGACCAGCTCGCCTGTGCAGCCCACCGCCACAACCCGACCACCGGGTGAAATCCGGGCAAGCGCCTGTTCCACCGGAGGCGCTTCGTGGCGCAGTGATTTCATCAGGCGCATCACGCCGTTGCAATGTTGCGCGGCCCCCAAAAAGGCCGGGATCAGATCGGAATGTTGCAGCGTGCGAGTGGCGACATCGTAAATTTCCTTGGGCAGGATCTCTTGATCCTCGATCAGCTCCTCCAACAGGGCGTCATCAAAATCTGCCAGCGCCTCCAACAATTCGGCGCGCGCCTCACTCTCGCGCGATCTCATCGCCTCTGGCAGTTCTACCAATGACGAAGGTTTCCCCGTCCGATAGGCCCAGGCTCGTTCCGAAATCAGATCAACAGCCCCTACAACGTGCCCCTCTTGGCGCAAAGGGATCTGCCGCAGCACCAGATGATGGGCGCAATAGGTCTGCAAAGCGGCCAGAATCTCAGCAACACGGCCCCGTGCCTGATCTATCCGATTGATAAACAGAAACACCGGCAACCCGGCTTCTTCGACTTTGCGCAAATAGGGCGCGCTCAGAACGGCCGCCTCGGCATCGGCGGGCACACAGACAACCGCCGCATCGCTGGCCGCAAGGGCCGGTCCCGCTTGCGCCAGGTTTTCGGCACCGCCCGTGACCTCGAGTGCGCCCCAATCCTCGTCCATAAATGAAAAAGGCTGCAAGGTGACAACACCCGCAGCCTCATGTTTTTGACCGGCCCCTGCGTCCAGCCCGGCCATTGCCCTGACCAAGGTCGATTTGCCCGCCTGTGACGGGCCCAATACAGTTAATACGCGCATAATGCTTGGCTCCTTTGCTCATTCCCAGCCCGATAGGGAAAAGCGCGGATGCGTCTACGATATGCCTGCAGGGTCTTCTGCCCCGGCCACAGGATGCCACGACGGATCTCTCCGTCACCCATGGCGCTGTATTATGTTACGCCAACACCCCCCAACCTCGTCAAGCCTGACCGTGGCGCAGCGCCACCGGTCGCCTTGGCAACAGCTACAGCGCCTCGACCCGTGCCTTGACCAGTTCCAGCACCACCTCGTGGAAATCTTCGATGAAGAAATGATGCCAGAATTTGGCGTAAAACCCCAGTCTCGACCCATCCCAGGTGCGGGTGGTCAGTGTCAGACGGGTCTGCTGGCCCAGGTCTTGCAGAACATAGCCACCTGACAGCACATCAAAATACTCCCCCCCAACACGCACATGCGGGTCTTCGATCCGTTCAGACACCCAGCCTTCCGGAAACTCAAACTCCCAGGCAATTTCGTGGTTTTCGACCACGTCAACAATGCGTTCCTGAAAATGTACCTCCGGCCCCCAATGGGAATGCCGCACCACGCCGTCTGGACCACCGACCCAGCGAGCCTCGGTCGGCTTGGGCACGCCTAACAGGTGCGAAAACCGTGTGGGCACTTCCTCGGGCCGGATGTCGGGAATAGTTTTCACCATCGCGAATACAACCTCTGGCGGGGCCTCAATAACGATCTCATTTGAGATTGAGTGAACCCTAGCCTCCGTGTTCTTCAGGCCGCCATCCAACACCACCAAAGCCAATAGAGGCATGACAACGACAAGCTTTGCCCCGTTTTTCTTGGCCTCCTGAAGCCGCAAGTACACGATGTAAATGAGCCCGCCAAAAGTGGTCCCCAACAGAATAGGTCCGACCGCCATTGCAATACAGATCAATCCTTCCAGACCAAACACAAACGCACCGACAAGCGCCAACGCCCATACGCCACACAAAAAGGCAATAGCCCGCAGAACCCCACGACCACGACCTTTGGGGCGAAATCTCAGGATAAGCGCCGTTGCCACAATCGGAAAACCGAGCAGGAACGGGACCCCAACAGTCTCCATACCTAGATATTGCAGCAAGAGTGACAGAAGGATCATCCCTCCCGCCAAGACCAAAGGCGCACCCAAACTCAGCAAAAGCAATTTGACTGAGGTCCAAAATTTATTCATCGGTTTAACTTTCAATTCAAAAAAGTATCACGCTAAAGGGCAGTAAGAGCGTCCAAAAGTGTAGACACCCCCAGCGATGCAATCACTGATACAACTGCGTACAGGCAGAACCTAAAATGTATTTGCGATAGAACCGGTCGCATGTTTAAACCTACTCTCAAGCCTCAGCAAGCCAAGCGCAGGCAGGCAATCGGCTCGGATATGTTGACTCTCTAGGGCAAAGCGCGTATCGCCCGGTCAACCATCCGGAAGTCTCTGAGTCTTCCGGTCCCCGGCCTTTGCCAGGGATCGCCCTCCACCAGCGTGTTACGCCCGTGGGGGCGCTTGTGCATGGATCGCCCTTACGTTGTGGCGACACACGTCTGAGCGATTGCGTATGGATCATCCGCTCCTTACATCTAGGGGCACAACCGATAACCGGCAAAGGAGTCCGCGGGCATGTTTGAAAATCTATCCGAACGCCTATCCGGCGTCTTCGACCGGCTGACCAAGCAAGGCGCCCTGTCCGAGGAAGACGTCAAAACCGCATTGCGCGAAGTGCGCGTGGCGCTCTTGGAAGCCGACGTCTCGCTGCCGGTTGCGCGCGAATTTATCAAAAAGGTGCAGGACCAGGCCACTGGCCAGGCTGTGACCAAATCCGTCACCCCCGGCCAACAGGTCGTCAAGATCGTGCACGACGCGCTGGTCGACACCCTGCATGGTGACGTTGATCCCGGCGTTCTGAAAATCGACAACCCGCCTGCGCCGATCCTGATGGTTGGTCTGCAAGGTTCTGGTAAGACGACCACCACCGGTAAGCTGGCCAAACGTCTGAAAGAGAAAGAGGGCAAAAAGGTCTTGATGGCCTCCCTCGACATCTATCGCCCGGCAGCGATGGACCAGCTGGCGGTTCTCGGCAAACAAGTCGGCGTTGATACGCTGCCAATCGTTCAGGGACAAAAACCCGTCGACATCGCCAAACGCGCCAAACAACAGGCGATGCTGGGCGGTTACGACGTCTATATGCTCGACACGGCCGGCCGTTTGCACATCGACGAAGTCCTGATGGATGAGGTCGAACAGGTCCGCAACGCGGTTGAACCCCGCGAGACCCTGCTGGTGGTCGATGGGCTGACCGGTCAGGTCGCGGTTGAGGTCGCCGAAGAGTTCGACGCCAAGGTTGGCATCTCGGGCGTGGTCCTCACCCGGATGGACGGCGACGGGCGCGGTGGTGCGGCGCTGTCGATGCGCGCGGTCACCGGCAAGCCGATCCGCTTTGTCGGTCTGGGCGAGAAGATGGACGCCATTGAAACCTTCGAGCCTGACCGGATCGCCGGCCGGATCCTCGGCATGGGCGACATTGTTGCCTTGGTTGAAAAGGCCCAGGAAACCATCGAGGCTGAAAAAGCCGAAAAGATGATGAAGCGCATGATGAAGGGTCAGTTCAATATGAACGACCTGCGCATGCAGCTTGAACAGATGCAGCAGATGGGCGGCATGCAGGGCATGATGCAGATGATGCCAGGCATGGGTAAAATGGCCAAACAGGTCGAAGAATCCGGCATGGACGACAAAGTCATCAAACGCCAGATCGCCCTTGTGCAATCTATGACCAAGAAAGAGCGCGCCAATCCCGCGTTGCTGCAAGCCAGCCGCAAGAAACGCATCGCGGCCGGTGCCGGCATGGAAGTCTCAGAGCTGAACAAGCTGTTGAAGATGCATCGCCAGATGTCCGACGTGATGAAGAAAATGTCCAAAATGGGCAAAGGCAAGATGCTGAAGCAGGCCATGAAAGGCATGCTGGGCGGCAAAGGTGGCATGCCCGATATGGCTGGCATGGACCCCTCGCAAATGGACCCCAAAGCGCTGGAAGCAGCTGCCAAAGCGATCGGTGGCAAAGGCGGCCTGCCCGGCGGTCTGCCCGGTCTTGGCGGCGGTATGGGCCTGCCCGGCGGTCTGTCCGGATTTGGGAAGAAAAAATAAGTGACCCAAGCGCCCACCATAGAAACCCAGCGCCTGCGACTGCGCCATCACCGGTGTGAGGATATCACGCCGATGGTGGATCTGTTTGCCAGCGATTGGGCACGCTATATGGGTGGGCCGATTTCCCATGATGAACTGTGGCGCTGGATCGCGGCAGAGACCATCAGCTGGGAATGGCTGGGCTATGGCTCCTGGGCGGTTGAGCTGCGCGAAACCGACACGCTGATCGGTCAGGTCGGCATCAACAAACCACCGCGCTTTCCCGAGGTTGAACTGGGCTGGATTGTATTCCCCGCCTACGAAGGCCAAGGCTACGCCTATGAGGCCGCATCCGCCGCACGCGACTGGGGCTTTGAAACCCGTGGCCTGCAAACGCTGGTCTCCTACATCGATCCCCAAAATGCGCGTTCTATCGCCCTGGCCAAACGCCTTGGTGGAGTTTTGGACACCAAGGAACACGGCGAAGACCCCGAAGATCTGGTCTATCGCCATATTCCCCAGACCGACGGTTCGGTGGAGGCCTACGCATGAGCCTCTCCCAGCTTTCATATCCGGTGATCGAAACCGACACGCTGCTGCTGCGCGCGCCCGAGGCCAACGATTTCGACGCTTACGCCGATTTTATGAACAGTGACCGCAGCCATATGACCGGGGGCCCGCTGGATCACCCAGCCGCTTGGCGCAGCTTTGCCTGCGAGACCGGGCATTGGGTGCTGCGCGGCTATGGCATGTTTACTGTGGTCGACAAGGCAAGCCGACGCATCGCAGGGCAAACTGGGTTCTGGAACCCCGAAGGCTGGCTGCAGGTCGAGCTTGGCTGGCGTGCCTTTGCAGGGTTTGAGGGCAAGGGCATTGCATTCAACGCCGCAAGCGCCGCACGCGACTATGCCTATAACACCCTTGGCTGGGACCCGCTTATCAGTGTGATCGCACCGCAAAACACACGGTCTATCCGGTTGGCCGAACGCCTTGGCGCGACGCTTGAGCAGGACGACTGGTCCACACCTTCGGGCAAACCCGCCTTGATCTATCGCCATCCGAGCCGGGACAGTTTGATCGCAGGAGGTGCCGCATGAGCGCGTTTTTCACCCTGCCGATCCCGGAACTGGAAACCCAACGTCTGGTCCTGCGCGCCCCGCGCGAAAAGGATTTCGAGGCACATGCGGAGTTCATGGCATCGGACCGGGCCGCATTTGTTGGCGGGCCACAGAACCGGAGTGAGGCCTGGCGCGGCTTTTGCAGCAGCCTGGGCCATTGGATGATGCGCGGTTATGGCATGTGGCTGGTTGCGGAAAAGAAAACCGACGCCCCACTGGGACGTGTGGGTTTCATCTATCACGAGGGCTGGGACGAGCCAGAACTGGGCTGGCATGTCTATGCCACAGCCGAGGGCAAAGGATATGCTTTTGAGGCGGCCCGCGCCGCACGAGCCTTTGGAGCGCAGGAGTATAAATTGGACGGGGTGATTTCCTACATCCGTCCCCACAACGCCCGCTCTGCTGCCTTGGCCGAACGCCTTGGCGCAACCCATGAATGCGACCGCGTGTTTTTTGGCAAACCCTGCCAGATCTGGCGTCACCCGTTGGAAAACACGCCTGAGGGAGGCGCCGCATGACAACCGCGATCTCAACCCTCGAAACCCAGCGCCTGACCTTGCGCGGCTCAACCACCGAAGCCGCTCCGGATCCTGTAGCAACCAATGCGACACGGGATTACTTTTACAAAACCCTAGGTTGGGCAACGACGGTCAGCTACATTGACCCCAAGAACCTGGATTCGATCCGCCTTGTGGAACATCTGGGTGCCGCCAAAGATCACGCAGCCGCAACAGTTGATTGCAATGATGCCGTCTACCGTCACCCCAGCCCCGCCGATCTGGCCGACAGCCAGCTGGCACATGGGATCGAAATGGAGATCAGCCATTACGCTGACCCGCTGTTCAAGCCAAAAGGATGGGCCCTTGACTAATGATGTGACCCGCGCAGCGGATATCCTCAAAGACCACCGTGAAAGCATCGACCGCCTGGACGCCATTTTGGTCTACACGCTGGGTGAGCGGTTCAAACACACACAGGCCGTGGGCAAGCTGAAAGCTAAACACGGCCTGCCGCCCTCTGACCCCTCTCGCGAGGAACGCCAGATTGCGCGGCTCGAAGATCTGGCAAAACGGGCCAACCTGGACCCCGAATTCGCCAAGAAGTTTCTCAACTTCATTATCGCTGAAGTCATTCAGCATCACCAAAAACACCAGGAATAACAGGGATCACATCCCTGACACGCCATCAAAGGAGAATTGAACAATGGCAATGAAGATCCGTCTGGCCCGTGGTGGCTCGAAAAAACGCCCCTTCTACCGTGTTGTTGCTGCGGACAGCCGCATGCCACGTGACGGCCGCTTCATCGAGAAGCTGGGCACCTACAACCCCCTGCTGCCGAAAGACAGCGAAGAGCGCGTAAAGCTGGACCTGGACCGCGTAAAATACTGGATGGACCAAGGCGCACAGCCGTCCGACCGTGTTGCCCGCTTCCTGGAAGCTGCCGGTGTTGTCGCCAAGAAAGAGCGCAACAACCCCGAGAAAGCCGTTCCTGGCAAGAAAGCTCAAGAGCGCGCAGAAGAAAAAGCAGCCAAGGCCGCAGAAGCAGCTGAAGCCCCCGAAGAAGCAACCGCGGAGTAAGCGCATGGATCTGCGGGAGGGGACTGGATTCACGGACGACTTCCGCAGACAGCTGGAGCTGCTGATGCAGCTTCGGCGCGATGTGCGGCGCTTTAAGCGAGATGCAATTGACGAGGCAGCGTTTATGCGCTGCCTCGATCTGATTCAGCTGGCCCCTTCTGTCGGGCTCAGCGAGCCCTGGCGCGTCATTCGCGTCAAAAGCGACAGCGCGCGCGCTGCTGCGCTCAAGAATTTCGAGGCCGCAAACGCAGATGCGCTTGCTGGCTACAGCGGTGATAAATCCGAAACCTATGCCTCGCTCAAACTGTCGGGGATGCGGGACGCGCCGGAGCAGATCGCGATCTATTGCGACGATGGCACCGAACAGGGCAGCGGCCTGGGTGCCGCCACCATGCCCGAGATGCGGCGCTATTCCGTGGTTGCAGCTATCATGCTGTTTTGGCTGGGTCTGCGCGCCGAAGGGTTGGGCCTGGGCTGGGTGTCGATCCTGGATCCCGCGCAAATGAACCGCGATCTGGATGTGCCACCACAATGGAAACTCATCGGGTATTTCTGCGTCGGCTATCCCGAGCGATACTCTGACACGCCGGAATTGCAGCAGGTCGGCTGGGAAGACCGGCGCGGCACAGTTCCAGTTGAGACGCGATGATCATTTTTCGTCTGATCCGACTGGCCATCCTGTTGGGGGTAACCTTTCTTGCAGGGATCCTGTTTGAACGTTATCACCAGCGTGAATTATGTGCCCAGAACGGCGGCCAATGGGGCGCTGCGGGATATTGCGTCGGGAAATGACAACATGAGCGATCTGATCTGTGTAGGAGCCGTTGCCGGATCTTATGGCGTACGCGGTGAAATCCGCCTCAAAAGCTTTTGCGCGGTGCCGGAAGAGATCGCGGAGTATTCGCCTCTGACCAATGAAGACGGCAGCCAGTCCTATACGCTGACGTTGTCGCGCCCGATCAAAAATGGGTTTTCCGGTCATCTGAGCGGGGTTGAGACCAAGGAACAAGCCGATGCCATCAAGGGTCTGCGCCTGTTCATCCCCCGCGACCGTATGCCCAAACTGCCGGACGACGAATACTACCACGCCGATCTGATGGGGCTTGAGGTCTATGACACCGGCGGCACCCTGTTGGGCACGGTTAAATCCGTGCAAAACCACGGCGCCAGCGACCTGTTGGAGCTTCATGGCCCCAATCTAAAAGGCACCGTCCTGCTGCCCTTCACCCTGGCTGCGGTCCCGACCGTTGATCTGGAGAAAGGCCGCATTGTTGCAGATCCCCCGGAAGGCGTGCTGTAATCAGTCCGGCTCGTTCTCTATCAGCCAGTTGAAAACTGAGACGACGCCATTGATCATTGCCTGTGCGCGTGGATCGACCGGATCCATCGGCGCTGGAAGCCTCCGCCAGACACTGAACAGGCGCATCGCAAAACAGAATTGAAAAACCGGGTCCAGCCGAAAATCCTGCCCATATCCGCTAAAGAACGCAGCCCAGTCTGCCTCAGCAACCTGCCCATATCCGACTTTCTGCCCCGCTTGTGCAAGGTGATCAGGGCAATTTGCCAACCAAAGGTTCGCGATATCATTTTGAGGCACCGCGTTTCTATCATTGGCAAAATCAATGAAAGAGACCGTATCCTCTGTCATCAATATGTTCCGCAAATGCAAGTCGCCATGTTCGATCGCCCCCGCAAAAGAAACACCACGCGCGCGTCGTCCTGCGCGATGCAGATAAGCGCATAGGCCCAGAAACTTCGCTTTTTTTCGCATACCCAAGACTCCGGAGCGAACGTCCCGCGCCCGGTCTGCAACCCGGTTCAAGTTGTGTTTCGGCCAGAATTCTCGTTGTTCCGTCTTTGAACATGCGTGTAGTTCTGCAACCGCTTGACCAATCCGTTGCAAGGTTTGCGCGCGGTTTGCCAAACCAAAATCAGACAGATCCAGCTCACGAAACGCGGTTTCACCTGGGGCAAACTCCATCACGGTGAAGTGGCGGGTTGGGTGCTGCCAGATGATTTTGGGCACATTGACTCCGGCAACAGCTTCGACCCCCTGCGCAGCCGCACGATGCCGGTTCACAATTCTCTGGAACCGATCAATTCGGTCTTCACCAAAATCCGCACGTAACACCAATTCGGTCCCGTCGGACAAAGAAACCGCCAGAACACATCGCCGATCTACATATCTGCAGTTCACCTTCATTCTGCGGAAACGGGGCTCTAAACCAGACATTCCGAGATCTGGTGCAATTTCTCCCCACAGGTCTTCGGTCCGCGCCTGTGTTTCATCGCGTTGCATATGGCTGTCTGGTCCTATGTTCCGCATCTTCAGTGACGTGCCTTGCTGCCAAATCTCAAGCTTTCTGTTGCGCGCGCGGCTGTTTGAATTAAACACCACTGCATGACAGCACCAAATAAATCCCACGGCCGCAAGGCCATTCGCCCGACCTTGAAACCGCGTGAGCTGATAACATCCACGCCGGACCTTGTGGGCGTATGGAAGGCCAAGGTGATGACCCTGTTCCCAACCGCCTTTCCCGGTGTGCTGGGCGAAAGCCTGACGGGCAAAGCTTTGCAACAAGGTTTATGGCAGCTGGAAACCACCGACCTGCGGGAATTTGGCGTTGGCAAACACCGCAACGTGGACGACACGCCGGCCGGTGGCGGCGCGGGCATGGTGTTGCGCCCCGATGTGTTGGGCAACGCAATTGAACACACAATGGCCGGCACCAGCCGCAACTGGCCGCTGATCTATCTGTCGCCACGGGGGCGGCGCATGGACCAGCAGATGATGCAGAATCTGGCACGCTGTGATGGTGTCACCCTTCTGTGTGGCCGATTTGAGGGCGTCGATGAACGGGTGCTGGAACACTACGGCATCATGGAAGTCTCGCTGGGTGATTTTGTCATGACCGGTGGCGAACTCGCGGCGCAAGCGCTGATCGACGCCACCGTGCGCCTGATCCCCGGCGTGTTAGGCAATCAGGCTTCAACCGAGGAGGAGAGCTTTTCTTCTGGCCTTCTGGAACACCCACAATACACCCGCCCCGCTGAATGGATGGGCCGCGCGATCCCCGAGGTGCTGATGTCCGGCCACCACGGCAACGTGGAAAAATGGCGCCGCGAGATGAGCGAAAAGATCACCCAGGAACGTCGTCCAGACCTGTGGAAGGCCCATACCTCCAAGAAATAGGCCAAGACCGCCGGTGATGCGGCCCTATTCCTGTGAGTAGATGGTGAACAGCTCCACCGGTTCCGACACGCCGCGCAGCATGTAGCGGCCCAGAGAGACCAGATCATGCGGCGACCCGGCCGCCGCGCGCTGCACATCTTCTGAGACGATAATATTGCGTTCGACCAAGACATGTATGTCCGAGATCCGCGCGGCCAGGTTGACGGCGGGGCCGATCACCGTGAAATCCAACCGGTTTTCGGCACCGATATTGCCATACAGCAGCGGACCTGCGTGAAGCGCGAGGGTGAATTCCGTGGTCGGCAAGCCGCTTGCTGCGCGTTCCAGATTGCGCGCTCCAATTGCGATCCCAAGCTCTTGGGCGGCATCCAACGCTGCAAGCGCGTCTTCCTCCAGGTTCCCCAGATCAAAGATCGCCAGAATGCCGTCGCCCATGAATTTCAAGATATTGCCGCCTTTGGACTGGATCGCGCCAACTGCCAGACCAAAGTAGTCGTTCAGCATTTCGATCAAATCCGCACCGGGGATTTGTTCGGCAAGGCTGGTAAATCCGCGCAGGTCAAACAGGCAGATCACTGCGTTGATTTCGCGCGAAGAGCCGCGCCGGATTTCACCGGACAGAACCCGACGTCCGGCATCACGGCCCAAATAGACTTTGAGCAGATCACTAGCCATGCGCCGGTTGGCCGAGGATTTGAGCGCGAGGCCCAAATGCGGCAGGCTGGCCCGAATGGCTTCCAGATCGGGATCGGAAAACCCGGCCGGGCTGTTGGTCGACCAGCTGAGCAGAACCCCTTCGTTGCTGGCGTTGCTTTCGATCGAGAACGCATCCCCAGTGAACAGCAGGCCCGCGCCGATGTAATCTGTGACACCGCGCTCCTTGAGGCTGACCAGCAGTGGGAAATCTTGGTAGGCGGTGTCGCTGACCAGATCAAACCGCAGCTCGCTCAACCCGCGTTCGAGCATGGCATAAAGCGGGCTTTGCAGCCAATCCTCGGACGGGGTTTCGCTGTATTCAAAGACCTGCGACGTCACACCTTCGTCGGCCATCCAGTTGAAGCCGATATTGCCGAACTTCGGATGAAAGGCGCGCTGACCCAGGAAGAACCGCCACAGCGGCACGCCGATCTGGACCAAACGGTCGCAATAGCCCTGCAGGACGTCTTCTTGGCTGGCGCCTTTGAGGCCCTGATCAACCAGCCAAGTTACGAGAGATTGCACCTGACATTGTGGCCCTGCCTCTTGTCCTTGTACTGCTTTCATGACCAACCCTCTTTCCTCCCTGAACAAGACTCTTTGTTCACCCAACCTACGCAAAGTCGGTCTCTTGTCACACTCTATCTGAGGCCACAACGTTTGCGTGTCACGTTCACGCGGTCGTTAACCCTCCGAAACAACAGACCAAAGTCTACCCGCATGTGTTTTTTGATTCATAAATGTCGAAGTGAATGCATAAAAGCTTCATATGAACGTTACAGACGTCAAATATGGCCCAGACTAGCGGTGACTTGATCACCCGAACCACTGTCACAGGGGACCACTGCGGCGCGATGCCCAGACAGGTCAAGGAGATAGAAATGAATCTGAAGTCCGTATTGACGGCCTCCGTCTTTGCTTTCGCCGGTACCGCAGCTTTTGCTGACAAGACCGAAATCGAATTCTGGCACGCCATGGGCGGCCGTCTGGGCGAGGTCGTGAACGAAATCGCGACCGACTTTAACGCGTCCCAAGACGACTACACCCTGGTTCCAGTTTACAAGGGTAACTACGAAGAGACCCTGACCGCAGGTATCGCTGCGTTCCGCGCAGGCGAGCAGCCCGACATCATCCAAGTATTTGACGCCGGCGCCGCAACCATCATCGGTGCAAAAGGCGCTGTTATTCCGGCTCAGGACCTGCTGACCGACAACGGTATCGCGTTTGACGCAAACGACTATATCTCTGGTGTGCGCTACTTCTATGCGGATGCTGCGGGCAAAATGGTCGGCATGCCGTTCAACTCGTCCACTCCGATCCTGTACTACAACGAAGACGCCCTGAAAAAAGCTGGCGTTTCCGCACCAAAGACCTGGGAAGAGTTCCAGTCTGTGACTGCGCCTGCGTTGAAAGAAGCCGGTTACACTCCAATGGCGCAATCGCACCTGCCATGGATCTTTACCGAGAACTTCATGTCTCGCCATAACCTGCCGTTTGCGACAAACGAAAACGGCTATGGCGATGCGGAAACCAAGATCCTGGTGAACAACGACGCAATCAAAGGTCACTTCACCGCGCTGAAGGGCTGGATCGATGATGGTCTGTTTGGCTACTACGGCACCGGTTGGGGCGACAACCAAACCCCGTTCGAGCAAGGCGAAGTTGCAATGTGGCTGGGGTCTTCCGGTTCTTTTGGCGGCCTGTCAGAAACTGCTGAGTTCCCCTTCTCTGCGACCTACCTGCCTTATTGGGAAGGTGTAACAACCGAGCCCACCAACACCTTCATCGGTGGCGCGGCGCTGTTTGCAATGGCTGGCAAATCTGCCGAAGAAAACAAAGCGTCTGCTGAATTCTTCCGCTTCCTGACCTCTGCTGAGGTTCAGTACACATGGCACAAAGAAACCGGTTATGTGCCAATCACCAACGCTGCATACGACCTGGCAAAAGAAGACGGTCACTATGACCGCACGCCTGCTGCCGAAGTTGGCATCCAGCAGCTGACCCTGCCTGCCGGTGAGAACACCAAAGGGTATCGCATGGGCTTCTATGTTCAGGTGCGTGACGTGATGAACCGTGAATACGGCAAGATCCTGTCTGGTGAAGCTTCTGTAGAAGACGCGTTCCAGACTATCGAGGACGAATCCAACAAACTGCTGGCTCGTTTCGCTAAGACCCAGGGCTAATTTAAGCCCCACCCCCACGCGGCGCGCCAGAAATGGCGCGTCGTCTTTTCTTTTCACGACCCTTTGCCTCATCCCGCAAAGCCGCCGCATCCGGAGCCTCCCCCAATGAAGCGCGTGCAATTCTCAAGGCCGCTGTTTCCGTACCTGTTGTTGGTGCCACAGCTGTCGATTATCCTGATCTTCTTTTACTGGCCTGCGGCCGAGGCGATCCGGTCGTCATTCTACCTCGAAGATCCGTTTGGATTTAGCTCCACCTATGTTGGTTTTGAAAATTACCACAATGCGGTCACCGGGTCGGAATACGGCAATATCGCCCGTTTCACGTTGGTGTTCACAGGCTTGGTTGCCTTCTTTTCGCTGTCGCTGGCCCTGCTGTTGGCGGCCAAAGCGGATGCGGTTATCCGCGGTGCCAAATCCTATCGGATCTTTTTGATGTGGGTCTATGCGGTCGCGCCACCTGTTGCCGGCTTGATGGGGATCTTGCTTTTTGATCAAAGCCTTGGCCCGCTGACGCATTTGGCTGAGTTCTTTGGCTGGGACCTGCGCTTGGGTGTGAACTATTGGGACACGGCCACCGCGATGATTGTGATCTCGGTCTGGAAACAGGTTCCGATCAATTTCATCTTCTTCCTGGCTGGTCTGCAATCCATCCCCCGCAGCGTGCGCGAAGCGGCGATCATTGATGACCCCTCGTCGGTCAGCCGGTTCTTTTCCATCACCTTCCCGCTGCTGGCACCCACCGCGTTTTTCCTGCTGATCATCAATATCACTTATGCGCTATTTGACACCTTTGGCGTCATCGACATCGTGTTGAAGGGCGAGCCCGGCAACAACCCGATCACCCTGGTTTACAAAGTGTTCCTGGACGGGTTCCGTGGCAATGATCTGGGCGGATCGTCGGCCCAATCAGTGATCTTGATGGTGCTTGTTCTAATCCTAACCGTGTTTCAGTTCCGTTTCATGGAACGCCGCGTTCATTACAGCTGAGGTGTGGCCCAATGACTGATGTACAGACCACGATGGTGCCGCAAACCACCCGGCCCAGGCGGCAAATCAAATGGCGGCTGATTGGCGATCATGCGATCCTGATTACCGGCTCGCTGTTGATGCTGTTGCCGGTTCTGATGGTGTTGACCACCTCAAGCTATGACAATGTGACCATCCACAAAGAGGGCATCCAGTTCCTGTTTGGCGACCAGCTGGTAGAAAACTACCAACAAGCGCTGTTTGAAAAGGGCGGGTTTACCAAAACCGTCGATGGCGCGCGGATGTTGATGAATTCGCTGATCCTCGGCTTTGGTTTTGCGGTGGGCAAGATCGTCATCTCGATGATGGCGGCCTATGCGATTGTCTACTTCCGCTTCCGTTTTGGTACCGTTGCGTTCTGGGTAATTTTCACCACGCTTCTGCTGCCACTCGAGGTGCGCATCCTGCCGTCCTATGAGGTGGTGCAATCCTTGGGCATGCTCAACAGCTACCCCGGTCTGATCATCCCGCTGATCGCTTCGGCCACGGGGACCTTCTATTTCCGGCAATTCTTCCGCTCGGTCCCCGAAGAGCTGTTGGAAGCGGCGCGGATTGATGGCGCGGGTCCGTTCAAATTCTTCATCGATATTCTGGTGCCACTGAGCCAGACGATGATCGCGGCGATGTTCATCATCATGTTTGTCTTTGGCTGGAACCAATATCTGTGGCCGACGCTGATGACGACGGACGAGTCGATGTTCACCCTGGTGCGCGGCATCAAACAGATCATGCAGGTCTGGATCGGCGCCAATATCCCCGACTATGGCCTGGCCATGGCTTTGGCGATCATCGCCATGACGCCGCCAGTTGCAATCGTGATTTTCTTCCAAAGCTGGTTCGTCAAGGGCCTGACGGAATCTGATAAATAAGGAACCAAGGTTATGGCAAATGTCACCCTGGACACCGTTCGCAAGACCTACCCCAATGGCTACAAGGCCGTGCAGGGCGCCGATTTCCAGATCCACGATGGCGAGTTTATCGTGCTGGTGGGCCCATCGGGCTGCGGAAAATCGACCCTTTTGCGGATGATCGCAGGTCTTGAAGACGTCACCGACGGCAACATTCTGATCGACGATGCGGTGGTAAACGATGTGGACCCGGCGCGCCGCGATATCGCGATGGTGTTCCAGAACTACGCGCTTTATCCGCATATGAGCGTGCGTCAAAACATGGCCTATGGGTTGAAGAACCAGCGCATGGCCAAAAGTGAGATCGCGACCCGCATCGAAGAAGCCGCGCGCACCCTGCGTCTGGAAGAGTTTCTGGAGCGCAAGCCCGGTCAATTGTCCGGCGGTCAGCGCCAGCGCGTTGCCATGGGTCGCGCCATTGTGCGCCACCCCAAAGTGTTCCTGTTTGACGAACCCCTCTCCAATCTGGACGCTAAGCTGCGCACCCAGTTGCGCGCCGAGTTGAAGGCCTTGCACAAACGTCTGGAAGCCACCTTTGTTTATGTGACCCACGATCAGGTCGAAGCCATGAGCCTGGCGGATCGGATCATCATCATGAGCGCCGGACAGATCGAACAGATCGGCACGCCGATGGATCTGTATCTGCGCCCCGCCTCCCGGTTTGTGGCGGATTTCATTGGCAGCCCCGCGATGAACATCGTCCATGGCACTTTGGGTGAAGATCAGGCCTCGGTCACGCTGGCGGATGGCTCTGCCTTGCGTCTGCCCTTGGCTGTAAACGCCGCTGTGGGCACCAAAGTCGACGTCGGCGTGCGCCCCGAACATCTGGAAGCCTATTCATCAGAAACCGCGCAATTCCAGCTGACGGTTGATTTTGTCGAACAGCTTGGCGCGGATACAGTTGTCCATGGCTACCAAAAAGGGGTTGAAAACCCGCTCGCCCTGCGCTTGACAGGCATTCACGCTCCAGAAGCCGGAGAGATCCTGTCGCTGGGGGCAAATGCCGATCACCTGCATCTTTTTGACAGTGTGAGCGGCGAACGTTTAAATTGATGGTCTGATGTCTACACCTTTGATCTTTGGCCACCGCGGCGCGCCTGCGGTGCTGCCTGAAAACACGCTGGCCGGGTTTCAGCACACAATGGATGCGGGCGCGGACGGTATTGAACTGGACGTGCTGCTGACCCGTGACGGCGTACCCGTGGTGACCCATAATCCGCGATTGGCACCCGATACCACCAAAGGGGCCGACGGGACCTGGCTGGCGGGTGACGGGCCCGAGGTTGCGGCGCTGTCACTGGCGGAGCTGCAGGGTTTTGACATCGGGGCCTGCCATCCGGACGGGCGGCATGCGGCCAAACACCCGGACCAGACGCCGCTTGGCTTTACCCCGGTTCCGAGCTTGGACGCGGTTCTGGCGCAGGTCGCCGCCTATGAACGCCCGGTGCAGGTTCTGGTCGAGCTGAAACATGAACCCGATGCGGAACATGGCCCCAGCCCGGATGCCTTTGTCGACGCGGTTGCAGCCGTGGTGGCGCGCCATGGCGTGTTTGACCAAAGCTATATCCATTCCTTCAACTGGCAGATCCTGAGCGCGGCAGCGCGGGTGTGCCCGAACTGGCGCCGCTCGCACCTCAGCTGTGGTCGCAACCACCACGGCGATGGCTCTCTGTATGCGGGATCCCCCTGGCTGGATGGTGTCTCGCATGATCCCGAACAGATGTTGCCGCAACTGGTCGACCGGGGTGCACAAGTCTGGAGCCCGTTTTACAAGGACCTCACGCCCGAACACCTGATGCTTGCACAGTCTTTGGGTCTCCAGGTCATGACCTGGACCGTGAACGGCACCGACGCGCTGCGCACTGAATTGGACCGTGGCGTCGATGGGGTCATCACTGACAACCCCAGGGCCGCCGTCTCCCTTAAAGCAGACAAGGTTTAAATAATGTTCGCGCAGATGACCCCGGCACAGGCCTTTGCGCGATACGAGGCCATTCGCCCGCGCCTGCCGAATGCTGGCGCGCCGGGGGCCGCGCAAAAGGTCGCCTCCCTCGCCGAAGTCAGCGCACTTTTTGATGCGTTTGTTTTTGATGCTTACGGGGTTTTGAACGTCGGCGACCAGCCTGTTCCAGGTGCACGACAGCGCATCGATGCCCTACGGGACGCGGGCAAACAGGTCATCGTTCTGACCAATGCCGCCAGTTTCACCCGTCTGCAGACGGACGCCAAGTTCAAACGCCTCGGTTTTGATTTCTCCCCGGCTGAGATCGTCTCAAGCCGTGAGGTCTGCGAGCAGCAGATGACAACCAAAGGCACCTGGGGCGTCATGGCGCCGGATGGGTTTCAAACGGATGAGCTGTCGGTCAAATCCTTGGTGTTAGAGGATCAGCCAGACGCCTATCGCAACGCGGCTGGTTTCTTGCTGTTGTCCACCGCCGGATGGACCGCAAAGCGCCACGATCTGTTGTGCAGCAGCCTCAAACAGAACCCGCGCCCGATTGTGGTGGCCAATCCCGATCTGGTGGCCCCGCGCGAAGATGGTCTGTCACTGGAGCCGGGATTTTATGCCCAGGATCTGCAGGACAAGCTGGGCTGTGCGGCAGAGTTTCACGGCAAACCCTTCCCGTCTGTCTATGACGAGGTCGAGCGCCGCCTGAGCGGCATCGCACCGGCCCGTGTCGCCATGGTGGGAGACACGCTGCACACGGATATTTTGGGCGCGCAATCGCGGGGCTGGGGCAGTGTTCTGGTCACCGATCACGGGCTGTTTGCCGGGCTGGATGTTGGCCCCTTTATCACACAAAGCGGCATCATTCCGGACTGGATTGTCCCGACCATCTAGCCTCATCTGCGCCATTGCCATACAAGGCTAGCCATGAGCGAATTAAACGTCAGGCAACGCGAAATCGTTGAACGGCTGCGCGAGACCGGCCAGCAATCGATCAATGAACTGGCCGACCTATACGGTGTGGCCACCCAGACCATTCGCCGCGATACCAACGCGCTGTGTGATCAGGGTCTGGCCCGTCGTGTTCATGGCGGTGTCGCCCCGCCTGCCAATCCGGTCAATCTGAACTTTCGTGCCCGTTCCATCCTGAACGAGGCCCCAAAACGCGCCATTTCCGCTGCCGCCGCCGCGATGGTCCCGCCGGGTTCGACCGTTCTGTTGGGGATCGGCACAACCGTGCAATACACAGCCGAGGCGTTGATGCAGACGCCGGACATCACGCTGGTGACCAACAACCTTGAAGTGGCCAGCCTGATGTGCGGCGTGGATCACAACGAGGTGCATCTGGTCGGCGGGCAACTACGCGCCGAAGACCGCGATCTGGTGGGCCCCGGCACATTGGACGGCTACCGACGTTTTGTGGCCGATTTTGGCATCGTCAGCTGCGGTGCGCTGGACCCGGATCACGGCGTTTTGGACTACAAACAATTCGACGCGGATGTCAGCAACACCATCCGTCGTGCCGCGCGCCAGCATCTGTTGTTGGCCGATGACAGCAAATGGCAAAACCGGGCCCGCCACCGGGTCTATGACTTTCACACAGCGGACCACTTCATCACCAATCGTCTGCCAGATCAGGCCACATGGGACGGCTGCCCGGTGAGGCTCGTTTAAGCCCGGAATGCCGCATGTGAAAATTCAGTGGGCCCTTTGAAATCAACGGGTTCACCTATTTCCAAAAACATGCATAGCTGAGGCCGAGCCACCTGCAGGAGCCCATATGCCACGCCCTCGCAACATTCTGTTTGTCCTGATCGACCAACTGCGTGCAGACGCGGTTTTTGGCGCCTTGGCGGATCATGTGAAGTTGCCAAATCTACGCGCGTTTCAACGCGATGCGGTCAGCTTCACCCGCAATTTCACGGTGGTGAACCCCTGCGGGCCCTCGCGTGCGTCGATCCTGACCGGGCAATACGCGATGAACCATCGCGCTGTGCGCAACGGCACGCCCCTGCGTCACGACATTCCCAATATCGCGGGTGAAATGCGCAAAGCCGGCTATTTGCCGATGCTGTTTGGCTACACCGACACCTCCAACGATCCGCGCATCTCACACCCCAATGATCCGCGAGTGCAAAGCTATGAGTACCACCTGCCCGATTTCCACGAAGTGCTGGAAATGCGGCTTGAGGAGTCGTTTCCCTGGCGGGCGCATCTGCGCAAACGGGGCTATCACTTTGACAACTACTGGGATCTCTACCGTCCCGTTGCGCCGGGTGGTGGCGCGCCCAAACCGAATGACCCGGCCATTTATGCGGCTGAGGACAGCGACACCGCGTTTCTGACCGACCAATTTCTCGAGCGTATGCGCGGCTACGAGGGGCAAAGCTGGTTCGCCCATCTGACCTATATTCGCCCGCACCCCCCATTGGTTGCGCCGACGCCCTATAACCGGATGTATGATCCGGCCACGTTGCTGCCGCCACAGGCCCTTCCAACACCCGCGGATGAGGCTGCAGTGCATCCGTTTTGTGCAGCCCCCAATGCCGATATCGCAAGCTTTGTCGAAGGCTTCCCGGACCTGGAGCCGAGCGAGGAAAACATCCAGACCCTGCGCGCGATCTATCTGGGACTGGCCAGCGAGGTGGACCATCACATCGGGCGGATTATGGCGTATCTGCGCGACAGCGGCCAATATGATGACACGCTAATCGTGCTCAGCGCCGATCACGGAGAGATGCTGGGCGACCGCCATGCCTGGGGCAAACAATCCGTCTATGACTCTGCCTATCACACGCCCTTGATGATCCGGATGCCCAACAACGCAGCGCAAGCCGGGGCGCATGTGTCCGCCCTCACGGAATCGATCGATCTGATGCCAACCATTCTCGACTGGGTTGGACAGGAGATCCCGAATTCGGTGGATGGACGGTCGTTGATGCCCTTGCTGCGCGGCGAACAGCCCAGCGATTGGCGGCAATATTCCTTTTCAGAACTGGATTTCGGCGACCCGATCACTCCAACAGCAATACAACAGGCCCTGGGCACCACTACGGCGAATTCCTGCCTCGCGATCCTGCGGGACGCGCGGTTTACCTTGGTGCAATTTGCCGCCGATCTGCCGCCATTGCTGTTTGATCAGGCAGCCGCGGGTGAAATGGTGAACGTGGCAGGCGATCTCGATTACCAAAGCGACCTTTTCCGACTGACACAGCAGATGCTGCGGCATAAGATGACATATCAGGACCATACATTGTCCTTTGACATGATCACCAAAGACGGCCCGCGCAGATCGCAACGCCACGCAACCGGTGCACATGACTAGCCGCGCACAAGCCAACAAGGGGCGCTTATGAAAGACCTGCAAGAAATCGCCTTGCACCTGTTCCAAGCTGGTGTTGACCGGGCCGACCCGGCGCGCGCGCTGCGCCAGCAGTTGATGCTGGAACCCCTGCCGGACCTGCCCGAGGGCGGTCAGTACTATATTGTCTCCATTGGCAAAGCCGCGATCCCGATGATGCGCGAAGCCTTGGCACATGTGACCGACACCTGTGCCGCGCTGATGGTCACCAATGGCGAAAACGCCGCTGAGGTCGAGGGCGCAACCGTCATGATCGGCAGCCACCCGGTACCGGATCAAGGCAGCGCTGCGGCTGGCAAGGCGATTTTGGATTTTGTGGAAAAGGCCCGTGCCAAGGATCGCGTCATTGCGCTGATTTCTGGCGGCGGGTCCGCCCTGGCGGTAGCCCCCAGTGAGGGCATCAGCCTGGACGACAAGGCCCGCGTGAACCAACTCCTTCTGGGTGCTGGGCTCGATATCAACCAGATGAACCTGGTGCGCCAACAGCTGTCGAACCTCAAAGGAGGCGGCTTGTTACGTCAGGCCGCGCCGGCACCTGTGTTTGCCTATATCCTGTCAGATGTGATCGGCGATGACCTGCGCGCCATTGCGTCGGGGCCAACCGTCGCAGCCATCTCGGATCGGGGGGCGGCCCGCGATGTGTTGGACAATGCCGGTCTTTGGGATGATGTGCCTCCCTCCGTACGGGATCACCTGTCCCAACCCGGTGGCAGCGCCCGACGTCCCAGCGCGCGCAACACGCTGATCGGGTCCAATCGCTTTAGCCTGGACGCGGTTGCCACCCTCGCGGCCAAGGAATGGGACACCCAGATCATATCCAACGCGTTGGTCGGCGATGTGCGCGACGCCGCGCGTCAGATCATTGATGCGGCACAATCCGCGCCCTCACGACGCCCCATTGCGCTTTTGTGGGGTGGAGAGACCACGGTGCAAATCCACGGTGACGGGCGTGGCGGACGCAACCAAGAGCTCGCCCTGCGGGTGGCCCAAATGGGCACCGATATGCTGAC
Organism: Epibacterium ulvae; assembly: GCF_018678075.1. GTDB lineage: Bacteria > Pseudomonadota > Alphaproteobacteria > Rhodobacterales > Rhodobacteraceae > Epibacterium > Epibacterium ulvae_A. Next base: position 128,289 of record NZ_JAHHIR010000022.1, on the reverse strand, counting down.
CGGGGAGTGGTTGTTCCTCTCCGCAGGCACCGATGGGCGCGATGGACCAACAGATGCCGCCGGCGGGATCGTCAATGCCCAGACCTGGGAGGCGATTTCCAAGGTTGGCTATGACCCGCAGGCGCTGTTGGACAATAACGACAGCTACACCGCGCTGTCGGTTGCAAAATCTCTGGTGATCACCGGCGGCACCGGGACAAATGTTGCGGATTTGCAGATCTTTTTGCGCCTGCCCGACTGATACGGCGCACTGCTCGTAGGATCAGGCGCCGTGCTGCGGTGGCTCGCCTTCGTGTAACTCGTTCAGCAGATCCAGCAAAAGATCATAACGCTCGGACCCCAGCTTGCTGCGAATTTGCTCTGCCAAGGCCAGAGCTGATTCAATATTCGCGGCAATCAATGCCCGTCCTTTATCGGTGACAGAAATCAACTGACGGCGCCGGTCCTCGGTATCGCGCTCGCGGGCGATATAGGACTTCTCTTCGAGCTTTTGCAAAATCCGCGTGAGGCTCGGCAGCAGCAGACAGGTCTGTTCGGCGATCTGGGTTGGATCGATGGCCCCGTTCTCTTCGACGACGCGCAGGACACGCCACTGTTGCTCAGTTACACCAGTTTCGCTGAGAAGTGTTCTGACGGGCCCCATAACAGATTCACGGGCACGCAACAGCGCAATGGGCAAGGTTCGGGATGTACGAGGTAAACGACGCGGCATGTGGGATTATCACCGTGTTATTCGCTAAAGGCAAACCAAATTCGAAATTCTTGATTTCTGACGAGCCTTTGCAACGGCTTGCGGCGCTTTATCTCGATTTTTGATTTCTTTTTTTCCGTAAAAATCAAATTAAAATCTGTCCCTCAGCAGCGATCTGCACGAGTTCAAATCCGTTTGAACGCAGTCCCAATTCGTCAGCTTTACGTATTTACGCGGAATTGACCCTCAATTCCCGCGGCATTTAGCCTAAATTGTATACGGGCAGAGGGGTTCAACCTATGATTTCAAACCCCTCAGGGAGGAAGTAATGAAATATCGTATATTTGCCAGTAGCTTAGCGCTGATTTCGCTCACTACTAGTGCAGCTGCGGAGATCAAGATCGCACATATCTATGGCAAGACGGGGCCGTTCGAAGCCTACGCCAAACAGTCCCATGACGGGTTGATGCTGGGCATAGAATACGCAACCGGCGGCACCATGCAGGTCTTGGGCGAACCCATCATTGTGCTGGAGAAAGACACCCAATTAAAACCCGAAAACGGCCGTGCTTTGTTGGAAGAAGCCTATGGCGACGACGAAGTGGACATTGCCATTGGCCCTGTCAGCTCGGGCGTGGCGCTGGCCATGCTGCCGGTTGCAGAGGAATATGAGAAGGTTCTGATTGTAGAGCCCGCTGTGGCGGATTCAATCACTGGCGAAAACTGGAACCGATATGTGTTCCGCACCTCCCGCAACTCATCACAAGACGCGGTTGCAAGCGCTGTCGCGCTGGCCGGAGACAACGTCCAAATTGCCACCCTGGCGCAAGACTATGCCTTTGGACGTGACGGGATTGAAGCCTTCCGCGAAGCGCTGGAAACACAAGGCCACCAGATCACCCACGAAGAGTTTGTCCCCACCGACACGGCCGATTTCACCGCGGCGGCTGAGCGGATTTTTAACGCCATGAAAGGGTTAGAGGGTGAAAAACGCCTGTTCATCCTGTGGGCCGGCAGCGGTAACCCCTGGGCCAAGATCAACGCAATGAACCCCCAACGTTTTGGCATAGAATTCGCCGGCGTTGGCAATATTCTGGCCGCCCTCAAAGGGTTCAAAGACTTCAAAGGCATGGAAGGCGGCACATATTATTACTACGAACTCCCCGATAATCCGGTGAACGACTGGCTGGTCAAAACGCATTTTGAACGGTTTGACGGCCCACCGGATTTCTTTACGGCAGGAGGCATGGCAGCGGGCATTGCCGCCGTTGAAGCGATCAGAAAAGCTGGCTCCACCGACAGCGAAGACCTGATCACGACAATGGAAGGTATGGAATGGCAAAGCCCAAAGGGCACCATGAAATTCCGCGCCCAAGACCACCAAGCCATGCAGTCGATGTACCACTTTAAACTCGACGTCCAAGACGGCGTCGAATGGGCCATTCCCACACTGGTCCGCGAACTCCCCATCGACGAACTTCCTGTCCCCGTGCGCAACGACTAACCCACGTGGCGCATATTTTAGCGGGTCCAGGACGCTCTTGAAGTCCTGGACCCGTCTCTTTTTGCGGACGATTTTTCACGTCTTCACATTCCGTGAACTATGCTCAGGAGATATGGACCTCATGTCATCAGCTTTGCTCAAAACACAGGATCTGACGGCCCGCTTTGGCGGTCATGTGGCAGTCAACGCTGTTAGCTGCGCGTTTCAAGCCGGGTCCCTGACGGCAATTATTGGGCCAAACGGCGCGGGCAAGACCACCTATTTCGACCTGATTTCAGGTCAGGTCAACGCAAGCACCGGACGGGTTTATCTGGACGGTCACGATATCAGCCGTATGTCGGTGGCCTCCCGCACCCGCGCGGGCATTGGGCGTGCGTTTCAGCTGACGAACCTGTTTCCCGATCTGACGGTCATGGAAAATCTGCGCCTTGTTGCGCAGTCCAAATCTGCGCGCCCAGCCTGCATCTGGTCCATGGCCAGCCGCCACAAAGGGTTGATTGCCATCGCTGAACGCGCGTTGGAGCAGGTTCAACTGGCCGACCAGCGCAAGCAGACCGTCTCGGAATTGTCGCATGGGGATCAGCGCAAGCTTGAAGTTGCGATGCTGATGACGTTGGACCCGCTGGTCTACATGTTCGACGAACCCACAGCGGGGATGAGCATGGACGAAGCGCCGGTTGTGCTTGAGCTGATCGCCCAGCTTAAACAGCGCACGGACCGCACGATATTACTGGTCGAACACAAGATGGAGGTGATCCGCGCCCTGGCGGATCGGATCATCGTTTTGCACAACGGGGCGTTGGCTGCGGATGGCGCACCAGAGGACGTGATGAACTCTGACATCGTCCAAGAAGCCTATATCGGGCGCGGATTGGAAGGGGTGTTGGATGCAGTCTGAACCGATTCTGGAACTGGATGGTGTCTATACCGACATCGGCCAATATCACATTCTACGCGGCGTTGACCTGCACGTGCCACGCAGCACCGTGACCATGTTGTTGGGGCGCAACGGCGTGGGAAAAACGACAACCTTGCGGTCCATCATAGGACATTGGCGCGCGCGGGAAGGGTTCATCCGCTACGACGGGATGGACATCACCCGGATGCCCACGGCCGAGATTGCCCGCGCCGGAATTGGCTATGTTCCGGAACAGATGGGGGTTTTTGCGGACCTCACCGTCGAAGAAAACATGCGCCTTGCGGCAGTGTCCGGCCCCATCAACAGTGCGCGGCTGGATTGGATTTTTTCGGTCTTTCCCGCGCTCAAGACCTTTTGGTTCGCCCCGGCCGGAAACCTCTCCGGAGGCCAGAAACAGATGTTGTCGATTGCGCGCGCGATGATCGAAGAGCGCAAGCTTTACCTGATCGATGAACCCACCAAAGGGCTGGCGCCCGCCATCGTCTCCACCATGGCGCGGGCTTTGGCTGACCTGAAACGTCAAGGCGCGGCTATTTTTCTGGTGGAACAGAACTTTGCCGTGGCCAAGGCGCTGGGTGATTTTGCCGATGTGATGGACGACGGCCACGTCATTTGGTCCGGCGCCATGTCGCGCCTGTCCGAAAGCGATGAGCTGCAACAAAAACTGATGGGATTGAGTCTTGCTGGAAATTGAACTGCCCCGCCTGACACCAGAAAGCGCGCGCCGATGACCGCTGCCCCCGAACATACCCCAACGATGGTGCGCCGCACGGTGTCAGAGCTGATTGTCCCCTTCACCCCGCTCTGCATGGTGATCTTTTTGATTTGCGCCGGTTATCTGGCGATTGGTATCCCCTCCAGCTGGATGACGCTGACCCTGTCGGGCCTCGCCATGGGGATGATGTATTTTATCATGTCCACGGGGCTGACACTGGTCTTTGGCCTGATGGACGTGATCAACTTTGGGCATGGTGCCTTTGTGTCGCTGGGTGCCTTTGTCGGGGTGACGGTGCTGCTGCAACTGGGTGCCTTTTCCGAAAGCCCGGTGTTGTGGCAAAACATTGCCGCCGTGCTGTTGTCCATATGTGCGGCGATGGCGGTCTGTGCTGCGGTGGGATGGGGGTTTGAACGGCTCATCGTGCGTCCGGTCTATGGCAGCCACCTGAACCAAATCCTGGTGACCATGGGCGGGCTGATCGTTGCGGAACAGCTGATCATCGTCTTTTGGGGCCCTGAGGAGATCTATTTTTCGCGCCCTGAAATGCTAAAAGGATCGACCGAGATTCTGGGGGCGACGGTTGAAAAATTCCGCGTGCTTGTCGTCTCATTGGGACTTGCGGTATTTGCGCTGATGCGTTGGGTTTTGCGCCGGACCAAGATCGGGTTGATCGTGCGCGCAGGGGTTGAAGACCGCGAAATGGTGATGGCGCTTGGCTATCGTCTACGCCTTGTTTTTGTTGGCGTTTTCGTCGCAGGCAGCGCACTTGCTGGATTTGGCGGCGCGGTCTGGGGCATGTACCAAGAGGTGATCACCGCCCATATGGGCAACCAGGCCCTGATCTTGATCTTTATCGTGGTGATCATCGGCGGGCTCGGCTCGGTCGAAGGCTGCTTTATCGGCGCGCTTCTTGTGGGTTTGATGCAGAACTACGTCGCCTTTTTGGCCCCTAAATTCGCGCTGTTGTCCAATATCGGGCTGATGGTCGCGATTCTGATGTGGCGCCCGATGGGCATGATCCCGGTGGTAAAAGCCAAATGATCCGCACCCTCCTATCTGATGACCTGCCCCGATCCCGCGCTTTGACAGTGCTGTTGATTGGGATCGTTCTGTGCCTGGCCCTGGCGCCGTTTCTGTTTCCGGGCGTGCGCACGGTGGATACGGCCGCACGCATCTGCATCTTTGTGGTTCTGGTGGCGAGCTATGATCTGTTGATCGGCTACACCGGGATTGTCAGCTTTGCCCATACGATGTTCTTTGGGCTTGGCGCATATGGGCTTGCCTTTGGGCTGATCCATATCGATCGCAGCTATCTTGCGATGGGTTTGGGGACATTGGGCGGTGCGTTGGCTGCGGCGGTTGTCGCGCTGCTTGTGGGTCTGTTTTCCCTGCGGGTGCGGGCGATATTCTTTGCCATGATCACCTTGGCGGTGGCCTCTGCCGTAGCCGTATTGTTCAGCCAACTCTCTTCGATCACAGGGGGGGAAGACGGGCTGACGTTCAAACTGCCCCGCTCGCTTGGACCTGCGTTCAAGTTCGGGACCGAGACGTTGGATGGGCGGCTGTTTGGCGTCCGGTTGAACGGAAAACTGCTGGCCTATTACCTGGTCTTCTTCTGTTGCGTGCTCCTGTTTCTCGCCCTGCTGCGCTTTGTAAACTCCCCCTTTGGCAGAGTGCTGAACGCCATTCGGGAAAACGAGTTCCGCGCCGAAGCCATTGGATTTCCGGTCATCTATTACCGGGTTGCGGCCTCTTGCATGTCGGCGATTGCAGCCGCGTTCGCCGGGGCGCTTTATGCTGTCTGGCTGCGCTATGTCGGGCCCGACACAACCCTATCGATGGAAATCATGCTGAACGTACTGTTGATGGTGGTCATTGGCGGCATGGGAACGCTTTACGGCGCGATCATTGGCGCTGCGGTCTTTGTGCTGGCGCAAAACTATCTGCAGACCTTTATGGAAAGCGCGGCAAGCCTTGTCGAAGGTATCCCGGTAATGCCCAATTTCCTGACGGCCGATCGCTGGCTGTTGTGGTTGGGTCTGCTGTTTGTGATCAGCGTCTATTTCTTCCCCAAAGGGGTGGTGGGCCGATTGCGGCGCGGAAAAACCGTGCCCCACTAAACCAATTGACCCGACGCTTGCTGATCCCCTAACCGATCAACCAATTGTGCCATTTCACACTGTCCACGGGCGCGCCAAAATCCTGTTCCAGCTGGCTCAGCGGGAAGCCCAGAAAACCGGTAGAGCAGATATCAACGCGACTTATGCTGTCAATCAACCGCAGCTGACCCTGCTCTACCTTAAGACTGAAACCCTTGCCTCTGAGGGCGCGACGCAGGGCGTTCCAGTTCTTTGCGCGGCGGAATTCTCCGCCCAGGATGATCCGCAACTGCATCGCCAACTCAGTATCAAGGCGCTTGCTCGTCCGGGCACTGGCCCACGCGCTTTGCATCATTGGTTCCGGTATCGCGAGAACATCTGTGACATCTGCATGAGCGCTGAGCATGAATTTCTTCCTTTAAATTGAACCACTGTAAACTTGTGATCCAAAGTGGAAGAAACCGTCGCCCGCGCACAGTCTCGCAAAAGACAAAAGGGCGCCTCTTTCGAAGCACCCCCTATTCTTTTGGTCGGATGTGCTGGCCCTATTAGGGCGATCAGCCTTTTTTCAGAACTTCGCGTCCCAGCAGTTCAGCGATTTGTACCGCATTCAGCGCCGCACCTTTGCGCAAGTTGTCGCTGACGCACCACAGGTTCAGGCCGTTTTCAACCGTTGGGTCCTGACGCAGGCGGCTGATAAAGGTCGCAAAATCGCCCACACATTCCTTGGGTGTGACATAGCCACCGTCTTCGCGCTTATCGATCACCATCAGACCGGGCGCTTCGCGCAGGATGTCGCGGGCTTCGTCTTCGTCCAGGAAATCCTCGGTCTCGATGTTCACTGATTCAGAGTGGCCAACAAACACCGGCACGCGCACGCAGGTCGCGGTGACTTTGATCGATTTGTCGATGATCTTCTTGGTCTCGGCGACCATTTTCCACTCTTCCTTGGTGGAGCCATCGTCCAGGAACACATCGATATGCGGGATCACGTTGAACGCGATCTCTTTGGTGAATTTGGTCGGCGGCACGTCTTTGGTCGGGTTGTAGACCGCTTTGGTCTGCTCCCACAGCTCTTCCATCGCGTCTTTGCCGCCACCGGATACGGATTGGTAGGTGGAGACAACAACGCGTTTGATCTTGGCGCGGTCATGGATCGGCTTCAGCGCCACAACCATCTGCGCGGTTGAGCAGTTCGGGTTGGCGATGATGTTCTTGTTCTTATAGTCGTGGATCGCCTCGGGGTTCACTTCCGGCACGATCAGCGGGATCGCGGGATCGTAGCGGTACAGCGACGAGTTATCGATAACAACGCAACCGGCCGCAGCCGCTTTGGGCGCGAAATCTTTGGTTGCGGCAGAGCCCACAGCAAACAGCGCCATGTCCCAGCCCGCGAAATCAAAGATCGCCAGATCCTGGGTCTTCAGGGTCGTCTCGCCAAATGTGACTTCGGTGCCCAAAGACTTACGGCTCGCCAGAACTGCAATCTCATCCACCGGGAACTGGCGCTCTGCCAGAATGTTCAACATTTCGCGGCCCACATTGCCTGTGGCGCCAACGATAACGACGCGATAACCCATTTTGTTTCTCCAGATATATGCGGCCCCATGGCCGGCGCCGCTGTCTTAAAGGGAAAACCGGAACAATTAAAGAGCAGCAACCTGTTCGCTAGGTCAAAGATGACACAATATTGTACCGAATTTCGCAAATCGTACCAAACAATATGGCGAAAGGTGCCGCTGGATTTCCATCCGCGCAAATAGTGCGATTCCTGCAATAACAAGCCATCTTCCGTGCGTGACAAAAGCAACCATTGGCCTTGTCCTCCAGCAGGGCTAAGTCTGTAGGTATGTAATTGAAAAAGGGTCCCCCAAATCATGGCGCAACCCGACAGTCGTTTTTATGAAGAGCTGCCCCGTGTGAATGACTTTGATTTGCTTGCGCGGCCCGAATGTTTTGTGTCTTTGCCCGAGGACTGGGTGGTGGGATGTACCGATATTGTCGACAGCAGCGGTCTGATCGCGGAAGGACAATATCGTACGGTGAACATGGTCAGCGCGGCGGTGATCACGGCCATGATCAACACGCTGTCGCAACAGGCCTTTCCCTATGTGTTTGCCGGTGATGGCGCGTCATTTGCGGTGCCGCGCGCCTTTGAACAGGAGGCCCGCGCGACGCTGGCCCGGCTGCGCGCCTGGGTCGACCGAGAGTTTTCCATCACCCTCAGGGCCGCAATGCTGCCGGTCAAATGGATCCGCGACGAAGGGTTTGACGTCTCGGTCGCCCGTTATGCGGTGGGCCCCGATGCGGATTACGCTATGTTCAACGGCGGCGGCCTGGCCTGGGCGGAACAGCAGATGAAACAGGGCGGATTTGAAGTACCCGCCGCCGTGGAAGCCGAGCCGCCGGATCTAACGGGGCTGTCGTGTCGCTGGAACAATATGAAATCCAGAAACGGCGTGATCTTGTCGTTGTTGATCCTGCCCCGCGATCACACCCGCCATCAGGATTTCGCCATGATCGCCGATGAAGTGCTTGCGATGTCGGGTGAGCTGGCGCGCAATGGGCATCCGGTGCCCGAAACAGGGCCGGATCTGGGTTTCCCAACCGCAGGATTTCGCGCCGAAGCCCGCCTGCTGAGACGCGAGACCCCGACGCTGGTTGCCTCGTGTGCCCTGGCGCTGCGCACGGTGATGGCCTGGGTGATCTTTAACTTCCGGCTCAAGGTGCGCGGGTTTGATCCCGAACACTACAGACGCATCCTGTCGCGCAACGCGGATTATCGGAAATTCGACGACGGGCTGAAAATGACGCTCGATTGCAGTCCAGACATTCGTGATCGTCTGTTGGAACGGCTCAAAGCGGCCCGCACAGATGGGTTGATCCGGTTTGGCTGGCATGAACAGGAAGAGGCCGTGCTGACCTGTATCGTGCCATCAGCCTTTAGCGATGATCACATCCATTTTGTCGATGGCGCTGCTGGCGGATATACCGAGGCGGCGCGAACCCTGTCGTAACGCAGCCCGCACCAGACGCGCGCGCCCTATGACGAAATTCGGGATCAAACTGGGCCAAAGCCGTTCGCGTTCGGATCGTAGCTTTCCAACCCGCCTGCCCCGATATCGGTCCACAAACCGTGCAGGCTCAGCTCACCCGCATTGACCGCGCTCTGCACAAACGGAAAGGTCATCAGGTTCTCGAGCGAGGCGACAACGGCCTGACGCTCGAACTGGCGGGCCTGTTCATCGGCGTCCTCGATATCGGCGACACCTTCAAACTTTGGCTTCAGGATATCCATCCAACGCCCGACAAAGCTGGTCTTCTCTTCCAGATGCGGGGCGTTGCCCTTGCACATGTCGATACAGCCCTGCACCCCGCCGCATTGGGAATGACCCAATACAATCAGATGCGACACCTTCAGCGCGGTCACCGCATATTCCACTGCAGCCGAGGTACCATGGTGATCCCCATCCGGCGCAAAAGGCGGCACCAGATTGGCAATATTGCGATGTATGAAGAATTCGCCCTGATCGGCGCCGAAAATGGACGTCACATGCACGCGACTGTCACAGCAGGATATTACCATGGCGCGCGGACGCTGACCTTCGGTGGCCAGCCGACGATACCAACCTTGGTTTGCATCATATGTTGTTGCTTTCCAACCATGATAACGCGTGACCAGATAGCTCGGGAGAGGTTTGGCAAATTGCATGTGCGCGGTCCCTGTGATGATGACTGCCGAGCGTGATAGCCTGATTTGTTAGCAAATTCGAGATATTTCGATCCGCTAAAGAAACCTTTTGAAAACCGTTAAGGCCCAAATTGTCCTGTGTGCCGTGGGGGCACATATTTTTGGGGTAAAAGTGGTGGCTAATATTCTCACTGTTGTGCACACAGAAACGGTGCGCCTAGATCCCGACAAGTTGTCGGACCTTTACACAGAACTCGGGGAGCGTGGCGCAGAAGACGTCGTTTGCCGAGCAATCGAAGAACTGGCGGTGCGTCTGACGCATTGCGAGCGTCTTTGGCGTCATAAGGATGTGACAAATTTACGAAAAAGCGCGCGGTCCTTGATTGCGATCTCAGATCAGATTGGCATGACTGCGATGTCCAATATCGCACGCGACGTGACTTTGGCGATTGATGCCGAAGACCAGCCAGCGGTTGCGGCAACGCTGTTCCGTCTGATCCGCGTAGGCGAACGTTCACTCACTGCGATCTGGGACCAACATGATCTAAGCATCTAGGATCACGCCGCAAACACAAGGCATGCAGGCAACCGGAAACCGCAATTTGTCACAGGGGGCACTTGCGGTGCGAAACAGTCAGGTTACTCTGACCTGATAAATTTCGCCCAGACCGGAGCCAATATATGACACTCGCCTTTGTCGAGGACTCGCCTTCAGCCGTTCCTCTTTTTGTGGTTGATCAGGACATTTGTGACAGCTGGCTCGAACAGCAAGCCGCCCCGGTTCAAAACTGGGCGCGGTCCAATGGGTTTTCCGGCGCATTGGGCCAGGCTCTGTTGGTGCCCGCTGCCGATGGTACGCCGGAACGGGCGCTGCTAGGCTATGGCAGCGTCGCAAAACGCGCGCGCAAACGCTTCCCATTGGCCGAAGCTGCAGCCAAACTGCCCAAAGGCGACTACCGTATTGTCGAAGGCCTGCCCGATGACAGCGCCGCACGTGAGGCGCTTGGCTGGCTATTAACGGGCTATGCCTTTGACACGTACAAAGCCACCTCGGGCAACACAGCCCGCCTGGTGGCACCTGCCAATGTGGACGCAAGCGCGGTCCAGGCACTGGCGCAGGCAGAGCAGCTGACCCGCGATCTGATCAACACGCCCGCCGCCGACATGGGACCCCAAGAGCTGGAGGATGCCACCCGTGATTTGGCGGCCCGCCACGGCGGCGCGGTCTCTGTCATCACCGGCGACGACCTTCTGACGCAGAACTTCCCGATGATCCACGCGGTCGGGCGCGCCGCCGCCAGCGCCCCGCGCCTGATTGAACTGCGCAAAGGCACCACTGGCCCCAAACTGACACTGGTTGGCAAAGGGGTCTGTTTTGACACCGGCGGTCTGAACCTCAAACCCGGCGCCAGCATGGGGTTGATGAAAAAGGACATGGGCGGCTCTGCCAACGTGCTGGGGCTGACCCAACTGATCTTGGACGCGGATCTTCCGATTCAGCTGCGGGTTTTGATCCCAGCCGTGGAAAATGCGGTTTCGGGCGGGGCCTTCCGTCCTGGCGACGTTCTGACCGCGCGCGATGGCAAAACCGTCGAAATCAACAATACCGATGCCGAAGGGCGTCTGGTTCTGGCCGATGCCTTGGCCTGGGCGCAGGAAGACGCTCCCGATCTGCTGATCTCAATGGCGACACTGACCGGCGCGGCGCGGGTGGCGGTGGGTCCGGATCTGGCCCCCTTTTACACGGATCATGACGCCGATGCGCAGGCCCTTGCGGCAGCGGCCCCCAGCCAGGCAGACCCGGTTTGGCGGATGCCCTTTCACACCCCGTATGAGACGATGATCGAGCCGCAGATTGCTGATTTGGACAATGCCCCTGCGGGCGGTTTTGCGGGTTCCATCACCGCGGCCTTGTTCCTGCGCAGGTTTGCAGGCGACACGCGGTACATGCATTTTGACATCTACGGCTGGTCGCCCAGCGCCAAAGCAGGCCTGTCCAAAGGTGGGGTAAGCCAGGGTGTTCGCGCCCTATTTGCAAGCCTTCCCGATATGTTGTCGTTGGAATCATGACCACTTTTGACGCCCGACGCACACCGATGAATGGCCGCGTTGCCGCCGAGCATCTGGCGGATCACGCACAGGATCGCCCGCTGGTGACGGGGACCCCTGCACAGGTCAGCGTTCCGGTTGCGGATCTACTGCGCCGCCCCAATGGGCCAAGGGACCGTCAATTGCTGCTGGGCGATACCGTCACGCTTTATGAAACCAGGGCGGGCTGGTGCTTTGTTCAAGCAGACAAGGATGGCTATGTCGGCTACCTGTCCGCGACGCAGATCGCCCAAGTGCCGGACACCGCAACCCATTGGGTCAACGCACCTGCCAGCCATGCCTATCAGGAGGCCAATTTCAAATCCCCCGATTGCCTCGCGTTGAGCTTTGGCAGTCGGGTAACGGTGCAGGAGATTGCAGGTCGCTTTGCCAAGACCAACCTCGGCTTTATCCCCATGCAACATCTACGCCGCCTGGATGACCTGGCTTCGGATCCCGTGGATGTGGCGCAGCAGTTTCTGGGCACGCCTTACCTGTGGGGCGGAAACTCTCGCTGGGGGATTGATTGTTCCGGGCTGGTTCAGGCCGCTTATCTCGCCTGCGGGCGACCCTGCCCCGGTGACAGCGACCAGCAGGAGGCCGAGGTCCGGCAGGCTTATCTGCCAAATGATGGCTATCGCCGCGGAGATCTGCTGTTCTGGAAAGGGCACGTGGCACTGGTCGTCGACGCGGACCGATTGATCCACGCCAATGTGCATCACATGGCGGTCGCCTTTGAAGAGATTGATGCAGCCATTGCCCGCATCGCCGAACAGGGCGATGGCCCAGTCACCGCACACCGTCGCCCCGCGCCATAGGCATCTCGCCAACTTGGGGGCGGGTGCGCGATTACTTGACGGCCCGGATCAACTTGCGCTCCAGAACCTGCAATACGGCGCGCAGATCCTGACCGCGTTTCAGGATCTGCCCATCCATGCCCACCACCGAATACTGCCCCTGCCGATTGCGCAGCTTGGGACGTTTTTCGATCCGGTACAGCGGGTTTTCTGCGGTCCGTTCAAACACCGAAAAAACCGCCAGTTCCCGTAGGTTGGATATGCCATAGTCCCGCCATTCTCCGGCGGCCACCATCCGGCCATAAAGCGACAGGATGGTCTGCAGTTCACGCTTATCAAAGGCCACTTGCGTGTCGTGGGGGCGCATTGCTGGCCCAATTTGCTGAAAGCTCATGTCTACAGCCTGCGGTCATTTAATGATCAAATCAAGCTTGTTTCCTGCTGAAATGACGATCCTCGCCACTCTGTGACGCCGCGTGTCTGATTCTCTGGCGGCGTTTTGCTGATGCGCGCGCCCTTGTGTCACGCAAATGCCCCCTGGCAGAACCACCCCCGTGACGCAGCGCCTCCATGCGCATAATACAACCAAAGACGCTGCCCACAGGCGGTCACCACCACCCAGTAATCCCGCACCCCACTGCGCCAGTTCGGATCATCCAGCCACCATTCCGGCGCAAGCCGCTCTGGCCCGTCGCAACGGACCGGCTGCCAATCCCGCCCCCGCCAGCGAAACCCGGTCGACAAATGCGGCACCTCTGGTGCCATCACAACTTCGGGTGGCCAAAGAAGCACCGGTCGGGGTCGTGTCGGCGCGGGCCAATTGGGCGTTGCCTCGGACCAGGCGGCGGCCTGTATCTGTGCGGTTTTTTCCGGCACATGGGTTTCAACCGGGTGATATCGCGTCAAGGCCTCCATACCAACGCGCGCGCCCAGCCGTCCCAACAGGTCTTCCATGCAATGATCTGGCACCCGCGCCCTTGCACCGGCCTCTTGGTGGCCGACCTGGCTGCGCGCATGCAGCGGCTCGGCCTGTAAAACCTCAAGCCGCAACATATCAATGCCAAAGCCTGCGTCGATCCCCTCCAGCTTCATCGCCAGCAACGGGCGGATCCTGTCCGGCGTACGACTGGGCCGCGCCAGTGTCACAACAACACGCTCGGCCTCCTGATCTGTGCGATGCGCCTCAAGCCGCAGAACCCGCGCGCCTTTGCCTCGCGTCTCAAGCCGCGTGCATAGATGCGGCAACATGCGATCCACAGCGGCCAGAAAATCCTCCATCAAACCGATCGGCTCCGGCAAAGTCAGCCGTACCGCAAAGTGATCCGGCATCCGCGCCGGAGAGACGGGTTCCGGCGCGCTCCCCATCGCTTGGTCGAGCCTCAAGACCAAGCCCCGCCCAAACCGGCGCGCCAACGCCGCGCGGGGTTGCCCCAGCAGATCCTCGATACGGCGCATGCCCAATCGGTTGAGCTGTGCGACCATCGCAGGGTCCAACCGCAGGGCCGCAATCGGCAACGGGGCAAGCGCCCCATAGGCATGGCCAGGCTGCGCAATCCGGGTAAGCCGTTCTGTCGGCAGGACCCCTTGCGGTGCCGCGCCGCCCCGCGTCCAATGGCGGCGTTTGGCATGATCCCTGGGATGACCTGCCCCCTCGCCTGAACGCTGGGTTGCACCCTGGCCAGTACGATTTGGCTGCGCCCGCGCCCGTGTGGCGCGCGCCTCCTGCTGGATTGCATCGCCGGACCGGTCACTGCCCACATCCGCGGTTGCAAACCGCGCCAGGGCCCAGGCTGCACCACGTGTATCCGCCAGCCCCAACGACACAGACACCCCCATGGCCGTGCAATCCGCCTCAATCCGGGTGGCCAGCGCGGTTTCACCGCCAAACAGATGCGCACACCCCGTCAAATCCAGCACCAGCGCATCCTCTCCCTCTGGGGCCACCCAAGGGCTGAATTGTCCGGCCCACCGTTGCAACGTAGCCAGAAACGCCTGTTCAGACGCAGGGTTACGGCTGCGGGTCACAAGATGGGCACACAGGGCATGGGCATCGCGCAGACTTTGACCAACACAAAGACCTTCATTTTCTGCCGCCCAATTTAACGACGAAATAACCTGCATGTTGGAGACTTCATCCGTCACCACCAAAGGACCCGTCACCCCACCCCGTTCCTGGCGCAGAATGCGATCGGCTCCCAATCTGGGGAACCACAGCGAAAGGATACGGCGATGCGGCATAGCATGGGCGGTCTTTTGGGTCGGTGATGGGCGGACGTTTATTGGCAACAGCAGGGGCAGATCTGCATATGTTCTATTTTTGTTCTCATTTGGCGATTCGGTCAATACGGCGCTTTTGGCCCAGCGTTTTTGCAGCGGCTGCGGTATTGATCATGGCGCTGGCCGGCGGGTTGAGCGCGAACCATGGGATTTCCAACCACAAGGTTCAGGCCCGCGTGGATCTGATGGTCGCACAAAAGGCCGCGCTTGCTGTGTTGACGGAAATGGCATCAACCCGACGCCCGTTTAACCGCGACCAGGCGCGTGCTGCCCGCAAAACGTTAAAAGGCACCACGGAAAAGATCCCGAAACGGTTTCGACGCCCGCACCGCGACCCTCATAGCCTGGCAAAACCGGCGGTCTGGCACAATTGGGATGACTTCACACGCCATGCAGAACGTGCCAATGCGGCCGCAAATGGGTTGAACACACGCACGCTTGTGGATCTAAGGCGCAGTCTGCCTGCCCTGATCCAATCCTGCACAGCCTGTCATGATGAATATAAAGAACCCGGTCACGAGTTTACGACTCACTGACCCTGCCGTCGCCCAACGACAGCACCGGAGATCAGACTGGCCGAGGGACTACTCGGCCACCGCAAACCGCGCCATGAACATCTCTACCGCTGCGGACGCAATCCGGTGGTAGTCTGCCTCGGGAAAATCCCTTTCGTTCAAGAAGACGGCCCGCAGCAACAGGTTGGCTTTGCACAGTTCCACAAATTGATCTGCCGCCGTGTCGAAATCTTCCACGCGCAGCTGTCCGGCCTCGGTCGCGGACACCAGATAGGCACGCACCTCATTGCGCACAGCCATCGGGCCGCTTTGGTAAAACAGCTCACCCAACTCCGGAAACCGTTTGGCCTCGGACACACAGACGCGGAACATTTGCTGTGAAATTTCCGAGGTAAAAGACGCCATCACCTGACGCGCGATGGTATAAAGCGCCTTTTCCGGCGCACACCCCGGCGACAAGGGCTCTCCGGCTAGATCGGACTGGCGCTGACACTCGGTCCGCACCACCTCACTGAACAACAGGCGTTTGTCTGGGAAATAGCTATAGAGCGTGGCTTTGGAGACCGCAGCCTCGCGCGCGATATCATCCACGCTGGCACGTTCAAAGCCCTTGGACATAAACAGTTTTCGCGCGCCTTCCAGAACTTGGTCGAACTTGCGCCCGGTCCGTTGGATTGTCGCGGCCTGTTGGTCCAAATTGGCCTGGCTAGTGTCCGAGGTCATAGCCTCTCCCATCATCGTCTAAAGCCTGACCAATCTATGTCACCGGATGGGGGCAGAACAACCGCGATCAAAATAACTTGTAAATGCCGCCACCTTCACTAAATTAGAATCGTTCTAAATATTAGGTATCGCAGATGCATCATTGGGCCTCCCGCAAACGATTTTCCACATTGGATGAGCAAGAAATTCTGGCACTGGCCATTTCTGCCGAGGAAGACGACGCACGCATTTATCGAAGCTTTGCCGCCGAGGTGCAGGATGATTTCCCCGCATCGGCCGCCCTGTTTCGCGACATGGCTGCTGAGGAAGACACCCACCGCAATCAGCTGATCGCACTACATCAAAAACGCTTTGGTGAGGTTATTCCCCTGATCCGACGCGAACATGTGGCCGGGTTTTACACCCGCGCGCCGATCTGGTTGAACAAGACCCTCAGCCCAGAGCAGATGCGCGCACAAACTCGAAAAATGGAACAAGACGCGGAACGGTTTTACAACGCCGCCGCCGCACGGGCGCAAGATGCCGAAACCAGGCGCCTGTTGGGAGATCTGGCCGCAGCGGAGGCCGATCACGCCCAGCACGCTGATGCATTGACCACGACACACCTGCCCGTGGATATAGCGCAGGACGAGGCGGCCACCCAGCACAAGCAATTCATCCTGACCTGGGTCCAACCGGGACTGGCGGGGTTGATGGATGGCTCCGTCTCAACCCTCGCGCCCATTTTTGCCACCGCATTTGCGACACAGGACACGTGGACCACATTCCTGGTCGGGATCGCCGCTTCGGTCGGGGCGGGGATATCCATGGGCTTTACCGAGGCCGCATCGGACGACGGTGCCTTGTCCGGCCGTGGCTCGCCCTTGAAACGGGGATTAGCGTCTGGGGTGATGACGACGGTCGGAGGGTTGGGACATGCGCTGCCCTATCTGATCCCCGACTTCTGGACCGCAACTGTGCTCGCCCTTTTGGTTGTGTTTGTAGAGCTATGGGCCATCGCCTGGATCCAGAACCGGTATATGCAAACCCCGTTCTGGCGCGCGACATTGCAGGTCGTCCTCGGCGGCGCGCTGGTGCTCGGCGCCGGCGCACTGATCGGCAGCGGATAACACGTCCCTCCGACTCGCGTGTGCTCCCGCCAATTCCGGGAACAGTCACAGACTGCCCCTCCACTGTTGGGCCAAGCGCCGCGCGAAAGGCGCGGCGCGGTCCCGCATCCTTGAACCGGTTTGACCTTGACGCAACCACCCTGCCCGCCTGCGGGCAGGGCCACGCCCAACGGGAGCAGATCACCCTGGTGATCTTGCGACGGGCGGGAGTGTTTGGGGTAGCGGATCCGCAACAATGGCAAAAACTTACAACCTGTTGTTTTTCCGCTTTGAGTAGCGTTCATAACCCGTTACCTCTACGCGCAATGATTGAAATATTCCTGCGAACCCTGCCCTTCTTTGCAATCATCGGCCTTGGCTTTGGCGCGGGCCGCACTGGGTTTTTATCGCCATCCGCCACTGCTGCGCTGACACGGTTTGTGTTCTTCTTTCCCCTGTCGGCAATGATCTTCCGGTTTGCGGCCAACCTCACGCTTGAGCAAATTTTTGACCCAAACCTGCTCTGGGCCTACCTGACAGGATCAGTTGTCGCCTACCTACTGGCCACCGCGGTCGCGCTCTGGCGCAACCAAGACACGCCCACCTCAGCGGTTGAAGCGCAATGTGTCGTGATCGGCAACATCGGTTTTATGGGCCTGCCGATGATGACAATTCTGTTTGGCGAAGCCTCTGTCGGCCCGATGATGTTGATCCTGACCATCGACCTTGTGGTGTTTTCATCGCTGATCGTCATACTGATCAACCTGAGCAAAAGCACAGGGCAAACCGCCGCAACGCTCTGGCTGGTCCTCAAAGGGCTTGTTGCCAATCCGATGATCCTGGCGATCACCGCCGGCTTGTTGTGGTCTGCATCCCAGATGCCAATTCCGCAGCCGATGAATGATTTCCTGATGATCCTGTCCGGCGCGGCCACACCTGGCGCGCTGTTTGCAATTGGCGCCTCGCTGGCCATCAAATCGTCGGAACGCCTGCAGGTTGCCGCCTGGCTCGGCTTTGGCAAATTGGTACTGCATCCCGCCTGTGTTGCAGTCTGCGCTTTGTGGCTGTTCCCGGTCGCACCTTACCCGACCCAGATTGTGATCGCGGCCGCCGCGCTGCCAGTTGCGGGCAACGTCTATATGCTGGCGCAACATTACGGCGTGGCCGCGCAACGGGCCTCTGCTGCGATTTTCCTGTCCACCGTTGCCTCAATCCTCACCCTGCCTGCGGTCATTGCCTGGGTTTCCACATTTTAACGCGGAAGTTTCAGATAAAAGAAAGCAAATGGCGCGAAAACAGCTTTCGGTGGCGTCCCTGCGCTGGACGGGTCAGCCTTGGCCCTTTAGCCCTAAGTCAAAACAGGAAGAGGCGATTCATGGAAACCGTATCTGAGAACAAATGCTTTGGCGGCACCCAAGGCGTTTATTCCCACAAAAGCAGCAGCACAGGCTGCGATATGACCTTTGGTCTGTTCCTACCGGAAGAGGCTGAAAGCGGTCCGGTTCCGATCCTGTGGTATCTGTCCGGCCTCACCTGCACCCATGAAAACGCCATGACCAAAGCCGGCGCGCAGGCCTGGTGCGCCGAGCAAGGGATCGCGATTGTCTTCCCCGACACCTCCCCACGCGGCGAAGGTGTTGCTGATGACGACGCCTACGACCTGGGCCAAGGCGCCGGTTTCTATGTCGACGCAACCCAAGACCCCTGGGCGCCGCATTTCAAAATGTGGAGCTACATTGCCGAAGAGCTGCCCGCGTTTCTGGGAGAGAATTTCGCGATCGATCTGGAGCGCCAGTCGATCACAGGGCATTCGATGGGCGGTCACGGCGCGCTCACACTGGCGATGGGCCTGCCGGGTCGGTTCAAATCGGTCTCAGCCTTTGCGCCGATCTCAAACCCCAGCGCCAGCGATTGGGGCCGCAAACAACTGGGTGCCTATCTGGGCAATGACACCTCCGCCTGGGCCAAACATGACGCCACTTTGATGATGCGCGAGACAGGGTTCAAAGGTCCGATGCTGATCGACACCGGCACCGAGGATCAGTTCCTGGATCTGTTGAAACCCGAAGCCCTGGCCGAAGCGGTCCATGCCAAACGTCAACAGGCTACCCTGCGTCTGCAGCCCGGCTATGACCACAGCTATTACTTTGTCTCCACCTTTATCGAAGAGCACGTCGCCTTCCACGCTGACGCGCTGTACAACAGCTAACGAGGATCCCTGATATGAGCGAATTTGACTACGACCTGATTGTCATCGGCTCCGGTCCCTCGGGACGCACCGCCGCCATCCAAGCCGCAAAACTGAAACGCCGCGTCCTGGTGATCGACCGCAAGGACCGGCTGGGCGGCGTGTCTGTCCACACCGGCACGATCCCGTCAAAGACCCTGCGCGAAACCGTGCTGAACCTTTCTGGCTGGCGCGAGCGCAGCTTTTATGGCCGCTCTTATCGGGTAAAAGACCAGATCAAGGCCGACGACCTCAAAGCGCGCTTGCATATGACTTTGGATTACGAGGTTGACGTGCTGGAACACCAGTTTAACCGCAACCATGTCGACACCCTCAGCGGCATGGCGCATTTCGTTGGTCCAAATGAGGTCGAGGTTGAGATCGAGGCGGGCGACACCACCCGCGTCAACGGTGAAAAATTCCTGATTGCAACCGGCACCCGCACCTATCGCCCCGAATATGTGCCCTTTAACGGCAAAACCGTTGTCGACGGTGATGAATTCCTTGAGATGGCGGAAATCCCGCGTTCCTTGATCGTGGTTGGCGCCGGGGTCATCGGGGTGGAATATGCCACCATGTTTGCCGCTCTTGACGTGCGCGTCACCTTGATCGAGCCGCGCGACACCTTCCTTGATTTCATCGACCGCACCCTGATCCAGGAATTCACCCATCAGATCCGCGAAAACGGCCTTGATCTGCGTTTGGGTTCTGCCATCAAATCGATCGAAGACGAAGGCGACCATATCGAGGTCACGCTGGAAAATGGCCGTCATATTCGCGGCGAAATGCTGCTGTTTGCCGCGGGCCGTATGGGCAACACCGATCGTCTGAACCTATCCGAGGTGGGGCTGGAAACCGACCATCGCGGACGCATCGATGTGGACCGCAAGACCTATCAGACCAAGGTCGGCCATATCTACGCCACCGGCGACGTGATCGGCCACCCGTCGCTGGCGTCAACCTCGCTGCAGCAGGGACGGGTGGCCGCCTGTCACGCGCTGGACACCCCCACCGTGCCCGAAAGCCCCTGGTACCCTTATGGCATCTATTCGGTGCCGGAAATGTCCACCTGTGGCATGTCCGAGGAAGAGCTGAAGGAACGCAATGTTCCCTATGAGGTCGGTATTGCCCGCTTCCGCGAGACCTCGCGCGGGCACATCATGGGTCTGGAACATGGCATGTTGAAAATGCTGTTCTCCCTTAAAACCCGCCGGGTTCTGGGGGTACAGATCGTCGGTGAAGGCGCGACCGAGCTGATCCACATCGCCCAGGCGGTTTTGAACCTGCAAGGCACCGTGGACTATTTTGTCCAGAACACCTTCAACTATCCGACCCTGGCCGAGGCCTATAAAATCGCCGGCCTGGATGCGTTCAACCGCATGCCCATTCCCGACGAATACAAGGTCCCCACGGCCAGCAAACCTAAGAAGGCCGCGACCAAGAAAACCGCCGCCAAAAGCGATGAAAAGCGCGACGCCGGCGCCCAAAAGGCAGCTGAGTGAACGCGCTTTACATTGATGCCGACGCCTGCCCGGTCAAGGCCGAGGCAGAGCGCGTTGCAACCCGCCACAAATTGCGCATGTTCGTCGTCTCAAACGGCGGGCTGCGCCCCTCTGCCAACCCTTTGGTGGAGAACGTCATCGTCTCTGCCGGCGCGGACGAGGCCGACAAATGGATTGCTGAACGCTGCGGTCCGGGCGATGTTGTGGTCACCGGTGATATCCCACTGGCCGCCAAATGTATCGAGGCCGGCGCCCAGGTGCTGCGCCATAACGGTGAACGTTTCACCCAGGCCAATATCGGCCAGCAACTGGCCATGCGCGACCTGATGGCCGATCTGCGCGCCGCCAACCCATTGGGCATGCAGGGCGGCGGCAAAGGCTTCACCAAGGCCGACCGCTCGCGGTTTCTGGATGCGCTGGAACGCGAATTGCGCGCCGCTCGGGCCTGATCCGCCATTAGGGCCATCAGCGGTGCCAGATCCCCATGGGTCACCGGGCGCATAAACTGCCGGTCATATCTGCGGATCATCTGGTGACGGGTGGCATAGGCAAACGCGCCTGACATTCCGCGTCCTCCAGGCTTGTGCCCCGGTAATCTTCATAGGCGGCAAGGGACGGGAAGCTGAACAAGGCCACCGCCAGATCATTGGCGCGTTCATGGGGTAGGAAGTACCAAGATGCGTCCCACCCAACCGGTTCACCAGCGGGATCCAGACGCGGGCGTAAATCTCGAACTCAGCAATTTTATCGGGGTCGATTTCATAGGTGATATAACAGGTTATCATGGATGCATTCTTTTGATCAGGCACTGAATTTCGTCCAAACCTAACCACCCCAAAACCCGCTGAAAAATTACGTGCTGTGGGGCCACAATTCGTGTTTTGTGATGCTGTCTGGCAGGTGCAAAAACTTGATACACCCGATAATTGTACCCACCGCAGAATAGGTTTGCGTCCCACACATCCCCACGCCACAAACACCCAAGGAGAGCGTCGATGCACACTATTTCAAACTCGGCAAAGATCCTCGGAATACTGGCGGCCGTTGGCGGCGCGGCCTGTTTTTCCATTATCGATATGCTGTTCAAATTCTTGTCGTCGGGCTATCCGCTGTACGAGGTGGTGTTCATCCGCACAACCATCGCCCTGGCGCTGCTGTTGCTGGTACTGACGCCGCTGGCGGGCGGGTATCGCACCCTGCGCACCCAGGTACCACGTCTGCATGCCCTGCGCTGCCTGCTGGTTCTGGGGGCCAATATCACGTTTTTCTCGGGCCTTGCCGTGCTGCCCTTGGCTGATGCTGTCGCCATCAGCTTTGCGGCCCCGCTTGTGGTCACGATCCTGTCGGTGGTGGTTTTGGGCGAACATGTCGGCCCCTGGCGGTGGAGCGCGGTTGGCATCGGCTTTGTCGGTGTTTTGATCATCCTGCGCCCCGGCAGTGACAGCTTCCAATGGGCCGCGCTTTTGCCGTTGGCCGGGGCCTGCGGATATGCGGGCATGCATGTGATGTCGCGCCATATCGGAAAACACGACGCGACGGTTGCGCTGTCCTTTTACCCTTTGTGTGGGTTCTTGATCGTCAGCCTGGCGGCGGGGCTCTGGTTTGGCGACGGGAAATGGGCCGGATCCGGCTCCCAATTGGGTGACTTCCTGCTGCGCCCCTGGTCCTGGCCAACTGCGGCCGAATTGCCCCTGTTTATCGGCGCGGGAGTGGCGGGGTCCGTGGGCGGGTTCCTCATCAGCCATGCCTATAAAACAGCCGAAGCCGGGCTGGTGGCGCCGTTTGAATACATCGCCCTGCCCCTTGCCACGGTTTGGGGCATCTTGGTGTTTCAGGAATGGCCCGAATTTCACGTCTGGCTCGGTTCCCTCTTGATCATCGGGGCCGGGCTTGTTTCGCTGTGGCGTGAGACACGGCTGCAAAAACCACCCAGCCGCCCCAGACCGCGCAATATTTAGAATACCGAATTTAAGGAACATCTCATGACAACTGATAGTGACATCAAAGCCGTGGTGTTTGACCTTGGCCGCGTGTTGATCAACTGGGAGCCGGAGGCGTTTTATGACGCGCAAATTGGCGAGATACGGCGCAAGGAATTCTTTGCCAGTGTGCCCATTCATGAGACCAACCTGAATGTGGATCGCGGATATCCGTTCAAGGAGACCATCTACGCCCTGGCCGCAGACTACCCCGACTGGAGCCAAGAAATCCGCTGGTGGCATGACCGCTGGTTAGAGATGGCCTCCCCCCTGATCCCCTATTCCGAACGACTTCTGCGCGCGCTCAAGGCCAAGGGCATTCCGGTTCTGGCCCTCACCAATTTTGGAGCCGAGACGTTTGAGATCGCCATGGGCGAATATGATTTCCTGTCCGAATTTGATCAGGCCTATGTCTCGGGTCAGTTGAAATGCATCAAACCGG
Organism: Epibacterium ulvae; assembly: GCF_018678075.1. Taxonomy (GTDB): domain Bacteria; phylum Pseudomonadota; class Alphaproteobacteria; order Rhodobacterales; family Rhodobacteraceae; genus Epibacterium; species Epibacterium ulvae_A. The sequence continues at coordinate 105,029 of NZ_JAHHIR010000022.1, read as the reverse complement.
ATGCGGAGATCTATCAACATCTCGAAGACGGCAGCGGATGGTCGGGGCGCGCGTTGCTCTTTGCTGATGATCGCCCGGAAAACATCGAGGCCGCCGCCAATCGCGGCTGGCAGACACATCTGTTTACAACACCCGATGGCTGGGCCGAACGTCTGGTCGCAGAAGGGCTTTTGACACAGGACGAAGCGCAATGAGCCTGCCAAGTATCACGTTCGAACAGGGAGAGGCACTGCTGGACTGGCGCGCCTTTACCGAGGCGCTTGTCGTTGGGCATAACCTGCCCAAGGCTGAGATTGGCGACACATTCCTGTATCGCAAGGACGACACATTGCTCAGCCGCGCCGCCTGGATTGATGGCCTGGGCATGACTGTCAAAACCGCCAATATCTTTCCCGGCAATTCCGCCCGAGGCGTGCCAATGATCAATGGCGCAGTGATGCTGTATGCCGATCAAACCGGGGTGCCGGAGGCGCTGGTGGATTTCCATCTGGTGACCAAGTGGAAAACCGCTGGCGACAGCCTACTGGGCGCGCGGCGTTTGGCCAATCCGGCGGCTGAGGAGATCTTGATTGTGGGTGCAGGCACGGTAGCTGGCTCCCTGATCGAGGCTTTCTCTAGCTGCTACCCAAATGCCCAGATCCGCGTCTGGAACCGCACTCCGGCCAAGGCCACAGCGCTTTGTGCGCAATACCCCGGTGTGGTTGTGGCTGATGCGTTGGAGCCTGCGGTGCGCGCAGCGGATATTATCCTGACCTGCACCATGTCTTCGACCCCTGTGATCCAAGGCAACTGGCTGCGCCCCGGACAGCATCTGAACATGATCGGTGCCTATCGCCCCGACATGCGCGAAGCGGATGATACGGCGCTGAAACGGGCGCGGATTTTCACCGACAGTTTTGACACCACGCTGAATCATATCGGCGAGTTCAAAATCCCGCTGTCCGAGGGTGTGTTGCAGCGTTCAGATGTTCTGGCAGATTTCTATGACATCGCGGCCTTCCCGGCCTTTGATCCGACCGAGATCACCCTGTTCAAAAACGGCGGCGGTGCTCATCTGGATCTGATGACCGCCCGCCATATCCTGTCCCTGTGGCAGGCCCAGAACGGCAGTTAATCCCAACAAGGGGCGTGTGCTCCCGCCCGTCTTCGACCTGAAGGTCTCATCCCGTTGGGCCGCGCGCCGCTGACGCGGCGCGGGTGGCGCGATGATCAGGCCGCAGCGGCCAGCAGGGGGCGTTCCCGCACAGGCAGGTGCACAATGGCGCTAAAGGCCCCCACCGCGACACCGATCCACCAGACAACCGTGTAATCCCCATAGGTGTCATACATCCGCCCCCCCAGCCAAACGCCGAGGAAACCGCCCAGCTGGTGGCTGAAGAACACGATCCCATAGAGCGTGCCCATGTAGCGCAGACCATAGATATGCGCGATCAGCCCCGAGGTCAGAGGCACGGTTGCCAGCCACAGTGAGCCCATGACCACCGAGAAGACGATCACCGTCATTGGCGTTATCGGCAGCAGGATAAAGGTCGCCGCCACCACAGTTCGGGCCAGATAGATGCCCGCCAACAGGTATTTCTTGGAGAACCGTTTGCCGGCCCAGCCGGCCATCAGCGTGCCGCCCACATTGGCTGCCCCGATCAGCGCGATGGACACCGCGCCCAGAGCGGAGGTTGTTGTCACCCCAATCCCGTGCAGCAGGCTGCCGGGCAAGATGGGGCCGCACATCTCAGTCACAAAGGCCGGGAAATGTGCGGTGATAAAGGCCAGTTGATAGCCACAGCTGAAAAAACCGAGGAAAATCAGCGTGTAACTGGGATCTTTCATGGCCTTGCGCAGGATGCCGCCCAAGGTTTCCTCCAGCTCTGCTTTGTTGGCGGTCGGCGGCACCCGCATCAGCGGCAAGGTCAGGATCAACGCCAAAACGGTGCAGGCAAAGATCACAAACACCATTTGCCAGCTCAGGAAGGACAACAGCCATTCCGCCGTGGGCGCGCCGATGATCTGCCCGGCGGAACCTGCCGCCGTCACAATCGCCAACGACATAGAGCGGTTCTCATCCGAACTGGCCCGACCGACAACAGCCAGGACCACACCAAACCCGGTTCCGGCGATGCCAAAGCCCACCAACCATTCATAGGCCTGCATCGCCTCTGCAGAGGTTGCGCCCGCGCTCAGCACCAGGCCGATGGCATAGATAACAGCCCCAATCACAATCGCCTTGCGATCGCCCACCCGTTCGGCAACCGCGCCAAAAATCGGCTGTCCAATGCCCCAGGCCAGGTTCTGGATGGCAATCGCAAGCGAGAACTCAGCCCGCGCCCAGCCAAATTCATCCGCAATCGGGATCTGAAAGACGCCAAAGGACGCGCGCACCGCAAAGCTCACCATAATGATGACACAGCCAACAATCAGGACCGGGGTGAACAAAGACGCCGAGGCAGGCCGGGTGGCGGGCTGGGACATAGGGTTTCCTTTCTGGAGGGCAGACGAACCTTACTGAGCGCTGCAATGCGGTCAAATCATGAAAAATGCGCAACATGTTCACTAATTTTGATGCAACTTGGCTTTAGGAGGCCTAGCGATGCTTTTCTCATCATCAAACAGGCGTTAAGGCTTCTGCCATGACCTCGTTACACGCATTTTACCACGCCAAAGTCGCCGCCGACGAACTCCGTCCGGATTCCGCACAAACCGCCGTTATTCCCGAATTCGACCGTATCGGCGAAGGGCTGCAGGCCGCGCCGGTGAAACGGGGCCTGTTCCGCAAAGCGCGACCGCAGGCAGTAAAGGGCCTTTACCTCTGGGGCGGCGTCGGTCGGGGCAAATCCATGTTGATGGATCTCTTTGTCGAAAGCATTGGCGATATTCCCAGCCGTCGAGTGCATTTCCACGCCTTCATGCAGGAAATTCACGCCAAGATGCATGTCGCGCGCCAGAAAAACACCGCCGATGCGCTAGCGCCAGTGGCCCGCGATGTGGCGCAATCCGTGCGCCTCCTGGCCTTTGACGAGATGCAGATCACCGACATCACCGACGCGATGATCGTTGGCCGCCTGTTTGAGGCGCTGTTTGAGGCCGGTGTTACCGTGGTCACAACCTCCAACCGAGTGCCCGATGACCTCTATAAGGATGGGTTGAACCGCCAGCTGTTCCTGCCGTTCATCGACCTCATCAAGGACAAGATGGAGGTTTGGGAGATGGTCTCTCCCACCGATTACCGCCAGGACCGCCTGACCGGATCGCAGGTCTATTTTTCTCCGAACAACGCAGATGCCCGTGCGCAGATCCAGGTCATCTGGGACGATCTGGCGGGTGGAGCGGCCGAGCCACTGCAACTGGAAGTCAAAGGGCGACTGGTCGAACTGCCCGCCTTCCGCAACGGTGTGGCCCGCGCGCGGTTTTTTGACCTCTGTGGCAAGATGCTGGGCCCTGGCGACTACCTCGCCATTGCCGAGGAAGTCAAAGTACTGATCCTTGAGGATATCCCCAGCCTCGGGCGCAGCAACTTTAACGAAGCAAAACGGTTTGTGACCCTGATTGATGCGCTCTATGAGGCGCGCGTGCGGTTGATCTGTTCCGCAGCTGCTGAGCCTGAATTTCTTTATGTCGAGGGTGAAGGCGTGTTTGAATTTGAACGCACTGCCAGCCGCCTGCGGGAAATGCAGGACAAGGACTGGGGACAGATCTAAGGGGCTCTGCCCCTCTTGCCCTGACGGCCAATTCACCCCGAAGTATTTTCAAAAAGATGAAAGACCTTGCGTCTGGAAGCCCCTGCGCCGCGTCAGCGGCGCCCGGCCCAACGGGATGCGGTCGTCAGACCAAAGACGGGCGGGAGCATCCCGTTGGGCCGGGCGGATCATCCGTTTTCGCGCAGGATATGCCCCGCCAGGTAGAGCGATCCGCAAATCAGCACCCTTGCGTCGGGGTCTTGCGCCACGATCTCCGCCAGGGCCTCTTCGACGGAACCGGCGACCTGCGCCGCCATCCCGACGGCTGCGGCTGCGTCGCGCGTGTGCTCAGCGCTCAGCGTGTTCATCTCTCCGGGGATCGAAACACCCGTCAGACTATCAGCCACAGTTGCAAGCGGGCGCATATAACCCGCGATATCTTTGGTGTTCAGCATGCCGCAAATCAGGTGGGTCGACCGTTTTGGTAAGCCCGCCAGTACCGCACCCAGCGCCGCACCCGCTGCCGCGTTATGCCCGCCATCCAGCCACAGCTCAGCCCGACCTGCGACCTCAACCAAGGGGCCCGTCGCAAGACGCTGCATCCGCGCAGGCCAGACCGCATCGGTCATCGCCGCCTCACAGGCAGCTTCATCTGCCCCCAGATGCCGCAACACTGCCAGCGCGGCCCCGGCATTGTCGATCTGATGCGCACCAAGCAGCGCGGGCAGCGGCAGGTCCAACAACCCGCGTTCATCCTGAAACACCAGCCGCCCGCGTTCTTCCCAGACATGCCAATGCTGACCCTGCGCAATCACTGGCGCGCCAAGACGCAGGGCGACGTCTTCGATCACCTCCATCGCCTCCTCGGATTGCGGGCCAACAACCACGGGCACGCCGCGTTTGATGATGCCTGCTTTCTCGGTCGCGATCTTGGTCAGCGTATTGCCCAGAAACTGTTCATGATCGATTGACACCGGGGTGATCACCGAGATCTCGGGCGTGACCACATTGGTGGCATCCAACCGCCCACCAAGACCGACCTCCAACAGGGTGTAATCCGCCTCTGCCCGGGCAAAGGCCAACAGGCCGGCCACCGTTGTGATCTCAAAATAGGTGATGTTCTCACCTTCGTTCTTGGCGTAGCACTCACCCAGAATGTCGATCAGATGTGCTTCTGAGATCAGATCGCCCGCCAGACGGATGCGTTCATGAAACCGCGCCAGATGGGGTGAGGTATAGGCGTGCACCGATTTACCCCAGCCTTCCAGGCCTGCGCGGATCATCGACTGGGTCGACCCTTTGCCATTGGTGCCCGCAATATGGATCACCGGCGGCAGGTCTTCTTGTGGATTGTCCAGCGCCGCCAGCAGACGCCAGACACGGTCCAACGTCAGATCAATGATCTTGGGATGCAGCGCCATCATCTGCGCCAGAATGTCATCAGAGCTTTGGGTCATGGCTTTCACGCTTTCTTACAAAAAAGCCCGCCGTTCCAGGGCGGGCCTTTCGTCACCGACTACGATATCGGATTCAATCGCTTTTGGCTGTCTCATCTGCGGCAGTTTCCGGTGCCGTTTCGGCCTCGGCTTCTGCGGTTGGCGCATTGTCTTCGGATGGGGCTGGCAGATCGCCAACCACTTGCGGCGGTTCTTTCATCAACATGCGCACGATGGTGATCAGTTCCGACCGCATCTCGGTCCGTGGTGTCACCCGATCCAGCATGCCGTGATCCAGCAGATATTCCGCGCGCTGGAAGCCTTCGGGCAGTTTTTCACGAATGGTCTGTTCGATCACACGGGGACCCGCAAAACAGATCAAGGCATTGGGTTCCGAAATATGCACATCCCCCAGCATCGCATAGGACGCGGTCACACCACCGGTGGTGGGATGGGTCAGCACAACGATATAAGGCAGGCCTGCTTCTTTGAGCATCTGCACCGCAACCGTGGTGCGCGGCATCTGCATCAGGGACAAGATCCCCTCTTGCATGCGCGCGCCGCCAGCTGCGGAAAACAGCACCAGCGGACGGCCCAGTTTGACGGCTTCTTCGGCGGCGGCAATGATCGCGTTGCCCACATACATGCCCATGGATCCGCCCATGAACGAGAAATCCTGCGCCGCAGCCACAATCGGCGTGCGCCCGATTTCACCACAGGCCACCAGCATCGCCTCGGACTCATCCGTTTTCTTTTGCGCCGCCTTCATGCGATCTGGGTAACGCTTCTGGTCGCGAAATTTCAGCGGATCAGCCACCGGTTCCGGCACGTCGACCTCGGTAAAGACACCGCCATCAAACAGCGCAAGAAACCGGTCGCGCGGGGTGATGTGCATATGGTGCCCACACTGGGTGCAGACGTTCTGATTGTCGCTCAGCTCGCGGTGAAACAGCATAGTGCCGCATTCGCTGCATTTATGCCAAAGGTTCTCAGGGACTTCACGGCGCGAAAAGATCGAATTGATCCGCGGCCGGACGTAGTTGGTGATCCAGTTCATGTCATGCCTTCACATGGGGCGGTTTGGCCCATCAGATAAGGCCAGTTTGCAGCAATTGCAATCAAGCCCTGATCGCAAGCCGCGCAACAAGCCAGGAAACCACCATCATTGCGAAATCCACCCACAGCCAGGGGCGGATCTGCGCGCTGTCGCTCAACTCAAAGGGCACAAGATGCAGCGCCAACCCGTTTAGGCTGCTGGGAGAGCCGACAATCAGCAAAGCCACCACATTGTTCACCAGATGCACCGCCACCGCAGGCCCCAGACTGCCGGCCCGCGCGGTCAGATCCGCCATCAACACGCCAAACAGCCCAGCCCAGATCGCGATCAACAGCGCATTGTCCCCGGCCTCCGCTGGCAGATAATGCCCCAGCGCAAAGACCGCCGAGGGCAGCACCATCCACACCCAGGGCGTGGAAAACCGCGCTGCCAGCGCCTGTTGGATATAGCCGCGAAACAACAGCTCTTCGGCTTCGACCTGCGCAAAAACGCCCAGCAGCGCCAGCGGCAGCAACCGGACCCAGTGCCCCATGTCCAAATTGGGTTCCAACGGCACGCTCACCCCGTATGGCGGCGACAGGGTGATCACTACCCACAACAGAAACAACCCCGCCAACGTGCGGCGAAACTGGCGGAAAAACAGCGGCAAAGGGCCAAACAGGCTCAGTTCTGAGCGGTGATGAAACAGCCGCGCGGCCAGAACCACGCCGATGCTGACAAAGACAAAGCTGAACAGCAAGACCAGCATTGCACCCGGCGTTTTTCCTTCGTGGGGGGCGGACAAACCGGGTGACATTGCCGCCACCAGATCAATAAACAGCTTTGTCCCAGCCAGGCTGACGACAGCAACCAACACCAGCCCGGCCACAATCCGCCAGATCGCAGCATGCGGGCGGGCGGGGGCCACCAGACCTTCATGCGCGCCGTATCGCGGAGCCAGAATATACATGAGGTGTTTCATCAAAAATCTGCCCGAATTTCCTGCAACATGCCAAATCATCTGCCAATCAACTGTGACGCAACTGCATCCCCGCCGAGAGGGTTAAAATAAGGTGAAAACCGGCGCTTGATCCATTTTATCGGCCCGTCTATCCCATGTGGGACTCCAAACGCCTAAAAGAAAGGACGCGGGTCGTGACGACGCCAAAATCTTTCGGTCGCCGCCTACTGGCCCTTGTTGTTCTCTCCGCTGCTTTGGCGGGGTGCAGTGATTCTGGCGTGTTCTCCTTTGCTTCTCGTTCTGCGGACCTGGGCCGCAGCCTGCCGCGTGGATTGACCGAAATCCGCATGGGCGAAGACCCGGTCATCATCGCCGCACCCGAAGGCTTCTGTTTCGACCAGCAAACGCTGGAACGCAGCGACGACGGCGGCTTTGCCCTGCTGGCGCGTTGCGAGAACGTGCGCCCCTTGACCCGCCACCGACTGCCCTTTGGCCGTGAAAATCATCTGGATCCTGCGGTAATTTCGGCCGTGATTTCCGGCCCGCTGGTGGCCGCCCAGACCCCAAGCGTGGGTGCGTTGATCAACGCCTCCTCTCCGGTGCGGGTCTTTGCCGAACATCCCGATTCCTTGATGCCCATGGTGCGGATGCAGGCGACAACGCCGGGCGTTCCGGGCACCAGCACCACCCAGTGGCGCGGCGCGATGGCGCTTGGCAATCGGGTGATCGCTCTGTCGCTTTATGCCCCTGACGGGAGTGAGCTGCTTGGCCCTTCTGGGGCGCAGCTATTGCGGGATATGGCGCGCCGCTCTGACATCCGTTCCCGCGATGCGCTGCCACTGGCCACGCCAACCGCCGCACTACGCCCCACCGCACGTCCCACGCCGGTCGCTGTCGCCGCGACAGAGGTGCCATACGGCCCCCTGCGGCCCCGTCTGCGCCCCGGCACGCCCGCGCCTGTAACCATTGCCCAGGCTCCGCGCCCGGAAAAAGTTTCACGGCGCTGGCGCATTGGCGATTTGTTTAAATGATCCTGTTTGAATAGATTGCAGTCCAAAGCTCTGGCAAAAGTCAGATAGTAATAGGCATATCGAGGGTTAAATGGGTCAGTTGTTAGACCGGGTGCTCCACCGTCGGGCGTGGCAGTTCTGGCGCAAAGCCGCAAAGAACGCACCAAAAACACCGCTGGGAACCTTGCGTGGCCAATTGAACCAGGCCCGCCGTCTGCGCCAGCATCTGGACCGGGTGGTCCATATTGGCGAAGGTCGGCTTGCCCTGCCGCAAATCGGCTCCTCTGCCTTTCCCAAACCCCATGGCACCGACTGGTCCTGGCGTCCCGAGCTTTGGCGTGGTCCGCTGGCCACCCCCGGCCTGTCCTCGGTTCAGACCAAGGCGCGTCTGGGTTCTGAGGTGCAGATGTTTCACGACTGCGCCTCGTCCGAGATCACGCTGCGCCAACTGCGCAACAGCCGCGAATCCGATCTGGCCCCTTTTGGGCTGCGGATGGATGTGTTCAAATTCGACGGCTCCTTCCTCAGTCTGGTTGTGGAACTGCCCGCCGCCGCCGCACACGGTTTGGCCAAACAACATCTGATCCGCGTCAACGGCCTGATTGAGAGCGAGCAACCTATTGAAATCTTTGCCCGCCTGAACATTCAACACGGGCCAAACACAGAACAATTGGTGCGTGAACTGTCCTCCGATCAAAAAGACCAGATGGTCGAATTTGACCTCGCCTATTCCCACCTGAATGAAAAACGCATCGAAAAGCTGTGGCTGGATCTGATCTTTGAAGCGCCCGACCTGAACCAGGTGATCCTGCGCGATCTGACGTTCCTGCGCCTGCCCCGCGCCGCCCTGTGATGCACTCTGAGACGGAGAGAGACCCGATGACAGATCTGACGCTCAGCAAAACCCGGTTCCGCAATGGCCTGTGGGAAGGTCGCATCGAAGGCAAACCCACCTATGGCGGCCGCCCTATGGTTGAGGTCCGCTTGTTCGACACGGTGCTCGAAGACATCTCCCTGACCGAAGGGGAGCGCGCCAACGTCTGGAACCTCTCCATCCGGGTCCCCGTCCATGCGGTGTGCGAAGGGGTGCAGACCTTTGTGATCTTTGACACGATGGACGAGGTCAAACTGGGTGAATTCACCCTGATCGGCGGCGATCCCGCCAGCGACGACATCCGCGCCGAGATCGAGCTGCTGCGTGCAGAACTCGACATGTTAAAACGTGCCTTCCGCCGTCACTGCCGCGACACCGCCTAAGGCGGGTTACTTCAGCGCCTGAAACTGTTCCGCCAGCGCCTGCATCAACAGCGCATACGGGATCGGGCCGAAACTGGCACGCGCGGCACCTACCTGGCGGGCGTCCTCAACCGTGATGCCGCGCATAAACGCGTTCACCGGCAGCGGGCTTTCAGAACAGATCCGCGCCAACAGATCCAGATCCCGCAGACCCGGCACAAAGAAACCGCTGCCGCCCGCCTCGGCATAGGCCGCCGCGCGCTCCAGCGCCTCAGGCATCAGGGCGGCGTGTCTGCTGGCGTCTTTTTCCTTTAGAAACAGATCGGTGCGCGCATTGACAAAGATATGCGCATTGGCCGCCCGCACGGCCGTCACCCGACTGGCCTGTTCGGCCACGGAGTAGAGCTGCGCCGTGCCTACGACCTGATCCTCGAAATTCAGTCCAATGGCGCCGGTCGCGGCCAGTCGCGTCACGTTTTTGGTCAACTGCTCGGGTTCGCGCACATAGCCGCCCTCGAAATCGATGGTCACCGGCAGCTCGGTTGCACTGACAATCTGCGTCGCGGTTTCCAGCAGGCGATCCAGGGGAATGGTCTCACCGTCTTCATACCCTTGCGACGTGGCCAACGGATGGCTACCGGTGGCAATCGCCTTGGCCCCGGCAGCGGCAATGGCGCGCGCGCTGCCCGCATCCCAAATGTTATACAGCACCACCGGATCGCCCGGTTGATGCAATGCGGCAAAGCTTTTGGCACGGGTCTCATAGGTCATGCGGATAATCTTTCACTATAATTTGCTTCCACTTCAATCAGACGACGTTTACGCCAGATCCCACCGCCATAACCAGTCAAATTGCCGTCAGCCCCAATCACCCGGTGGCAGGGGATCAGAATCGCAATCTGATTTTTGCCATTGGCCCGCGCGACAGCACGGGTGGCGCTTGGTCGGTTCATTTCCTGCGCCAGATCGCCATAGCTGCGAGTCTGGCCGGCCGGAACCTCACGCAGGGCTTGCCAGACCTCTTGTTCAAACGCAGTCCCATGCAGGGCGCAGGGCGTTTCAAACCGCGACCGCTGTCCCGCAAAATATTGATCCAGCTCGCTTTTCAGCTGCTCTGTCACGGCTGTGCGGCCAAAGCCCAGCCCACCCGGTTGGCGCTCCTGCAGGCGCTTCACCTCGGTTGGCAGCGCCTTGCGATCAAAGAACTCCAACAGATGCAAGCGGTGCGCGCAGGCAATCGCCACCATCGTCCCCAAAGGCGTGTCGATCCAATCCGCCCGCATCAAGGCACCGCTGCGGAACTGCCCCGGCGCCAGCCCGATCCGTCGCCCAAAACCCGCGCGAAAGGCGCTGGCGCTGTCAAACCCGGCATCGATCTGGGCCGCAATCACCGACTCGCCCTCTTTGAGCGTGGTGAACCCTTCGCGCAGACGCCGTTGACGGGCCATTTCCAGGAACGTCACCGCAAACTGGCGCTTGAACACCCGGCGCACGTTTGACGGATCAAACCCCATCGCCACAATATCCCCCTCGCGCCATCGCCGCGTGGGTTCGCGGTCCAGCGCCGCCAGCAGGGGCGTCACAATCGGATCATCTCCCGCCGCCTGGTGCAGCGGGCGGCAGCGTTTGCAGGCGCGAAAGCCCGCGTCGATACAGGCCCCAACCGACGGGTAGAAGCGGCAATTTTCAAACTTGGGCTTTTTCGCCGTGCAGGACAGGCGGCAAAATATCCCGGTTGAGGTCACCCCAACCCAGGCGCGCCCCTCGTAGCTGTCATCGCGGTCCAACAAGGCCCGGTACAGTGTTTTGGAATCAGGAAGCTCAAACATCATGGCCTCACCCTACTCCATTGCCGTGGCAGGTGACGCCGCAATTCGGGCAAGTAATTTGGAAGCCCACACAAAAAGCCGCCCCAAAAGGGACGGCCTTGGCATTTATTTAGAACCTGAAATCAGTTCGGAGCCAGTTTCGACAGGCCTTTCAGGATGTCGATGGCATAGGCCAGCTGGTAGTCCTGCTCGCGCAGCTCGGCTGCGGCTTCGGCCTTGGCGCGATCTTCTTCGATCTGGCGGATTTCATCCTCGCTTAGGCTGTCATTGTTCAAGCTGCCACGCAGATCGGCCTCGGAACGTTGGAAACGGTTTGTTGTCTCCTCCTCTTCCTCGGCGTTGGGATCGCGGCGGGGCTGTTCGACAATGATGTCCGGGCTCACACCCAGCGCCTGGATCGAACGACCCGACGGCGTGTAATAACGCGCAGTGGTCAGACGCATCGCGCCGCTACCACGCAAAGGCATCACGGTCTGAACCGACCCCTTACCAAAGGATTTGGTGCCTACAACAATCGCGCGGTGATGATCTTGCAGCGCGCCGGCCACAATCTCGGACGCGGACGCAGAACCACCGTTGATCAAAACCACCATCGGCAGATCCTTCGCCAGATCACCGGGTGTTGCGTTGAACCGTTCGCCGTCTTCCGGGTTGCGACCACGGGTCGACACGATCTCACCTTTGTCGAGGAAGGCATCCGACACTTTGATCGCCTGGTTCAACAGACCACCGGGGTTGTTGCGCAGATCCAGCACGATGCCTTCGATGTTTTCAACACCGCCTGCTTCGTCGATCTGCTTTTCAAGGCCAGCCGCCAGATTGTCATAGGTCTGGTCGTTAAACGTGGTGACGCGCAGAACCGCGGTCTTGCCTTCGGTGCGGGCACGCACTGCGGTCAACGTGATGGTGTCGCGAATGATCGACACGTCAAAGGGTTCATCCGCCCCTTCACGCACCACGGTGATCACGATCTCGGAGCCAACCGGGCCGCGCATCAGACCCACCGCCTCGTCCAGCGACAGGCCCAGAACGCTTTCGTTGTCCACATGGGTGATGAAATCACCCGCCTCAATGCCGGCTTCCTCAGCAGGGGTGCCGTCAATCGGAGAGACAACTTTGACAAAGCCCTCTTCCTGAGTGACTTCGATCCCCAGACCGCCAAATTCGCCACGGGTCTGCACCCGCATCGCCGCCGCATCATCGGGCGACAGATAAGACGAATGCGGGTCCAACGACTGCAGCATGCCGGAAATGGCAGCCTCGATCAGTTCCTTGTCTTCGACCTCTTCAACATATTGCACGCGAATGCGCTCAAAAATGTCACCAAAAAGATCCAGCTGCTCATAGACGCTTGTTTCGCGCGCGCCCTCCTGTGCCAGCAGCGGCCCCGTTACATATCCGGTTGCCACAATACCTGCCAGCGTGCCGCCAATTGCGGCCATCGCGATTTTCTTCATGAACGTCATCCATTCTTGCCGGTTTCGAACCAGGTTTCGGGGTCCACCGGGCTATTGTCCATTCTCACTTCTATATAGAGCGTTTCTGAACGATCAGTTCCAGCCCCTTCACCGCTTAGTGACAAAATAGCATCCGCCTGCGGCGTTTGACCGCCCATCAAACCAACGGGCGTGCCCTCTGGGATCACCTGCCCGGTCTCGCCAAACACTTCGGCCAGGCCGGAAAACACAAACAGCGTATCGGGCTGCGGTTCCAGGATCACCACATTGCCCAGATCCAGCAACGGGCCGCGATACCGGATGGTGGCGGCAGTCGGCGATTCGACCAATGCGCGAGGACGGGTGGCCACCAACATACCGGGACGTGCAATGCCCGCCGCGTCCCGCTGCCCATAACCGCGCAGCAGCAAGCCCTGCACCGGCATGTCCAATTCACCACGGCGATCGCTGATATCACTGGTATCCGCAGCAATCTCTCCACCCGCAATCTCGGCCAATCCGCTGGCAAATCCTGTCAGTGTTTCCGTCGATGAGATCAAGATCGCGGTGCGCACCGGATCTTCGGTGAACCGTTTTGGCAAATCGGTGCGATCCGCAATGGCCGCCGACAAGGCGCTGCGGGCTGTCTGCACCCCTTGCAAGCCCTCTTGCAGGGTGCCCAGCGCGCTTTGTTGTAGGATGCGCAGGGTCTGCACCTCGTTCAGATCGTTTTTCAGCGCATTGACCCGCGCCTGCAGACCGGGCGTAACCTCGGCCAGCATCATCGCTGACCGCGCCGCCCCCAACGGGCCTGCGGGATGCAACATCAACACCGGCGGTTCCGAGGTCTCAATCGTCTGCAAAATTCCCAGCAGATCCGCCACTTCGCCTTCGCGCGCCTTCAGCTGTGCGCTCAGCGCGGTTTCGCGACGGGCCACCCGGCGCAGACCATCGCGCATCGCCGCCAACCCGTCCTCATAGGCCTGAACCGTTTCCGTCAACGCCTTGACCCGATCGCGCGCGCCCGCTGCATCGCGCATCTGGGTGCCCGCAGCCTCCAGCCGCGCAGCAGCCGCCTGTGCGGCCGACGCAGGTTCCTGCGCAGCAAGAGGCGACGCCCCCAACAAGGCCAGCCCCAAAACAGTAGATCGCGCGACGCGCCGGATCATTTCAGCAGGCTCTCCCCGGTCATCTCAGCCGGTTGTTCCAGCCCCATCAGATCCAAAAGCGTAGGCGCCAGATCGGCGAGCCGTCCGTTTTTCAATGTCGCCCCTTCCGGTCCCCCCACCAGCGCCACCGGCACCAGATTGGTGGTATGGGCGGTGTGAACGCCACCGGTTTCCGGATCCAGCATCTGTTCGCAATTGCCGTGGTCAGCGGTGACAATCATCGCACCACCCGCAGCCTCAAGCGCGGCCACAACCTGTGCAAGCCCTTGATCGACGGCCTCGCATGCCTTGATCGCGGCCTGCAGATCACCGGTGTGGCCGACCATATCGGGATTGGCGTAGTTGGTGACAATCAGATCATACCCCGTCGCGATCGCTTCGACTAATTTTTCAGTGACTTCCGGTGCCGACATCTCGGGCTGCAGGTCATAGGTCGCAACCTTGGGCGATTTCGGCATGAACCGATCTTCGCCCTCATAAGGCGTCTCGACCCCGCCATTCAGGAAGAAGGTCACATGCGGGTATTTCTCAGTCTCGGCCAGACGGAACTGACGCTTGCCCTGTTTGGAGACCCAAGCCCCCAGCGTGTTGACAATCTTCCGCTTGGGATAGGTCGTGGTCATATAGGCGTTATGGCCGTCGGAATATTCGACCATGCCCAAGAGACCTGCAAATTTGGGCCGCAGGCCAGTGTCAAACTCGGCAAAATCCGCCTCACCAATGGCGCGCAGGATCTCACGGGCGCGGTCGGCGCGGAAATTCAGGCAAAAGAAACCATCCCCGTCCTGCACACCCGCATAGTCACCAACCACGGTGGCTTTGACAAATTCATCCAGCTCGTCGCGCCCATAAGAGGCCTCAACCGCTGCGGTGGCTGTGGCTTCGGTCTGCTGACCTTTGCCATTGATCATCGCGTCATAGGCTTGGCTCACCCGCTCCCAGCGGTTGTCACGGTCCATGGCGAAATAGCGACCCGTCACCGTGGCGATCTTGGCACCCTCGGCCATTTTCTCTTCCAATGCAGCGACATAGCCCAGCGCGGATTTTGGCGCAACATCGCGACCATCGGTCACCGCATGCAGATAGACCGGCACGCCTGCGTCACGAATGGCTTTGATCGCGGCCAGGATATGGGTCACATGACCATGCACGCCCCCGTCCGAGACCAGCCCCATCAGATGCGCGGCACCGCCGGTCTCTTTCAGCGTGGCGATGAACGCCTGCAAAGCCGCGTTGTCAAAGAACGAGCCATCCTCGACCGCCAGATCAATCTGACCCAGATCCATCGCCACCACCCGGCCGGCCCCAATATTGGTGTGTCCAACTTCGGAATTGCCCATCTGCCCGGTTGGCAGGCCCACGTCGGGACCATGGGTGATCAACTCGGCCATCGGGCAGGTTTTGGCGATCACATCTAACGTCGGGGTCTGCGCCAGATAGGGTGCATTGGCGTCACCGGGCGTGGCGCTGCCCCAACCATCCAGAATGCAAAGAACAACAGGTTTGGGTGTACTCATCAATTCGCTCCGGCGCTGCCTTGCCCCCAAAAAGGGCTTATTTCTTCGGTCATATGCCTTCTACAGACTTGCACGCCTTTGGCAAACCACCTTCGCGGCCGCACAGCGATGCCTGCGTTCAACTTTTGCGTATAGCGCGGCCTCATGGGTCTTTTTTATCCAAGCTCCCTCCCTGGGGCGGGGTCAGCAGGGGACGCAGCAACGCCACCGGATGCGCCTTGAGGCTCAGCCGCATGGCCACGTAATCCTCGACCACCTCCTCCCCCAATGTCATACGCGGCAGATCTGCGGCCGGTTCCTGGATCAGCTCCCCCTCCAGCTCCCGTTCAAACAACGGCAAAGGACGTTTGGCGGTGATCGCCTTGGCCGCCCACAGGGCCTCGCGCCGGGTCATCCCCAAGGAGGCAAATGCATCCGCCTCGGCCAGCCGTGCAATCACCGGCGGCAACAGCCCCGCCTTGCGCCAGACATCCGCCACCTCGTGATAGCCATTGCCGCGCGCAGCCGTCAGCCAGCTGGCATCTTCATCCGACAGGCCTTTGATCTGGCGAAATCCAAGACGCAGCGCCAGCCCGCCGCGCCCGTCCGGCTCCATCACATTGTCCCAATAAGACTGGTTCACACAGATGGGCCGCACCTCGACCCCGTGTTCACGGGCATCGCGAACGATCTGGGCCGGCGCATAAAACCCCATCGGCTGCGCATTCAACAACGCACAGGCAAAAATGCCCGGGTGGTGGCATTTGATCCAGGCCGAGGCATAGACCAGCAGCGCAAAACTCGCCGCATGGCTTTCGGGAAACCCATATGAGCCGAACCCCTCGATCTGGGAAAAACACCGCTCCGAGAACGCCGCATCATAACCGTTCTGCGCCATCCCCCGCAGGAACAGACTGCGGAACTCACTGACATTGCCGTGTTTTTTGAACGTCGCAAGCGAGCGGCGCAGCCGGTCCGCCTGTTCCGGCGTAAAGCCCGCGCCCACCATGGCAATCTGCATCGCCTGTTCCTGAAACAGAGGCACGCCCAGCGTCTTGCCCAGAACCTCACCCAGGGCATCGGACGGGAAATCAACCGGCTCCTCACCGTTGCGACGGCGAATATAGGGGTGGACCATATCGCCCTGGATCGGGCCGGGCCGGATAATCGCCACCTCAATCACCAGATCATAGAAATGGCGCGGGCGCATCCGGGGCAGAAAATTCATCTGCGCCCGGCTCTCCACCTGAAACACGCCAATACTGTCGGCCTTGCACAACATATCATAAACCGCCGGATCCTCGGGCGGCAGCGTCGCCAACGTATAATCCAGCTGGTGATGCTGTCGCATCAAATCAAAGGCCTTGCGGATGCAGGTCAGCATGCCCAGCGACAGCACGTCGACCTTGAGGATGCCCAGGGTTTCGATGTCATCCTTATCCCAGCAGATGACCGTGCGCCCCTCCATCGTGGCGTTTTCAAGCGGCACCAGTTCGTCCAGCCTGCCTTGTGTGATGATAAAACCGCCCACATGCTGGGACAGGTGGCGGGGAAAGCCGATCAGCTCCTCGACCAGAGCCAGGGTCTGGCGCAGACGGCGGTCATTGGGATCCAGTCCGATTTCGCGCAACCGCTCCTCAGTCACGGCAGAGCTGGCGTAAAACCCCCAGAGCTGGGATGACATGGCCGCGATCGTATCCTCGCTCAACCCCATCGCGCGCCCCACTTCGCGGATGGCGCGTTTGCCGCGATAATGGATCACCGTCGCACACAGGCCCGCCCGTTCGCGCCCATAGCGTTGGTAGATCCACTGGATCACTTCCTCACGGCGTTCATGTTCAAAATCTACATCAATATCAGGGGGTTCGTCGCGTGCCTCGCTGACAAAACGTTCAAACACCATCGTGCCCATCTCGGGACTGACCGAGGTGACGCCCAGACAGAAACACACCACCGAATTGGCCGCAGACCCCCGCCCCTGACACAGAATATCGCGGGAACGGGCAAAATGGACGATATCGCGCACCGTCAGGAAATAGGGCTCATAGTTCAGCTTTTTGATCAGGGCGAGTTCATGTTCCAACATGGCGCGCACCTTTTTCGTGGCCCCTGCCGGGTAACGCCAGCGCAGGCCTTCTTCGGCAAGACGGCGCAACCGCTCGGTCGGGGTCTCGCCCTCGGCCTCGCTTGGATAATCATAGCGCAGCTCATTGAGGGAAAAATTCAGCGCAGCGGCCAGATCCGCGGTGCGATGGACCGCATCCTCGAACCCTTTGAACAGACGTAGCATTTCAGCCGCAGACCGCAGGCGCTGTTCGCCATTGGCCAACGCGGCACGGCCCAGCTTGTCCACCCGGCGCCCCAGGCGTATGGCCGATAAAACATCCGCCAACCGCCGCCGCCGCCCATGATGCATGCGCGGCGCAGCGCCGGCCAATGTGGGCAGCCCCAATTGCGCCGCCATGTCGGTCAATGCAGCAAACCGCGCCGGATCCGCCCCATCATAATGCGGCGCCATCATCAGATGCATCCGCCCACCAAAGCGGCGCGTCAACCCGTCCATATGCGGCCCCCACCCGCCCGCGCCGCCGGGCATGCCTTCCGCCTGTGGCACCAGGATCAGGTGGAGATCTTGTGCAAACTCCATCAGATCCGCCAGGTGGAGGGTACAGCTGCCTTTTTGCGCCCGCAGCCGCCCCGCAGACAGAAGCCGGGTCAGATTGCTCCAACCATGTCGGGTCTGCGGCAGGGCAATGACCGGCGGCGCGTCCACAAACTCCAGCCGCGCCGCCGGGATCAAGCGTGGCACATCATAGACCGGGAAACTGTTGCCGCTGCGTGGCAGATCAGCCGGACATGGCGGGCCAATCGGCGTGTTGGCTTGATCCCAGGCCTGACGTTCCCGCACCCGGCGGGCAATATCCGCCGCTTCAGCATGGGCCCGCACGATCCCCGCGACCGAGTTCACATCCGCAATCGCCAATGCCGCCACGCCGATGGTTAGCGCACGGGTGATATACTCCTCCGGATGCGCGGCTCCGGTGAGAAAGGTGAAATTGGACAGACAGGCGAATTCGGCGAACATGGGCATGGCAGAGATATGATATTCCCCTTTTGTTCCCATTGCGAGTCCGCTGTGAAACGGGGGAATTACCGCGCAGAAACCAGATGCGCCAACGTCGATCCGGCCTCGTAATAGGCGCCACGTAGCCCTGTGAAAGCTTCACAATGGTCCTGTTGCGCGGCGATGGGCAAGGCGGCTTTATCGCCTGCAAGCAATGCCTTGGCCGCACAAGTTCCAAAGACCGTACCCGGCCCAATGCCGCGTCCCGAATAGCCAAACACCGCAAAGGCATCCGGGCCGAATTCTACGATCTTGGGGATATGGTCTCCGGTCATCGCGATCTGACCACGCCAGCGATGTTCAAACGACAGATTCGCCAGGTCCGGAAAGATCTGCGCCAGTTTTCGTGTGGCCCATTGCTTGTGAACAGAGCCCGTCGGGCCCCTGGCATTGCCGATACCGCCGACGATCAGGCGGCCAGATTGATCCAGCCGGAGGGACGACATGACAAGGGCGGTGTCCCAACATCCTTCGCCGCCTGTCAAAATCCGTTCACGCTGCGCAAGCGGCAGAGGGTGGGTGGCGAATTGGCTGTAGGAGACGGGTACAAAGGCGGGTGCGTAGGGGCTGTTGAACCCGTCGAAATAGGCATTTGTCGCCAGCAGGACCGCTTTGGCCGCGACACTACCTTGGGCGGTTTGAACCCGCCATTGACCGCTATCCCGCGAAAGCCGGGTGACCGCTGATCCGGTGTAAATCTGCGCGCCGGCCTGTTGCGCGGCGCGTGCCAGTCCGGTGCAATAGGACAAGGGCTGAACCGTTCCTGCGCGCGGATCAAACAGCGCGCCGTGATAAATGTCGGATCCGGTCCGGCGCGCGGTCTCTGCCGTGTCCAACAGCTGGAGAGGTGCGCCGAATTGATTGCCTTGGCGGTGTCGATTTTGCAGGTCGCGCAGACCGGAGGCCGCGTGCGCCAGATGTAGAGTGCCGTTCCGGGTGGCCTCGCATGAGATATCGTGGCGCGCGATCAGGTCGAACACCTGCGATGGGGCCTCAGACAGAACCTCGATCAGGTGGCGGCCCGGACCGTCGCCAAGCGCGGCGATCACCGCGTCCGGGGGCAACCAGAGACCTGCGTTGACCAGACCGACATTGCGACCCGACCCACCGTGGCCGATCGTCTGCGCCTCAAGCAGCACCACGGATGCGTCCTGGCCTGCGGCCTCGAGTGCGGCGGCGCATCCGGTAAAGCCGCCGCCGATGATCACCAGATCTGCCGCCACCTCACCCGTCAACTGTGCACTGTCGCAGGTTTCGCTGCGCGTCGACCGCCAGAGGTTTTCAGTGTGTTCAAAAGCCATAGTGAAGCGATCCAAATATCGTCACCGGCCAGTTAGGCACAGTGTGACAGCACTGGAAATACGTTTTCTGAATATCAGGACGTTTTTGCACCACGGTCCAGAGTGCAGGCCGCCAAAATGCTCAATTTCGCACCACAGGACGGCCCACATAGGTTTCGCAGAGAAACCTATCTTATTGTTTAATATGCTAAAATATTAATACCGCGGCGTGCGCAGCTACTGCAACGCCTAAGCCGCCGAGGAGGTCAGAGAGAGGAAGACATCCTCAAGATCTGCTTCTTCGGTTTTGACGTCGCGGATCGAAATACCGGCGGCCCGCACCGCTTCCAGGACGGCTTCGGCGGTGGTGGCCTGGCTGCGGTAGCGCAGGACAACGGCGCCGTCACCGCGCAACTCAGCCTCGATCCCGTCGCCTTGGGGTAAGGTGGTGACCGGAGTGGCAGGGTGAACCACCATCGCGCGCCCATCCAGACGGCCAAGCAGATTGCTGGTGGTGTCGCGTGCCACAACCGATCCCTGATTGATGATCGCAATCTCGTCGCACATTTCCTCGGCCTCTTCCAAGTAATGTGTGGTGAGGATGATGGTCATGCCTTGCGCATTCAGCTTGCGAATATTGTCCCACAGCATCTGGCGCAGTTCGATATCGACGCCGGCCGTGGGTTCATCCAACACCAAAATATTGGGCCGATGCACCAGCGCCTTGCCCAACAGCAGACGCCGCCGCATACCGCCAGAGAGGGTCCGGGCATAGGCTTCGGCTTTGTCTTCCAGGCCGATCATCCGCAGAATCTCATCACTGCGGCGGTCGGATTTGGGCACGCCATACAGGCCTGCCTGCACTTCCAATGCGCCGCGTGGGGTGAAGAAGGGATCGAGGTTCAGCTCTTGGGGCATGACGCCAATGGCGGCACGAGACTGGCGCGGGCTTGCGTCCTGATCAAAACCCCAGATCGACACTTTGCCGCTGGTTTTCAGAACCAGTCCGGCCAAGATATTGATCAAGGTGGATTTCCCGGCACCGTTGGGCCCCAACAGACCAAAGACCGACCCGCGCGGAATGGACAGATCGATGCCCTGTAACGCGTGTTTCTCGGGCTGACCTTTGCGCCCGTTGTAGGTTTTCCGCACTGCTTCCAGACGGATTGCATCTTCGCTCATCCCAGCCCTTGCCCCCGGTTTTGCCTTGGCTCATAAATGCGCGTATATGAAAATCAAGAGGACCGCCAGCGATGAGCATCGAAGCGCCTGAAACCAAGATCGTAGATAGCTACCGCATCTCATGCGACGGCAGCGAAGGCGCATTAGGCCATCCGCGCGTCTACCTGCAAATCCCCACGGACGCGGGATTTGTGGAATGCCCTTATTGCGACTGCAAATACATCCACAAGGATCACGCAGACAAAGCGGCGTAAAACCTACCGTTTAACCGTTTGAAACGCGCCCCAGCGATGTGGGCGCGTTTTGTTTTGGGCGTGTTATTGTGAGCTGGATGTTCAATTGAACCGGGCCTTGTTCGCGCCGGTTGTTACAAGAAAACGCATCAGGCCAGTTTGCAGACCGCACAGAAATCAATCGATTGACGCCGTCTCGCCTAACGGCACCATCCGATCGCCACATTTCAACGTGGATTTGTGGTCCTTATCTTCGAAAAAATGCACGACATCGTCGCCGGTCCAGGCACGAATCATGCGGCCTTGGCTGTCTTTGCCGACGCCGATTTGCGTTCCGTCGCGGGTGTCGCGCCCGTCGTAGACCAGATGAAACCGGGACCCGTCGGTGCATTTGAGACGCGCGCGTCCCTCGCCACGGATGTCTGTTCCGTCAACATCGCTCCAATGGCCGGAACATTGCACGCCTTCGCTGGTGTGACCCAGAATGATGCCAACCCCATCGCCGCGAGCCTGCCCGTCAAAAAACACGCCTTTGTCGCCGATACAGGCCAAAACCCGCATGCAGGCCCGCTTTTCACCCTTTGAACGCGGGCATGGGGGTTGCGCGGCTTGCAGGTCGGACGGGGTGGTTTGGCCCTGAATGGCAGAGGTCGTCGATGCCTCTGTGCGGGCGGCAGTGCCCATAGAAACGGTCAGGAGCAAAAGAGCGACTGGAAGAACAAAGCGGAACATGTCAGTAAACACTCAACGAAGCTTGGAGAAGAATGTCATGAGCAATACTGAATTCGGCAAGGGCTGTCATCTGCATCTTATCGACGGTTCTGCATTCATTTTCAGGGCTTATCATGCGCTCCCCCCCTTGACGCGGAAATCTGATGGGCTGCCGATTGGTGCGGTTTCTGGATTCTGCAATATGCTGCAGCGCTATGTCGAGAGTAACACGGGCCCAGACGCCCCTACGCACGTAGCTGTGATCTTTGACCACTCCGGCAAGACATTCCGTAACGAGATGTATGATCTCTACAAGGCCAACCGCCCGCCGGCGCCCGAAGATCTGCGCCCGCAGTTCCCGCTGACCCGCGATGCCACCCGCGCCTTCAACATCGCCTGCAAGGAAGTCGAAGGGTTCGAGGCCGACGATATTATCGCCACGCTCGCCTGTCAGGCCCGTGACGCCGGTGGGCGTTGTACCATCATCAGCTCGGACAAAGACCTGATGCAGCTGGTCGGCGACGGGGTTGAGATGCTGGATGCGATGAAAAACAAACGCATCGACCGCGACGGCGTGCACGAAAAATTCGGCGTCGGCCCCGAGCGTGTTGTTGATGTGCAGGCGCTGGCTGGCGATAGCGTGGATAACGTCCCCGGCGCGCCCGGGATTGGGATCAAGACGGCGGCGCTGTTGATCAATGACTTCGGTTCGCTCGAAGAGCTGTTGGATCGCGCCGAAGAGATCAAGCAACCCAAACGCCGCCAGACTTTGATCGAAAAACGCGACCAGATTGAAATGTCCAAGAAGCTGGTGCAGCTGGATTGCGACATGGATCTGGATTTCACCATCGCCGATCTTGAGGTGAAAGATCCGGAACCGGAGGTGCTGTTGCAATTCCTGGCCGAAATGGAATTCACCACCCTGACAAAACGGATGGCAAACCAGCTGGGTCTGGAAGCTCCGGTGATTGCAAGCGTCGCGGCCCCAGAAGCCGCCGCCGCAGCGCCAGAGGCTGTGCCGTTTGACGCTGAAAAATACGAATGCGTGCGTGACGGCGCGGCGCTGCAAAAATGGATCGACCAGATCTATACGCGCGGCTGGGTTGCTGTGGACACCGAAACCACCGGCCTGGATGAGATGGTCGTGGATCTGGTGGGCATATCGCTGTGTGTTGAGGCCGGCAGCGCCTGCTACATCCCGCTAACCCACAAGACCGGCGGCGATGATCTGTTTGGCGGCGAAGGTCTGGCCGACGGGCAGATGCCACTGGAGGACGCACTGGCGTTGCTGAAACTTGTGCTCGAGGATCCGGCGATCCTGAAAATCGGCCAGAACATGAAGTATGACGCCAAGATTTTTACTCGCTACGGCGTCGCGGTCGGACCTGTGGATGACACCATGCTGATGTCCTATGCGCTGCATGGTGGTGAGCACGGGCACGGCATGGATACTTTGTCTGAACGTTACTTGGACCATACGCCAATCCCGATCAAACCCCTGTTGGGCGTGGGCAAATCCGCGATCACATTTGACAAGGTTGCGATTGATGAGGCCACGGCCTATGCCGCCGAAGACGCTGATATCACCCTGCGATTGTGGCAGCAGTTCAAACCAAAACTGCACCAGCGTCAGGTCACAACAGTCTATGAAACGCTGGAACGCCCGCTGATCCCGGTGCTGGCGCAGATGGAGATGCACGGTATCAAGGTCGACCGCGAAACCTTGAGCCGGATGTCCAATTCTTTTGCCCAAAAGATGGCCGGGCTTGAGGCGGAAATTCACGAGCTGGCGGGGGAGACGTTTAATGTGGGCTCCCCGGCGCAGCTGGGCGAGATCCTGTTTGACAAGATGGCGCTGCCGGGTGGCAAACGCGGCAAGAACGGTAAATATTCCACCGGCGCGGATATTCTGGAAGATCTGGCAACCGAACACGACATGCCCGGTCGGGTGCTGGATTGGCGGCAGCTGTCCAAGCTGAAGTCGACCTATACGGACGCGCTGCAGGATCATATCAATTCCGATACCGGCCGGGTGCATACCTCTTATTTGCAGACCGGGGCCAACACCGGCCGGATGGCGTCCAGCGATCCGAACCTGCAAAACATCCCCGTGCGCAGCGAAGAAGGACGCCGCATCCGCGAGGCCTTTGTGGCGGAACCCGGAAATGTACTGTTGTCGCTTGACTATTCCCAGATCGAATTGCGCATTCTGGCGCATGTGGCGGGGATTGATGCGCTGAAGGCGGCCTTTGATGCGGGGCAAGACATTCACGCCATGACCGCAAGCGAGATGTTTGACGTGCCGCTGGATGAGATGACGCCAGACATTCGCCGACAGGCCAAGGCGATCAACTTTGGTGTGATTTACGGCATTTCCGGCTTTGGTCTGGCGCGCAATCTGCGCATCCCGCGCAAAGAGGCGCAGGGTTTTATCGATCGCTACTTTGAACGGTTCCCCGGTATTCGCGCCTATATGGACAGCACGGTGGAGTTTGCCAAGGAGCACGGCTATGTGCAGACCCTGTTTGGCCGCAAGATCCACACGCCCGAGATTGCCGCCAAAGGGCCAAAGGCGGGCTTTGCCAAACGCGCCGCGATCAACGCGCCGATCCAAGGCACGGCCGCCGATGTGATCCGCCGCGCCATGGTGCGTATGCCAGAAGCCATCTCCCATCTGCCTGCGCGGATGCTGTTGCAGGTGCACGATGAATTGTTGTTCGAAGTGCCCGAGGCCGCCGTCGAGGAAACCATCTCGGTGGCAAAAAAGGTGATGGAGACGGCAGCAGATCCGGCGGTGCATCTAAACGTGAAACTGGTTGTGGAAGCGGGCCAAGGGCGGAACTGGGCCGAAGCCCACTGATACCGTCGCGCGGATTGTTGACGAAGGGGTCCGTGCAGCAAAGGCTCCCGCCTACACCGCATCCCTCCTGACGGAGCGACGCTGTGCAGTTGGGCGTAGCACCGCGCGATGCGCGGTGCTACGCGCGTTATTAGGTATGTTGCTGTTTACCGCAAGAATGTCCTAATCCGGTGCCCCACGCGTGACCCGCGCCGGGCACAGCCCGGCGTTTGGCCCAACGGGAGCGGATCTATTTCAATGGATCCGTGACGGGCGGGAGTATCGCTTGGGTAATGTCTTACAGATCGCTCTCTGCATCTCGGACCAGCTTGGCCACCACACGGCTTACAAAGGGTGCGACGACCAGCACGATAGTAAAGGCAACCGGCCATGCAAACGCCCAAGCGCCCAGCCAGGCGCTTATGGTTTGCGCGCCGAAACCCACATTTTTGACGCTCGCAATAAACGTTACGAGACAGGACATAATGCCTGACAACAAGAAACCAAACAGGATCGGGGCGTAACGCGCTGGGATCATAGGAACTCCGGGCTTAAATCTGCCCCTTAGATAACCACCGCCTTCGCAAAAGCAATGGGGCGGACGCGCGTTTTTTTTCAGGTCACGGTTCGGCCAACCAGCCAAGCGAATCCTCGGTACGCAGAGTCGAGGGTGTGTATTCTGCGCTGGCCCAACCATCATAGCCGCTGTCATCCATAGCAGCAAAAAGCTGTTCGAAATCGACAGGTCCGGTGCCCGGTTCACACCGCCCTGGGGCCGCACCGAATTGGACATGGACCGCATGGGCGCTAAATTCATCCCAGACGGCCCGAGCATCGCCGTGGATCATTTGGGCGTGGTAGGCATCATATTGCAGCCCGACGTTGGGGCGATCGACCTCTGCCAGGATCTCAACCGCGTGCGCATAATCGTTCAGGAAATAGCCGGGCTGGTCGGCTGCATTCAAGGGTTCGATGGTAAATTGTTGAGCTGGTGCCTGATCTGCGGCCAGTTGCAGGTTTCGGATGAAACAAGCCCGCGCCTCGGCCCCTTTTGTGTACCCGGCCATGA
Source organism: Epibacterium ulvae (assembly GCF_018678075.1). Classification (GTDB taxonomy): domain Bacteria; phylum Pseudomonadota; class Alphaproteobacteria; order Rhodobacterales; family Rhodobacteraceae; genus Epibacterium; species Epibacterium ulvae_A. Next base: position 79,311 of record NZ_JAHHIR010000022.1, on the reverse strand, counting down.
TGTGGATCATCTTGGGGCGCAGTACATCGGCGTAGCGTATCACACGGCGGATATCGCGCGTGAACCGCTCTTCCATCTCGGGCATCGCGGCATAGCCTGGCCGGCCGCCGGTGTAATTGGGCGGTGGCGCGTTGATCAACAGCAGCTCTAACCCATTGGCCAACAACGCACGTTGGGTTTCCTTGGCGGCGATCTCATAGGGAAAGAGCACCTCCACCGCTTCAAATCCCGCGTCGGCGGCGGCGGAGAAACGATCCAGATAGGGCAGCTCTGTAAAGAGCATCGAGAGGTTGGCGGCGAAGCGTGGCATCGAGGTCCTGCGTGTCTGTCCCAAAAGTCGGCTTTGGGTCTAGCGGCAGCCTATGGCAGCGCCAAGCCAGCGAAAACCCTGCATTTGGTGCAAATTTTCGCGATGGCGGCAGGCCGCCGATGCCGCCGGTCCCAGACCTATGTGCGTAAATCCGGCAACCCAACACCCGTGCTTTCAAAGCCGCCGTCCGAGGCAATCACTTGGCCCGTGACATAGCTGGCTTTGTCGGAGCACAGGAAGCAGATGACCTCACCGATTTCCTGTTCGCTACCATAACGGTTGAGCGGGATGGCGCCGTGATAGGCGTCGATGATGGCTTGTGAATGCACCGCCATAGCCAATTTGGTGCGCACCGGCCCCGGACAGACGCAATTGGCGCGGATGCCGTATTCACCCAGCTCCGCCGCTTGTTGCTTGGTGAATTGGATCACCGCCGCCTTGGAGGTGCCATAGGCCAGGCGCAGCGTACTGGCGCGCAGGCCCGAGATTGAGGCGATATTGACGATGGCGCCTTGGGTTTCCTTGAGCGCCGGTATCACCGCTTGACTGACCAGGAACACACCGTCCAGATTGGTTTCCATCACCCGGCGCCACATGGCAAAGCTGTGCTCTTCGATGGGGCCGAAATCGGCGACACCTGCATTGTTGACCAGCGCGTCCACCCGACCAAAACTGGCGAGAATATCGGCAACCATTTCAGCCACCTGTTCCGGGTGTGAGACATCATATAGAAAGGGTTTGGCCTCCGTCAGCCCGGTGCAGGCGGCGGTCAATTCCGCGCCGTCGCGGTCCACCATTGCGACTTGCCAGCCTTGCTCCAGAAACAATTTGGTGGTGGCCAGTCCAATGCCGCGTGCGGCTCCGGTTACGAGTGCCAGCTTTTGTGTCACGTCTCATCCTCCCATATGCGACCTGCAGCGATCCCGCCGTGGCGCGATGTGCAACTGTTGCAATATGAGGATGCGTTTTCAATCAACCACGCCGCAAAGTGCCGCAGCGGAAGCGCCTTTAATCCAGCTGATCTGACGGAATGATCGGGAAGAATTCGCCACCTGACCAAAGGCCAAACCAGCCGTCCTTGTGACGGCCCAGATCCACAAGGCGATAAAAGCTTTTGCGGTCAATCAACGCCTCAAGATCCGCGCGGATCAGGATATAGGGTGCAGGCTCACCGGTTTGTGGGTCACGTTCCACCCGAATGGGATGCTCCGCACCGGCCACAGCCGTATCCCCGACATGAGTCGCAAAGGTGATGATTTGCGACTCACCCTGGCCGGAAATTTCGAAATCCACGGCCACAAAAGGGGCATCATCGACGGTGATACCGACTTTTTCCACCGGTGTGACCAAAAAATAACGACCGTCTTCGCGCTTCAAAATCGAGGAGAACAGTTTGACCAGTTCAAACCGCCCGATGGGCGTCCCAAGGTAGAACCAGGTCCCGTCACGGGCAATTCGCATGTCCAAATCGCCACAAAAGGGTGGATTCCACAGATGCACAGGCGGCAGGCTTTTGCCTGTGGATGCCGCTTTTGCTGCGGCTGCAAGCCCGTCTGCTGACGGCGTCACGGCTTTTTGTCCACTCATTGCTTTTGCCATTTCTAAGAAGCGCGGTAGAGTATCAGTGTATAGGCGACGTAAAGGGAATGCTATGTCAGAACCCGACGAATTATTGACGGAAATCGAGACTTTGGAGGCAAAGCTGCAGGAGGCACGCGCCTCTATCACGCGGCGGTTCATCGGGCAGGAGCGAGTCGTCGATCTGACATTGGCAACGCTGTTGTGCGGCGGACATGGATTGCTGATTGGCCTGCCGGGATTGGGCAAGACACGTCTGGTTGAGACCGTCTCAACCGTGATGGGGCTGAACGGCAACCGTATCCAGTTTACACCCGATCTGATGCCGGCCGATATCCTGGGGTCCGAGGTTCTGGACACCGACGCCGACGGCACACGGGCGTTTCGCTTTATTCAGGGGCCGATTTTCTGCCAGCTTCTGATGGCGGATGAGATCAACCGCGCCAGCCCGCGCACCCAATCCGCTTTGTTGCAGGCGATGCAGGAACGCGAAGTGACCGTGGCGGGCGAGACCCGTGCCCTGGGCACGCCCTTTCATGTTTTGGCCACCCAGAACCCGATTGAACAAGAGGGCACCTATCCCCTGCCCGAGGCGCAATTGGACCGGTTCCTGTTCCAGATTGATGTGCCCTATCCAAACCGCGACACCGAACGCGATATCCTGTTGGCGACAACCGGCGTCGAAGATGCCGAGGCCCATGAGGTGTTCTCGGGTGATGAGCTGATGGCGGCGCAGGTACTGTTGCGCCGGATGCCCGTGGGCGAGTCGGTGGTTGAGCTGATCCTGGATCTGGTCCGTGCCTTCCGTCCCAATGGGCCAGATGTGGCCGACAAGGTGCGCGATACCGTGTCCTGGGGTCCTGGCCCCCGTGCGGCGCAGGCCTTGATGCTGGCGGTGCGGGCGCGGGCGATGTTGCAGGGTCGACTGGCCCCCAGCGCCGATGATGTGATCGACATGGCCTTGCCCGTGCTGAGCCACCGGATGCAGCTGACCTTTGCTGCGCGGGCCCGAGGAGACAGTCTGACCGAGTTGATTGAAACCGTTGCCGCCGATCTGCAAGCCCAGCCGCGGGCAGGTGCGGCCGCGTGAGTCTCACCCCCGCCCCGACAGGCGTTTTACGCCAACGCGCCGAAGAAGAAGCGAGCGCTCTGCCGCCGCTGTTGGTGCAGGCGGAACAGCTGGCGGGGTCGATCCTGTTGGGGGATCACGGGCGCAGACGCTCTGGTGTGGGCGATGATTTCTGGCAATACCGCCCGCTGCAACAGGGTGACAGCCGCCGGATGATCGACCATCGTCGCTCTGCCAAAGGCGATCAGCAATTTGTGCGCGAGCGCGAGTGGCAGATCGCCCAGACGGTGCATTTGTGGTGCGATCTGGGGGCCTCGATGCGGTTTGGGTCCAATGACCAACATCCGCAAAAGATCGAGCGGGCGCGGGTTTTAACCCTGGCATCGGCGATTTTGATGATCCGGGCTGGGGAGCGTGTTGGTCTGACCGGAGGCTTGCTGCCCCCCAGACGCGGCAATGCGCAGATCCTGCGGTTGACCGAAATGCTGAACCGCGACCACGAAACAGATTACAGCCCGCCGGAACACCGGGCCATGGTGCCCCATGCCCGGGCCTTGTTTGTCTCTGATTTCCTTGGGCCGTTTGATGAGCTGCAATTGGCGCTGACCAAAGCCGCAGATCGCGGTGTACAGGGCGTTGTGCTGCAAGTGCTGGATCCGGCGGAAGAGAGCTTTCCTTTTGTCGGGCGCACCCGGTTTCACAGCGCTTCTGGCGCGTTGGAACATGAAACGCTGAAAGCATCCGCCTTGCGCGACCGGTACATGGAGCGGCTGGCCGAGCGGCGTGATCTGTTGGATCGGCTGTGTCGCGATGCCGGCTGGCGCATGGGTGTGCATCACACCGGCGAAAGCGCGCAAACGGGTCTGATGTGGATCTATCACGCCCTGCAAAGGAGCCCGGCATGAGTGTGATTGCAGGCATCGGCTTTACCGCGCCTTGGTTGTTACTGGGCCTTCTGGTGTTGCCCGTTCTGTGGCTGTTGCTGCGCGCCGTGCCGCCCGCGCCGATCAAACGACTGTTTCCTGCGGTGACCCTTTTGGTGGGGTTGCGCGATGACGACAGCCAGACCGACCGCACGCCCTGGTGGCTGTTGCTGTTGCGTATGCTGGCGGTGGCTGCGGTGATCATTGGCCTTGCGGGGCCGGTTTTGAACCCGCAGGAACGCTCCGGCGGATCCGGGCCTGTGTTGATGGTTCTGGATGCCAGCTGGGCCGGGGCCAGCCATTGGAGAGCGCTGGAACGCCAGTTGGAAACGGATTTGGCCGAGGCAGGACGTGCCGGACGCCCTGTCGCCGTATTGCGGTTGACGCAGCCAGGGTCGCTGACTTTTCAGGCGGCGGATGTCTGGGCGCAGCAAGTGCCCGGCCTGCAGCCCGAGGCCTGGGGCCCAAATGATGCAAGCATTGCCCAAAGCCTGGAATATCTGGCGGCAGCGCCTGCGAATTTCGACACGTTTTGGTACAGTGATGGGTTGGCGTTTGACCAGCAATCAGACCTGCTCGACACATTAGAAAGCCGGGGGGATGTGACTGTTGTTGCCCCGCCCGCGCCTGTTGTTGGCCTGCGCCCGCCGGTCTTTGCCGATGGGGCGATTGAACTGCGGGCCACCCGCGTGGACAGCAGTGCTGCGCAGACCTTGCCAGTTGTGGCCCAGGGTAAGGATCCCAGCGGGACTTTGCGCACATTGGCCACGGCAACCATTGATATGGAAGCAGGCGCGGTGGACGGTATGGCGCGGCTGTCCTTGCCATCGGAACTGCGTGGGCGGTTGCAATGGTTTGCTCTGCAGGGGCGGCGTTCGGCCGGTGCGATTGCCTTGAGCGATGATTCTTTGCGCCGTCGCGAGGTTGCCTTGATCGGGGCGGCGAGCGGCAATGAAGGCCTCGCCCTGTTGTCGCCGCTGCATTACCTGCGCAAGGCGCTAGTCGACACGACCGATCTGTTGGAAGGCAACCTAGGCGATCTGCTGCCAGCCAATCCCGATGTTGTGGTTCTGGCCGATGTCGCGCAGCTTCCTCAAAGCCAAGAGGCCGCTTTGATCGCATGGGTCGAAGAGGGTGGATTGCTGCTGCGATTTGCCGGTCCCCGACTGGCGGCCAGCGATACCGCACGCGGGGATATTCATCCGCTGATGCCGGTGCGGCTGCGGGTGGGAGGGCGCAGCCTTGGCGGTGCCATGAGCTGGGGTGCGCCCAAGACATTGGCGCCCTTTGCCGAGAACTCGCCCTTTTACGGGTTGAACATACCGGATGAGGTTTCGGTCACCTCGCAAGTGGTGGCGCAGCCGGATCCCGATCTGGCAGAACGGGTGATTGCCGAGCTGGGCGATGGCACGCCGCTGGTGACCCGCAAAACGCTGGGACAGGGACAAGTCGTTTTGTTCCACGTCACCGCCAATGCAGAATGGAGCAGCCTGCCCTTGTCTGGCCTGTTTGTGGAGATGTTGGAGCGGCTGGCGGTGTCCAGTGCCAACCGCAGCCTTGACGGGGCCGAGCTGGAGGGCACCACATGGCAACCGGTGCAAGTGCTGGACGGGTTTGGACAAATCCAGGATGGCGGCACATTGCCCGGTGTTGACGGGCCCGACCTGATCACCGCGCCCTTGGGGCAGGATTTGCAGCCCGGCGTCTATTCCAGCAACGGGCGCAGCCTGGCCCGAAATGTGTTGAACGCGGATCAAGTGTTGGCCGCGCCGGTCTGGCCGTCCTCGGTCACGTTGCGCGGGTTTGAACAATCGCAAGAGCGGGTTTTGGGCGGGATGTTCCTGGCCGCCGCTTTGCTCGCCCTGGCGCTGGACGCCATCGCAACGCTGGCGGTATCCGGCCTGCTGCGTGTCGGGCGCGTCGCCGCAGTGATACTGGCTGCAGCGGTGACGATTGCCGCCGATCCCGGACAGGCCCAAGAGACCGACAATCCAACCGCCCTCGCCTCTGAGGTGACGCTGGGCTATGTTCTGACCGGCAACGCGCGCCTGGACGGCTTGGCGCGCGATGGTTTGCGGGGGTTGAGCGATGTGCTCTATTTCAGAACCTCGATCGAGCCGGCAAACCCCGCTGGCGTGGATATCGAGGCGGATGAGCTGGCATTTTACCCACTGCTCTACTGGCCGATTTCAACCGGTCAGCCCCTGCCGTCGCCGGGAGCCTATGAGAAACTGAACGCCTATCTGCAATCGGGTGGCATGATCCTGTTTGATACCCGCGATGCCGATCTGTCGCGGGTGGGGGCGACCAGCGACAACGCACGGCACTTGCAACGACTTGCACGGCCGTTGGACATTCCGCCGTTGGAGCCAGTTCCCGACGATCACGTGCTGACGCGGGCGTTTTACCTGTTGCAGGACTTTCCCGGCCGTCAACGCGGTGCACCTGTCTGGGTTGAAGCCGCGCCTGCGGATGCCGAACAGGTCGAAGGCCTGCCGTTTCGAAATCTCAACGACGGGGTCAGCCCGGTTGTGATTGGCGGCAACGACTGGGCCTCGGCCTGGGCGGTGGATGACAATGGGCGCGCGCGCCTGCCGGTGGGACGTGGATTTGCAGGCGAACGCCAGCGCGAACTGGCCTATCGCTTTGGCGTCAACCTGATCATGCATGTGCTGACAGGAAACTATAAATCCGATCAGGTCCACGTGCCGGCCTTGTTGGATCGATTGGGGCAATAAGACCTGATATGAGCCACAATATTCTGTTTGATCCCCTGCTGCCCTGGCCTTTTATCTGGGTGCTGATCGCTGTCAGCGTGGCTGTGATGGTGGTCGCGGCCTGGAAGCACCTGTCCGGCTGGGCCTTGCGCGGGTTGGCGGCGGCGGTTCTGGCGCTGGCGCTTGCGGGGCCGGTGTCCCAGACCGAAGACCGCGCGCCGCTGGATGACATTGTGATTGTGGTCCATGACGAGAGCGCCAGCCAGGTTTTGGCCGACCGCGCCGCCCAAAGCAGCGATGCGTTGGAGCATATCCGAGCCCAAGTCGCCAATCGCGCAAACACCGAATTGCGTGAAGTCACATTGAGTGACGGAGTTGACGACGCGGGCACCGAATTGATGACGGCGATCAGCGAAGCGCTTGCCAATGAGCCAAGCGGGCGCGTGGCCGGCATTATCGCCATTTCTGACGGGCAAGTGCATGACATGGACGCAGCCCCCGACCTGCCCGCGCCGCTGCATCTGCTGCGCACGGGCCATGCAACCGATTGGGACCGCCGTCTGGTGGTTCAAAAAGCGCCCAGTTTTGGGATTATCGGCGAACCTGTCACCCTGACACTGCGCATCGAAGACCAAGGGGCCGCGCCAGAAACCGGCGGTGTCGCGCGGCTGGGTATCTCAATCGACGGCGCAGACCCGCAGCAGTTTACCCTGCCGGTTGGGGTTGATTTTGAGCTGCCCCTGTCCCTGCCCCACGGCGGGCGTAATGTCATCCAGTTCACAGTGCCCACCGCCGAAGGTGAGCTGACGGATCGCAACAACACCGCGCTGGTGCAGATCAACGGTGTGCGCGACCGGCTGCGGGTTTTGTTGGTGTCCGGTGAGCCCCATCCGGGCGGACGCACCTGGCGCAACCTGCTGAAATCCGACAGCGCGGTGGATCTGGTCCATTTCACCATTCTGCGCCCGCCGGAAAAACAAGACGGTGTGCCAGTGGAAGAACTGTCGCTGATCGCCTTTCCCACCCGTGAGCTGTTCTTGGAAAAGATCGAGGATTTCGACCTGATCATCTTTGACCGCTACAAACGGCGCGGGATTTTGCCGTCGGTCTATTTGGATAACGTTGCGGACTATGTGCGCAATGGGGGCGCGGTTCTGGTGGCGGCGGGGCCAGATTTCGCCAGTGCGGACAGTATCTACCGCTCTCCGCTGTCGCAGATCCTGCCGGCCCAGCCCACCGCGCGGGTGATCGAGGAACATTTCCGCCCGGCCATCTCGGATCTGGGGACCCGCCATCCGGTGACCGCCGATCTGCAAGGCACCGAGACTTGGGGGCGTTGGTTGCGGCAGATTGAATTGAACGCGCCCGAAGGGGATGTCCTGATGCGCGGTGTTGATGAGCGCCCGCTGTTGATCCTGAACCGGGTCGATGAGGGACGGGTGGCGCTGCTGGCCTCGGACCACGCCTGGCTGTGGAGCCGCGGCTATGAGGGTGGCGGGCCGCAATTGGAGCTGCTGCGGCGGCTGGCCCATTGGATGATGAAAGAACCCGATCTGGAAGAGGATATGCTGTGGGCCGAAGCCAACGGTCAAACAATGCGGATCCTGCGTCGCAGCCTTGACGGCGCGGTTGGCGATGTTCAGATCACCGCGCCTGATGGCACCCAGACTGTCCTGCCCATGGATGAAACCGCGCCCGGACATTGGGAAACACAGTTCACCGGGCCTGAGATCGGCCTTTATCGCTTGCAAGAAGGCGATCAGAAGGCGGTGATTGGTCTGGGACCTGCTGCGCCGCGCGAATTTGAGGAAACCATTGCCACGGGTGCGATCCTTGCGCCGGTGCTGAACAGCTGGCAAGCCGCAGATCTCGCGGTTGAGGATGGGCTGCCGCGTCTGCGCGATGTGCGCGCCGGTCGCCCGGCAAGTGGACGTGGTTGGATCGGCCTGACCCCACGCAACGCCTATGAAACGCTGGCGGTGCGACAAAACCCGCTGCTGCCGGGGTGGTTTTTGTTGCTCATCAGCGGCCTGCTGATTCTGGCTGCCTGGCTGCGCGAGGGGCGGCGCGGCTGATTGCATGACGTCACGTCAATCTAGAGTTGCACCCGATTGGGCAACTTTAGATTGACGCGCCTTTTAGGCCGCAAACGCCCGTCAATTTAACGCCATTGCAAGTATTTCCACCGTAACTGGTGAGGTGTCAGAGCAGGATTTTGCTTTGCACTCATTGGTTTTTTTCGCCGGTTCGGCAAAGTTTTGGAGTACGGCAGGGATGAGCCTTGCAAATCGGTTGGCAGAAGAACGGCGCGGGCGATTGGCCGCCGAACGCTTGCTTGAGCTGAAGCAGGCGGAGTTGACTGCAGCCAACCGAAAACTTGGACGCCACGCATTGGCGCTGACAAAACAGATCGGCGTCAGCCAGGCCGAAGTCAAAACCGTCCGCGTTGAGAACGAAAAAGTCAAAAGCGACCTGACCGACGCCCACGAAAAGGTTGTGCAGGCCGAGCAACGGTTGTGGCATTCGATCCAGGCGTTTCAGGACGGGTTTGCCTTCTTTGACAGTGACAGCACCCTGATTGGGGCCAATACCGCCTATCTCAACATCTTTGACGAGCTCGAAGAAGTGGTGCCCGGCATCTCCTACATCCGGATTTTACAACTGCTGACGGATGAAGGGCTGATCAATACCGGCGATGTGCCGATGGATGATTGGCGCCAGATGATGACCGAACGCTGGATGTCCCCCACGCCCGAGCCGGTGATTGTGCGCCTGTGGGACGACCGCTATCTGAAGCTTTTGGATCAACGCGGTCACGGCGGCGACATGGTCAGCCTGGCGCTGGATATCACCACAACCGTACAATACGAGGAAGAGCTGCGCACCGCTCGGGAACGTGCCGAGGCGGCAAATCGCGCCAAATCTGCCTTCCTCGCCAATATGAGCCACGAGATTCGCACACCGATGAACGGTGTTGTTGGCATGGCGGAACTGTTGAACGACACCAATCTGACCTCGGAACAATCGCTCTACGCCAATACGATCAAGAACTCGGGCGAGGCGCTGTTGGTCATCATCAACGACGTTCTGGACTATTCCAAGATCGAAGCCGACAAGCTGGTTCTGCATCCCGAACCCTTCAACCTTGAGCAAAGCATGCACGAGGTTGTCACTTTGTTGCAGCCTTCCGCGCGCGACAAAGGGTTGTCGATGATGGTCGACTACGACCTGTTCCTGCCCTCCACCTATGTCAGCGATCCCGGTCGTGTGCGCCAGATTTTGACCAATCTGGTGGGCAATGCGGTCAAATTCACCAAAAGCGGCCATGTTGCGCTGCGCGCGACCGGCGTGCCGACGCAGGATGACAGCCACTGCGCCATCCATATCACCATCGAAGACACCGGCATCGGTATTCCCGAAGAAAAGCAGGCGCATATCTTTGGTGAGTTCAATCAGGTCGAGGATGAGCGCAATCGCAAATTCGAAGGGACCGGTCTGGGTCTGGCAATCACCAAACGCCTGATCGAATTGATGGGCGGTGAAATCTGGGTTGAAAGCGAAGAAGGTAAAGGGTCGTGTTTTGGCTTCCGTCTGGTGCTGCCAATTTCTGAGCCCAAGACTGTTTCGGTGCCCAAACTCCCAGAAAGCCTACGGGTTGTTCTGGTCGTCGATGATCAGGACGTCAGCCGCGAGATCGTGGAAAAGCAGCTGCTGCAATTGGGGATGGTCATCGAACGGGCGACCACCCGCGAAGAAGCGCTGCAAAAGATGGAAAACCGCGTCGATCTGGTGATCTGCGACTGCGATATGGCCGAAACAGACGGTGTTGCCCTCGCCAAGGAGATCCGCGGCGGTGCAAACGGGCAGGTTCCGATCCTGGCGTTGAGTGCCTCGCCAACCATCGTCGGCGATCCAACGGTCCAGGGTCTGGCCAATTCCATCCTCACCAAACCGGTGCCACGCCTGGAGCTGTTCAAACAGCTCAGCGCCATCGGCAATGGTCAGCAACCGCAGGTGGCCACCCCGGCGGCCCCCGAACAGAACGTCGCGGTTGAGGTGCAACCCGGCGAAGATCTGGCACATGCCGCCGTATCCGGCGCGCCCAAGATGCGGATCCTCGCCGCAGAGGACAACAAGACCAACCAGCTTGTCTTTCGCAAGATGGTCAAGGAACTGAACATCGACCTGAAGTTCGCCAACAACGGTGTTGAGGCCGTCGAAGGCTATCAGGAGTTCAAACCGGATCTGATTTTCATGGATATTTCCATGCCGATCATGGATGGCAAACAAGCCACCAGCGAAATCCGCCGGATTGAATCCACCACAGGCAAACATGTGCCCATCGTCGCCCTGACCGCGCACGCGATGACTGGCGACAGCGAAGGTATCCTGGCCGCAGGGCTCGATTTCTACCTGACCAAACCACTGCGCAAAAACCTGATCCACGAACGGATCGAGGCGCATTGCCCCGAGGCCGTGCAACCGCTGCGCAGTTAACCCTCAGCGCGACGCAGGAAAACGGGCTTGTTGGGTTCTGACAGTTCGACGGAATAGGCATAGCCGCCAAGATCAAAGGCCAGCAGGCTTTGCGGATCCGTCAGGCGGTTTTGAATGATGTAGCGCGCCATCGCACCCCGGGCGCGTTTGGCGTAAAAGCTGACGATCTTTGGCGTGCCCGCTTTGTCTTCCATAAACGTCGGCGTCACCACGCGTAGGTTCAACGCGTCCAGATCAACCGCACCAAAATATTCCTGGCTGGCGCAATTGATCAATGTGGTGCTGCCGGTCTCAACGGCCTGCGCATTCAGCGCCTCCGACACGCGGTCGCCCCAAAACTCATACAGGTTCTTGCCCTTGGCCGTCTTGAGCCGCGAACCCATTTCCAACCTGTAGGGCTGCATCCCGTCCAAGGGGCGCAGGACGCCGTAAAGGCCAGACAGAATGCGGAAATGACGCTGGGCCCAGTCCAGTTCATCCTGATCCAAGGACGCGGCTTCCAAGCCCTGATAGGTATCGCCCGCAAAGGCAAAGACCGCGTGGCGCAGATCCGTTTCATCCGGCACCGGTGCAAAACTGCGGAAACGATCGTGGTTCAGCTGTGCAAGGTTTTCGCTGATGTGCATCAGCTTTTGCAGATCGGCGACGCTCAGGCCACGCGCCACTTCCGCCAGCTCAATCGCGGCGTCCTGAAAGGCAGGCGTGCTCATCTCGCCGGCACGGTCCGCCCAATCCAGCTTTTTCGCAGGTGATACTACAACCAACATATCGTCTTGTTCCCTTGATCCTGGAGGCTGGTCTATCCCGCGCCGCGCAGGACGTCCAGAAACGCCGCAGCGAAACGTTGCGCGCGGCGCTCTCCCAGCAGTTTGTTTACGCCGAATTCATCCTCGGGACGCAGTTGCGCGATCTTGGCCAACATCGCCGCCGAACAGCTCAGCGGTTTGTCCAGCCCCGTCTCACCACGTGCCAATTTGGCCTGGGCTTCCAGCAAAGCATCGTAAACCTCGCCCGCCCCCGCACTGGCCAGTTTGCGCCGCGCCGGGTGCATCTGTTCCGCCTCGCCCGTGATCACGGTCAGGAATGCATCGCCATACCGGTCCAGCTTTTTGGCACCAACGCCGCTGATCCGGGCCATTTCATCCAAGGACTGCGGCCGTTTTTCCGCCATCTCGATCAGGGTGCGATCCGGAAAGATTACATAGGCCGGCACTTTTTGGGCTTCGGCCAGTCCGCGACGTTTGGCTTTGAGCGCGGACATCAGCGGGGCATCTTCTTCAGAAACCAAGGTTTTCACCGCCGGGCGTCGGCTGGCCTTGGCAATGGTGTCGCGCCGTAGGTCAATCCTGTCTTGGCCTTTTAGAATGGGCAAAGCGGCCTCGGTCATGCGCAAAGCGCCATGGCGTTCAGGGTCCGGGCGTACCAGATCGTGCCCCATCATCTGGCGGAACACGGCCTGCCATTCGCGTTTCTTGTATTCCGTCCCGCAGGCATAGACCGACAGCTGATCATGGCGTCGGTCGCGGATCCGGTCGGTTTGCTGCCCAGTCAGGATATCGATCAAATGACCGCTGCCATAGGTCTCTTCGGTGCGCAAAATCGCCGACAGCGCCTTGCGCACGGCTACGGTCCCATCAAAGACATCAACCGGCGTGTCGCAAAGGTCGCAGCGACCACAGGGTTCTGCGACCTCATCAAAATAGGCCAGCAGATTTTGACGGCGACATTTCAACGCCTCTGCCAGTCCAAGCAATGCATTCAGGCGGGCGTGATCGGCCGAGCGGCGTTCGGCCGGGGCCAGCCCTTCGTCGATTTGCGACCGACGCAGGCGAATGTCATCGGAACCATAGAGCGTCAGCGTCTCAGCTGGCGCGCCATCCCGACCTGCGCGGCCGATTTCCTGATAATAACTTTCGATGGATTTCGGCAGATCCGCATGGGCCACCCAGCGGATGTCGGGTTTGTCGATCCCCATGCCAAAGGCCACGGTTGCCACCACGATCAACCCATCCTCACGGGCAAAACGAGTCTCGACGATACGGCGGTCTTCGGCCTCCATCCCGCCATGGTAATGACAGGCCACGTGACCAGCTTCGCGCAGGGCATGGGCCAGCCCCTCGGTCTTGGCGCGGGTGCCGCAATAGACAATGCCCGACTGACCTTTACGCGCGTCCGCGAAATCCAGGATCTGACGGCGCGGGTTGTCTTTGGCCGCAAAGGCAAGGTGGATATTGGGACGATCAAAGCCGCGCAAGAAGCTGCGCGGGGCTTCGCCGTCAAATAGCTTCTGGACAATCTCGTCCCGGGTTTCCTGGTCGGCCGTTGCGGTAAAGGCCGCCAGTGGCACACCCAGCGCGCGGCGCAACTCGCCAATGCGCAGGTAGTCCGGGCGGAAGTCATGGCCCCATTGGCTGACGCAATGGGCCTCGTCCACGGCAATGAGGCTGACGCCAATACGACGCAACATGCCCATGGCTGAGCCCGCCGCCAAACGTTCTGGCGCCATATAGAGGAGTTTCAACTGCCCCTGTTCGATGGCGTCCCAGACGGCCTCGGTCTCTTCTTCGGTATTGCCCGAGGTCAGCGCGCCGGCAGACACGCCGGCCTCTTGCAGAGCGCGCACCTGGTCACGCATCAGGGCGATCAGCGGTGAAATGACAACGGTGATACCGCCCCGCATCAAGGCAGGCAGTTGAAAACACAGGGATTTACCGCCACCCGTGGGCATGATGGCCAACACGTTTTCACCATTGGCCACGGCCTCTACGATTTCGCCCTGCCCGGGTCGGAAACCATCGAATCCAAATATATCCCGCAAAAGCGGTGTGGCGCCTGTTGGGCCGGACATGCGGGCCTCTTGCTCTGTGAGTGCTGCTCGAGTTTGGGGCACAATCTCACATGGCGAATCGGGCGGCAAGAGGCCGCCGCGATACTGGCAAAAGTTTTACGACGGGACGTCAGTAAAAGGCAGAGATATTGTTCTGCAGGATAATGCGGCAGGCATAGACGCCAACCAGCACCACCAATGGCGCCAAATCTATCCCGGACATGCTCGGAAGAATGCTCCGCACGCGGCTATAGATCGGGTCGAGAATGCGGTTCAACATGTACCAAACTTGACCAACAAACTGTTGGTTCACGTTCAAGACCTGGAAGTTGATCAACCAGCTCATGATTACATGGGCGATGATGAAGAACCAGACGATGTCCAGGATCAGCATCAGGATTTGAAACAACGACTGCATGTCTTTTCCCTTTGTTGCAACGCGGTCATAGGTAGGCACGTCTGGCGGGATGCGCAAGGGCTGCGCAAGGTCGCGGTTGATGAGCGGTAAACCCATGGCATCACAGGCACAGGTTGGCCGGCCCCCCTCGGCCCATCACGGCAGTGGCCCCGTGTCAGGGTTGCAAGCGGACTGGGCGGACCTCATAACTGCCTTGAGACCAACCAAGGGGCAGTGCGATGAGTGAGATTTCGGCGCGTAAGCGTATTTGGGGTTGGTGGTTTTTTGACTGGGCCAGCCAGCCCTATCACACGCTGTTGGTCACCTTTGTGTTCAGCCCGTTTTTTGCTGCTGTCGCTGCCGACTACTTTGTGACTCTCGGCACGGAAAGTGAGGCGGCCAAAGCGCAGGCGCAGACTTTGTGGTCGGCCTGTATGACAATAACCGGGCTGACGGTTGGGCTGTGTGCGCCCTTTGTGGGGGCCATGGCGGATGGGTCGGGGCGCAAGCTGCCGTGGATTTTCGCGTTCTCGGTCTTGTACGTGATTGGCGCGGCGGGGCTGTGGTTTATGGATCCGGCTGGCAGCAATCTTTACCTTATGGTGTTGAGCTTTGGGATCGGCTTCATCGGCGCCGAATTCGCGGCGATCTTTGTCAATGCGCAGCTGCCGTCATTGGGCAGCCGGTCAGACGTTGGCGCGATTTCCGGGTCAGGCTTTGCCTTTGGCTACCTTGGCGGCGTGCTGTCGTTGTTCATCATGCTGCTGCTGTTTGTGGAACAGGCAAATGGAAAGACACTGATTGGCCTGGATCCGATTCTGGGGCTGGATGCGACAGCCCGCGAAGGCACCCGCGCTGTTGGTCCCGTAGTCGCCCTTTGGTTTGCAGTTTTTATGCTGCCTTATGCCCTTTGGGTGCGTGACAAGCCACAAAGCGGGCCGCGTGTGGGTCCGCGCGAAGCGGTGGCCAAGGTTGTCCGCTCGCTGCAATCGCTGCGCCACCGCAAAAGTCTGGCGGCGTTTTTGGGCGGCTCAATGCTGTACCGGGACGGGCTGAACGGGCTTTATGCTTTTGGTGGGGTCTATGCGCGGCTGGTTCTGGAGTGGGAGATCACGCAGATCGGCATTTTTGGCATTGTTGCCGCGATTTCTGCCGCCGCCTTTAGCTGGCTTGGCGGTCTCGCGGATCGCCGGTTTGGGCCGAAACCTGTGATTATTCTGGCGATTTTGGTTCTGATGGCGGTTTGCACCGTGGTGGTCGGCATGTCGCGTGACCAAATTTTCGGCATCGCACTTGCCGAGGGGGCCACCCTGCCCGACACCGTGTTTTTCATCTGCGGCGTCTTGATCGGTGGGTTTGGCGGCATCCTGCAGGCCGCCAGCCGCACCCTGATGGTGCGCCACACGGCGCTGGAAAACGCGACCGAGAGCTTTGGTCTGTATGGGTTGTCGGGACGTGCCACGGCGTTTTTGGCCCCGCTTTTGATCGGTATTGCCACCGCAATCAGCGAAAGCGCGCGACTTGGTATTGCGCCGGTAATTGTACTCTTTGTGTTGGGACTTCTTCTGCTACGGTGGGTCCGAGCAGAAGGAGATCAGGTTTGAAAACACTACTTGCCTCTTTAATCATTCTCATCGGATTGATCAGCCCGGCACTGGCGCAGACACCCGCGAAACAGCTGTTCGGGGCCAAGGCCGACGGATCCGAACAACCCCCGGACCCGTTTGGATCCTACGCCAAAGGCTGTGTTGCGGGCGCCGTTGAACTGCCGGAAACCGGACCGACCTGGCAGGCAATGCGCCTGTCGCGCAACCGCAATTGGGGTCATCCCGAGGCGGTTGATTTCGTTCAGGACCTAAGCCGATTTGCAGCGCGCCAACAAGGGTGGGATGGCTTGTACATCGGTGACATCAGCCAGCCGCGTGGCGGGCCGATGCTGTCGGGTCACCGCAGTCACCAGATTGGTTTGGATATCGACATCTGGATGCGCCCGGCGGACCGGTTGAACCTGTCACAAAATGCGCGCGAGAACATCTCTTCGATCTCGATGCGGCGTTCGAACGGTGCCTTTGTGAACAGCAGCTGGACCCGTCAACACCATGAAATTCTGCGCGCCGCCGCCAAAGACAAGCGCGTGGCGCGCATTTTTGTCTTTCCCGGTGCCAAGGTCCAGATGTGCAAGGACGCCAAAGGGGACCGGCGTTGGCTGCGTAAAATTCGTCCCTGGTGGGGACATCATTATCATTTCCACGTTCGACTGGCCTGCCCACGGGGCGCACGCGGCTGTGTCGACCAAGCCGCCCCACCCAAGGGCGACGGCTGCGCGGACGCGCAACGCTGGGTCAATGACATTCTGAACCCGCCGCCGCCAAAACCAGTTGACCCCAATGCACCAAAGCCTACACCAAGGCGCGACTACACTCTTTCGGATCTTCCCCAACAATGCGCCGCCGTTTTGCAATCAAACTGATTTTTTCTATGATGCTGGGCGGCGGCCTTGCGGTTGCGGCCTATGCTGCGGGGCGATCAGGCGATGGCATGGGCCCTGCGCGTTTTCTCAGCAGCTATGTGCTGACCGCCAAGCCGAGCTGGTTCGGCGGGTTTTCCGCACTCGCCCTCGATGAGACCGGCCAACGGGTTGTCGTGCTGACGGATCGCTCGCATCTGGTTGGAGGTTTTGTCAAACGCACGGCGAACAAGATCGACCGTGTGACGTTTGACACCCATGTACATCTGCGCAACGCCGATGGGCAGATCATGCGCCACGACCGCGATTCAATCGACAGCGAAGGGATTGCGATTGGTCAAGACGGCGCGCTGTTTGTCTCTTTTGAGGGCAAGGCACGGGTGTCGCGCTACGCAGAGATCGACGGACAGGCCGAAGATCTGCCCCGAATCCAGGCCTTTGCCGCGTTGCAGGAAAACAAAGCGCTGGAAGCTTTGGCAATCGATCCCGCGGGGCGGCTGTATACATTGCCGGAAAAAAGCGCGGGCGCGGCCTTTCCGGTTTGGCGCTGGGATGGTGCCGACTGGCAGACCCCGTTTCATGTGGAAAAACGAAACGGGTATTTGCCCGTCGGTTTGGACATTGGACCAGATGGCCGGTTTTATTTGCTAGAGCGTAAATTCGTACTAATCGGATTTCGCAGCCGCCTGCGACGCTGGGATTTTGTCGGGGATGCCTTGCAAAACGAGACCGTTCTGTTGACCACACCGCTGCGCACCCATGACAATCTGGAAGGGCTGTCAGTCTGGCGCAGTACAGATGGAGATCTGCGGGCGACGATGGTGTCGGACAACAATTTCATGCCGTTTCAACGCAGCGAATTGGTCGAATACCAGCTGCCTGAGTGACCCAGGTCGCGCCACGGGCCGTGAGTTGATTTTCCCATCCGGCTTCGGTACAGGCACGGATCGGCCATCCTCCACGATCAAGTTGCCGCAACCTTGTTAAAACGGACCCTGTTCATGTCACGCACCTATCTGCCCGGCATCGCCGCTATGGCTGCCATCGTTGTTGCCTCCAATATTCTGGTTCAATTCCTGTTTGGGAGCTGGCTCACATGGGGGGCGTTCACCTATCCGCTTGCCTTTCTGGTGACGGATGTGATGAACCGCGTCTACGGCGTTTCGGCCGCGCGCAAAGTGGTGCTGGCGGGGTTTGTGACCGGGGTGATTTGTTCGCTGATTGGCAGTCAGATCATGTTGGAATTTGGCCCCGCCGTTCCCCTGCGCATCGCAGTTGCATCCGGAACGGCGTTCCTGATCGCGCAGCTGACAGATGTTGCCGTGTTCAACCGGTTCAACGCGGGTGTCTGGTGGCGCGCGCCGCTGATCTCGACCTTGGTGGGGTCTGCTTTGGACACTGCGCTCTTCTTTACCATCGCATTCTCAGCCTCGGTCACGGTGTTTGGTGCCAATGCGGACGCCGCGATCAATTGGTCCTGGGAGGCCGCGCCCTTTATGGGCGGAGGCGAAATGCTGCCGCTTTGGATCTCGCTTGCCTTTGCCGATTGGTGCGTAAAACTGACGCTGGCGCTGATCGCGCTTGTTCCTTTCCGCATCATCGTGGGGCGGATTACGGTACGTTCCACATGATTTTGTTTTGACATCTACCCATTCTGTGCAACGCTAAAGATACGCGTAACATTCAGAAAGGAGGTGCTCTAGTGTCTATTGGGAACTTGGAGATCGGTGTCGGAACAGTTTGGGAGGCACAAAGCTGAGGCAGTCCTTAGCGGCGTCAAATCCTAAATTGGTGACCGCCTAACCGGCGCACCTCCGAATACTCAAGAAGGGCTGTTCGTTGCGCAATTTCGAACAGCCCTTTTGTTTTGCCCTTTGCCACGGCCGCTTGTTAACGGCATAAACCGGTCAAAGGACCCCGTTTATGCTGCAAATCAACGATCAAATCACCATTCACGACTGGGAACTGACGGAACAGTTCATCCGCGCGTCAGGCCCCGGCGGGCAAAACGTGAACAAGGTTTCGACTGCGGTCGAACTGCGATTTGAGGCCGAACGCTCACCGTCCCTACCCCCTGCGGTCAAGAAACGTCTGCGCCGTCTGGCCGGTCGCCGCTGGACCAAGGAAGGCGCGTTGATCCTGTTTTGCGATGAAACCCGCAGCCAGGCGCGCAACCGCGATCTGGCCCGTGAACGTCTGACAGAGCTGATCCAAAAAGCGTTGGTCGTGCCAAAACGGCGGATCGCCACTAAGCCGACCCGGGGATCCGTGCAACGCCGTCTCACCGGTAAGAAGCAACGGAGTGAGGTCAAAAACCTGCGCGGTAAGGTTCAAGACGACTAAGCGCAATCTGCCCAAGGAGAGATGATGCAGCCCGGACCCAAAAATCTGATCACTGACGTTGCGGGGCTTTTGGTTGGCAACGCGCAGGACAGGCGGTTGAAATCGGGCACCACGGTTGTCACCGCAGACAAGCCTTTTACCGCAGCGGTACATGTGATGGGCGGCGCACCGGGCACGCGCGAAACGGACCTTTTGGCACCAGATAAATCCGTCGCGCAAGTGGACGCGCTGGTACTGTCCGGCGGCTCTGCCTTTGGCTTGGATGCCTGTTCCGGGGTGATGGATGGCCTGCACAAGGCCGGGCGCGGGTTTCGCCTGGGACCGGCAGTGATCCCCATTGTGCCGGGGGCGATACTGTTTGATCTGCTGAACGGTGGCAACAAGGATTGGCCGGAGAACCCCTATCGCGCGTTGGGGTTGCACGCTTTTGACCATGCTGGGCCTTCCTTTGATCTGGGCAGCCATGGTGCGGGCACCGGGGCCACAACTGCAACGCTCAAAGGCGGATTGGGCTCTGCCTCGCTGGTGCTGGACAGCGGTGTCACCGTGGCCGCGCTGGTTGCCGCCAATCCGATGGGGTCTGTCACCACCCGCGGTGAGCGGCATTTCTGGGCGGCCCCCTTTGAAATTGAGGGCGAATTCGGCGGCTTGGGACCTGATCCCGCGTCCGGTCTGGGTCGCGATCTGGACAGTCGCAAGCTGCGTGCGATGCGCAACCTGATCGATGGGCCGGTTGGGGATCGCACCAACACCACCATTGCGATTGTCGCCACCGATGCCAAGCTGAGCAAAGCCCAATGCCAGCGGGTTGCAACAGCGGCGCATGACGGGATCGCGCGGGCCATTGTCCCGGCCCATACGCCGGTGGACGGCGATCTGGTCTTTGCCCTAGCAACCGGCGACGCAACATCCGAGGACGAGGCATTGGCCGACATTTGCCACGCGGCAGCCCTGTGTTTGAGCCGGGCAATCGGGCGCGGGATCTTTCACGCGACGCCGGAAGACAACGATGTGTTGCCAGTTTGGTGCAAAAACACCCCATCCCCCTAGGACAGATTGTCCCGATCCGGCCAGTGCGACACTTTCGCGACCATCGTCGCGTTGACTCTAGGGGGGCAGAAGATCTTAAAGATTGCAGCCGGATTTACTGGAGCAAGCTGAAATGAAACGAATTTTGACAATCGCTGGAATGATCATGCTAGCCGCCCCTGCCTTTGCTGCCGGGGACATTGAAGCGGGCGAGAAGGGCTTTAAGAAGTGCAAAGCCTGCCACATGGTCGTGTCCGATGCAGGTGAGACGATTGTAAAAGGTGGCAGGACCGGGCCCAATCTGTACGGTATTGCAGGGAAAACCCTGGGCACCGTGGCGGGCTACAAATACGGCAAATCCATTGTTGCCGCTGGTGAAGCAGGCGCCGTTTGGGACGCTGAAAGCTTTGCCACGTATACCGCCGACCCGACTGCCTTCCTCAAGGAAGCAACCGGAGATTCCAAAGCCAAATCCAAGATGTCGTTCCGCCTGAAAAAAGGTGCCGAGGACATCTATGCCTATTTGGAGAGCGTCGCCGCAGAGTAATCTGTGCGGATCGCCGGTGCATTTGGCAGCGGTCAAAACCTATCACACATAAGCCGCGACCACTGGCCGCGGCTTTTCTTGTGCCAGAATGGATGTTCGCCTGTTAACCTATCTGTCTCATTCGGCCCCGTTGGCCTGTGCAAAATGTTCTGGACCTGACCCTCTCATGAGCCATGTCATCCCAGCTTGGGTAAATGGAAAGTTGCAACCGGTGGAAAAGATCGCAGCCCATGAACAGGGTCTGCGCCACAAGGCGGTATCGGTGTTTGTGGTGCAGTCCGGTCGTATCCTGATGCAGCGCCGGGCGATGGCCAAATATCACACGCCGGGTTTGTGGGCGAACAGCTGCTGCACCCATCCCAATTGGAACGAAGAACCCGTGGCCTGTGCAATGCGCCGTCTGCGCGAAGAGCTGGGCATTGGCGGGTTGTATCCGGAATTTCGCCACCGGTTGGAATACCGCGCGGATGTTGGCAGCGGCATGATCGAACATGAAGAGGTCGACGTGTTTCTGGCCCACGCGCATCGCCCGATCCAGGTCAAGATCAATCCGGATGAGGTCATGGAAACCCGCTGGGTGGATTATCACGATCTACAGGCCGAAGTGGTCCGCCACCCGGAACGGTTTACCCCCTGGCTGAAGATCTATCTGGCGGATTATGCCGATGTGATCTTTGGACCGGACTTGCAAATCTGAGCCCTGACAGGCGGTTAGCGAGTGACCGCGATATTGTCGATCAAACGCACCCCATCCAGCCAAACGGCGGCCAACAGGCGCGCGGGTTTGGCGGTATCGGTCACCGGTTGGAGGGTTTGTGCGCAGCGCAGGTCGAAATATTCGACCTCTCCAAAACCGGCGGCGGCCAGCTGGTCCAGCGCGGCTTGCTGCAAAACGGTCCAGTCCTGACCCCGTTCCAGTTGCGTGGCAGCCTTTGTCATCAGCTCATACAATTTGGCGGCGCGCGCCTTTGCTTCCGCTGACAAGCGCATATTGCGCGATGACATAGCCAGGCCTGACGCCTCGCGCACGGTAGGGCAGCCGATCACGTCAATCGGGATGTTCAGATCGCGCGCCATGCAGCGCACCAACATCAGCTGTTGATAGTCTTTTTCGCCAAAGAAGGCCCGTTGTGCGCCGGTCATCAAAAAGAGTTTGGCAACTATGGTAGACACGCCGTCGAAATGGCCGGGACGAAAAGCGCCTTCCAACACGTCGCTCACACCGCTGACGGACACCGTGGTGGCATAGCCATCGGGGTAGATTTCATCCGCTTCCGGCACAAAAACCGCGTCGACGTCATAAGGTGCTAGCTTTTCCGCGTCGCTTTGTTCGGTGCGCGGGTATTTGGCCAGATCTTCGGGGTTGTTGAACTGTTTCGGGTTCACAAAGATGGTGACAATGGCCCGGTCGCAGGCGGCTTTGGCGGCTTTGACCAGCGACAGATGCCCATCGTGCAGCGCGCCCATGGTTGGCACCACACCAACGGTTTCCCCAGCAAGGATCCAGGTTTTGTGTTGCGCGCGGAGATCGGACAGCGCGCGCACAATCGGTGCGCTCATTTGCCAGTGCCCTTGTTCGCAGTGCCCTTTTTCGCAGGAGCCTGATCGGCAAACACATGTTCCGGCGCGGGAAAGCTTCGCGCGCGGACTTCGGCGGCGTATTCGGCAATTGCAGCCTCGGCCGCGTCGCCAAGGTCCGCAAAGCGTTTTACGAATTTGGGCTTGAAGGCGGTGAAAAAGCCAAGCATGTCGTCCACCACTAGGATCTGCCCATCGCAGCCTGCGGATGCGCCAATGCCGATAGTTGGCACCGAAATCTCAGCCGTTATGCGATCCGCAAGGGACGCGGGCACTTTTTCCAGAACAACGGAAAACGCGCCGGCCCGTTCGATCGCTTTGGCATCGGCCATGATCTGATCGGCGGCGTCATCACGGCCCTGAACCTTGTAGCCGCCCAGCGTATTGACGGACTGCGGCGTCAGGCCGATATGCGCCATCACCGGAATGCCGCGTTTGACGAGGAAGCGGATGGTCTCTTCCATCTCGACCCCGCCTTCAAGCTTGACGGCCGCAGCACCGGTTTCATTCATCAGCCGTGCGGCGTTTCGGAAGGCCAGCGCCGGGCCTTCCTCATACGAGGCAAAAGGCATGTCGATGACCATCATCGCGCTGCTCAACCCACGGGCCACAGCCTGGCCATGCATGATCATCATTTCCATCGTGACCGACAAAGTTGAGGCCATGCCGTGCAGCACCATCCCGACGCTGTCGCCGACCAAAACGATGTCGCAATGGGCGTCCATGAAACGCGCCATTGGCGTGGTATAGGCGGTCAAGCTCACAAGGGGGCCTCCCCCTTTGCGCGCTCGAATGTCCTCGGCATTCGGAGCTGATTTTCGGGCCGTCGCGCTCATTGGCGGTCCTCCAGGCGGCTGCGGTTGGCGTGACCTATCAATTTCGCGCGGATATTGCCAGTGGCCTGAACGTCGCGACGTCTGCAGCGCGGCGGGACGTATTTTCAAAGGCGAATTTACGCCATTTCAAGAAAGTTGTTTATTTTCATAGTGTTTCTTTGATCCCGTGGGTCAAGCAGTCGGTTTCGATCCACGTGGATCACAGATACCGTAGAAATACCCGGAGGATAATTTCGGCAGGGTTTCTGCATTTTCACAGCCCACGCACGGCCCGAAGATGGGCAATACGTTCGGTGATTTCGGCACGTATGGGACCATCGCGCGGCGCGTCCTGTAGGGTTGTGAACCAATGTTCAGGCGGGTTACGGCCCAGGCGATGACCGTCAAAACGCAAACTTCGCAAGACCTTTTGAGCGGATTCCGGCAACAGGCTGGGGATCTGAAATCCGTTCAACACCCCCCAGATCCCGGTCCAAAGGCGCGCAACGGACCACGGATTATAGCCGCCGCCGCCCAGAACCAGCAAACGGGGCGCTTTACCCATGAGGCTGCGCAATACATCCCAGTGGGCGTTGTTCGACAGGGCCAGATGCGCCAATGGATCCTCGACCACAGCATCAGCGCCGCATTGCAGGACAATCGCATCCGGTTCAAACCGTTCTATCAACGGCAGCACCAAAGCCTCACGCGCCAAGGCCATTTCGCTGTCGTTGAAACCACGCGGCACCGGCAGGTTGACGGCTGAACCGCCTGCGGTTTCCTCAAGCCCGCCAGTGCGCGGCCAAAGGTTTTCCTCGTGGATGGAGATCATCAACACATCCGGATCGCCCCGAAACCCGACCTCCACCCCGTCGGGATGATGGGCGTCGATGTCCAGATATACGATCCGCCGCACCCCGTTGTGGCGCAGCGACAACATGCCCAGCACCGGGTCATTGAGATAGCAAAACCCGTTCGCCCGGTCTGGCATTCCGTGATGGGTACCGCCAGCAGGTGCATAGATTTGCCCGCCCTTTGCCAAAAGCTCTCCGGCCAGGATGGAGGCTCCAGCCGAGGTTGCAGGGCGGCGATACATCTCGGTGAAGACCGGGTTTGAATGGGTGCCCAGATGATGGCGCGCACATATCTGGGGAGAGACGATTTGTGACTTCTCCGCCTCTAATAACGCGGTGACGTAATCGGGATCATGCCATTGGCGCAATGCGGCCGGTTTTGCCCGTGGCGAGCGGATAAACACATCCGGATCGAGCCACCCCAAGGCGCGGGACAGATCCATAACGGATGAAACACGCGGCACCCTGAGCGGATGCGACGTGCCATAGCTGGAAAGGCGATAAATGTCGTGGCCGATGAAATGCGGGCGTTGAAGCATAAAGCAGATCTATCGCGAAGTCGGACAGATCCAAATGACAATTAAATTCAGGATTAAAGAATTTGATCCACGGTCATTGAATGCCAACAGAATCGGGCAAAACAGATGAGATTGGTGACACCGATGTATAACACATCGCCAACCGGGCCGGTATTCGGGCAGGATCACGGGGTTGATCTGCACCCCATCGCGCCGGAAGAACAGCCGCGGTTTTTGCCGGTAATTGCCCGGTATCTGATGGAGATTGCACCTTCCGCGGACCAAGACGTGATCAAGAAATCGCGCCGTGTTCTGAACCGGCAAGACCACCGCAGTTTCTGGCTGCGCAATGGGCAGGCTGATCTGGGGTTTGCCATTGTCCTGTTGCTGCCGGAGGGGCAAGCGGAGCTGTCTGATTTCACCATCTTTCCACAATTTCGACGATACGGCTTTGGCAGAGCCGCAGCGACGCAGCTTTTGACCCGGTTTCCCGGTCAATGGCGGATGGGGGTGTCCAGCGCCTCTCCGGATGCGGCGGCGTTTTGGGGCACCTGCCTTAGCTCAATGCCAAATGTGGCCAAGGTGAAGACCGGCGCGCCGTTTACTGCCTGTCAGAGCAAGAGCTTTAACTTCTGGGTGAGTGCCAACTAACCCCACCTGGCGCGGGGCTGGATCGGTGGTCAGACAATGACATCGATGCTTTCCTGCACGCCGACCTTAAAGACCCGTTTGTAACGTGCGATCTCTTCTGCGGGGCCCATGGCTTTTTCCGGGTTGTCGGAGAGCTTGACCGTTGGTTTTCCATTGGCCGAGACCGCTTTGCACACCAATGAGAATGGTGCGAGCCGGTCGTTGGGGACCAAATCGCGGAAATCATTGGTCAACAGGGTGCCCCACCCAAAGGAGATCTGCACCCGGCCTGCAAATTGCGCCTGCAAGTCTTCCATTTTGCCAACGTCCAAACCGTCGGAAAAGATCACCCGTTTGGACGATGGATCTTCGCCGCGTGACTGCCACCATTGGATCGCGCTTTCGGCACCGGTGGCCGGATCGCCGCTGTCGATGCGAATACCGGTCCAGCCTGCCAGCCAATCGGGTGCGCGGTCCAGGAACCCTTGGGATCCATAGGTGTCGGGCAACAGAATGCGCAGGTTGCCTTCGTGTTCGTCATGCCAATCCGACAGGACGTCATAGGGGGCCTGAGCCAGATCGGCGTCATTTTCCGCCAATGCGGAATAGACCATGGGCAGCTCGTGGGCGTTGGTGCCGATCGCCTCAACCTCGCGCCGCATCGCGATCAAACAGTTGGATGTTCCGGTAAAGCGTGAGCCGAGACCCTCGATCATGGCTTGGACGCACCAGTCCTGCCACAGGAACCCATGCCGCCGCCGGGTGCCGAAATCGGCAATCGACAGATCCCGAACCTCGCGCAGGCGTTCAATTTTTTCCCACACGCGGGTCATTGCGCGTGCATAAAGAACCTGCAGTTCGAACCGACCCATCTCGTTTATGACGGCGCGCGACCGCAGTTCCATCAAAACCGCCAAGGCCGGGATTTCCCACAGCATGACCTCGTGCCATTTGCCTTCAAAGGTCAGCTCGTATTGATCGCCTTTGCGTTCCAGATGATAGGGCGGCAGGCGCAGGTTTTCGAACCATTCCATGAAATCGGATCGGAACATCTGGCGTTTGCCATAGAACATGTTACCGCGCAGCCAGGTGCTTTCTCCGCGGGACAGGGAGAGCGAGCGGATGTGGTCCAATTGCTCGCGCAATTCACCCTCGTCGATCAGTTCGGCCAAGGGCACATCGGTGGATCGGTTAATCAGAGAGAATTTGACATGGGTGTTTGGACGGTTGCGAAACACCGACTGACACATCAGCAGCTTATAGAAATCCGTGTCGATCAATGAGCGGACAATCGGGTCAATCTTCCACTTGTGATTGTATACGCGTGTCGCGATGTCCAACATGTCGTCTTACCTACTGTTTCGCTCCGTTCTTAGGCTAGCATCAGTAGCATCGTAAAGTGAATGTGCCGGAGTTTCCGTGCGTCGTTGTTTGATCGCGTCCTGCAAATTGGCCAAAAGCGCTTTGCGGCTCACTGGTTTGGACAGGAAATCATCCATGCCAGCGTCAAAACAGGCGGCGCGGTCTTCTTCGAAAGCGTTTGCTGTCAGAGCCACGATATGGGGTTGCGGGATGTTCAATTCGCGAATGGCGCGCGTGGCTTGCAGGCCGTTCACATTTGGCATCGAAAGATCCATCAGGATAATCTCCGGCTCCAGCGCCTTGGCCATGTCGATCGCTTGTTCACCGTCGACCGCAAAACCAAGCTTGGCGCCGCTGTCCTTGAGGAACTTTTGCACCAACACGCGGTTCACCTGATTGTCTTCGGCCACCAGGATCCGAACATCCGACAATGCGCCCTGCGGGTTTGCTTCACTGTCCTCGGGCTCTGTCGTTTCCTCACCTGCAGCGAGGATCAGTTTTGTGGTAAAACAGGACCCATGCCCGGGTTGCGAGGTTATCGTGATCTCGCCGCCCATCGCCTGAGCCAGACGTTGCGAAATTGTGAGGCCAAGCCCCGTGCCGCCAAACCGTCGGGAGGTCGCTGCATCCGCTTGTGAGAAACGTTCGAAAATGCGTTCTTGGACCTCGGCAGGTACGCCAATCCCGGTATCAGAGATATCAAAGGACAGGTGCGGCGTGTCATTTTCAACAATACAACCCACTTCAACGCGAACGCCGCCGTCGCTGGTGAATTTAATCGCATTGCCCACGACGTTCATGAGGATCTGGGTGATCCGGCGATCATCGCCGCATAGATATTTGGGCACCTCCTCCGCAACGTCCAAGGTCAGAGCGATGCCCTTTTCCTCTGCCAAGGGTGACAGAATGGTCATGGCCGTTTCAAAACAACGGCGGACGTCAAAATTCACCGGGGTTAAGGTCACGTCGCGGGCTTCCATTTTGGACAGATCCAAAATGTCATTGATCAAGGCTAGCAAAGACCGTGCAGAGCTGTGAATGGTTTCCGCATAGTTGCGCTGGTCATCATCCAGCCGCGTGTGTTCCAACAGCTGCGTCATGCCGATCACACCATTGAGCGGGGTGCGGATTTCGTGGCTCATGATCGCCAGAAATTCCGCTTTGGAGCGCGCGCCTTCTTCGGCTGCTTTGCGTGCGCATTCTAGCTCTTCTTCATGCTCTTTGGTGGCGGTGATGTCGCGCTCAACGGAAATCACACTCTCCATTTGACCCAAGCCGTTCATCATTGGAACCTGGCTGACTTCAAGCCAAATTCGCTGCCCGTCCTTTCGTTGGCTCAACACGACAGCGCGCACCGGCTGACCTGACAGAAGTTTTGCGTTCATTGCATCGACCGCTGGCATATCAGTCTCAGGACAATTCAAAAGAGCGCCGGGACGATGGCCTAGAGCCTCTTGCTCGGTGTAACCCGTGACGCGGCTGAAGCTCTCGTTCACCCAAGTAATTTTGAGCTCGCGATCGACAATCATGACGCTGTCGTTAGCTGTTTCTGCGACCAGCGCCAGCCGGCGCGCTTCGACCTGTTGCGCGTACATTTTCGCATAGGCGTCCTGCAGTTCCCGTTGCTGGGTGACCAGTTTCAGCTCTGTTTTGCGCCGCCGTTCATGGCGAGCCTTCATCAGGCGCGCCTGCCAAATCGTCACGAGACCAAAGAGGACGAGCCCGACGATTTCCAGCGGATGATCACTTGCCCTCAGCAAAACCTCAGGTGGGCCGGCGACAAAAATTGCCATCACCACCGCAAAATTTACCGCCGCACGGGCCGCAATCGGGATTGGGTTCAAAGGGTAGAACATCATATAGGCGACGCTTGCGCCCATCAGCAGATACATCGAAGAGATCGGCTCCCAATGCACATGATGTTCCATCATGGTTACTGTACAGTAATAGGCCAATATTCCGACGGCAGCTGCGTAACAAAGGGAGTCAACCAACCCCACAATCAGACTCATCCGCTTTGCGCGTCGCTCATCCAACTCCTCAACCGGAGTGTTCAGCATCCGCTTCATATAAAGCGTCTCAACCAGATCGCCGGCGACGATCAAAGCGAAGCAATACAGAGCAACCTCGTAGATGGTGTAGTAGACAAAGTACAGGCACCACACACACGTGAAGAGTAGGCGTGTTTTCAGATGGTCTACCTTGTGGCCTGCGTAACGTTGCAACAAACCGGCGGCGCTGTATCGTCTGTCATGTTGGGCGACCTGGCGAGTTGCGTCTGTCATCGTTGGGATCTTCCTCAGTTTGCGACCGAATTAGATAAATATTCTATTTATTACTCGTTACTTTTGATCACGCCCCGCTACAATGAAACCCCCGCGGATTGCATGTTGGTCAATGCCGCGTCCAGCGCGCCATCCAGATCAATCGCGCGACAAGCGTTCAGATCAACGGCGACGTCATAGCCAAGCCGCGCGGCATCCTGGGCGGAAAAGGCGACACAGAAATCCGTTGCGAGACCCACAAGTGTGAGCCGCGAGATCCCGCGTTCCTGAAGGTAGCCATGCAGGACCGTCACGGTTTTTTGGTCGTTTTCAAAAAACGCCGAATAGCTGTCGATGGCCGTGCGAAAGCCTTTGCGCAGGATCAGATCGGCGTCCGTGCGCAGATCGCCATGAAACGCCGCGCCATCTGTGCCTTGCACACAGTGATCGGGCCACAAAACCTGTGTCCCATAGGCCAGTTCGGTGGTCTCAAACGGCGCTTTTCCGGGATGGGCGCTGGCAAAGGACTGGTGCCCGGCGGGATGCCAATCCTGCGTCAAAATCACCGTATCATATTGTTCCATCAGTGCATTGATCGGCGCGACCACGGCCTCTCCCTCCGGGACGGCCAATGCGCCATCCGAGCAGAAGTCGTTTTGAACATCGATAACTAACAGAGCTGCGGTCATTGGCTGCTTTCCTCTCCTCAGAGATTTTCTGTGAAACATCGCAACACTACAGGAATCTTCGCCGACCTGCTTGCGTCACGCAACCGTAAATCATGTAAGTAAGATATGTTATTTTCTGAACACATTTGACCCGGATACTGCGCATCACCCGTGTTTGTAGCGCTTGAAATACGGCTCAGAGCGATTTAATGGCGGGACATGTACACAATCGCTGCTCTCTACCACTTCACCCGCTTTGAAGACCCCGCCGACATCAAACCGGCGCTTCTGGACCTGTGCGTTGCGCAGGAGGTCAAAGGATCGCTCCTGTTGGCTAAGGAAGGTATCAACGGGACAATTGCTGGTCCGCGTGCGGGTATCGACGCCGTTCTGGCCCATATCAAGGCGCTGCCCGGCTGTGCGGACCTGGAATGGAAAGAAGCAACCAGCGACCACCCGCCCTTTGGCAAGATGAAAGTCCGGTTGAAAAAAGAGATCGTCACCATGGGCCAACCCGATGTTGATCCCCGTGCACGTGTCGGCAATTACATCGAACCGCAGGATTGGAACGACCTGATCCAGCAGGACGATGTTGTGGTGATTGACACTCGGAACGACTACGAAGTTGCCATTGGCACCTTTGAAGGCGCGGTGGATCCCAAGACCGTGAGCTTTGGCGATTTTCCGGCCTGGTGGGAAGAGAACCAGACGCGGTTTCACAACAAACGTGTGGCGATGTTCTGTACCGGTGGCATCCGCTGTGAAAAATCCACCAACTATCTGTTGGGTCAGGGGATCGAGGATGTTTACCACCTAAAAGGCGGGATCCTGCGTTACTTGGAAGAAGTACCCGCCGAACAAAGCACCTGGCAGGGCGAGTGTTTCGTCTTTGACAATCGTGTTTCCGTTGGTCACGGGCTGGAAGAAGGCCCGCACCTGTTGTGCCATGGATGTCGCCGCCCAATCCTGCCCGAAGATATGGAACGTCCCGAGTTTGAGCTGGGCGTATCCTGCCATCAATGCGCGCATGAGACCACCGAGGCCGACAAAGCACGGTTCCGGGAGCGCCAAAAACAAATCCGGCTTGCCCGCGAGCGGGGTGACAAAACCTATGCCGGAAACCCGCTGTAGCAACTGAATTCAAAAAGAAAAAGCCCGCAACCAAACGGTTGCGGGCTTCTCTTTATTGAAAAGGCCTCCGCCGACCGCGCGCCTTGGGCACAGGCCACGCCGCCAATCTGGTGTCTTAGAAATCCAGGTTTTCCACGCTCAGCGCGTTTTTCTGGATGAACTCGCGGCGTGGTTCGACCACATCGCCCATCAGTTTGGTGAACAGATCATCGGCTTCCACACTGTCGTCCACGCGCACTTGCAACAGGGTGCGTGCGTCCGGGTCCAGGGTAGTTTCCCACAGCTGACCCGGGTTCATCTCTCCCAGACCTTTGTAGCGCTGCAGGCTCAACCCTTTTTCGCCTTCGTCCAGGATCGCCTTGAGCAGGCTCAGAGGACCGTGAATGGCCTGATTGCGGTCTTTGCGCTGCAACACGGCGCTGCTGCCATAGATCTCTTGCAGGCTGGCGGTAAAGCTGCCGGTTTTGCGGGCCTCACCAGAGCGCAGCATTGGGCCGTCCAGGGTGCGCACCTCTTCGACGCCGCGCAGAATACGTGCCAGGCGAATGCCGTGATCCTGGGTGATCCGACCTTGCCAGCCACGTTCGTATTCCAGCGCAATCTGGTCGAGACGCGCGGCAACTTTGTCGGCGACCCCTTGCAAATCCGCATCAACGGCGCCCGGTACAAAGGCACCCGCCACGGCTGCCTGTTCCAAAATGGATCGCGGGTAATGTGTTGGAAACGCGTCCAAAACTCGTTTCAACTGGCGTGCCTCATCGACAACACGGGTCAGGTCAGCACCGGCAACTTCGGCCCCGTTGCCCAGTTTCAGCACCGCGCCTTCGACACCTTGGTTGATCAGATATTCATCCAGAGCGCTCTGATCCTTGAGGTAAACCTCGGACTTGCCACGCGCCACTTTGTACAGGGGGGGCTGCGCGATATAGAGGTAGCCGCCTTCGATCAGTTCCGGCATCTGGCGATAGAAGAAGGTCAGCAACAGGGTCCGAATGTGGGCCCCATCGACGTCCGCATCGGTCATGATGACGATCTTGTGGTAGCGCAGCTTTTCGATGTTGAATTCATCGCGCCCAATGCCGGTGCCAAGCGCCATCACCAGGTTGCCGATTTCCTGGCTGGAAAGCATACGATCAAACCGCGCGCGTTCCACGTTCAGGATCTTACCACGCAGCGGCAGGATCGCCTGTGTTTGGCGGTCGCGACCTGTCTGTGCGGAGCCGCCCGCAGAGTCACCCTCCACCAGGAAGACTTCGGTTTTGGATGGGTCTTTTTCGGAGCAGTCTTTCAGCTTACCAGCGAGGAAGTTCACATCCATCGCGGTTTTGCGCCGCGTCAGCTCACGCGCCTTTCGGGCGGCTTCACGGGCCAGCGCGGCCTCGATGATCTTGCCGACCACCTGCTTGGCGACATTGGGGTTCTCTTCGAACCATTCTGCCAGTTTCTCGTTCAGCAGGCTTTCGACAACCGGACGCACCTCGGACGAGACGAGCTTGTCTTTGGTCTGGCTGGAGAACTTGGGGTCCGGCACTTTGATCGACAAGACGCAGGACAGGCCCTCACGCGCGTCGTCGCCGGTAAAGGAGATCTTCTCCCGTTTGGCGATGCCGGTGGCCTGTGCGTAGTTGTTGATGGTCCGGGTCAAAGCGCCCCGGAAACCGGCCACGTGGGTGCCGCCGTCCTTTTGAGGGATGTTGTTGGTGAAGGGCAGCACCGTTTCGTGGTAGCTGTCGTTCCACCACATGGCGATTTCAACGCCAATGTCGTCTTTCTCACCCTTGATATAGATCGGAGCGTCCATCACAGGCGTTTTGGAGCGATCGAGGTATTTTACAAACTCGTTGACGCCGCCTTCATAGAAAAGCTCGGATTCCAGACGTTCCGCGGGGCGTTCATCCACCAGAACGATCCGCACGCCAGAGTTCAGGAACGCCAATTCGCGCAGACGTTTTTCCAGGGTCTCAAACACGTATTCCAGGTTCGAGAATGTGTCGGTGGAGGCCAGGAACCGCACTTCGGTTCCGGTGCGATCACCGCAGTCTCCCACAACTTCGAGGTGTTTGACGGTGTCGCCACGCTCAAACCGCGCGATGTGCTCCTTGCCGTTGCGCCAAACACGCAATTCCAGCCAATCCGACAGCGCGTTTACAACCGAGACGCCCACACCGTGCAGACCGCCGGACACCTTGTAGGAGTTGCTGTCAAATTTACCGCCGGCGTGCAGCTGGGTCATAATCACCTCAGCCGCAGAGACGCCTTCTTCGGGGTGAATATCAACCGGGATGCCGCGACCGTTGTCGCCAACAGAAACACTGGAATCCGCGTGGATTTTGACGGTAACAGCGTCCGCGTGACCGGCCAGCGCTTCGTCGATGCCGTTGTCGACAACCTCATACACCATGTGGTGCAGACCCGAGCCGTCATCCGTGTCACCGATATACATGCCAGGCCGTTTACGCACGGCCTCCAACCCCTTGAGAACTTTGATGGAATCAGCGCCATATTCTGCTGGGGTTTGCTCGTTCTCGGACATTCACAATTTCCTGCTGTAGCTTTCCGATTTTATACGAATTTCACACTGGAATGTCACGCGCAGTGGCTCGATTTTCTCGGCAAATTCAAGCTGTTTTCGCCGGACCTTATGCGGCGCGGACCACGGAATGGCCGTCTTCTTCGGCCACTTCGAAAACCTGCGCGCGTTTTTCGATCTCAGCAAAGAGTTCGGGACCGGTGCCGGTCATCCAGGCCTGCACGCCAAGGGCGCAGATCTCGTCATAGAGCGCCGCGCGACGGCCTGCGTCCAAATGGGCGGCCACTTCATCCAGAAGCAGAATAGGCGGGCCGCTGCCTTGCGCCATCAACGCACGCGCATTGGCGAGAATGAGAGAGATCAACAGCGCCTTCTGCTCACCCGTGGAGCAATCCTTGGCAGGCAACGCCTTGGTGCGATAGGTGCCCAGCATATCGGTTCTGTGGGGGCCAATCAGGGTGCGCCCGACAACAAGATCGCGAAACCGGCTTTCTTCCAATGCGGCCTGAAAATCCGCCGCACCCAGCGGCATGTCGCCATCAGATTGCAGCAGCTCCAATTCCGCAGTGGGAAAGCCGGTCTGGGCGCTGTCCTGCGCCTGATGCAGATAATCGATGGCGTTCAGGCGGGCCTGGTGGATGCGGTGCCCAGCCTCGGCCATTTGCTGTTCGACAACCCGGTACCACACCGGATCACGGACCTCTTGCTTCAACAGCTTATTGCGCTCCCGCATGGCTTTTTCATAGGTCAGCGTAGCCTCGGCATGATCGGGCGCAAAACTGAGGGCGACACGGTCGAGAAAACGCCTGCGCCCTTCGGCGCTTTCGATCCACAGACGGTCCATCGCAGGCACCAGCCAGACAACGCGCGCGATCTCACCCAATGCGATTTGATTGCTGGACTTATTGTCGATCTTGACCTGCCGGGCGGCACCGGTTTCGGACCAGGTCTCAATCTCATAGTTCTGCGTACCACTGCGCAAGACGCCGCTGAGCTTCCAGCCCAAAGCCTCGGGTTTGCGGGCCATATCGGCGGCGCTGGCGCGTCGGATCCCGCGACCCGGGGAAAACAACGACACAGCCTCAAGCACATTGGTCTTGCCGGCGCCGTTATTTCCATAAAGCGCAACAGGGCGACCGTCCAAATGAAGTTCCGCCCGCAAATGCGAGCGGAAATGAGACAGGGATAAGGAGGTCAGCGCACGCAAGGAACTGCGCTCCCTTTCATCTTTTCCAAAATACTTCCGCCGGAGGCAGTGCCGTCAGGCACTTTAAACGCGCATCGGCATCACGACGTAGACCGCGCTTTCGTCGCTGCCTTCGCGCATCAGGGTTGGATCACCGGACGAGTTGAACATGAAGACCGCATTTTCGCGATCAACCTGATTGGCGATCTCCAGCAGGTATTTCGCGTTGAAACCGATATCGAGATGTTCATCGCTATAAGCAACTGCCAGCTCTTCTTCGGCGGCGCCGCTGTCGGGTGCATTGACGGACAGGATCAGTTGATCTTCGCTCAGCTGAAGTTTGACCGCGCGCGAGCGTTCCGAAGACACGGTTGCCACGCGATCAACGGCCTTGGCGAATTCGCTGGCGTCCACTTCCAGGCGGCGCGTGTTGCCGACCGGGATCACCCGCGTGTAGTCCGGGAAGGTGCCATCAATCACTTTAGATGTCAGGGTGATATTGGGCGTGGCAAACCGCACTTTGGTTTCCGAGACCGAGACGGCGATGTCCATCTCGTCATCATCAAGCAGCTTACGCAGCTCACCCACGGTTTTGCGCGGAACAATTACGCCCGGCATGTCTTCGGCACCCGCAGGTACGTCTGCATCAATACGCGCCAGACGGTGACCATCGGTTGCAACGCAGCGCAGAACACGTCCGCCAGTGCTACCGTCCGAGACATGCATATAGACGCCATTCAGATAGTACCGCGTCTCTTCGGTTGAGATTGCGAATTTGGACTTGTCGAACAGGCGGCGCAGAACGGCGGCGTTTGCGGCAAAGTTCGACTGGTATTCTGATGTCGCCATCACCGGGAAGTCCTCGCGCGGCAGGGTCGCCAGCGAGAAGTTCGACCGCCCCGCCTCAACCGTCAGACGGCCGGTGGCCGCATCTGCGGTCAGCGTGACCAATGCGCCATCTGGAAGCTTGCGCACAATCTCGTGCAAGGTGGTTGCGGCAACCGTGGTGGCGCCTGCGCGCTCTACCTGTGCCGTTGCCTTGTCCACCACTTCGATGTCGAGGTCAGTGGCGCGGAATTGCACCGTGTCACCTTCGGCTTCGATCAGCACATTCGCCAGGATCGGAATGGTATTGCGGCGTTCCACAACGGACTGCGCCTGAGCCACAGCCTTTAGAAGGGTGCCACGTTCGATACTGATCTTCATATCTATCATTCCTTTCGTCTGGCTTTACCAGCAGCCCGTCGCCAAGCCGGGAGGTCACGGTAACCTTTTGCGTCCCCATGACAAGACTTTATTCGATTTCTCCAATTGTAGATGACCAGCGTCAAGGGGCCAAAGACCGCTATTGTGCAGAAGCGCGGCATTCGTGGCTTTCCGGCTGTATTCACAACGTAAAAACGACCCTGATTGGGATCAGAGTCGTTTCAAAATCAAACAAAGCGGGGATCGGTTACGCTTCCAAGGAGCGGCGCAGCATTTCCACGTCTTCTGCGATCTGACCGTCGACCTGTTTCAGCTCTTCGATCCGCTTCACACCATGCATTACGGTGGTGTGGTCGCGACCGCCAAACCGGCGTCCAATCTCGGGCAATGACCGGCTGGTCAGCTGCTTGCAAAGATACATCGCGACCTGACGCGGACGCGCATAAGAACGCAGGCGTTTGGGGCCGATGATGTCGGACATGCGGATATTGTAGTACTCCGATACTTTGCGCTGAATTTCCTCAACGGTGATTTTGCGTTCCGAGGCGCGCAGAACATCCGCCAGGCAGTCCTGCGTCAGCTCCATGTCGATCTCACGCCCGACCAAGGATGCGAATGCAAACAGGCGGGTCAACGCGCCTTCGAGGACACGGACATTGGTTGAGATGCGATGCGCCAGAAATTCCAACACCCCATCCGCGATCTTGAGATCGGGGAAGGTTTGGCGGTGCTGCTGAACCTTGGTCTGCAGAATGCCCAGACGCAATTCGTAGTCGGTTGGGTGCAGATCAACCACAAGGCCACACTGAAGACGCGATTTCACACGATCTTCCAGCTCTTTGATCTCACCGGGGGCGCGGTCGGCAGAGATAATGATCTGTTTGTTCTGATCCACAAGCGCGTTGAACGTATGGAAGAATTCTTCCTGCGTGGAATCCTTGCCCGCGATGAACTGCACGTCATCTACCATCAAGACGTCAACTGAGCGGAAAAGATGTTTGAAATCCATCATCTTGCGTTCGCGCAGAGCCTGCACAAAGCGGTACATGAACTGCTCTGCCGAGAGATACAGAACGTTGAGATCGGGATTGGAGCGTTTCAGCTCCCATGCGATCGCGTGCATCAGGTGCGTTTTACCCAAACCCACGCCACCATAAAGGACAAGCGGGTTGAATGTCACCGGGCCTGCTTCGCCGACGCGCCGGGCAGCGGCATGCGCCAGTTCATTGGGCTTGCCCACAACAAAAGTGTCAAAGGTGAACCGCGGATCCAGCGGGGCCGCCTGCAAACCTTCCAATGTGTCCTTACCTGCGGACCGCTGTTCAGACGCAGCAGGTGCCGGTGTATCTGCCGATTCTCTTCGGGTTGCGGACACAGCAACATCCGTGTCGCCGTCGGAGCCTTGAATCACTTCAAAAAGAGGCTGCCCAGACGCCGCAGGGCGGTTTGGGGAGTTTACCGCAACATTAAACGCCAAACGTTGAACATGTTCACCTGACATATTCAATTCGTGCAAAATCAGATCAGAGAAATTCTGCCCGACATAGTTGCCCATAAAATTGGTGGGCACATTAAAAACAGCGATTCCATCGTCCAGGTTCTGCAGCTCAAGCGGCTCGATCCAAGTCGTAAAATTGTTTTGTCCGACTGTCTTTAACAATCTTTGTCTGACACTGCCCCATTTATCGTTCGTCATTATTCGCCTCTCGCGTCCCCACGTGCCGCGGCCTCTTTGGGCCTATCGTTTCGTCCCGTACCCATTATTGGGTTTTGACACGCAAAAAGGATCTCTGTGCCGAAAGACTGGTGTCTTTCTAGCCAGAGGATACGATCCCTCTTACCTGTCTAATTTTTTAAGCAATGGATGACCGTTATCACCCTGCAACAATTCACGAGCGAAGTATCCTTAAACGACGTCCCGACATCCCTGGTGGTCAAAAACACAACAGAGACAACGCACTATATGGCTGCGCAAAAACAAGCGCAGTCATCGATGTCATTTTTGGATCTCAGTGGAAACCACTTCGGCAGCAAGTCCCCCAGCGCATGAATCGCTCAATATTGGTAGCAATTTTGAGTGGGAGACAGCAACGAAACTATGATGTTGACTCTACCTTTGGTCAGAAAGAATCTCTGCCCTTTGCGATAAGTTTTTGTCCTCATGGAAAAAAAAGAAGCGCCGCAAATCGCAGCGCTTCACAAATTTGTGGTACCTAAACCGTAGCCTAGCAGAGTTGTATAAGAATCAACCCAGCGCTTTTACGCGGGACGCCAGGCGGGATACTTTACGAGACGCAGTGTTCTTGTGGTAAACGCCTTTGGTCACACCACGCATCAGCTCGGGTTGGGCAGCGCGCAGAGCGGCAGTTGCCGTTTCCTTGTCACCAGATTCGATTGCTTCTTCAACGTTACGTAGGAAAGTGCGGATGCGCGAACGACGGGCTTTGTTTACCGCGAAACGCTGTTCATTCTGACGTGCGCGTTTCTTGGCCTGAGGCGAATTTGCCATGATGTGGACCTCTACAGGGTTTGTGTTCTTTGAAGGCGCAATGCCAACCAACCCCGGGTCCGGTCACCGGTGTGATTCTAGCCTAGGCGGGCTGCACGCGCATGTATGACGGCGATGTGTATCCACATATGTATGGAATTGCAAGCCCCACATCCGGCAATGCAAAAGGCCAACCCTTGGGCTGGCCTTGCACGTGGGTATGACCCGGAATTATCCGGTATCGATCACTTGTCGCGGAACTGCGCTTCGCGTTTTTCAAGGAAGGCACCCATGCCTTCTTTTTGATCTTCGGTCGCAAACATCGAGTGGAACAGGCGGCGTTCGTACAGAAGACCTTCGGCCAGTGGCACTTCAAAGCTGCGGTTCACGGCTTCTTTGGTCGCGGTCAAGCTCAGCTGTGACTTCTCGGCGATCTTTTGCGCAGCGCCTGTTGCCTCATCCATCAGCTTTTTGGCGGGCACGATACGGGACACGAGGCCAGAGCGTTCGGCTTCGTCGGCCCCCATGAAACGACCCGTAAGGTTCATATCCATCGCCTTGGATTTGCCAATGAACCGCGTCAGACGCTGGCTGCCGCCCATACCTGGCATAACACCCAGGTTGATTTCAGGTTGGCCGAATTTGGCGGTGTCAGAGGCAATGATGAAATCGCACATCATGGCCAGTTCACAACCACCGCCTAGCGCATAGCCAGACACCGCAGCAATGATCGGCTTGCGGATCGAAGTGATGCGATCGCTGACCTTGGCGAACAGATCTTCGCTGTAGACGTCGACAAAGCTCTTTTGCGACATCTCCTTGATGTCAGCGCCCGCAGCAAAGGCTTTCTCAGACCCGGTCGCGATGATGCAGCGCACCTTCTCGCTTGCATCGGCTTCTTCCAGGGCGGTCGCAAGCTCTGACAACAGTTCGGTATTGAGCGCGTTCAACGCCTCCGGGCGGTTCAGTTTTATGACGCAAACATGGTCCTGCACGTTGACGTTAATCGTCTCATATGCCATCGGGCTTTGCTTTCGATTGTTCCGTTTAGGGTCGATTTCTTACCACGCGCGCAGCTCGGATCAAGTTATCTTTGGCATTGACTGCAATAGAAGGTTGAGCGTCCAGATTGGGTCATTCGCGTGATTTCACCCTCACATTTCTCCCTACGGCACGGCTCTCCCTCCCTGCCGTAAACATCGAAACTATGCTGAAAATATCCAAGTTCTCCATTGGCTTGGCGGAAATCCTTGAGCGAAGAACCGCCTGCCTTTATTGCACCCTGTAACACTTCGCGAATGACCGGAACGAGGCTCGCAATCTGTGTTTTCGCTAATTCGCGTGCCTTGCGTTTCGGCGAAATTTCGCACCGAAACAGGGTCTCACACACGTATATATTACCAAGACCAGCGATGATTCCCTGATCCAAGAGGGCTGATTTGATCGGCGTGTTGCGTGTTTTCAGGGCTTCAATCAGGTAATTTTCATCAAAAGAGTTGCCCAAAGGCTCCGGTCCCAGGACCGCTAAAAGCTTGTGATCTTCCACCCCATCGGTCGCAATCAAATCCATCGCGCCAAAGCGTCGCGGATCGTTAAAGGTAACCCGTGCCCCGTTGTCCATGTCAAACACCACGTGGTCGTGTTTTTGATGCGCCGGGTGGTCATGTACAAACTGACCCAAAGGATCACCCGATACGGTCATCCGCCCAGACATACCCAAATGCACCAGCAAGGTCTCACCGCGATCCAGCTCTGCCAGGATGTATTTGGACCGTCGCCGCAGCGCCAAAACACGGGCGCCGGTCAACCGTTCTGACATGTTGTCAGGAAAGGGCCAACGCAGGTCTGGGCGGTTGATCTGTGCGGTCGAAATCACTGCACCTTCCATCGAAGGCGCCAAACCTCGCATCACGGTCTCGACCTCGGGCAGTTCAGGCATTACATCGCTCCTGCAACAGATGACGGTGGGCCGCATTGTGCCGCCCGAATTGCGCTCTATAACTGGGGCGAACCAAAGGAAACGGCAAGCCAAATGACCGAGACGCAGGACAACACCACCCATTTTGGATTTGAAACCGTGCCCGAGCATGAAAAGGCCGGGCGTGTACAAGGGGTCTTTAACTCGGTTGCCTCGAAATATGACATTATGAATGATGTCATGAGCGTTGGCATCCACCGCGTCTGGAAAGATGCGATGATGGACTGGCTGGCGCCACGTCCGGGGCAAAAGCTGTTGGATGTGGCTGGCGGCACCGGCGATATCTCTTTCCGGTTTTTGA
The DNA here is from genome assembly GCF_018678075.1 of Epibacterium ulvae. GTDB lineage: Bacteria > Pseudomonadota > Alphaproteobacteria > Rhodobacterales > Rhodobacteraceae > Epibacterium > Epibacterium ulvae_A. The sequence goes on along the minus strand of NZ_JAHHIR010000022.1, from coordinate 39,098 downwards.
AACGTGCAGGATACGGCCATTCAACCGTGCTGGATCTGACGCGCCCCATGCTGGAAGAGGGCCGCAAACGCGCCGAGGCCGAACAGATGGCCGACAGTCTGGATTGGGTCACCGGTGACGCCATGGCTTTGCCGTTTCAGGACAATACGTTCGACGTCTACACGATCTCCTTTGGCATTCGGAATGTGACGCGTCCCTTGGAAGCGTTGAAAGAAGCCTATCGCGTGCTGAAGCCCGGTGGACGGCTGATGGTTCTGGAATTCAGCCAGCTGCCCAATGAGGGGCTGCAAAAGCTTTATGACCTATACTCGTTCAACGTCATTCCGCGCATGGGCAAGCTGATCGCCAACGATTACGACAGCTATCAATATCTGGTGGAATCGATCCGCAATTTCCCCGATCAGGACACATTCTTGGGCATGCTGCGCGAAGCCGGGTTCGAGAACGCCAAGTATCGCAACCTCTCCCTGGGCATTGCGGCACTGCACTCTGGCTGGAAGATCTGATCCATGCGTGGTCCCCACAATATTGTCCGCCTGATCCGCACAGGCGCCACCATGGTGCGCACAGGCGCCATGAATGCTGTTCTGGATGCGTTTAAAGCACCGCGCGCCCTGCGTATGGTGGCCTATACCCTGGGCTGGCCCTTTCAATGGATGGGCTACAAAGGCGACGAAGACATGCCGCCCGCCACCCGCGCCTTGACCGCGTTGGGGCCTGCCTACATCAAATTTGGCCAGGTCCTGTCGACCCGCCCGGATGTTGTGGGCGATGATCTGGCGCAGCAGCTGCGTGTTCTACAGGACAAGCTGCCGCCATTTTCCCGCGCCGAGGCCATTCAACAGGTCGAACGTGAGCTTGGCCGACCCATGGATGAGGTTTTCTCGGAGTTCAGCGAACCCATTGCAGCCGCCTCCATTGCGCAGGTTCACAAGGCACGGCTGGTCGACACAGGCCAGGAGGTCGCCGTAAAGGTCCTGCGCCCCGGGATCGAACGTGCGTTTAACCGCGATGTGGACGCCTTTTACCTCGCCGCGCGTATTGCTGATATCTGTGCGCCGGGTGCACGCCGACTGCGACCGATGGAAGTGATCAAACACTTTGACGGGGTCGTCCAAGGAGAGCTGGACCTGCGCCTTGAAAGCGCCGCTGCGTCCGAGTTCACGGCCAATACGGTCAACGACGAAGGGTTCCAGCTGCCGCAGGTGCAATGGAATTATTCGTCCCGTCGGGTGATGACGTTGGGCTGGGCCGATGGCACCGCACTGGGTGACAATGCCGCGCTGGACGCGGCAGGCCATGATCGTCGCGTTCTGGCGGACCGGGTTTTGTCGCTGTTTCTGCGCCATGCGCTGCGGGATGGCTACTTTCATGCGGATATGCACCAGGGCAATCTGAAGGTTGCGGCCAACGGTGACATCATTGCCTATGACTTTGGCATCATGGGGCACATCGACGAATACACCCGCCGCGTCTACGCCGAGATCCTTTATGGCTTTATCAAGCGCGATTACCGCCGCGTCGCCGAGGTCCATTTCGAAGCGGGCTATGTTCCCGCAGATCATGACGTCGACGAGTTTGCGCGAGCCTTGCGCGCCGTGGGTGAGCCGATCTTTGGCATGGATGCAGCACATATCTCGATGGGTCGTCTTTTGAACTATCTGTTCGAGGTGACTGAACGGTTTGGCATGGAAACCCGTACCGAACTGATCCTTTTGCAACGCACCATGGTGGTGGTCGAAGGTGTCGCGCGGTCGCTGGACCCGCATATGAACATCTGGGAAGCCGCCCATCCGGTTGTTGAGGACTACATCAAATCGTCAATCGGGCCCAAAGCGGTTGCCTCGGATCTGGCAAAAACCGCCAAGGTGCTTGCGCGGTTTGGTCCCCGTCTGCCTGGATTGGTGGAAAAGGCGCTGATCGAGCAATCCACCGGCACATCAGCGCGCAGTTCAAAGAAATCAAACCGGCTGGTTCCTGTCGGTTTTGGGGTCGCTTTGGGCGTTGCGCTTTGCCTGATCGTGACGGCTTTGCTCTGACGATTTGACTTCTGCCGGTGTTGCCTAGAAAGTTTCCAGTATGACGGAACACGCTGACGATATTCTGCACCTCCTGCCCGCCCGCCTCAAAGACGCGCGGCGGGCGCAAGGGTTGTCCCTGGAAGCTGTGGCCAATCTATCTGGCGTGAGCCGGTCTATGGTCAGCCAGATTGAACGCGGCGAATCCAGCCCCACAATCGCGACCCTGTGGAATTTGACACGTGCCTTGCAGGTGGATTTCGCAGGGCTTCTGGAGGCCGCCAACAAGCAAGACCGGATTGACGTATTGCGCGCAGCCGACGTCCCCGTCATTCAAAACATGGGCCAAGGCTGCCGGATCATGATCCTGTCTCCGCCAGAAGATGCAGGCGGGCATGAGGTTTATGATATTTCGATCTCAACCGGCGGCGCGTTGATCAGCCAGCCTCATTCGGTTGGCACCCGTGAACAGGTGACTGTTTTGGAGGGTGAGATTCTGTTGAATTCCGGCAGCGTTGAAGAAACGCTCAGAACCGGAGATACAGCGCGCTACGCGGCAGACGTCCCGCATACGATTGCCGCAATCAACGCCGATGCGCGGGTTTTCCTGATTGTAAAAAACGGCTGAACTGGGCCAATGGTAGGTCGACATTCGCTCGCGCTTAAAATCCGTTATAGCAGACACTTTTCCATTATTGAAAACTTCCCTCTTTACGGACGCTCGTCCAGTATGACAGAATTCCTCATCACAGCGGAGCTCTGCCATGTCCCAAGATTTCCTGAATCACCTCACCGAGACCCTCCATCAGATTGAAGCGGACGGGCTTTATAAACGCGAACGTATGATCACCTCACCTCAGGCAGGAGAGATCCAGGTCGGCGACCGCGCGGTTATCAACCTATGTGCAAACAATTATCTGGGGCTTGCGGACCATCCCGACCTGATTGCCGCCGCCCAAGGTGCGATGGAACCCAAAGGGTTTGGCATGGCCTCGGTCCGGTTCATCTGTGGCACGCAGGACATTCACCGCACGTTGGAACAGAGGCTGGCGCAGTTTCTGGGCAAGGATGATTCCATCCTGTTTGCCGCCTGTTTTGACGCCAATGGTGGCCTGTTTGAACCGCTGCTGACCGCAGACGACGCGATCATCTCGGACAGTTTGAACCATGCCTCGATCATCGATGGGGTGCGTCTGTGCAAGGCGCAACGCTATCGTTATGCAAACAACGACATGAATGATCTGGAAGCCAAACTGAAGGAGGCACGTGCAAAGGGTGCGCGCCATATCATGATTGCGACCGATGGCGTGTTCTCCATGGATGGCTATCTGGCCAATCTGCCCGACATCCGCGCTCTGGCCGACACGTATGACGCTGTGGTTATGGTGGATGATTGTCATGCGACGGGTTTTATGGGGCCAAAGGGTGCTGGGACGCCGGATCACTTTGGGGTCGATATCGATATTCTGACCGGCACTTTGGGCAAAGCACTGGGCGGTGCCATTGGCGGCTACATTGCCGGACCGCAGCCCGTTGTGGATCTGTTGCGCCAGCGTGCGCGCCCCTACCTGTTTTCGAATTCACTGCCACCGGCAATTGTTGCCGCCGGGTTGGAAGCCATCCGATTGGTCGAAGAAGGCGACACGCTGCGCGCGCAGTTGTTTGAAAACGCTAAGTTTTGGCGTGATGGGTTGGAAAGCCTCGGGTTTGAACTGTTGCCGGGAGAACACCCGATCATTCCTGTGATGCTGGGCGAGGCGCAGCTTGCGCAGGATATGGCCGCAAAACTGTTCGACGAAGGTGTCTATGTTTCCGGCTTTTTCTTCCCAGTGGTTCCGCGCGGTCAGGCCCGTATTCGCACCCAGATGAACGCCGCGTTGACGCGGTCCGAACTGGAACGGGCATTGGTGGCGTTTGAGACGGCCGGCAAGGCCTGCGGGGTGATATGATGCACCCAAACACGATGAAAGCGCTGGAAAAGTCACATCCCAAAGAAGGCTTGTGGATGGTGCAGGCCCCGGTGCCCGAGATCGGCGCGGATGAGGTGCTGATCAAGGTCAACACAACCGGGATCTGCGGCACTGACATTCATATCTGGAATTGGGACGACTGGGCATCAGCGACGGTGCCGGTTCCAATGATCACCGGCCATGAGTTTGCGGGCGAGATTGTTGAGATCGGCAAAGATGTCACCGGTCTTGAGGTAGGCCAGCGGTGTTCCGGCGAAGGTCATTTGATCGAACACGACAGTCGCCAATCGCGCGCGGGAAAATTTCACCTGGATCCCGGCACGCGGGGTATCGGCGTAAACGTGCAAGGGGCGTTTGCCCAATATTTGCGCCTGCCGGCCTTTAACGTCGTGCCTCTACCTGATGACATCCCGGATGAAATCGGTGCGATTTTGGATCCGCTTGGCAATGCGGTGCACACCGCGCTGAGCTTTGATTTGTTGGGCGAGGACGTGTTGATCACGGGGGCCGGGCCGATTGGGATCATGGCCGCGGCGGTGGCGCGTCATGCGGGCGCGCGCAATGTGGTCATCACCGACATCAACTCGGACCGGCTGGCCCTGGCGGAGCATGTGGTTCCAACGGTCCGTCCTGTCGATATTGGTCAAGAAGACCTGAACGACGTCATCCATGAGCTGGGTTTGAGCCAAGGGTTTGACGTTGGGCTTGAGATGTCGGGCAACCAAATCGCGCTGGATCAGATGGTTGAAGCCATCGTGATGGGCGGCAAGATCGCATTGCTCGGCATTCCGCCCGGAAAATCCCCAGTCGATTGGTCGCGCATCGTGTTCAAGGCGATAACGATCAAAGGGGTCTATGGCCGCGAGATGTTTGAGACCTGGTATAAAATGATCGCCATGCTGCAAAACGGTCTGGATGTGAGCCGGGTGATCACCGACCGTTTTCCGGTCGGAGATTTTGAGCAAGGTTTTGCGGCGATGAAATCTGGGCGATCCGGCAAGGTTGTTCTGGACTGGACCGCCAAAAGATCAGCGGACCTTGATGCGCCCGTCCTGGGTTAGCCAGCTGACCTCGGCACCTTCACAAACGGCAACCGACAGCGGGCGACCATAGCCTGCACCGCTGTCCAGGTTGATCCGGTTCCCATAGTCCTGCGGCGCCTCAAGCGCGGTATGGCCGTGCACAACGGTCCAGGGATGCGGGTCGGCGTAGCTGAGGTAGGGCTCACGGATCCACAGGAAATCGTCTTCCGCCTGATCTTCCAGCGCGACATTGGGACGAATCCCTGCGTGAACAAACAGGTAGTCGCCGAATTGGTAATAGGTCTTCAACGACTTGAGAAAGTCGAGGTGTTCGGCAGGCACCGCTTCCTGCGCGGCGGGGTGCAACACGCCCAACGGTGTGTCGGCCGCACCTTCGATGCCATAAGAGGCCAGCGTTGTGTCTCCACCCAAAGGCGGGCTCACCCAAGTGTATTTCGCCTTCAAAATCGGGTCGAGACGCGGCGAGTCTTCCATGAACCATTCAAACAGGCGGTCGTGGTTGCCCTTGAGCGCGGTCCAATTGCGGCCCGCGTCGATGCCTGATTTCAGGACATCGATCACGCCACGACTGTCAGGCCCCCGGTCAACGTAATCGCCCAGAAACACGATCTGCGCGTCGGGGCCGCCGTCGGCCTCAATCCACGCAAGTGCCTCGTGCAACATCTGAATTTGGCCATGGATATCCCCCATTGCGTAAATCGTCTCAGACATCACAAATTCCCTTCTTAAAAATCAATCATTCGGTAACACACATACAGGCCATTGGTAACAAGACGCTATCAGCGATTACACCAAAAGCCGCCGTTAAACCCTGAATGAAAAAGACCACCCCAAAGGGTGGCCTTTGAATTAAGCATTCCAAGCGGCTGCGTTAGGCAACGTCGAATGCCAGCGGCTTCACCTGAGTGAACATGCCGGTCTCTGCCAGCTTGGCGCGGGCTTCAACAGAAACCGGGCCGTCGACATAAAGCAGAGCAATCGCTTCGCCGCCAACATCGGAACGACCCAGGGTAAAGTTCGCGATGTTCACGTCCATGCCGCCCAGGGTGCCACCCAATGTCCCGATGATGCCCGGCACGTCTTTGTTGGTGGTGTAGAGCATGTTGGCGCCAACTTCGGCGTCGATATTGATGCCTTTGATCTGGATGAAACGAGGCTTGCCATCCGAGAACACAGTGCCCGCAACCGAACGTTCACGCTTGGAGGTCACAACGGTGACTTTGATGTAGCCATCAAACGAGCCGGTCTTGTCCTGAGTGGTGGTCGAGATCTGAATGCCACGCTCTTTTGCAATGACCGGTGCGGAAACCATGTTCACGTCCGGGTTTGCCTTTTTCAGGATGCCCGCGATCACCGAGCAATTCAGCGCTTCGAGATTCATGTCAGAGACAACACCATCGTAGCAGATGTTGATCGCTTCGATGGGCTCGTCGGTCATCTGACCGGCAAATGCACCCAAGTGATCGGCCAGTTTGATCCACGGCCCCATGACTTTGGCTTCTTCGGCGGTCACAGATGGCATGTTCAGCGCGTTTTCAACAGCGCCGGTCAGTAGATAGTTGGACATCTGCTCGGCAACTTGCAGCGCCACGTTTTCTTGCGCTTCGGTGGTTGCGGCGCCCAGGTGCGGGGTGCAGACAACGTTGGGCAGGTTGAACAGCGCGTTCTCTTTGGCGGGCTCTTCTTTGAACACGTCAAACGCCGCACCGGCAACATGGCCAGATTTCAACAGCTCAGCCAGCGCTTCTTCGTCAACCAGACCGCCGCGGGCACAGTTGATGATCCGCACGCCTTTTTTGGTTTTGGCCAGGTTTTCAGCGGAGAGGATGTTCTTGGTGCCTTCAGTGAAAGGCACGTGCAGCGTGATGAAGTCCGCGCGCGTCAGCAGCTCGTCCAGCTCAACCTTTTCGACCTGCATCTTTTCGGCCTTCTCTTCCGACAGGAAGGGGTCGAACGCGACAACTTTCATTTTCAGACCACGGGCGCGATCACAGACGATGCCACCGATGTTGCCCGCACCAATAACGCCCAGCGTTTTGTTGGTCAGCTCAACGCCCATGAATTTGGACTTTTCCCATTTACCGGCATGGGTCGATTCCGACGCTTCCGGGATCTGGCGCGCAACGGCGAACATCATCGCAATCGCATGTTCGGCTGTGGTGATCATGTTGCCAAACGGCGTGTTCATGACGATCACACCTTTTTTCGAGGACGCTTCTTTGTCCACGTTATCGGTGCCGATACCGGCGCGGCCAACAACTTTGAGGTTGGTGGCGGCTTCCAGAATGGTCGGGGTCACTTTGGTAGCGGAGCGGATCGCCAGACCGTCGTATTGACCGATCACTTCGGCCAGTTTATCTTTGTCTTTGCCCAGCTCGGGCAGGAAGTCCACGTCGATGCCACGATCACGGAAGATCTGGACGGCGGTTTCAGACAGTTTATCGGAGACGAGTACTTTGGGAGCCATGGGTTTGGGTCCTTCAATAAATGGGGTGCGGGAGGGCGCGCGCCGAACGCGCACCCAAATCAGATGTTCTTAAGCTTGCGCTTCGATCTCAGCCTCAAAGGCCCAGGCGAGCCACGGCAGCATGGCGTCCAGATCAGCCGTTTCAACCGTGCCACCACACCAGATCCGCAGACCCGCAGGCGCGTCACGATAGGCACCAACGTCAAGCGCGACGTCTTCGGCTTCCAGACGTTTTGCAACAGCTTTGGCAAAAGCCGCGCCATCGTTGATGCGGGCGTCGGTGAACTTGAGACAAACAGAGGTGTTGGACCGTGTCGCGTCATCAGCGGCCAGGTTGGCAATCCAATCATTGGCGTCGCAGAAATCAAACACGGCCTTGGCGTTTGCATCAGCGCGTGCGATCAGACCTTGCAGACCACCTACGGAACGCGCCCATTCCAGCGCGACCAGATAGTCCTCAACCGCCAGCATCGACGGCGTGTTGATGGTTGCACCCGAGAAGATACCGTCGATCAACTTGCCACCTTTGGTCAGGCGGAAGATTTTCGGCAGCGGCCATGCGGGTGTGTAGCTTTCCAGACGCTCAACTGCGCGCGGGCCCAGCACGATCATGCCGTGAGCCGCTTCGCCGCCGAGAACTTTTTGCCAAGAGAATGTGGTCACATCCAGCTTGTTCCAGGGCAGATCCTGCGCAAAGGCCGCAGAGGTCGCGTCACAGATGGTCAGACCTTCGCGGTCGTCGGCAATCCAGTCGCCATTGGGAACACGTACGCCCGAGGTGGTGCCGTTCCAGGTAAAGACAACATCGTTCTTTGGATCAATAGACGCCATGTCGACGATTTCGCCATATTCAGCGGTTTTGACTTCGGCATCGATTTTCAGCTGTTTGACAACGTCAGTGACCCAGCCAGCGCCAAAGCTTTCCCAGGCGACCATCTCAACCTTGCGTTCGCCCAAGAGGTTCCACATCGCCATTTCAACTGCGCCGGTGTCGGACGCAGGCACGATGCCAATCTTGTAGTCAGCCGGAATGCCCAGGATCTCGCGGGTTTCTTCGATCGCGGCTTTCAGTTTGGCTTTGCCAACGGCGGCACGATGCGAACGGCCAAGAGGCGCGTCGGCGAGTTTGGACAGTTCAAAAACGGGGGGTTTGGCACAGGGGCCAGAGGAAAAACGCGGGTTAGCCGGCCGCGTTGCCGGTTGAGAAATAGCCATTGATGCTACCCTTCCAGATAAGTGCCTCTCGTTGGGGAGAGGTGTCCCGCCGACCGAGATAGAGAGCGGCGCGAAAATCAGCAATAGGGAAAATCGCCCATTTCCGGCTATTCTATTTCCAATTGCGACGTAAAATTTCGCCTTTAGGAAACTTTCGCGCATCCGCGACCGGATACAAACCTTGTACCAAGTACACAAACGGGGCTGGTTCCAATTGCCGCCTCTGTTTATGAGTCGGGCAGAATCACCGCAAAGGACGCGCACCCCATGTATGTCACCACCCTGCTGTGCAACCCGTCTTCTCCGTCTGTGGAACCGGCGCTCGCTGAGTCGCTGCGCAACGCTTGGGGCGGCGGCGATATCGTCTGGCTGAACCAAGGTGTGGCGCTGGAATTCACCCATGCTGACATTCCGGAAAACCGGTGGGACGTCTGGTCGGATCTTCAGGGAATGGGCATCGACCTGGTGACGCAACCCCTTGAAGGGCGTAAGAAAAAAATGCTGCTGGCGGATATGGATTCCACCATGATCCAGCAGGAATGCATCGACGAGCTGGCCGACGAAGCCGGCGTCGGCGAACGGGTCAAAGACATCACTGCCCGCGCCATGAACGGCGAGCTGGACTTCGAAGGCGCGCTGACAGAACGTGTAGGCCTGCTGAAGGATCTGCCCGAAGCGGTCATTGGCCAAGTGCTCGACACACGGATCACACTCATGCCCGGCGGTAAAACCCTGTTGGCGACGATGAAGGCAAACGGCGCATATGCTGCACTCGTTTCCGGCGGCTTTACGGCCTTCACAGCCAAAGTGGCTGCTGAACTGGGCTTTGACGAGAACCGCGCCAACACGCTGATCACCGCCGATGGCAAGCTCACCGGTGACGTTGGGCGGCCAATTCTGGGCCGACAAGCCAAGGTCGAAGCTTTGGAGCAGATCACCGAACGCCTTGGCATTACCGAACAGGACGTGATTGCGGTGGGTGATGGCGCCAATGATTTGGGCATGCTGGGGCGCGCCGGTGCCGGTGTTGCGCTTCATGCCAAACCTTCGGTTGCCGCCGAATGCGACATCCGCATCAACCACAGCGACCTCACCGCGCTCCTTTATATTCAAGGGTATAGCAGCGAAGATTTCGCCGCCTAATGTTCGAAGTCAGTCTTGACCTACTTGCCCTGCTGATCGCAGCGGGGTTTGTGGCCGGTTTCATCGACGCCATTGCGGGCGGTGGTGGGCTCGTCACCATGCCCGTATTGCTGTTGGTCGGCGCCGATCCCGTAACCGCATTGGCCACGAACAAGGTGCAAGGGCTGTTTGGCGCAGGCACAGCAGCCTTGTCCTATGCGCGCGGCGGCCATGTGGACTTGCGCAAACAGGCGCTTCCTGCAAGCGCGGCATTTGCTGCTGCGATGTGTGGCGCGCTCTTGGTCTCAATCCTGCCCACAGACACCATCCGGTTGTTGCTGCCGGTTGTCCTTGTTGGCATCGCGTTGTTTTTTGTGGTCAAAAAAGGGCTGGATGACACAGACCGCCATAAACGTATGACACCGCTGATCTTTGGCGCATCTGTTGTGCCCTTGTGTGGAGCCTATGACGGGCTGTTGGGTCCGGGGGCCGGCAGTTTCTACATGCTCGGCTTTGTCAGCCTGGCCGGTTACGGCGTTTTGAAGGCAACGGCCCATACCAAATTGTTGAACTTTGCCTCCAACCTTGGTGGATTGACCGTGTTTGCGGTGGTGGCCACGCCCTGGTGGTTTACGGGCCTCGCGATGGCTGCCGTCCAAATCGCCGGTGCGCAATGTGGCGCCATGCTTGCACAAAAGATCGGAGCGCGGCTCATCAAACCGTTGCTTGTTACAACCTCCCTGATCCTCGCGATCAAGCTGTTGTGGGAGATGCTTTAACGCCCGTTTTCTGATAGGCTGCCCCCATCGTAGTGTGTGTTTTGACAGTAAAGGAGGCTTTGATGCCCCAGTTTATTTTTGCGTATCACGGCGGAAAATCACCCGAGACCCCCGAAGAGGGTGAAAAAGTAATGGCGCAGTGGAACGATTGGTTCGCTGAGATGGGCGAGATTGTGGATATTCCCGGCGCGCCCGTTGGAATGTCCAAAACAGTCAGCCAAGGCGGCGTGGCCGACAATGGCGGCAGCAATCCGATTTCCGGCTATACCGTGATTTCCGTGGAAACGATCGACGACGCCTGCCGCATGGCGCAGGGCTGCCCGATGGTAAAAGACGGATCAGGCTCGGTCGAAATCGCTGAAATCCACGAAATGTAAGTCCTCTAGGGGTCAGAACTTCAAAACTGCGGCTGGTTGAATCGAGCCGCAGTTTATTCCGCGCCAGTTCACAATTGGAACATCCATGAATTTGGCGACCGCTGGGTGAGCCGGATCCAAAACGCCAAGGCTTACCAGAATGGATGCGATGGCGCATTCACTGGCCCGCGTCGACCCGTCGGTGATTTTCAACGCAATGCCAAGCTGTTGCTCTGGCAGCATCGCGACAAAGACCGCTTCAGCCCCGGTTTTGATCGCAACCCGTCCACCCATGGCGCGCATCAATTCGGTACAGGCGCGCCCCTCTCCAGCGACAAGTTCGGGATGGGCCGTCATTGCCTGAACCAGCGACGCTGCTGCCTGAGAGGCGCGATCATGTCGATGGTGCGCGGACGCAAACCAGGCCATGGAACGCGCCAACCCTTTGAGAGACGTCGCGAAATTCGGGGCAGAGCAGCCGTCGATCCCAAATCCGGGGCTTGTGGCATCTGTCGCCTCTTCGAATGCGGCCAGACATGCCTGTTGAACAGGGTGGTCAGGCTCCACATATTCTGGACCGGCACCAAGATGTTGCGCCAGTGTCAAGAAGCCCGCGTGTTTACCGGAGCAGTTGTTGTGGAACTGACATGGGCTTTGATCCGTTTTGATCAGGTGATCGCGGGCATCGCCATCTTTCGGCATATGGGCACCACATCGAAAGTCACCATCCTGCAACCCCAATTGGTCCAGCCATTTGCCAACCCGATCCGTGTGAATTTTCGCTCCGTTGTGGGAGGCGCAGGCCAGGGCCAGTTGTTCGCTGTTCAGCCCAAATTTCGCAGCAGCGCCAGAGGTCACCAAAGGCAGCGCTTGCAGCATTTTTGCGGAGCTTCGCGGGTAAATAACCGTCGCTGGATTACCCCAGCTGTGCACGATCTGACCAGCTGCGTCGCAAACCACCGCATGGCCAGAATGAAGTGATTCACACAGAGCTGCGCGCCATATTTCCACCAAAGGAACCGGGTTCGTCATTTTCGACCTCTTTTCTGCGCGATTTCCCGCCAAACTCCCTTTCAACCGTAGCACTAGATACGCTAATATGATTGTGTAACGCAAGCGCGGGACAGGGGAAGAGACGGCGTGACAAAGCCGCAAACCCCCGGCGTAATTGAGGTTAAAGAACAGTCTTTGGAGTCGGGACAAATGGCATCGAAACTCGTCCGCATTATCGCGGGACTGAGCGTGGCCTGCGTTGCCAGCATGGCCGTAGCACAACAAGCAACAACAGATAATCGCGTAGGCGCCAATGTAGATTGGAGCGTCTTTCAAGGTGATAGTCCCAAAGAATGCTGGGGCGTTTCTGCACCTAAAGAGACCGTGAACACGCGCGAAGGTCGCGTGGTCGCCGTACGACGCAGTGAAATTCAACTGTTCGTCTTTTATCGCCCTGACACATCCAAAGATGGTCAGGTCACCTTTACCGGCGGATATCCGTTTGCACCCGGTTCTACGGTTTCGCTGGAGGTCGGCGACGAGCAATTCAACCTGATCACCGAAGGCGAGTGGGCGTGGCCCACAACCGCAGGAGATGATGCAAAAATTATCTCGGCAATGAAACGCGGTGCCAGTGCGACCCTTACCGCGCGTTCTGCACGTGGCACGCAGACAAAAGACACCTTCTCATTGCTTGGGTTTACAGCCGCCGTGGACGATGCCGCGAAACGTTGTAACGGCTAAAAGCCAAAGCTTTTGACGTCCTAAACAGGCCGCCCCAATGGGCGGTCTTGTGCATTTTGGGGTCATGGCCAAAAAGTGGCGCCGAACGAAGGCTACATCTTTTGTTTGGAACTTAGGGTAATCTCATATATAGAGCCGCCTTCAATCCCCAGCAGTTCGAGTCCCAAGCCATGACCGCCAAAGCGCCGATCACGCAAGACGTCCTGACCCTGCCCCGCAAAGACGCGGACGGCGACAAGATCAACCTTGTCGGCCTGCCCCGCGCCCAGATGCGCGAGGTGTTGATCGAAAACGGCACCCCCGAAAAGCAGGCCAAGATGCGCGTAGGTCAGATTTGGCAATGGATCTACCAATGGGGCAAACGCGATTTCGCGGAGATGACCAACCTCTCCAAGGCCTACCGGTCTGATCTGGAAGAGAAATTTGAAATCCGCATTCCCGAAGTTGTCAGCAAACAAGTGTCGACCGATGGAACCCGGAAGTATCTGGTGCGGATCAACGGCGGTCATGAGGTCGAAGTCGTCTATATTCCCGAAGACGATCGCGGCACGCTTTGTATTTCTTCGCAGGTAGGGTGCACGCTGACCTGCTCGTTCTGTCATACTGGAACCCAAAAGCTGGTGCGCAATCTGACCCCTGCCGAGATTGTTGGCCAAGTGATGATGGCGCGCGACGATCTGGATGAATGGCCGGTTCCCGGAACGCCCACGGACGCAAACCGTCGCCTGTCGAACATTGTTTTGATGGGAATGGGCGAGCCGCTTTATAACTTTGAGAACGTCCGCGACGCGATGAAGATCGCGATGGACCCGGAAGGGATTTCCCTATCACGTCGCCGGATCACCCTGTCGACGTCGGGCGTGGTGCCTGAGATCGCGCGTACGGCCGAAGAAATCGGCTGCCTGTTGGCGATTTCTTTCCATGCCACAACCAATGAAACACGCGATGTTCTGGTTCCGATTAATAAACGCTGGAACGTTGATACGCTGCTGCAAGCACTGGCGGATTACCCTAAAGTGTCAAACTCGGAACGTATCACATTTGAATATGTGATGTTGCACGGGGTGAACGACAGCAACGAAGACGCACATCGCCTGGTCTCGCTGATCAAACAGTACAAGATCCCAGCCAAAATCAATCTGATCCCATTTAATGAATGGCCTGGCAGCCCTTACACACGGTCTTCAAACAACCGTATTCGAGCATTTGCGGATATTGTTCATGACGCAGGTTATGCCTCACCAATCCGCAAAACACGGGGCGATGATATTATGGCGGCCTGTGGTCAGTTGAAATCGGCCACTGAGCGGGCGCGAAAATCACGCAAGCAGATCGAAGCCGAAGCAGGCATGACCAAAGAGTAGGCAGTAAAAAGCCCGGCGTTGCAACCGGGCTCTTTCTTTGATCAGCGCTCGCGACCGGGAAGACTGTCGCGCGGTGGCGCGCTTTCCCAGGCTTCAAAAATCTCCATCGCTTCCTGGGCGCTTTCGGCGAATTTGAACAGGTTGAGATCATCAGCCGAGATGGTGCCCGCATCAGACAGGGCCTCCCAGTTGATGATGCTTTCCCAGAACGCACGACCAAAGAGGATGAACGGCACCCGCTCCATCCGACCGGTTTGGATCAAGGTCAGCGTCTCGAACAGCTCGTCCAATGTGCCAAAGCCGCCGGGGAACACCGTGATCGCACGCGCGCGCATCAGGAAGTGCATTTTGCGAATCGCGAAGTAGTGGAAATTGAAGCTCAGCGAGGGCGTGACATATTCGTTGGGCGCCTGCTCATGCGGCAAAACAATGCTGAGGCCAATGGAGCTGCCGCCCGCATCAACTGCACCACGGTTGCCGGCCTCCATCACACCGGGACCGCCGCCAGTGACGACAACGTTCTGTTTCCCATCAGTCTCCATCGACTTTAACGTCATCAGCCGGGCAAATTCACGGGCTTCATCATAGAAATGGGACAGATCCGCCAGGGTCTGTGTCCGGGCTTGGTCCTTGTGTGCGGGCGCAGGAATACGCGCCCCACCAAACATAACAATCGTGCTTTCGACGCCTTGTTCGTCCAACATCAATTGTGGTTTCAACAGCTCAAGCTGCAAGCGCACCGGACGAAGCTCTTCACGGCACAGGAACTCTTCATCTGCAAAAGCAAGGGCATAAGCCGGGGATGAGGTTTGTGGCGTCAGCGGAACATGTTCGGCACGGTCACGATCTGCGTGGGCATCAGGAAAACGACTGTGGCGTTCTTCGGTCATGGAAAAGGGACCTCGTCTAAAAAGTTAGACTTAGATCCTATCGACAGGCTTTGTATGAAACCACCCCCGCACGCGTGCAAACCAAGACGCGGCCAACATTAATTGCGGAAACGCCTGCAATTTCCTAGTCTGTTTTGGCTGTACCGCGCAGCTGTCCCGAAGGCCAAGACACGAAGCATTGGATGCATGACCGAAACCGTCGCCGATAAAATCTACACCGCCCTGCGTGAACGCATTGTCATCGGCGAGCTACCTGCGGGGGAGAAGCTGCGGCAGGACCATATCGCCCGCGACTATGACGCCAGCCATGTGCCGGTGCGCGAAGCCTTGTTGCGGCTGGAGGCGCATGGCCTGGCGACCTCTCTCCCGCGCCGGGGCACCCGTGTTAGCGCCTTGGACCCCAAAGAAATCCGCGAGGTGGTCGAAATGCGGGTCTCCTTAGAGGTTCTGGCCCTGTCCCACGCGGTGCCGCGGATCACCGATCAGGATCTAGGCCAAATCCAGACCCGTTTTGAAGCCTGCGAGACCAGCACGGATATGGTGCAATGGGACCGCGCAAATCGACAGTTTCACATGACGCTGCTGTCGCCATGTGCCATGCCGCGCCTGCTGGAAACCATCGCCGATCTGCAGCTTGCGGCAGCGCGACATATGTTTGCCCATTGGCGCGGAACCTGGCGTGCGCGACCTGACCCCGATCATGCGGCCCTCGTGGAGGCCGTCACGCGGCGTGAAACAGGCAGCGCCTGTGACATTCTGCGGCGCCATCTGCGGCGTGTGCGCTGATCCATCGCAGAATTCCTACAGATTCGGGCGGATTGAGGCATGACCATCCCCGCGTTTCCGGTTATGTATCGCCGACAAATTTTTTAATCCCGTGGAGAGCACCTATGTCCAACGCGCAGCTGGAAGCCGCAATCGAGGCCGCCTGGGAGGCCCGTGACACTATCACCCCCGCCACCACCGGCGAGACCCGTGAAGCCATCGAAGATACCCTGAATGCTTTGGACGGCGGCACATTGCGCGTTGCGGAAAAGCTCGACAGCGGTGACTGGCATGTCAACCAATGGGCCAAAAAAGCCGTGCTGCTTGGCTTCCGGATCAAGGACATGGAAGAGCAATCCGGCGGCCCACAGGGGTCTGGCTGGTGGGACAAAGTCGACAGCAAATTCAAAGACTGGGGCCAAAACCAGTGGAAGGCAGCAGGCTTCCGCGCTGTGCCAAACGCTGTTGTGCGCAAATCAGCCTTTATCGCGCCCGGCGTTGTCCTGATGCCGTCCTTCGTAAACCTTGGCGCTTTTGTCGACGAAGGCACCATGGTTGATACATGGGCCACCGTTGGTTCCTGCGCGCAAATTGGTAAAAACGTGCACCTGTCTGGTGGCGTTGGTATCGGTGGCGTCCTTGAACCCATGCAGGCTGGCCCAACCATCATCGAGGACAACTGCTTTATTGGTGCGCGTTCCGAAGTTGTTGAAGGCTGTATTGTCCGTGAAGGTGCCGTTTTGGGCATGGGCGTGTTCATCGGCCAATCCACCAAAATCGTTGACCGCGAAACCGGCGAAATCATGTACGGCGAAGTTCCGCCCTACTCCGTTGTGGTCGCAGGCTCCCTGCCCTCCAAGAATGGCGTGAACCTGTACTGCGCCGTGATCGTAAAACGCGTGGACGAGAAAACCCGTTCCAAAACAGGCATCAACGAGCTGTTGCGCGACTGATCCATCCAAGGCGCAGCGATGCGCTGATAAACAAGACAAAAAGGTGAGGGCTTCTGGTCTTCACCTTTTTATCTTGTTGCTCAACACTTCGCAGCACCTGGACAAGATCTGCATTTCTATTTGACCCGCGCGACAAATCCCGGCAAAGGCTTCCCCCATGACCGAGAAAAAGCCCGAAAAAAAGAAATCCCGCCAGCAAGTCTACACTTTGCTTGTCCAAATCGGTCGCAAAGACGGTGACGGGCTGCCCGAAAATGCAACCGGCGCGGCGCTTATGGTCTATGCCTCTGGCGTTGATGAGGCCGAAGCGGTGCGCGAAACGGTCGCGATCCTAAAACAAGCGGATACCGCGCCGCTTGATGTCACCGGATATGGCACTTTGGCCGAACGGGAAGCCGAGGGTCACGAGATCAGTGACGAAGAGCGCGATCTGATGGCACGCGCGCTGGAAGAAAACGCGGTTATTGTCGCCCAGATGACACCGTTTTTTGACGACGGCACATCGGACACGGTGCACTAGGCCCCGTTTTAGTTCAGGCGACCAAACCACTTTTTATAGATCGCATCATAGGTGCCGTCTTCGCGCATTTCCAAAAGCGCCCGGTTCACTTCTTCTTTCAGAGGCGAGCCCTGCGGCAACGCGATCCCATAGCTTTCTTGCAGGAAGATCTGATCGATGGTGCGGCCAAAACCGTGACCTTCGTGGCTGGTGTAATAATCAAGCACCGGCGCATCGAAGACCACGATACGAATATTGCCGTCTTCGAAAGCAGCAAGCATGTCGTTCAAGTCGGTAAAGCCGCGATAGTCCACTTCACGCCGATCCAAGAACCCAGCTGCGGTGGATCCAGACAGCGTCCCCACCTGTTTGCCATAAAGGTCATTGACGGAATTCACATTGCCGCTGATCGCTTCTACCGTCATCACCGCCGTGATTTTGGCGACAAAGACCGACACGATAAACAGCGATGAAATCACCAGAAACACGCCAAACACCCGGCCAATCGGCGTGCGTGGAACGCGTTCCTCAAACCCGCCGTTTACCACCAGATTGAGCGCCCACCAGAACGACGGGAACCAGGCTTCTTTCAAAGGGCGGTCAAAATAGGGCTGCGCGCGCCGTTCGACGGTCCACATCAACATGCCGCCTCCCGCCAAAAGCAAGAAAGCCACGCCGATCGCAATCGCCAGTTCGGTGGAAAAAAGCGCCCGAAACAGAGAGGGTTCTTTCATATCGTCGGCGGCGACCATGATCTTTAACCCGCTTTCGAAAATCGGGTGGCTGAAATCCATGGTTTGCTCGCGCGATGCGGTAACCGAGATATTGGCTGCAGCCATATCGGCCGTTCCATCCACCACATCGATCAACATTTGGGGAAAACTGTCGACACGCCGAAATTCTACGTTTTGCCCAAGCCGGTTGGCCAGAGCCTCCACCAGATTGACGGTGAAACCGTCGTCTTTTCCGTCTTCTTCCATCGAAAACGGCGGGCGTGTCACCGTATTCACCGTCAACACCTGTCCCCAGGCTGTCCCCGCTAAATTCACGAGAACAAGAAACATGATCGACCGTAGAAAGAACAAAGAAGACCTCATGGGCAAGTTGTCATCCGGCGAATGCTTAGGCTGGGATGGGCGTTCAGGCAAGAAATTAAGCCTTGTGAGCAGCAGTAAAGCCACGATCGCCGCCTATCTGAACGTACATATTCCATGCGACCTTACGTAAGCTGGGCGCTTTGTTGGCAAGCATGCGTGGATCAATCGGATGGCCGTGACAGCAACGCCCCTTCAAAGCCACGCAGCACAGGTCGAACCGCAAGACCGTATCCATTGCCGGTTGACGGATCCAGCTCGGGGAAAATCGTGCAGATTTCATCGAGCACCTCGGGGTCGAACAGCGCATGTGTTTGATCACCGGGCAGATAGCTTTCGCTGGGGACCCCTTCGGAGAAGACGATTTGGTGATCGTCAAACATCATATGCACATATGTCACCCACGCGCCCGGTTGGCGGGTTATCGTGGCATCATTCACCAGCGCCTGTGCGGACACCAGAACCTCGTCTTCGCCAAATAACAATGCGGTTGACGCATCCGACCGTAGCACCCGGTGCTGTGGCGACAGCCAAAGATCGCGCTGATTGCCAATGGCGCCTTGTGAAATACGAATGGGCGCCATCCGACCGCTTGCCGGAACGGTACGCTGACCGATCCAACGAATGGGCTGGTCGCCATTGTCGCGCGTTCGCACCCAATCGCCCACGGCCAGGGTTTCCACCAATCTCTCACCACTGGGGGTGGCAATTCTGGTGCCTGCAACAAAGCACGGGATTGAGCTCGCCTCGACAATGCCCACATCGCTGTTGGTGCCGTCGGACACTGTGTAGGTAAAGGTGAAATCCTCGGCATCCCCGTCGCCCAACAGCGTCAGCGTGCCATCTTCGTTCAGCTGAACCTCCTGACCGGTGCCAAGGGTGATCACGTCGTCAACGGCCACTTCCTGGCCGTTGATGTGGGTGATGGTCAGCGTGCCAGAGTTGCCGCTTTCATCATTGGCCAACACGTCAACCGTCTTACTCTCATCCGGTCGCACATGGACAACGTCCTGGTTGGCGATCAGCGTGGTCTGCACAGAATCCGCGGCAATCAACAGGCTACTGTCGAACGAGGAATCGGCCACATCGGCAATCCCAATACGGATCGAGTTTATTTCACCTGGATTGACGTCCACCTTCAGCGAAAGTGTGATCGTCAGCCCGTCCATCTCGGTGTTGAAATCACTGTCTGAGTTATCGAGGTAGAGGTTCTGGTTGGCACCATCGTTGATATTGCCCGGATCCGTGTCGCCGGTGCCAAACCCCAACTCGACAAATTCATCGTTCACCCAAACGCCGACAAAATCCTGAAAGACCGAGCCCTGAAATTCGGGATACTCCTCTGACGCAAAGACAAATTGCATCGTGAGGGTATCGCCGGTCGGAATGAACTCCACATCCAGATAGGATGCATCAAAGGTGCGCGTGCCGGCGGCTGCGTTAAAATCGCTCTGATCAGTTTCGCCGTCTGTGTTTGTCGTTCGGGAATTTGACTGGTTGGCGTCGCCCGTTGAATTGGTGTAGTCCGCCGCGCGACCGGTCGAGAAGATGACGCCCGTGTCCGAAGGGGTTGCGTCGAACGCACGTGCATCGCCACCGGAATAGATCGCCGAAGACAGCGGATCACCCGTATAGGTCGCGGTTTCGACAGAGACGCCATCGCCAAAGATCGTCGCAGCAAGCTGTTCTGCCGTTGCTGACGTGTCGTAATTGAGTTCTGACGCTGCAACCATCTGTTCGCCTTTGCGTGCCTCTCGCCGTGACGGCAAGTTGAGTTTCAACAAGGCAAAAGCAAACCGAGCCGCAAGCGGTTCAGATCGTCTGAGCAACGCAAAAACAATGCGTCACGACGTGTCTCAAATTTGGATGTTGGCCCGGTTTGTCCGGTTTTCCAACTGCTCTGTCGCCCTGCCTCGGGTCTAATTAACCATTAGTTAACCAAACTTAATTTGTGAGTCAGCCGCCTTCCTGAAACCTGTTGATTTGCGCTGTTTTTTGGCCACAGCTATACCGAGAGCGTCATTTGCACCCCACGACATTCCGGGGTAGGCCACACCATATAAAATTGCAGGAGGCTAACGTGCCCACTATTGACCCCGTGGAATTGACCGCTGATCTGATCCGATGCCAATCCGTGACCCCTGTTGAGGGCGGCGCGCTTGTCTTGTTGGAGCGCCTGCTGAGCGATGCAGGGTTTGAATGCACGCGCGCGGATCGTGGAGAAATCAGCAACCTCTTTGCACGTTGG
This sequence comes from Epibacterium ulvae, assembly GCF_018678075.1. Classification (GTDB taxonomy): domain Bacteria; phylum Pseudomonadota; class Alphaproteobacteria; order Rhodobacterales; family Rhodobacteraceae; genus Epibacterium; species Epibacterium ulvae_A. The sequence continues at coordinate 18,578 of NZ_JAHHIR010000022.1, read as the reverse complement.
GGTGCCAAGGGGCATGAAAAAACCTTTGGTTTCAATGGCCACACGGATGTTGTCCCGATCGGTGACGCCTCCGCATGGACCGTGGATCCATTTGGAGCAGAGGTCAAAGACGGCATCCTTTATGGGCGCGGGTCGACTGACATGAAGTCAGGCGTTGCAGCCTTTGCCGCCGCCGCTATCGACTTTGTCACGAACACGCCCCCCAATGGCGCGGTTGTCCTGACCATCACCGGCGACGAAGAAGGCGATGCAACCGACGGGACCACGGCCTTGCTGGATTATATGGACACTGCTGGTGAACAGATGACGGTTTGTCTGGTTGGCGAACCCACCTGCCCCAACCAGATGGGTGACATGATCAAGATCGGCCGACGTGGCTCAATGACCGCTTGGTTTACGGTCACCGGCGTTCAGGGTCACTCTGCCTATCCCCATCGCGCCAATAACCCGCTGAACGCCATGGTACGTCTGATGGATCGTCTGGCAAGCCATCAGCTGGACAAAGGCACCGAACATTTCGACCCGTCCACTTTGGCCGTTGTCACCGTGGATACCGGCAACCCTGCGACGAATGTCATTCCAGCCCAGGCAACGTCGGCTGTGAACATCCGGTTTAACGACACCCACACCGGCGCGTCACTGTCGGACTGGCTGCAGAGCGAAGCCAACAAAATCTGCGAAGAGTTTGGCGTGACCATCGACACCAAGATCAAAATCTCTGGCGAAAGCTTCCTGACCCAACCCGGACCGCTGTCCACATTGGTCGCAGGCGCGGTTGAGGCTGAAACAGGCGTGCGCCCAGAACTGTCAACCACAGGCGGCACATCTGACGCGCGGTTTGTGAAAAACCACTGTCCAGTTGTTGAATTCGGCCTTGTCGGGAAAACAATGCATCAGGTGGATGAACACGTTGAAATCGACCATATCAAACAGCTGAAATCGATCTATTCGAAAATCCTTGCGGATTATTTTGCATGACGGTTTCGATAGAAGTTGTCGCCGACCCCAGCCCCTGTCTTGCGTTGCGGATGGAGGTTTTTGTCCACGAACAAGGGGTGCCAGTCGAAGACGAGCTGGACACGTTGGACGACCATGCGGTGCATATTTTGGCACGCGACGGGTCCACGCCGATTGGGACCGCACGTGTGGTCATCCAAGGCGACACCGCCAAGATCGGCCGGGTCTGCATCGTCAAATCCGCCCGTGGGACTGGGCTTGGCAAGGAATTGATGCAGTTTGCCCTGGACCTGGTCACGGGCAAGTCGGACGTCAAACGCGCCAAACTGGGAGCTCAAACTTACGCGATTGGCTTTTATGAAGGCTTGGGTTTTGCTCCCTTTGGCCCCATCTACGACGACGGTGGAATCCCCCACCGCGACATGGTGAAAGAGCTAAAATGAACAAGACTCTGGTCGTCATGATCAAGGAACCGCGCCCGGGCCGGGTAAAAACTCGCTTGGGCCGGGATATTGGTTTGGTTTCTTCGGCGTGGTGGTTTCGGCATCATTCCGCAGATTTGTTGCGTCGTCTACGAGATCCGCGCTGGCGCATCATCTTGGCAACCGCGCCGGATACTGCCGTGTCCTCCCGTGTGTGGCCAGCGGATCTGGACCGGATCACACAGGGGACCGGTGATCTGGGCCAACGGATGACGCGGATGTTGAAATCGGCGGCCAAAACCGGGCCGGTTTGTTTGATTGGCGCCGACATCCCGGGCATCCAACGCGCGCATATTGCACGGGCTTTTGGCGCGCTGGGGGATCATGACGCGGTGTTTGGACCGGCCCCGGATGGCGGCTTTTGGCTGGTGGGTGCGCGCCATCCCAAACGATTGCCACGCGGCGCTTTTGCTGGCGCACGCTGGTCGAGCATCTATGCATTGTCTGACTCACTGGACACGCTGCACGGGCAGCGGATTGCATTGGTCGATACATTGGCAGATGTGGACACCGTCGAAGATCTGCGCGCTGTGCAAGGCTGACCACGCGTTTTTGCTCATGACCTTGTCATCTGGCCGTGATAGGCCGGGTGTATGAGCTCTATTCCCAGCAAGGCCGAGATCCTCGATTGGATCACCGCCCACCCGACCCAGACTTCCAAACGCGATATTGCCAAGGCCTTTGGCATCAAAGGATCCGACAGGATCGATTTGAAACGCGTGCTCAAAGAGCTGGAAGCGGAAGGGCATCTGGAAAAACGCAAGAAAACCTACCGGGATCCGGACCGTCTGCCACCTGTCAGCGTGCTGGTTGTCAAAGAGCCGAACGAAGACGGTGACCTGTTTGCCCAGCCGATGGAATGGCACGGCGAAGGCGAAGAGCCCCGCGTTCTGGTTATTCCACGCGCATCAGACCCGGCCCTTGGCAAGGGCGACCGCATTCTGGGTCGGCTGACGCAAGTCAAAGGCGAAGACCATCACTATGAAGCGCGGCTGATCCGCAGAATTGGAACCAATCCCAAACGCGTTCTGGGCATCTTTCGAGAAAGTTCAGAGGGCGGTCGCATTGTGCCCATCGACAAGGCCAGCAGCCAAGAATGGGTTGTCGCGACTGACGCGGTAATGGGTGCCAAGGACGGCGAGTTGGTCGAGGCGGAACAAGCCGGTCCCAAAGGCCGGATGGGATTGCCGCGCGCACGTGTGGTCGAGCGGCTCGGCGATCCATCTGCACCAAAATCCGTGTCGCTGATTGCGATCCATCAACACGGCATTCCCGATCATTTCCCGGACAAGGTGGTTGCCGAAGCGGATCAAGCCAAGCCTATGGGGCTGAACGGACGCCAAGACCTGCGCGATATGCCGCTGGTGACCATCGACCCGCCCGACGCGCGTGACCACGATGACGCCTGTTATGCCCATGCGGATGATGATCCGAAAAACCCCGGCGGACATGTGGTCTGGGTCGCGATTGCCGATGTGGCAGCCTATGTAAAGTCCGGCTCAAACCTGGACCGCGAAGCTCGCAAGCGCGGCAACTCCAGCTATTTCCCCGACCGCGTTGTGCCGATGTTGCCGGATCGTTTGTCCGGTGATCTCTGTTCTCTGCACGAGGGCGTGCCGCGCGCCTGTATTGCTGTGCGCATGCAGATCGATGTGGATGGCAATAAGATCGGCCACCGTTTTGTGCGGGGTCTGATGCGCTCTGCCGCCTCGCTCCATTACGCCGAAGTGCAAGAGGCCTTTGATGGGCAACCCAATGAAAAGACCGCGCCTTTTGTAGAAGACGTGATCAAGCCGATCTACGCCGCCTACGCCGCTTTGGTGAACGCACGCAAAGCGCGTCAACCGCTTGATCTGGATCTACCCGAGCGAAAAATCATCCTGGATGACGACGGTCAGGTCGCCTCGGTCGCGTTCCGGGACCGGTTGGATGCGCATAAACTGATCGAAGAATTCATGGTCTTGGCCAATGTCGCGGCTGCGGAAACCCTGATCAAGAAACGCTCGCCGCAGCTGTTCCGGGTGCACGAGGAACCGGCCGAAGCAAAGCTGGAAGCGCTGCGGGAAACCGCCAAATCCGCAGGCTTCGCACTGGCAAAAGGGCAAGTGTTGCAGACCCGGCACCTGAACGCGTTGCTAAATGCCGCCGCCGGGACCGACGATGCCGAAGTGATCAATATCAGCACGCTGAGATCGATGCAGCAGGCCTATTACAACGCTGAGAACTTTGGCCACTTTGGGCTGGCACTGCGCAATTACGCGCATTTCACCTCACCTATCCGTCGATATGCCGATTTGATCGTGCACCGCTCACTGATCTCCAGCCACGGCTGGGGGGATGACGGTTTGACGCCGGACGATATCGAACGGCTCGACGACACTGCGCAACATATCTCAGATACCGAGCGCCGCTCAATGGTCGCTGAACGGGACACAACCGACCGTTATCTTGCGTCCTATCTGTCAGAACGGGTGGGCAACGAGTTTGTGGGTCGTATCAGTGGCGTTGCACGTTTTGGTATCTTTGTGAAACTCGAAGAGACTGGCGCCGACGGTCTGGTCCCGGTGCGCACCATCGGGCGCGAGTTCTTTCATTTCGACGCCGAAGCCGGAACCCTTATGGGCGTCGATACTGGCCTGACCCTTTCGGTTGGGCTGCCGGTTACGGTCCGCTTGGCACAAGCTGCGCCGGTGACCGGCGGGCTTGAGCTGGAACTTCTGACGCTCGAAGGTGCGGCAATGCCAAAGGGTGGCAGTGGACGGCCCGGGCGCGGTCGACGCAGCCCCGCAGGGCGCGCACCAAAGCGCAAAGCCGCCAAGGCAAAGATCAAGAACGACAAGGTCAAACGCAAGGTGATACGCAAACGCAAATGATCTGCCGTTACCGGGGCGTAAAATCGCATGCAACCGAACGCGCGACTCATGGCCGATGATGGGTATTTTCCAATGAGAAGTCTTTTTTGCATGTCTGACCCGCGCTAGGCTGAAAACGAGCAGATGTTTTTGAGGTGCTAAATGATGAAGTTGGTATCAACCACTGCAATTTTAATCGCACTGGGCACATCCGGAATGGCGTCTCCGGAAATCTCTTTGAGGCCCCTGTCGCGTCCCGTTTCCAGCGACAATGTTGTGTTGTCCTCTGTCGAAGCGCTGCGCCCGACCGCCCGGTCCACCGTTGATCTGACGCAGACTGCGACCCCGGCAGCGGCCAATGCCGGGTTTCAGAACTGGATCGGTGGTTTTCAGAGACGGGCGCAAAATCAGGGCATCAGCAAACGCACCCTGAACCGCGCCTTTAGCGGCATAAGCTATGACACCGAGGTCATCCGCAGAGATCGCAACCAATCGGAATTTACCAAAACGATTTGGGAATACCTCGACAGTGCGGCCTCAGATTCGCGGATCAAGAACGGCAAGGCCGCCTTGCGCGAACATCGCCGCACGTTGGAACGGATAGAGGCGCATTACGGCGTGCCCAAAGAAGTCGTGACAGCTGTCTGGGGACTGGAAAGCGCTTATGGCACTTACAAAGGGAGTATGGATATTGTCCAATCCTTGGCCACGCTTGCATATGACGGGCGCCGTGGACGGTTTTTTGAAGCACAGCTCATTGCGGCGCTGAAAATCCTGCAAGCGGGCGATGTCGCTCCGCGCAAGATGACCGGTAGCTGGGCCGGCGCGATGGGGCACACGCAATTTATCCCAACGTCCTATCTGGCTTACGCCGTGGATTTCACCGGCGACGGCAAACGGGACATCTGGTCGGAAGATCCCACCGATGCGCTGGCCTCAACCGCGGCCTATCTGGCCAAATTCGGCTGGGTCAAAGGGCAGCCTTGGGGTGTCGAAGTGCAGCTTCCACGCAATTTCAACTTCTCGCTGGCCAACCGGAAAATCAAAAAGTCGCCCGCCGACTGGGCCAAGCTTGGGGTCAAAGGCGTCGATGGACGTAATGTTCCTAATTACGGCAGCGCCTCTATCCTGCTTCCCGCTGGCGGTCAGGGCGCGGCCTTTATGATCTTCAAGAACTTCTCGGTCATCGAACGGTACAACGCGGCTGATGCCTATGTGATTGGGGTTGGTCATCTGTCGGACCGCATCAACGGAGCCGGCCCGATCAAAGCCAATTGGCCCCGTGGTGATCGCGCGTTGAGCTTTAAGGAACGTCAAGAGATGCAGCGCCTGCTCACGCGGGCAGGTTTCAGCACCCAAGGGGTCGATGGCAAAATCGGTCCAAATACGATCGCCGCTGTCCGTGCATTCCAAGCGTCACAAGGGCTGGTCCAGGACGGGTATCCGTCGCTGAGCCTGTTGAAACGGCTTCAGTAAATCAAAAAAGGCCCCGAATGCGGGGCCTTTTTCATGTTGAATTTCCAAACCTTACTGCGGGCTCATACCGCGCAGGCGTTCTGAACGACGGCGCAACAGCTCGACTGTGGTCAAAAGCGCGATGGAGATCAGAACCAGGATCGTCGCAACCGACAGGATGGCCGGGCTGATCTGCTCGCGGATACCATTCCACATCTGGCGCGGGATTGTTTGCTCGTCCAAGCCACCAACAAAGAGCACCACAACCACCTCGTCAAAAGACGTGACAAAGGCAAAGAGCGCGCCGGAGACAACACCCGGCAGGATCAGCGGCATCTGTACCCGCATAAAGGTGGTCACCGGATCAGCACCAAGGCTGGCGGATGCACGCGTCAGGGAGTGATCGAACCCGACCAAAGTGGCCGTCACGGTGATGATCACAAAGGGGATGCCAAGCGTGGCATGCGCCAGAATGACGCCCAGGTAAGGAATGCCCCAGTTCTGAATGCCGATCGAGGAGTAAAAGAAGAACAGGCCGGTGGCGACGATGATAATCGGAACGATCATCGGCGAAATCAGGATCGCCATGATGATCCGACGTCCCGGCATCTCGGGACGGGACAGACCCAGCGCCGCAATGGTGCCAAGGCCCGTGGCCAGAACGGTCGAGAACAGCCCGATAATGACCGAGTTTTTGGCGGCGTTGATCCAGGCCGCATTTGTCCAGGTATCCGTCCACCAGCTCCAGCCACGTGGCGCTTCGGGATCTGTCATGCCGAAGGTCAGCAGCAGGTCATACCAGCGAGTGGAAAACCCTGTTGGATCCAGTTTCAACATCTTCTCGGTAAAGGTGAAATACGGCTCTGCGTTGAAGCTGAGCGGAATAACAACCAGAATCGGAGCGATCAGGAACAGGAAGATCAGCGTACAGATCACCAAATAGGTGTAGTGCCAAATCCGTTCGAGGCGCGACGCATGTGTTGGAAGTGCCATGTCAGTTACCCCAGCTTCAGATTGTCGATGCCCACCAGCCGGTCATAGAGCCAGTAGAGCAGCAGAATGCCACCCAGCAGCAGCGCAGCCAGAGCCGCGGCCAAAGACCAGTTGAGGGAGTTTTGCATGTGGAAGGCGATGAGGTTTGAGATCAGCTGACCATCCGCACCACCCACAAGCGCGGGGGTGATGTAATACCCAACCGCCAGGATGAAGACCAATAGCGCGCCAGCACCGATACCGGGCACCGTTTGCGGGAAGTAAACCCGACGGAACGCGGTCCAGCTGGTCGCACCAAGGGAACGCGCGGCCCGGACATATGACGGGTTGATCGGGCGCATCACCGAGTAGAGCGGCAAAACCATGAACGGCAACAGAATATGGGTCATGGCGATCAACGTACCCGCCTGATTGTACATCATTTCCAACCGGTTATCATCGGCAAGGATGCCGGTGCTGACCAAAGCGTCATTCACCACACCCTGGCTTTGCAACAGCACCATCCAGCTGGTGGTCCGCACCAGAAGGGACGTCCAGAACGGCAACAACACCAGGATCATCAGCAGGTTCGACTTGGCCAAGGGTAGGGTCGCCAGCAAATGGGCAATTGGATAGGCAAGGATAAACGTCATAAAGGTGATGACGATCGACAAGAACAGGGTCCGCTGGAACAGCTTTACATACACCTGCCGGTTCTCGTTCACTGGGGTGACATTGCCGTCTGCATCTTTGGTGCGGTCCAATGCAGCAAGGTAGAAATTCGCGGTATAGGATGAGCTTGCATCACGCATGACGCGCCACAGGTCCGGATCCAGCCAGTCTTCGTCCAGATCAACAATGGCTTCCTTGAAGGGCGCTTCTAACCGTTGAGCACGCCGCGCTGCCTTGGTGAACATGGAGCGTGAGCCAGACCGTTCATAGTTGATCCGCGTCCCCGCCTGACCCGCTGCCTTGACCTCACGCAGGACCACCAAATCAGCCGCGAGCGCCGCAAAGGCCGCCTCACCGGGTTCGGTTCCCAATTCGTTTTGGTCAAACCACTGCGACAGGTTTGCCATAATGCGCGTGCGCTCACCACTTGCGACGTCTTCATGCCAAGTGAAACCTTCATTGTGCACCGAACGGTGCAGCATCTGCCCAATGGGCATCACAAAGGTCAAAAGAATAAAAGCCAAGAGCGGCGCTACCAATAGGAATGCGCGTCGGCGGGCATGTGATTGGGCACGTATAAGCGCTTGTTTCAACGGCTTTCCATCGGCCGTTGTCAGCTGTTCTGGCATCGTGTCGGCCATTGCAGCTGGTGACAGAGTAGCATCACTCATTTGGGTTACACCTTCTCCCCGGAAGTGGGCCGGGCCTTATAATGTGGCCCGGTCCCAAAAGCTTGCGTATCTCAGCAGTGCTGAGAGGCTGGATTAGTTAGCCAGCCAAGCGTTGAAGCGCTCGTTCAGCTCGGTGTCTTTGTCGACCCAGAACTCAAAATCGTTTACCAGCGCGTTGCCAAGGTTGGCTTCTGCGGTTGGCATGTGAGGCGCCATTTCGGTGGAACCGTCAGAGAAGATACCCACAAGATCGCCAGAGGATTTACGGGCTGGCCCGTAGGAGATCCAAGACGCCTGATCGGCCAAACGCTGAGTATCTGTCGAGAAGGCGATGAAATCCATTGCTGCTTCTTTGTTGGGTGCACCTTTTGGTACAACAAAGAGGTCGAAGTCCAGGATTTGACCATCCCAAACCACTTCCAGCGGCTGGCTCTCGGCGATGGCCGCGTTGAAGATACGACCGTTATAAGCAGTGGACATCACAACTTCGCCATCGGCCAACAGTTGCGGCGGCTGGGCACCAGCTTCCCACCAAACGATGTCGTCTTTGATCTTGTCCAGAACCGCGAATGCGCGATCAACACCTTCATCGGTGTCCAAAACGTCATAGACTTCTTCTGACGCAACGCCATCCGCCATCAAAGCCATTTCCAAAGTCGCCTTGGCAGATTTACGCAGGCCGCGCTTGCCAGGGATCTTGGTTGTGTCAAAGAAGTCGCTGATGGTGGTTGGCGCGTCCGACACGTTCTCGGTGTTGTACGCAAAAACAGTCGACCACACGATGTTTGCAACCGCACAATCCTGCAGCGCACCATCGATAAAGTCGTCTTCGGCCGGAGTGCCATCAGGCGCCGACGGCAGGATCGAGAGGTCGATCTCTTCCAGCAGACCTTCGTCGCACAGACGCACGGCGTCAGAGAATTCTACGTCCGCAACGTCGATCGAAACATTGCCTGCTTCTACCTGCGCTTTGATCGGAGTTGCAGGGTTGCCCGCGTCTACAGAGACGATCTTGATGCCGGTCTCTTCGGTAAATGGCTTGTGGTAGGCTTCTACCTGGCTCTTGGTGTAAGCGCCGCCCCAGGACATAACAGTAACTTCCTGAGCGAAGGTTGCGCCCGCGGCTGTGGTCAGTGCGGTCGCAAGAAGTGCAGTTTTGACTTTCATGTAGTAACTCCCAAGTGAAGCCCGTTTTATTGTTGGTGTTCTGCGGCCCGGGCGTGGATCTCCGCCGACTTTGAAAATTGCGTATCAGGCGTCGAGCGCGTGACAGTCTTCGGGCATCCAACCGATCTCGATTTGCTGTCCCGCTTGCAGGCGCACTTGATCTGGTGCGTTCCGCGTCTTGATGATGAATTCCTCGTTTCCGGCCACTTTCAGACGGGTCCGGAAAATGTCGCCCATATAAATGAACTCAAGCACTTCGGCTTTGATGGTATGCGCGCCCTCTTGCATCCGGTCTTTGTTGTACTCGACCCGCTCTGGGCGGATGGAAACGCGGGCCCGTTCGCCGGGTTTGTACACATTCACTGGCTTGCAACGGATGACTTCGCCGTCGTCCAGCTGAACCAATGCCTGATTGCCAGTGATCTCTTTGATCGTGCCTTCCATCGTGTTGTTCTCACCGATGAACTGGGCGACGAAGCTGTTGACGGGGGCTTCATACAGCTCATTTGGCGGGGCCAACTGCTGAATGCGTCCATCGTTGAACACGGCAACCCGGTCTGACATCGTCAGCGCTTCGGTCTGATCGTGGGTGACGTAAACGGTTGTGATGCCGAGATTGTGCGCCAGGCGCGTGATCTCAAACTGCATCTTTTCGCGCAGTTGTTTGTCCAAGGCGCCGAGCGGTTCGTCCATCAACACCAGCTCCGGCTCAAACACCAGGGCACGGGCCAGGGCGATACGCTGCTGTTGGCCACCAGACAGTTGCGAGGGGCGGCGCCCGCCAAAGGCACCCATTTCAACCATATCAAGCGCACGTTTGACCTTTTGTTCCCGCTCGGATTTGCCCATGCCGCGCACTTCCAACGGGAAGCTCAGGTTTTCGGCGATGGTCATATGCGGAAACAGAGCGTAGTTCTGGAACACCATGCCAATGCCGCGTTTGTGCGGTGGGATATGGTTGATCGACACCCCATCCAGGCGGATGTCGCCGTGGGTTGCCGTCTCAAATCCCGCCAACATCATAAGGCAGGTGGTTTTCCCCGAACCTGATGGGCCAAGCATCGTCAAGAATTCACCCCTAGGGAGAGTGAGGTTCAGATCTTTAACGACCAAGTTCTCGCCGTCATAGCTCTTTTGGACGCGTTCGAATTCCACGAACGCGTTGTTACGAGATGAATTGGCCAATGGAGGCTCCCCATTTTTATGTTTATCGGCGACTGTCTGTCACTCTTTTCACTCACCATACATTTATGCCGAAAGAGGGCAAGCGCATGTCCGTCAAAGAAGAGCGCGGCAGATTTCGCCGGGTCTGTTTTGACGTGAGGGTAAAAGAGCTTTCCTGTGAGGAAAAGGACATTTTGCGGCATATCGAGATTACTTTGCGGCACGTTTTAACGCACCTCCGTCGAAAACCCCTTAATCATAACGGTTTCGAAGGACGAATCGAATGACGCAAAAGCGCACCCGAGGGTGCGCTTTGGTATAATATTGAGCAGAATGTGGCCGACGTCAGGCGCTTTGCAACAACCCGTCTTCCTTCAGTTGGGCGTAGCACTCATCCAAAGATGTCCGTGCGCACGCAATCAAAAGGTCAATTTCTTCAGGTTTAATCACCAATGGCGGTGAAATAATCATCCGATCGCCAACATGTCGCATCACGAGATTATTGGCAAAACACCGCTCGCGGCAGATGTACCCAACAGTACCCGTATCAGCTGCAAACACCGCGCGCGTTTCTTTGTTCGGCGTCAAGGCGATGGAGCCCATCATCCCAACAATCTTGGCTTCTCCCACCAACGGGTGGTCCTGCAAACCTTCCCACTGTTCCTTCAGGTATGGGGCGGCCACGTTTTGAACATGGCCGATGACGTCTTCTTCTTCGAGGATCCGCAGGTTTTCCAATGCAACCGCCGCTGCAACCGGGTGACCGGAATAGGTGTAGCCGTGATTGAACTCACCCGTCGCAATCACCGACGCAACCTCGTCACTGACAATAGAACCACCGATCGGCGCGTATCCCGAGCTCAGCCCCTTGGCGATGGTCATAATGTCTGGACGAATGTTCACGGTTTGCGAACCAAACCATTCTCCAGTGCGACCAAAGCCACAAATCACCTCATCGGCAATCAGAAGAATTTCGTATTTGTCGCAGATGCGTTGAACCTCTGGCCAATAGCTCTCTGGGGCGACGATAACGCCACCGGCCCCCTGAATTGGCTCGGCGATGAACGCTGCGACGCGATCTTCGCCGAGTTCCAGGATCGCCTTTTCCAGTTCTTGCGCCTTGGCAAGGCCAAACGCTTCTGGAGAGGTGTCGCCGCCTTCGGCCCACCAGTTTGGCTGGTTGATATGGTGGATGTCCGGAATCGGCATGCCACCTTGTTCGTGCATTCCGGTCATCCCGCCCAGGGAACCCGACGCAACAGTGGATCCGTGGTATGCGTTTTTGCGGCTGATGACGATGGACTTGGACGGCTTACCCTTGAGCGCCCAATAGTGACGCACCATGCGCAGGTTTGTGTCGTTGGCCTCTGACCCCGACCCGGCAAAGAACACGTTGTTCAAATCGCCCGGTGCAAGTTCCGCGATTTTCTGCGCCAGCTCGATAGCGGGCCGGTGGGTCGTCTGAAAAAACGTATTGTAATAGGGAAGCTCGCGCATCTGACGCGCGGCGACATCCGCCAGTTCGTCACGGCCGTAGCCGATATTGACGCACCACAATCCTGCCATCGCGTCCAGGATTTGGTTCCCCTCGCTGTCGGTCAGCGTGACGCCATCGGCGCGGGTGATAACGCGCGCGCCCTTTTGGGCCAATTCGCCATTACAGGTAAAAGGATGCATGTGGTGCGCAGCGTCCAGCGCTTGCAGCTCCTCGGTGGGCATGTGGTTTGTAATCGTCGACATGGAGCAACTCCCAATTCAAAGTTACCGCCAGAATATGATCAAATTATTCTTTGTCAATCGAATCAACTTCCCGCGACAACCCATGGCGGATCTGTTCCATCCCCTGCTTCACGTCCCGCTCCATCGCCAGGGCAGCCAATTCACCGTCCCGACGGCGCATGGCCTCCAGAATATCCTTGTGACGGTCTGGAAAATTCCCGGCGTCCAATTGCCCGCAAACGACCCGCATCGACGGTCCGAACCGAAGCCAAACCCGTTCGGCAATATCGGTCAAAACTGGCGCGTTTGCATGGCGGTACAGCTCTGCGTGAAATTGATAGTTATGAACCAAGTAGTTATGGATATCCTCGGCCAAAAGTGCCTTGTCCAATGCCGCGTCGATCTCTGCCAGACGGTTCACGCCAGCATCCGAAATGTTACTAGCAGCTCGATTCGCCAGCTCACATTCAATTGATTTCCTTATAAAAACCATTTGATCTATGTCGTCAGGCGACAAAGAAGGGACAGAAACCCTTCGGTTGCCCTGGAAGACCAATGCGCCTTCAGAAATCATCCTGCGGATTGCTTCCCGGACGGGCGTCATTCCGACACCGAGCGTTTCCACCAAACCCTGAATTGTCACAGCCTGGCCTGGTGCCAGCTCTCCAAACAGCACTTTCTCACGCAAGCGTTGATAGACCACCTCATGGGTGGGGCGTTTTTCACTTGTATCTGCTGTCTGCATGTCTTGCAAAACTGGGGCGGTCACTGTTCCGCGTCCTCCTATATTTTTGGCAGAATGCACCAAGAAATGATCGCTGGAAACACAAACATGTTGCGATCATATCGAAACTTGATCAAATTATCACCACCGGACGAGGAAGCCGGTCTCAATTGGGAGTGTCAAAATGACCACTAAACTATTCACACTGACGACCGTCGCCGCGCTGAGTGCCGCTGCAGTCACAGCCGAAGAAGTTCGAGTTTACAATTGGTCCGACTACATTGACGAGTCGCTGTTGACCAAATTCGAAGAAGAGACCGGCATCAAGCTCATCTATGATGTCTTTGACAGCAACGAAGTTCTGGAGACAAAGATGTTGGCCGGTGGATCCGGTTATGACGTTGTTGTCCCAACCGGTTCGTTCCTGGCGCGCCAAATTCAAGCCGGTGCGTTCCAAAAGCTGGACCAATCCAAACTGGCCAACGCGGAAAACATGTGGGACGCCATCGAAGCGCGGACCTCGCTGTATGATCCCGGCAACGAATATTCCGTCAACTACATGTGGGGCACAACCGGTCTGGGTGTGAACACAGGCAAGGTCGCCGAAGCGCTTGGTGCAGATGCGCCCGTCGATTCCCTGTCGCTGGTGTTTGATCCTGCAAACATGGAAAAACTGGCGGAATGCGGCGTCTATTTCCTGGACGCGCCTGACGAAATGATCCCGGCTGCACTGAAATACATCGGTGAAGACCCCAACAGCGCAGATGCTGATGTTGTTGCCAAAGCCGAAGATGTGCTGACAGCGATCCGTCCCTACATCAAAAAATTCCACAGCTCGGAATACATCAACGCCCTCGCCAACGGCGAAATCTGCGTTGCATTTGGTTGGTCCGGCGACATCCTGCAGGCGCGTGACCGTGCCGCAGAAGCTGAGAATGGCGTAGAAATCGCATACAACCCGCCAAAAGAAGGCGCGCTGATGTGGTTCGACCAAATGGCGATCCCAGTAGACGCTCCAAACCCTGAAGCCGCGCATACATTCCTGAACTTCATCATGGATGCGCACAACATGGCGGCGGCGTCGAACTACGTCTACTACGCCAATGGCAACAAGGCGAGCCAGGAGTTCCTGGTCGAAGACGTGATCGGTGATCCAGCGATCTACCCGAACGAAGAAACCGTCAAAAACCTCTACATCAAAGAGGCTTACCCGGCCAAGGTTCAGCGTATCGCGACACGTCTGTGGACCAAAGTGAAGTCCGGCACCTAAGCCGTTTTTACCATCCAAAATCAGCCAGGGCGTCCACATGCCCTGGCTTCTGGTGACTGATCATCTGCATCTTGCACGTGGATGGCATTCGAACTCTGTCCACGATTTCCAAGAGGTTTAGCGTGTCCAATACAGTCTTTGCGCCGTGGGATGATCCATCAGAGCGCCCACTGATCAAATTCCAAAACGTCACCAAACGGTTTGGCACTTTCACAGCCATCGACGATCTGACCGTGGAGATCTTTGAACGAGAGTTCTTTGCATTGCTGGGCCCGTCAGGCTGCGGCAAGACCACATTGATGCGCATGCTTGCAGGTTTTGAAACGCCCACCGAAGGGGCGATCGACCTTGCTGGTCAGAACATTGCCATGGTCCCGCCAAACCTGCGGTCAGTGAATATGATGTTCCAATCCTATGCGTTGTTTCCGCACCTGAGCATTTGGGACAATATTGCCTTTGGCTTGCGTCGCGAACGTATGCCCAAGGATCAGATCAACGAACGCGTTTCCGAAATGTTGCGCCTGACCCATCTGGAAAAATTCGCGCGCCGCAAGCCGCATCAGATTTCGGGCGGTCAACGCCAGCGCGTTGCCTTGGCACGCTCTCTGGCCAAAGCGCCGAAACTGTTGCTGTTGGATGAACCCCTTGGAGCGCTGGATAAAAAGCTGCGCCAAGAAACCCAGTTCGAACTGATGGATATTCAGGAAAAAACCGGGACCACCTTTGTCATTGTGACCCACGACCAGGAAGAAGCGATGACGGTTGCGTCGCGGGTGGCCGTAATGGATCACGGCAAAATCATTCAAATCGCCACGCCCGACAAGATCTATGAGGAACCAAACTCGGTCTATGTCGCGGATTTCATTGGCGATGTGAACATCATCCCTGGCACGGCAACCCCGAGTGGCGACGACACATTTGCCATTCAATGGAGCGAAGAGACCGCGCCGTTGACGGCCAAATCAGCAATTCCGTTCGCGCTTGATGAAACCTGTCATCTCGCCATTCGTCCAGAAAAAGTCGCGATCACTGCGGATAAACCGGATGATGCCACCAATGCAGTCCAGGGCAAGATCTTGGACATCGCCTATCTGGGCAACAGCTCGACCTACCACGTCGAGCTGACAAACGGCGCGGTGATCAAAGCGCAGACCGCAAATACCCGCCGCATTTCGCGTCGTGCATTCACATGGGAAGACACTGTCTGGCTGTCCTGGACCGCCACGGCAGGCGTGCTTTTGGCAAGCTGATGCAGCGCTTTTTCCTCGTATTTATCCCGTATATCTGGCTGGTTGCGCTTTTTCTGATCCCATTTGCGATGGTGCTGAAAATCGCGCTGTCCGACATCGCGATCGCAATTCCACCCTATGTTCCAAAATTTGACTGGGCCGAAGGCATCCGGGCGTTCCTTGCGCAGCTGGATCTGGAGAACTTCATCTGGCTCACCCAGGACGATCTGTACTGGAAAGCCTACATCAGTTCGTTGCGCATCGCAGTTTTCTCAACCCTGTGCACGCTGCTGATTGGCTACCCGATCGCCTACGCTATGGCGCGCGCGCCGTCCGAATGGCGTCCGACGTTGATGATGTTGGTCATTTTGCCGTTCTGGACCAGCTTTCTGATCCGCGTCTATGCTTGGATGGGGATCCTGTCGAACGAAGGCATCCTCAACCAATTCCTCCTGTGGACGGGGGTGATCTCTGATCCTCTGGTGATTTTGAACACCAATACCGCTGTCTATATCGGCATCGTCTACACGTATCTGCCGTTTATGATCCTGCCCATCTACTCCGCGCTGGAACGTTTGGACACCTCCCTGATCGAGGCGGCCGAAGATTTGGGCTGTTCCCGCATCTCCGCGTTTTGGCTGGTGACCATCCCTTTGTCGAAAACCGGTATCATCGCGGGTAGCTTCCTCGTCTTCATCCCCACCCTCGGCGAATTTGTCATCCCATCCCTGCTGGGCGGGTCTGATACGTTGATGATTGGTAAAGTCCTCTGGGAGGAGTTCTTCTCCAACCGTGACTGGCCGGTCGCATCAGCCGTAGCGGTCATCCTGCTTTTGTTGCTGGTGGTGCCCATCGTCTTGTTCCAACGCAATCAGCAAAAGCAGCAGGAGGCGGAACAATGACCCGGATGAGCTGGTTTAACACGGTCTCCCTGACGCTTGGCTTTGCGTTTCTTTACATCCCGATCGTGATCTTGGTGATCTACAGCTTCAACGAAAGCAAACTTGTCACGGTTTGGGCCGGGTTCTCCACCAAATGGTATGGCGAGTTGTTGCGCAATGATGCCTTTCTGAATGCGGCCTGGGTCACCATCAAAGTGGCTGTAGTTTCTTCGACCTTTGCCACCGTTCTGGGCACAATGGCGGCTTATGTCATGGTGCGCGGCGGGCGATTCTTTGGCCGGACGCTGTTTTCTGGGATGATCTACGCACCGCTGGTCATGCCCGAAGTCATCACCGGTCTGTCGCTGCTGCTTCTCTTCATCGGCATTGGGCTGGACCGCGGTGTTCTCACGATCATCCTGGCGCATACGACTTTCTCCATGTGCTACGTCTCGGTTGTCGTATCCTCACGGTTGGTGACGTTTGACCGCTCGATCGAAGAAGCCGCGCTGGATCTAGGCTGCACCCCGTCCGAGGCGTTCCGCCTGGTGACCCTTCCCATTATCGCGCCAGCCGTGATTTCGGGCTGGCTGCTCGCCTTCACCTTGTCGTTGGATGACCTGGTGATTGCATCCTTCACCTCGGGCCCTGCAGCAACCACATTGCCGATCAAGATCTTTTCCGCCGTGCGATTGGGCGTCAGCCCAGAGATCAATGCCCTGTCGACCATTATGATCGCCATTGTGGCAACGGGCGTCATTACAACATCGCTCATCAGCAAACGACAGGTGGTCCGCCAACGACGCGAGGAACAAGAGGCCGAAAGAAGCTGATGCGCCGGATCTATCCGGACTACGCTTACGGGAATGGGCCGCGCGACAACTGCTGGTGGGATGAAACCATCTCGGCACCGGCGTGGCCCGTTTTTGAGGGATCCCACACCGCAGAGGTTGCGATTATTGGCGGTGGATTTACCGGTGTGTCTGCGGCCCTCCACTTGGCTGAGGCCGGTGTTGATGTGGCCCTTTTTGAGGCCGAAACACCCGGCTGGGGGGCGTCAGGGCGCAATGGCGGGTTCTGCTGTCTGGGTGGCGCAAAGCTGGGCCATGCCACGATGGTCCGGCGTCACGGCGGATCGGCCGCACAATGTGACGCAGACAGTGAAGTGCAGGCAGTCGCCCTTGCCCGCGATCTGATTGACCGACACAGCATTCAGGCAGACATACATTCAAAGGGAGAGACCCTCCTGGCCCATTCCCCGCGCGCCATGGCAGAGCTGCGCAAGCAGGCGCACGCCGCAGATGATGGTGTGTCGCTGTTCGAGCAAAACGAATTGGCCGCTTTGGGTTTGGCGGGGCCATTTTTCGGAGCCCTGACAACGCCCGTTGGCTTTGGACTAAACCCGCGAAAGTTCCTGTTCGGTCTGGCCGCCGCGCTCAAACCGCCAAAGCTCGACTGTTTCAAAAAAGCCCGGTTGCCAGGATCAAACAGACGCCGAATGGCTTTGAACTGCGCACCAACACCAGTTCGCTGCGCGCAAAACGCGTGGTCATTGCGACCAACGGTTATTCCAGCGAAGATATCCCCGATTGGTTGCGTGGGCGGGACCTGCCTAGTCAGTCGACCGTTCTGGTCACGCGCCCACTGACCAACGGCGAGCTTCAGGCGCAGGGTTGGACCAGCAACCAAATGGCTTAGGACACCCGCCACCTGCTGCACTATTTTCGTCTGATGCCGGACCGTCGGTTCCTGTTTGGAATGCGCGGTGGCCTGATGTCTTCACCAACCACCGAACAGCACATCCGGCGTCAATTGGTTCACCACTTTCATCGCCTTTTTCCTGCTTGGAAGACCGTTGAGATCATCAACACATGGTCCAGTTTGGTCGGTATGAGGGCCGGTTTGGTGCACTTTATCGGCGCGGTGCCCGATTTCCCTGGACTCTTTTCAGGGCTGAATTACCACTGGAATGGCGTGGCCATGGGGACCTACGCGGGCCGCTTGTTAGCCGACCTGGTGCAAGGGAAAACACCGGACCTGCCCTCTTCACCCATCGTGCAAAACGCAACTACTTGTTCAGTCCCGGCATCTGGTGGATCGGGTCGATGATGAATTGATCTGGCTCGGAAGTCCAGATTTTGCAGATGTTTTCGCAGGGCGTGAGGCTGCTGCGCGTTTTGTGTCTGCGGGCAAGGGTGTCGGCAGCCATGAAGTCGCCGAGATGTGTTCGTGGCTGTCGTAGTGGTCTCGCTTCACTGTCGCCTCCTTGATCGTGCGGTTCATCCGCTCGACCTGGCCGTTGGTCCAGGGATGGTTCGGCTTGGTCAGTCGATGCTCAATCCCGCCTGCCCATTGTTCTTGTA